>DAINBV010000060.1:0-33471 GCA_036732725.1 Geobacteraceae bacterium | reverse complement strand
TTGGACGCCGATTAGAGCCAAAGGTGGGTCATTATTGCACGCCGATTCACATACTGCAGATACTGTTTAATGGTGGCGTATTCGCCACCGGCATTGATGGCGTTGCGGTTGCCGATGTCCCGCTGTCTACTGGTCGTGTCGGTGTAAATTACATGGACATAGATTCCATTATTGTTCCCATCAAAGTCGGAAAGTCGATGATCGGTCGACCGGCCATGGGCAAGAAGCTTGGTACTCCGGTATTCAGCTTATCGGTGCCGATGCGCAATACACAAGGAAAGGTGATCGGCGTTTTGGTGGGGGTGACCATACTTCAACAGTCCAGTTTTCTGGACGTGATAACGGATAATCGTTACGGGAAGACCGGCGGCTATCTGCTTGTGGCACCTCAGTACCGCTTGATTGTCACCGCAACCGAAAAGCGCCTCGTCATGACACAGTCCCCTCCCCCTGGTGCCGACAAGTTGATTGACCGTTTTATTCAGGGCTACGAGGGAACGGGTGTGTTAGTCAATTCACTTGGATTGGAAATGCTATCCTCGGCTAAACGTGTCCCCGTGGCGGGGTGGTACGTAGTCGCCGCGCTGCCCACCGCAGAGGCCTTTGCTCCTATCCACAAAATACAAAGCCATATTTTGTGGGCTGCGATCATACTGACCATGTTTGCAGGCGGACTTACCTGGTGGATGTTGCGACGCTTGCTTTCACCGCTGTTTACGACAGTGGCTGCAATCAGCGCCATGACTGATACGAACCAGCAGCCTCAGCCTCTTGCCGTAGATAGAAATGACGAAATAGGCAATCTTATAAGTGCCTTCAATTGCTTACTGGAAACCTCGGCACTACGAGAAGAAAATTACCGGGCAATCTTTGATCATGCAGCAGTTGGAATTATGCGGGCAACGCCTGATGGCCGTATTGTGGAGGTCAATGACAAGCTCTGTTCTATCCTTGAATTCACGAGTGATGAACTGTGTGCCACATCGTTCAAGGAGATCATATACCCTGATGATGTGCCGGTCAGTGTTCACGGTGTGAGTCAGATGCTGGCGGGTCAAATATCGACTTACGCCACAGAGAAACGTTATGTAAACAAATCAGGGGGGATTGTTTGGGGCAATGCTACCTTGTCGCTTACCCACAATGCTGATGGCACTCCGAAGTTTTTTATTGCTGTTATTGAAGACATCCTAAAGCGCAAGAAGGCGGAAATAGAAAGAGAAGACGCACTGAATCTCCTGCAGAAAATAGCCAGCAGGGTGCCGGGGATCCTTTATCAATATCGTTTGCGCCCCGACGGCAGTTCCTGTTTTCCTTATCTCAGTGAAGCAACCCGTATGTTTTTCCGGGTCGGCCCGGAGGAGGCCATCGAGGACGGATTCAAAATATTTAGCATGATTCACCCTGACGACTACGATGGCGTTATTGTCTCTATCCGGACCTCAGCACGCGACTTGACCCTATGGAGGCATGAGTATCGAGTGACGTTTGACGATGGCACGATGCGCTGGCTGTTTGGCGACTCGATACCAGAGCGGGAAAAGGACGGATCCGTGCTTTGGCACGGATTCCTGACCGATATAACGGACCGCAAGCAGATGGAAATGTCGCTATGCGAGAGTGAACAAAAATTTAAAGCAATCGCAAATTATGCGGCAAGCTGGGAAGCCTGGTTTAGTCCGGCAGGAAAACTGATATGGATAAATCGATATTCAAGAGTTTTAACAGGATTCACGCCTGAAGAATGTCTTGCTGCTGAAGATTTTTTAGCCATGGTGATCGCAGAGGAAAACATCGCCACTGTTCGGGGGAAATTCCAGGAAGCGATGCAAGGCAGCAGTGACAGTATGGAAATCATTTTTTTGCGTAAAGATGGTTCTAGATTCTGGGGATCCGTTTTCTGGCAACCAATTCTGGATGCAACTGGTTGTTCGCTTGGTTTCCGAACCAGTGCTCAAGACATCACCAAACGGAAGAAGTCTGAAGAATCGTTGAACGAAGTCAGACAAAAACTCTCTCATGCCATGCGCATGGTACAGCTGTTTGAATGGGAATATGACGTTATAAACGGATTCTTTTTATTCTCAGACCACTATTTTACTCTCCATGGCACTACCTCCGAACTGGAAGGCGGTAATACGATGTCCGCCGAGGTTTTTGCCGCTAAATTTGTGCATCCGGATGATGCTTCTATGGTTGGTGAAGAGTTAGCCAAAGCCGTGTCAACAGCTGATCCGGATTATTATGCACAATCCAAAACGCGCATTTTTTGCCGAGACGGCACTGTTAAGTATGTGTCTGTACACGTGTCCGTTACCAAAGATGCTGCCGGGCGAACTATTACAATCAGTGGAGCAAATCTGGACATCACCAAACGCACGCTTCTGGAAGCCGAACGAGATCGTATGGTTGCCATCATCGAAGCCACTCCAGACATGGTTGGCATTGCCGATCCTGACGGACTCCACCTCTACGCCAATAAAGCCTGCCGCGCTGTTCTCCTCTGCGTGGGCACTGACGAGGATATCACTAAAACCGTCATCACAGAATTCCATGCCAACCTCGCCAGCAATCCCACTTTGACCGAAGGAATACCCACGGCCATTCGTACCGGTATATGGAGCGGCGAGTCGTGCATGCAAAGTCGCACTGGCCGGGTAATCCCAGTTTCCCAAGTCCTCATTGCTCACAAATCATCCAACGGTAAGCTTGAATGTATATCAACCATCATGCGCGACATCACAGAGAACAAGCGTGTTGAAAATGAGCTGCAGGCCAAAAACAGAGAACTGGAAAGTTTCAACTATACCGTCTCACATGACCTTAAAAGCCCGTTGATCACCATCCAGACCTATGCCGGTATGATCTTGAATGATATTGAAACGGGTAAACTTGCCCATGTCCATGATGATCTGAAGAGTATTGAGAGTGCCGCCGGGAAGATGACAGCTCTGCTTGACGACCTGTTGGCCTTGTCTCGCTCAGGGCAAACAATGGGCACTACTGTGCAGGTGGATATGAACAGTGTAATCAACAATACCCTCCTGCAACTGGCAGGGCCACTCAAGCTGAGTCACGCTGAGGTAGTGGTTCAGCCGAAGCTCCCGGCAGTTTTTGGCGATCAGAAACGCATCGCGGAGGTTGTACAGAACCTGATCGAGAATGCCATAAAATACAGGGGGGGGCAGTCTTTGCCCCGTATAGAGATCGGTACAAGGCAAGACGTTACTGAGTGCGTCTTTTTTGTCAGCGACAATGGCAAAGGCATTGACCCTCTCCACCATGAAAGAATTTTTGGCTTGTTCAACAAGCTGGATGCCAAAAGCGAAGGCAGCGGTGTTGGCCTGGCGCTGGTCAAGCGGATCATCAAGGCGCATGGCGGCCGGGTGTGGGTGGAGTCAGAAGGGGTTGGGATGGGGAGCAGGTTTTGCTTTACGGTAGGAGAGAAGTGGTAGAAGCACAAAATCGGACGTTAACAGACAGATAAAGTTTGAATGTAAGGAGATAACACAATGAACGGTGAACCGTTGACAATATTACTGGTGGAAGACAACCCGGATCATGCCGAGCTGGTAATGCGCAATATGAGCGATTTCCAGGTGGCTAACAGCATCGTCCATGTTGAGGATGGAGAAGCGGCGCTGGATTATTTGTACGGCCGCGGCAAATATTCCGAGAGAAAGCAATTCCCCCTGCCGCACCTGATGCTGCTCGATTTGCGTCTGCCCAAGATAGACGGGCTGGAAGTACTCAAAGTTGTCAAGAGTGACGAGTTCCTGAGGCCAATGCCGGTAGTTGTCCTGACGACCTCTGATGCCGAGCGGGACATGGCGATGGCATATGAATACAACGCCAACAGCTACGTGACCAAGCCGGTAAGTTTCGTTGAATTCAGCAAACTTCTAAAGGATCTGGGGTTTTACTGGTTGGCCTGGAACAAGAGGCCTTGGTAAACCCCTCCCCGCTCCCCTTATCAGGGGAGTGCCTATAAGCTTCCCCCCTGATAAGGGGGGACTGAGGGGGGTTGGTTTTTAGCCGCAGATTAGAACGAATCAGGTAAAGGAACTGCCCATGTTGACAGATAATTACAATGATCCACTGATATTGGTTGTTGAAGATGACAACAATCACGCCGAGCTTATTCTGCGCGCTTTTGAGGATGCGCCGGAGGAATATCGCCTGAAGGTTGCCGACAGCATGTGCGATGCGACGGCCGCCATTGAACGGCACTCTCCCAGCCTTGTTTTGACCGACTACCGGTTGCCTGATGGAAATGGCAGCGAATTGGTTGTTATGGCTGCCGGATCGTGGCCGGTTATCCTGATGACATCGCAAGGCAGTGAACAGGTTGCTGTTGAGGCAATGAAGCTCGGCGCCCATGATTATATTACCAAATCGCCGGTGGCATTTAACGAGCTGCCTCGTACCGTCAAGTATGCATTAACAACCTGGTCATTGATAGTAGCCCGCAGGCAGGCTGCTGCTGATCTTTTGGCAAAACAGGATTGGGAGCGAACCTTCGATGCGGTTCCCGATTTGATTGCCATCATTGATCTCGACCACACCATCACACGGGCCAATAAAGCAATGGCGCACCAGTGTGGAGTGCCTCTGGACAAAATAGTGGGGCGGAAATGCTACGAAGTAATGCACGATTTAGCAATTCCACACGCTGGTTGCCCATATGTCAGAATGATACAGGACGGATGTGGGTATTCCGAGCGCATTGAAGAGAGCAATTTAAACGGTGTATTCGATATTACGGTGTCGCCACTTTATAACGCTGAGGGTCGAATAACGGCCAGCGTTCACATTGCGCACGATGTTACCGAGCATCTGAAGACTGAGGAAGAACGACTTCGGTTGGCAGAGCAATTTCAGCAGACGCAAAAGCTGGAGAGCCTCGGAGTTCTGGCCGGAGGTATCGCCCACGACTTTAACAACATTCTGACGATCATCCTTGGGCATTGCTATTTGGTTAAGGAGAATTGTGATTCCGGCATGTCTGATAAAGATCGCGTTCAGCTTATTGAAGACGCCGGAAATCGCGCTGCCGCACTCTGTCGGCAAATGCTGGCCTACGCGGGGCAAACTCCGCATGTCCAAACCAGGGTCAATCTGTGGCTACTGGTGGACGATGTCGTGAAGATGCTCCAATCGGCCCTCAAAAAGAACGTCGTGGTAGAGCTTGATTGCAATCGGGATATACATGAACTAATCGGGGATAATGCCCAAATCCAGCAAATTGTCATGAACCTGATCATCAACGCGGCCGAGGCGATTGGTGATAAGAACGGAACAATCAAAGTTGTCCTCAAAAAAACCATAATTCTGGCGGAACAACCTGATATAGATTTTATGGGCAAAGCAATTCCGGCCTGGGAATATGCCAGTCTGGAAGTTTCTGACACTGGCTGCGGTATTGACGATGAAACCAAAAAACGTATTTTTGAGCCATTTTTTACAACCAAGTTCACAGGACGTGGCCTGGGGATGTCAGCTGTGCTCGGTAGTATCAAGGCACATGACGGAGCATTACAGCTATTCAGCACCGTTGATGAAGGTACGACGTTCAAAGTTTTGCTTCCTCTCACTGCCACCCCACATTCGGTTGACACCTCGCCAGCAGTCGTCTCTTTTTCACTGGAAAAATGTAATGGCACTGTCTTGCTGGTAGATGACGAAGAGTCGCTACGTGCCATAGGCGCCGAATTGCTGGATGCGATGGGTTTTTCGGTTGTTACCGCATCCAATGGTCGCGAAGCACTTGAGATCTATCGCAAAAACGAAAACGGAATCGATATAATCCTGCTGGATATGCTTATGCCAGTGATGGGAGGCGTCGAGACGTATCGTATTCTGCGTGAAATTTCTCCGTTAATTCCGGTTGTTATCTACAGTGGTTACAGTACTGAGGAAATTATGAGCGAGATTGGTGATGATAAACATGCCTCAATAATTCAGAAACCGTACGCGTTAGATCTGTTGCAGAACACATTGATGATGCTTCTCCATGAGAGGACGGCAGAAACTACCGGGACAGCAGCACTGTAGAAGCACTTTTGCTTGATCGAATGCTACTTCATTTCACATAGGTGTGCTATGGCAACCTCAAAAAAAATCATCCTCAAGTCACCAGCCAACGACATCCTTGATGATGTTCTGTGTTCACAACAGGTCGTGGAAGAGCACGACGGGATTTTCGAACAGCATGGCAAGATGCGAATAGAAAAGCTGGAAGCAGTCCTGGACGGACTCAAACCGACGCAACAACAGATGGTACAGCAGGAAAAGATGGTCATGATCGGCCAGTTGACGGCGGGAATCGCCCATGAAATCAACAACCCGATCGGCTTTGTCTCCAGCAATGTTTTTTCGCTCGGCAAGTATTGCGAGAGACTTCTGATATTTATCGAGGCGCAGCAGACGGCGCTGATTTCCGCAAAACCAGAGTCTGAAGAAGTCGAGCAGTTGCAGACGGTTCGGAATCAACTGAAGATAGAGCGAATTATCAGAGATATTCCCGATATGATCCAGGAAACCATGGAGGGGGTAGAAAGGGTAAAGAGTGTCGTAATGGCTTTGAAATGCTTCTCGCAAGTGGATCATTCAGAACTGAAACTCACGGACATTAACCAATGTCTGGAAAGCACTCTGAACAATGCCAAGAGCGAAATGAAGCACATGACAATGGTAAAGCGTGACTACGGCGAGTTGCCGCAGCTCCTCTGCTACCCGCAACAACTCAATCATGTGTTCATGAATCTGCTGGGCAATGCACTCCATGCCACCAATGCTCAAGGGGAAATCACGGTGCGGAGCTGGCACGCACAAGAACGGATATTTGTTTCATTCAGTGATACCGGCTGCGGAATTCCCGATCATCACCTGTTGCGCATTTTCGAGCCGTTCTTCACCACCAGGGAAGCTGGCAGGGGTACAGGACTGGGGCTTTCCGTCAGCAACGAAATTATCAAGAATCATGGTGGGGAGATACGAGTTGACAGTAAGGTGGGCCAGGGGAGCACCTTTACCGTGTCCATTTCTTTGGAGCGAGGAACTACACCATCATGCAGTATGTGAGGTAGAGCAGTTGTCGGCCAATTAAAATAGTGGTGCTGCAACAGTTTTCGCAACAGTAGAAAACAGAAAAGCCACCTATTTCTAGGTGGCTTTCTAAAATATCTACCGATATTAGGTGTTAAGTGGTGCCCAGGGACGGAATCGAACCGCCGACACGAGGATTTTCAATCCTCTGCTCTACCGACTGAGCTACCTGGGCTAAAAGGACTTACCTTATAGCTTAAAAATCCTAGACATGTCAATCATAAATTTACAAAAAATGCATTTTTTTGAAAAAATAGTGGTGAATCACTTGATCAGCTGGTTCATCTCGAAAATCGGCAGCAGTACCGCCATGACCACGATGCCGACCGCTACCCCCATTCCGAGCACCAGCAGCGGCTCCATCAACCCCATCAAACGGGTAAGGCGGGTATTGAACTCACGCTCATAGGCCACACCGGCTTTCAGCAACATCGTCTCCAGCGTACCCCCCTTTTCACCGACCGAGATCAAATGCACCAACAGCGGCGGAAAGAGCGGACTCTTGCGCAGCGAGGCCGACAGCGCCGAACCTTCCGCCACCTCTTCCATGGTTCCCCGCAAAAAGGTGCGGAAGGTCCGGTTGACCAGCACTTCCGAGGTGATATCCAGCGCCCGGATAATCGGCACACCGCTGGCCAGCAGTAGCCCGAGCACCCGCGCAAAACGGGAGAGCAACAGATGCTGCAGCATGCTGCCGGCCAACGGGAGCCGCAGCAACAACGTATCGCGTTTGAGACGGGGCGCGTCACGCAGCATCGCCTTGCGGTAGAGCGGCACACTGGCGATGATTACCAGGGTCGGAATCCACCACCAGCTGCGCAGCAGATGGGAAACCTTGATCAGGGCAATGGTCAGGAACGGCAGGGCAGCTTTGCTGTCTTCAAAGATCACCACAATCTTGGGAATCACCACGGTCAACAGGAAGATCATTACCCCGCCACCAACCAGCATCATCAGAATCGGGTAAGCCAGGGCCGAGGTAACGCGGCTCTTGACCTGTTCCTGCTCTTCCAGGAAATCTGCCAACCGGTCCAGCACCGTGTCGAGCGCGCCGCTCGCCTCACCGGCCGCCACCATGCTGACATAACTCTCGCTAAATACCACCGGTTCGGCGGCAAAGGCGCGGGAAAGTGAGGCCCCTTCGGCAATGCGATCCCGTACCCGCGACAACACTTTTTTAAGCTCGCCACTCTCCTGCTGATCGTACAGCGAACTGATCGCCTCAAACAGCGGCACCGATGACGCGACCAGGGTGGCCAGACGGCGGGTAAACAGGGAAAGATCGGCGGTGGTTATGCCGCGCTTGAACGAGAAGGAGGAACTGGTGGCAACTGAATCTCCGGCACTGGAAATCTCGCGGGGGAGCAGACCCTGGCCCTTGAGGGTCTGCAGCGCCTGGCGCTCCGAGTCGGCGTCAATCGTCCCTTCCCGCGTGCTGCCGTTGGCGCTGTATGCCTTATAGCGGAACGTCGGCATAATCTTCCTGGGTAACGCGCAGCACTTCCTCGATGGTGGTGATCCCGGCGGCAGCCCGCGCCAGACCGTCGTCACGCAGGGTCTTCATGCCGTGGGCAACCGCATATTCCTTGATATGACCGGCATGGGCACGCTGGATGATCATGGAGCAGAGTTCCTGGTCCACCGGCATGATTTCATAAATGGCGGTCCGGCCGAGCGTTCCGTGACCAAAACATTTGTCGCAGCCTCGGCCACGATACAGCACCGGCGGCAGGGTGATACCGGCGTACTGTTCCACCGGCGTGTACGCTTCACGGCAATCGGGACAGATCGTCCGCACCAGACGTTGCGCCACCACGGCGGAGAGGGACGAGGCGATCATGAACGGCTCGATCCCCATGTCCACCAGACGGGTGACGGCAGTGGCGGCATCATTGGTATGCAGGGTGGAGAGCACCAGGTGGCCGGTCAAACTGGCCTGGATGGCAATTTCAGCCGTCTCCGCATCGCGGATCTCACCGACCATGATGATGTCCGGGTCCTGGCGCAGGATGGAGCGCAATCCGGCAGCAAAGGTCAGCTCGATCTTGGGGTTGACCTGAATCTGGCCGATCCCCTTGATCTGGTATTCGATCGGATCTTCAATGGTAATGATGTTCTTTTCGCTGGAATTGACCCGGTTGAGCGCCGCATACAGGGTGGTCGACTTACCGCTGCCGGTCGGTCCGGTAACCAGGATAATGCCGCTGGTACGGGAGAGCATCCGTTCCATGGTCGCCACACCGGAGCTTCCCAGCCCGATATCGGAGAGGGAGAGAATCCCTTTTTTCTTATCCAGCAGACGGAGCACGGCCCGTTCACCATAGTAGGTCGGCAGAATCGAGACACGGATATCCACATCCCGGCCAGCCACCAGCACCCGGATGCGCCCGTCCTGGGGGAGGCGCTTTTCGGCGATGTTCAAACCGGACATGATCTTGATGCGGGAGATCAAGGCATCCTGAATAATCTTGGGGGGAGTCAGCTTTTCGTACAAAATGCCGTCGATGCGGAAGCGTACCAGCAGTTCCCGCTCGTACGGTTCGATGTGAATGTCACTGACCCGTTCCTTGACCGCTTCCGAGAGAATCGAGTTGAGCAGGCGAATCACCGGCGCTTCATCGGTCAGATCCAACAGATCCTGGGGATCGTTCAGCGCGGTGGCAACCGTGGAAAGATCTTCCGCCTCCAGCTCCTGCAACACTTCCCGGGCAGTGCCGGAGACACCGGCATAGATGGTATTGATGGCATCGCTCAGCGCCTGCTTCCCCACCAGTACCGGTGACACCGGCTTGGCAAAGGTCAGCTGCAGTTCATCCAGGATCAGCAGGGTGGCCGGAGTGGCAATCGCCACCTGCACGACTCCCTCTTCTTCCCGCAAAGGGAGCAGGGTATTGGCCCGGGCATAGCTGAGCGGAATCCTGGCCAACAGCAGCGGATCGGTATCATCGACCGCCACGACGCTACGATACGGAATCCCGAGCCGCTCGGCGTTCTGGATCAGTTCCTGATCGGCAAGATGCTCGTTCATGGCGCGGCAGCTCCCGGAGGGGTCACCAGCACAGGTGCAGCCGGTGGTTGCAGCGCGGGAGCCGGCTTTACCGTGCGTTGCTCCAGCCAGCCCGGCACATCAACCGCATCGGTTTTCTTGACCGAGCTGCCGAACAGTTCCTTCTGGCTATCGGAAACTTTTTGCAGGTCGCCGGCATCCTTGACGATGCGGGGGATCAGCAGGATCATCAGATTGGTCTTCTGGCGCGTTTTGCTGGTGGTCTTGAACAGCCAGCCGATGCCCGGAATATCCCCCAGAAAGGGAATCTTGTTGACCGTGTTGTTCTCCTGGTCCTGGATCAGACCGCCAATCACCACCGTCTCGTTATCCTTCACCACGATGCTGGTCTTGGCTGAACGTTTGGTGGTGGTGCGATCGGTCGAGCCGGCGCCGACAATCACCGTATCCTTGACCGCCGAAATTTCCTGGTTGATGTCGAGCCGGATATAATCCCCCTCGCTGATCTGGGGCTTCAGCTTGAGGTTGATACCGATATCCTTGCGCTCCACCGAGGTGGTGGAGAGACCGGTGGAAATGGTGGAAGCGCCCTGAAAGGGGACGTTTTCCCCCACGAAGATCTCGGCTTCCTTGTTGTCCGAAGTGAGGATATTGGGGGTGGAGAGCACATTCAGCAGACCGTTTGATTCCAGCGCCTGCAACATGGCCACACCGGTGACCGGCCTGGTCGTATTCTGGAGTTTATTGCCGACCAGGGCGGCGATTCCACCCCCGCTGCTGCTGCCGCTGGTGGTGGAACCGAGCAGTTGGCTGAAGGCGCCGAAGGGATCGTACATGCCGCCACCCTGCAGATACTTGCCGATCGTTCCTGCCGCCACCGCGCCAGCCTGAACACCGAGCTGGCGGTTTTTATCCATGGAGACTTCCGCAATCAGGACCTGCACGAAGACCTGTTTGCTGCGGCGATCGAGCTTTTTGATCACCTGCAGCAGATTGACGTAATCATTGGGAGAAGCCATGATCACCAGTGAATTCGACCCCTTGTCAGCCGTAATGGTTACCTTGCCGCTCTCAAAGGGGGACGCCTGGGGCGCTGCGGCAGCTCCGGGAGTAGTGGCAGCCGCCGTCATCCCCTTGACCACCCCTTCCAGCACCTTGGCCATCTCGGTGGCATCCGTATTCTCCAGATAATAGACGTTGACCTTGCTGCTCGCTTCCGGCGGGGCAACATCAAGCTTGGCCACCATCTCACGCACGGCTGCCTTGACACTATCATTACCGAACAACAGCAAGGCATTCAGGCGTTGATCAGCCATGACGCTGCCCCCCACACCCGCTCCGGCGGTCGGCTGCCCCGGCGCTTTCGCCTCCCCGCCCCCCAGCCATTGACGGATCGTGGTGGCGGTTGCTTCAGCCGGCGCGTTTTTCAAATAGATCAAATCCATTCCATCCCGGGCACGCTCGGTGTCGATGGCCTGGAGGATGCTCTGCAATTTGCGGATATTGAGGGATGAATCAACCATCAGCAGCAGATTACCCGGTGCAAAGGCGGAGATATGCCCATCCTTGGAAATCATCGGTTGCAGAAAGGCCAACGCTTCCTGGGCCGAGATATTTTCCATCTTGATTGCCTGGGCAATGTATTTTTCGTTAACCGGCGCCTGTTCCCCCGGCGGCAGCAGGGTAAAACCACCCGACTGACGCGCTCCGGCCGAGGGGATGATTTTCTGGAACTTGCCGCTGGGAACCACCGTGAACCCTTTTAAATCAAGCACGGAGACAAAGACATTGTACGCTTCATCCGTGGTGAGCTTGGAGGGGGAAAAGATCGAGATTTTCCCCTTCACACGGTCATCGAGCACAAAGTTTTTTCCGGTCAGGTCGCTGATAAACTTGACCATGGTGGAGATGTCAACATCGTTGAAGTTGAGCATAATCCCCTTGGTGGCAGCATAGGCCGGCTGTATCAGCAGCATGCCTGCCACAATCAGAATGCAAAAAGTGCGCATATATGAGCGTATCACGTCTGTTCCTCCGTCGAAGCTGCTAGCGAATATCGTAGGTCAGGGTTTGGGGTTGACCATCCCTGATTATATCCATTTTGAGGCGGCTCTGCCCCTTGAGAGCGATGAACGATTGCAACGCCTTGTCCGGCGCATCCATCGGAAAATCGTTCAGGCTCTTGATCACATCGCCGTTTTTGATGCCGATCATGCCAAAGACTCCGGCCGGTTTGACTTCCGACGCCTTGAACCCTTCCACCTTGCCATCTTTCTGACTCGGGAGCAGACGGGCATCGGTCATGGCCTGGGCCGGATTGTCCAGCGCCGCATTCAGGGCTCGCTGGTCGATCACATAGCTGTTCCCCCCCTGGTTGGCGACCCCGCTCCCGGCAGCGGGCGCTGTGGCGGGAGCCGCTGAAGGTGTTGCCGCCGGCGGCGTCATGGGGGTTAACAGCTCCACTTTTTTACCGTTAATCACGATGAAGGCCTGTTCACGGGTCACCTGAACCAGCCGCCCGGCGTCAAAGACCATGTCTCCCAGCCGGAACACCCGTTCTTCCTGCTTGACGGTATGGCGTACCAGGGCAAAGGTTTCCCGGTGCGAACCGGTGGCGGTGCCGAGCAGCAACAGTTCGCTCGGCGCAGTGACCGGCATGACCGGAGCGCCGGCCGGAGCGTTGACAATCGCTGACAAGCTCCCTTTGGTGGCATTTCCCCAGACTCCCTGGGTCAGAATCGGAGCATAGAACAAAAGATCCACATTCCGGCCAGGGGTAACCGCTACGGGGGACGAACTGTTCTTGGTCACGGAGGGTGAAGGGGCCGGGAGCAGGCGGCGGGTGAGCAACTGGCCGCTGATGGCGGCCAGCAGAGCAATGATGACGATGGTGAGGAGTATGTTGGCAAATGTGAGGTAGCGACTCATAACATCCTGACGACGAATAATGATAAAAAGAGGTTGTTCTATACCGCAGTTATGAGTTTTTTGCAAATAATTCATAGTATTATCGTAATCACAAACAGACTCACGTTATTGACGCCACGTCGCCGACAACGCCTCAGCCTGCTGCGCCGGCAGCGCGGGAATAGCCAAGCCCCACCAATTGCTCCAGAAGCATCATTGCGGCATCCGCTTCTGTAATAAAGGCAATCAAAGACTCTTGCCCCAAAATCAGTTCAATATGTCGATGTAATCGACAGGCTTTGAAAACATGTCGAAAAAAGTCTAAAAAATCGACATATAATTATGATCTGTCGAAATCATCGACCTATTCTTCAACGAGAACCTCATAAAGACGATCATTGATATAATAGACCTCACGCCCAACTTTTCCAGGGCGCAGGATGCCTATTGCGGCAAGTGTCTTCAGGTAATCCGAGGCAGTCTGCCGTTTGGCGATGCCAGCTTCCTCAAGAAACCTGATCTTGCAATATGGGTGCATAAAGATGGTTTCAATCAGATCTTTACTGTAGATACGGCCCGCTTTCTCTTGCACGGTAACCTTTACCTCATCAATCATCGCAAGTATGCGCTCTACACGTGTAGAGGTTTTCCAGGCTGTTTTTTCGATTGCCCGCAGCATAAAAAGAACCCACGGTTCCCATGAACCTTCCTCGGTCACCCCTCGCAATCCGGCATAGTAGTCTGCCTTGTTACGCAAGATATAATGAGAAAGAAACAACACCGGAATATCCAGCAGCCCCTTTTCCACCAGATAGAGAATGTTGATGATCCTGCCGGTTCTGCCGTTACCGTCCGGAAATGGGTGGATCGCCTCAAATTGATAATGAATCACAGCCAAACGCACCAACTGGTCAAGACCATCTTCGGCATGGATAAAACTCTCCAGGTTGGCAAGTTTGTCGCGGATAATTCGCTCTCCCTCGGGAGGTGTGTACACAACATCCCCCTGCTGGTTTTTCAGGGCGGTTCCGGTCACCTTGCGAATATCCATATCCGCCTGCTTGATGTTGCGGACAATGTCGATGAATAAATTTGTCGATAACGGGCGTTCCTGTAACCCCTGAAACCCGGTCCAAAGAGCCTGGCGATAGCGCAAAACCTCCTTGGTGTGCGGATCAGCACTTCCCTCCATATCGGCTGCGGCGCGGAACAGTTCATCATTGGTGGTGACGATGTTCTCAATCTCCGACGACAAGCGGGCTTCCTGCAACACGATGCCGTTAATCAGCACACCCTGATTGGGAATCTGCCGGGCAAGTCCTTTCAGATCAGCCAGAGCCCGGTTTGCGGCAATTGCCTGTTTCAGCACCGCCTTGGTCTCCAGGTCAAGAGGCGGGGGGAGTAATGGCAAATCGTTAAAAGGTCTGGAACGGTCGAACGTCATAGGTTATTCCTCATCATCGTAATGATTGTCTCCCCAATCAGGCTGGCGCTTGCGCACCATGCGCCCGGGCGCACTAAACAAAAGGGCGCCCAGACACAATCATACCTACTGGTAAACATTTATAAACATCAGCAACTCTGCTTGCAGAGCCCGCTGATCGACGTTCTATCTGGCTTACCACCACCCATGTTTGGCGCCCTTCCCCTTTTTGAGGGCATGGCGATAGTCCCACGGCGCCAGCGGGTTGTTGTCGCGCCACAGCCCGAGATGACGGGAGCGGGCCCGCTGTTCGGCTTCAATATATTCCGAGGCATAAGCCCCCTTGAGGTAATTACGGTAGGCCCAGGCCATCCCTTCCGCCACCATTTCCCGGTTGATGTCCCGGCCGTTGTAGCTCACAACCGCCACTGCCCGCTGGTACTGGTCCTTGTCCATGATCTCGGCGAAAACCGTGCGCCCCATGATTTTGTACATCAGGGTCCGCTTGGCAATTCCACCGTACGGTTGCCCCGGTTGATCCGGCTTTTTGGTTTCCGGCGCATCAATACCGTACAACCGGACCTTGAGCCGGCTCTGGCTGCGGGTGGCCAGCAATACCGTATCGCCATCATAGACCGCCCGTACCACCCCCTCCACCGTCTCGGCCTGGCTGGTTTCAGGAAGAAACACGAAACAGAGAAATAAAAAGGCGGCGACCTGGAAAAAAACGGGGAGAAAATATTTACTGGCGGTAATACCGGATATAGCTGAATCGTTGTTTTTCATTATCCCACCGATAGCTTTTGTTTTTCTTGGGTTTTAGCATGTTTGTACACCAAAAGATATTCCTTCCACCCGCAAACCCCATAATGCCTGAAACGCATTATGGGGAGATATTGTATCGTTTCGCCAATTCGAGCGCCATGCCAGTAAACTCTTTTCGCAATGACTCCGGGGCAATTACCTCAACCCGCAAACCAAATCCTCTCAACCACCAGTGGAGCTGTCGTGTCTCTTCCACCGTCGCCGTCAGTTCAAACAAACCATTTTCGAGATATGTAATATTTTGGTCTGCAGAAAGGGGAGACTCCTCAAGCCGTTGAATGTCAGATTTGTTATAAAAGATCAGTACCAGTTTGATGTTTCCGCCAACAGGGAAAGTCAGTTCCCGGGCAATATAGGAAGCGAGGTCAAAACCATCCGGCACAACTACCGGCTTAAGCAATTTTTCAACATACAGGAAGCGATGAAGCAACAGTAACAATGGCTCTTGATGATCGTTCAGCGTTGCAACAAGATACGTCATGCCATCGACAAATGCCATTCCCAGCGGATTAACCTCGTATGTTTTCTTTCTGCCACTCACAGTACGGTACTCAGCATGAAATTTGAGTTCATCTAATACTGCAGAAAAGACCACCTCGGAAACTTCTTCATCTACAATCGGTGGAATCGTAGCCAGATTACGGGAAACAACCCGTACTTTTTCCGGCCAGCGTGACAGTGAAGATTCCGCTGTTGCCTTCAAACGATCATCAGCAGCTTTAAGATATGGTCGCAATGCGCTTATGACCCCCTGCGGCATCATTCGGGTCAAGTGCTTTTCAGCCAGCTTGAATGTAAGGGCGGTAACCGGATCCATATTGGCAATGCCAAATGCCGGTGCATCCTTGCTCCAACTCCACCCAGCTTCTTTTTCACCATCACAAATAAGCGGGAATTTATAATCATCCACAAGCGCATTCAGATCTCTTTGCACAGTACGCAGCGTCGTCGAAACTCCGTAAGAGTTGGCAAGACGATCGCGAATGCCATTCGTGGAAATTTTAGTACGAGTCGGCAGAATTTTTAAAATCAGCCATTGGCGGTAAAGTGCGCTCATTTGCATGCTCCCATGACACTGTATCTGCGCGACGCTATCTGTCGCGTAGCTGCGTTAGATTACACTACATTGTGAGATTTACAAGCTCTACCGAATATAATGTATCAAGAGGGAGACGGACAATGTTTGTGCTTGATGAATCAGTTGAACAGGATGTGATAGTCCGGGTTATTGGAGTTGGTAGTTTTGGCCTCAGAACAGCCGGGAAAATGGCGGGAAGCATCAATAATGCTGAATGCGTCGGAGTGGCACAGAAAGGTTCTGCGGGGCCGGACAATCTCCCGTTGGTATCTCTACCGCTCTTCGCCAATCAAGACAACCATGACGCAGCTCCGCTGCTGGAAAAGCTTGGCACTCCTGATCTCGTCTTTATTGTGACAGATCTTGACGAAGAAAACGGTCTGCTGAAGGATATCTGTACCGCTCTCCACAAGGGGAACATTCCCACTTTCCTTGTCATACCGGAATCAGCCCGCACCAAGGAAAGAAAAGCCAACAACGCCGGACTTGAAAACACTAAAAAGGTGGTGCTTGACGGTGTGCTGATACTATCGGAATTTTCCATGGCGCCACCTTATCTGCCTTCTTGGAATGTGCAGGATGCTACATCTTTGCAAGACCATGTATTTCAACTGGCGATCCGGCAAATTTCAGACCTGATAACAAACCCCGGTTTGACGGGTATAGACTATGTCGATGTAATGGTCACAATCTGCGGCGGCATCATGCGTTTCGGGGCTGGAATAGCTAATGGAACCGATGGCGGCCTAAGGGCGGCGGAGAAAGCGTCAGCAGCCCTCATTAAGCAAGGTGTCGAACTGCAAACCATATCCAGAATGCTGAATAGCTTTAATGGCTCAAGTGACGTCATGACTATGGATGATTACAACTCGGTAAACAAATATATTTGTCAGATCAATGAGGAATGCAACTACCGAATCGGCGTATTCCATGATGACAGTTTGGGAGACAATCTATTGGTGAGTTTCATTGCTGTTCGCAGGCCATCGGAAGAAGCGGTGTTTCCACCCTGGGTGAAACTTTACGACAAATACGACCGAACGAGGCATTCTGAACTGAGCGCGCCTAGGTTCAAGCAAGACAGGCGCCTGAAGCGATGAAGAGTGACAATCATTACGAGGGCTTTGAGAAAGAAGCAGCGTTCACGGATATGTACTGCAAGGTGAAAATAATTGCGCCATCTCTTTACCTGGAACGGGATTTCAAAAAGGTTGTCCGGTTAATCAATCCGGAACTATTGGAAGGGTTGTATGAAGCTCGTTCATGCAAAAGAATGCTCCGTTATACCGGCGAGGAACACGATTTTTTTAGATATGGTGAAATCTATTATTCCATCGATTTCACTGGTGCAACCTATTCGTTTGAAGGGTATGTCAAGGATAATGGAAAGCCGAAACGCATCGGGTGTGCATATTTTGATTGTTGAAAAATCAAGATGACGGAGTTGCTGAGACATGTCAGTAAGCTACTTCATTGGTAACAGGCGACGAGACCGGCGATGTGCAGTTAAGCGTCATGATTCGTCGCTACTCTGCGTTAAGCTGAAACAATATGATGGCTATTAATACGATTTATGGAGGTAAATGATGGGAGCTAGCCTTTTTAGCGTTTTTGCTGAACTAACTGGTAACGGAAAAGCGCAACCGGTTTTTGAAGGGCTTCAGGTACAGGCGGAGCTACGAGAGACATTGGCGATTACCTCAATCTCGCAGTCCTATCGAAACACCACCTCTAAAAATATGGAAGTTGTCTATACCTTCCCGCTTCCGCTTGATGCAGTGTTACTGGATATGACTGTTACCCTGGGGAACAAAACACTCACGGGTATGGTTATGCTCAAACAGAAAGCAGAGAAGCAGTATCAAAAGGCTATTGCTGACGGAGATGCCCCAATCATGCTTCAGAATCCACAGCCTGGGGTTTATACAATGAACCTTGGCAACCTGTCGCCTCAAGAGAATGCCAAGATCACGATCCGCTATGGAACGTTTCAATTTTGGCAGGGTGATACTCTCCGCTATCACTTGCCGACAACAATTGCCCCACGTTATGGTTCGTCGAAAAAGGCCAGATTTAAACCTCAACAAAATCCGGAAACTTCGTTGCTTGTCGAAAATATCTTTACGTTCGAGATGAGGATTATCGGTGATATGGCAGAAAGACTCATCGAGTCTCCCAGTCACAAGGTCGTTATTGAACGGGGCTCGGAAGGTAAGGAAAGTGTTGTCAGTTTTGTCCAAAAATCGGCATGTATGTATCGCGATCTTGTCATTACCGTCAAAAAAGGAAATCAGCAGGCTGCTTCAGCCACTGTCGAACGGGAAGGCGACGAATATCTGCTCTGGGGAAGTTTTCAACCGCAATTTGAGCTGGTTGAAGACAGCTCACCCCGTAGCATCAACGTAGTTGTCGATTGCTCCGCTTCGATGATGGGTGACTCAATTGCTCAAGCAAGAATAGCACTGTTACGGATACTGGATGAGCTTAGGCCACAAGATTGGTTCAATATCGTTTGTTTTGGTACTGAAGCCATCGCTCTTTTTAATACCCAAACCAAAGCTGATAAAGAATCGCTTTCATATGCCCGTGGCTTTTTTAAAAAGCTGGATGCGGATATGGGAAGAACAAAGATGGGTGGGGCATTGGAAATGACTGAACAACTCCGTTGTCCGGAAAGGATTCAGCAGGATGTCCTTATAATTACTAACGGAGAAATCTGGGAATGGGAAAAAGTTGTCGCCAGGGCGCTTGAATCTGGCCATCGCTACTTTACCGTTGGAGTTGGAAGTTCTGTTTCAGAGGCATTCTTAAAGACCCTTGCAGAACAAACCGGCGGCTCATGTGAGCTGATAGCCCCGAATGAAAATATTTCCGAGCGGATTTACCGTCATTTTAAACGGATCTACGCCTCACGATCAAGTGACAGCGAAGGAATTTGGCCAGAGATACCACTTCGGATATTTCCGGAGATAATGCCGTGTGTCTATGACGGTGATACCTGCAATATCTTTGCGTGGTATGCGAAGCCGCCTGTTGGAAAGCTGCAGCTAAAGATTTCTCTGCCAGATAACACCGTGCAGGTTCAATCGGCCGATATTTCACCTTTTACAGAAAAGGATGACTCTGACATGGTCATCTCGCGAATGGCTGCCGCACTCAAGCTTTGTCAAATCAACGAAGAAGAGACTGGACAAAAACTGGCGGTAAAATATCAGCTCGTCAGCAGATGGACCAACTATCTGGCAATAGTAATTCGCGATAATGGAGAAAAAGCCGATACCCAGCCACAATTACACAAGGTCCAGCAGATGCTGGCGACCGGATGGGGCGGCATTAGAAGTGCTCGGAAGTCATCCAGTGGACCTTGTTCTACTTTTATTGACGATGATGATTATTATGACAGACCAGATCTTTTTCCAATAAAAACTCCGGATGAATCCGAACGTCACAATTTGAAAGGTCCCTTCTTGGATCTGTTAGACATGACGCTTAATGAGGACATACTGCCAACCTCGATACGTTTTCCACTGTTACCTGCCTATATCTCATCCGTTCTTACATCACTCGTCGAAGAGGGTTTCGATGAGCAGGTAGTAGTAATTATATTCCTGTATAGTCTTGCTACATCAACGATAGGAAGAAATCTTTCTCAGCAGGCTAAATTGGTAATTAGCAAAGCATACATGGAATTACAAGTTGACCATGATACAGTAAAATTCATTACGGAGCGATTTAAATTGGTCTTGAGAAAAGCTGCAAAGAAAACGAGGTTGAGGAAAACGCGTACTGTGTAACTCATATTTTTTCGTAGGCCGGATCAAACGAAGTGGATCCGGCATTGTTGCCATAGCCAACTTTGTTGCCGGATGCGCTGCGCTTCATCCGGCCTACGGTAGTGCGTAGTTTAAAATGTTACAGGGTATAAGACATGTCAGGAAACACCTTCATTGGCAACAAACCACATATCTGCGTTGTCGGCGCAGGCGTAACCGAACTTCACGCGGTCAGCAGCATGGCAGGACAGATATTGGAAATTACCTGCTTGCACTTGCCGGTGACAATACCAATGTCGTTACCGGCGTAATCTATGACGATAGCCAAGCAGAGAATCTGATTGTGACCGTCATAGCAAAAGAAAAGTATTCTGGCCATTTGGTAGTGCCTGACCATCCTGAAATTGCCCGGTGGGTTGCTGACATTGATGACGATAGACGTTCCATTCCGGCCTTTGAGCGCAAGAAATGGTTTTTGGATGCCAATGAAAGCAAGATAGGATAGAAAGGCGCGTATGAAAACAGCTCTCAGCAAATCACGCTATACCCGTGGCCTGCAGTGTCATAAATCACTCTGGCTTTATACGCATGAATTCAATTTGCGCACAAAGCCGGATGCCGGAACTACTGCCCGATTCAACGAAGGACATCATGTCGGAGAACTCGCCCAACAACTCTTTCCAGGAGGGGTAACAATCGCCTACGACAGCCAGAACCACGAGAGACAGGTCCGTAAAACGGTATCGGCCATGAAAACAGCAAAGGTCATCTATGAAGCGACCTTTTATTATGACGGTGTGCTGGTCATGGCAGACATTATGCGAAAGGTACGCGGCAGCTGGGAACTTTATGAAGTGAAGTCAAGCACCGGTCTAAAGGATATCTACCAGCACGATATCGCTGTTCAGTATCATGTTATTTCCAGTTCCGGGATCAAGATCAGCAAGGCCTGTCTGGTGCATATCAACAATGAATATGTCCGCAAGGGCGCAGTTGATGTACACGAGTTTTTTACCACGGCGGATGTTACCGCCGAAGTCAAAGGCGAGCAGGCAGAAGTCAAAAAAGAAATTGCCAGACAACTAAAGATGCTTGATGGCAAAGAGCCCAAAATCGAGATCGGCCCTTATTGTGAAGCCAACTATGGCTGTGATTATCGGAGTTACTGTTGGAAAAACATTCCGGACAATTCGGTTTTTGATCTGGGGGGCAGCAAAACGAAACGCTACGAATTATATCGAGCTGGTTTTGAACTCTTGGCAGACATCCCTTTGGAATCAGTTAAAGGTCAGCAAAGGTTTCAGGTGGAATCTTTTCAAAAGAAAAGCACCGTCATTGAAAAAGCTGAGTTGCACAGTTTCATCAAAACTCTTCGCTATCCCCTCTGTTTTCTCGACTTTGAAACCTTTCAATGTGCCATCCCACCGTATGACGGTCTGAAACCTTATCAACAGGTACCGTTTCAGTACTCCCTGCATACACTGAAAAGCGCCAAAGGGAAACTTCAGCATCAGGAATATCTGGCGCAGCCACATATTGACCCAAGAAAAGAGTTTATCGACTCCCTTCTGGAGGCAATCCCGGAAGATGCCTGTGTGTTGGTTTACAACAAGGCATTTGAAGTGGACAAGCTGAAAAAGCTGGCGGAGCATTTTCCTCGCAAGCGGAAGAGAATCCAGCAGATAATTGATTCCGTAGTTGACCTCATGGTGCCATTTCAGAAGAGACATCTTTACTCGTGGAAACAGCAGGGATCTCATTCCATCAAGGCTGTACTCCCGGCATTCGTCAAAGGCATGACCTATGAGGGGATGGAGATTGGCGGCGGCAGCGCGGCAATGGAGGCGTATCATGAGATGGGGCGGTTGATTGACAAACCAAAGGAACTTGCCAAACTGCGGAAGGCGCTGTTGGAGTATTGTTGTCAGGATACACTGGCGATGGTGAGGTTGCTGGAGGTAGTGGAAATCAAATCAAAATGCAAGTAGTGGCTGGCCGAAGATAAAACGTACTCTCGTCGGCATATGTCTTTTACTTGGCATATTCTCCAGATGGTCGCTTCATTACTTTAGGGCGCGCGGACGGCACAGTGCGTACCTGGAATGCCGATACCGGCGAGTGCGTGTGTACTTTGGAAGGACACGAACGTTCCATTATGTCACTCTCCTACTCTCCCGATAGCTGCTTTCTTGCTTCTGCCGACGGCCGTAATGTCATACGAATATGGGATGCCAAACTTGGAAAGCGCTTGCATGTTATTGAGGGGGATAGGGAAATTGACTTTTGTTGTGCTACCATATAGCTTAATAACCACAAATACCGCGTTACTGATGTGAGGTTTAAATAAATGATATCATCGGATCTTGCATATTCTTCCTCTCAACCTATAAATCCCCCTCCAATAAAATCTATTGAGATCTGTAAAAAGTTTTTTGATGATTATGCTCACATAACAAATTCTACTCGAAACGAGTTTGAAAAGTTTTTTGACAACTATGCACCGCACGCTGTTCGCGTGAATGAATTAAGGAAGAAAAAAGCCCCAAGATTTAATATTTTTTCTTCCTTAGATATTTGTAGAGATGAATGTATAACGTCAAAATTCATCGCAACCCTTTTAGACCCTCATGGGATGCATGATCAAGGTTCGTTGTTTTTGAGGTCATTTTTTAAATTTATCCTGAATGATGACATTTCTGAACAAATAGCAAACCGCGCAAAAGTTTTAACTGAAGCACATATTGATGAGTCGGGAAGACTAGATATCCTGATTGAAGTACCCGCTCCCGAATATCGATTTATCGTTATTGAAAATAAAATCAATGCTCAGGAGAGTCCTAATCAGATAGGAAAATATCAGGGGTGGTTGAAACGTCAAGTTTCGGGGCAACATAAGATTGTTTTTCTAACGCCGGATGGAAGAGAATCTGAATCTCTTTGTAAAAATGAAAATGAAATACCCGTTATTCCACTATCCTATTATAAATTGGTTGATTGGCTACGATGCGATTTTGACACTCTGCCTAAAAGAATTGCTTTTGTAGTTCGTCAATTTTGCGAAATTTATAACAAAGATCTTATCGAAGGAGTCAACATGGATGCCGAATTAGAATTATTTATGAGACATAAGCTTTCAGATGCATGGGATATTTCTGAAGCATTCTCTGAAGTCCGCGACACTATTTATAATGCTTTTTGGAATCATGTAGCCAAATTCATCACAGAACAGCTGGGCGAATCTTCGGTTGATTGGTCTGCATCAGCAAACTCAGGCAAACCTCATGGTTTGTATATTAGATATAAAAACGACGGAAGGCTTATAAAAATTGGCGCAAGAATGTATACAGAAACAAATAAAGATTGTGCTTATGGTATATGGATTTCTCGAAAAAATATGAATTGTAGAACAATCCAGGGGCTTGCTGAAGTAAAAATAATTTCCGAATCTTTACAAAAAGAAAATTTTAAATACTCTAGCGGCAAAATTGCCTCTAAAAAATTAAAAGACATAGTCGGTATTGAATTAAGTTACGAAAAAGATGCTCTCTTAACCATGAATGCTGATAATGATGGAGATCATATAATAGCCAAAAAGATAGCGAATGCCATTTTTGAATTATTCATGAAATATCAAACCGAGATTACTAAGATAAATGAACTCTATTATTCTGGGACGGAAAATTATCAAACTGACACCGAACAAGATGAGGATTAATTCACTTTTTAAATCTTTGTAAGTAGTAATAGAGAATGTGGAAGGAGTTACAAGGGCCTCCACATTTAATGTAAGAGGTGGCCCATCACCCAAGGCCTTGTCCTCAGCAAAAACTCTCTCACCTTGCGAAGATCAAACATGGTGTCACAGTCCGACCGGAGCTGCCTTTCCGCATCAATCCAAATCGCTGCGTTCCCGATAACCCCACCAATTTTCGACAACTCCCCTGCCACATTGGCAGGGGACAAGCCGCCCGCATAGCCGCAGCAAATACCGTCCAACGGCTCCGGCCATTCATCCGGCAGAATTCCCGCGCCATGTGAAGTATCAAACAGCGCAGCGATGTTGTTCAATTCCAACTCCTTGCAATGTTGAACAATCTCGTCATTAACACCATCCTGCTGGAAAATTACCGTTTGGCCGTTGTCCCGCAGTTTCAGCAGGCTGTGCGGCAGCTTCATGTAATCAACATCGTGCGGTTCACCATGCGTATTGATCTGCCAGCGTTGAAACATTCCCGGTGACATGAAATCCTTGTGGATATTTGAGAAACCCCGTTCCGGCCATCTGCCAAGCAGAATCTCACGAACCCACTCAAAACAGATGTGCCCGGAAAAATTCATGCCGCGACCGCAACACGTATCAACCAGCTTTGCCAGCCACGCATCCGACGGGAATCTTGACCAACCTGTTTTTGAGCCACGCGCAAGCTGGATGCCGAATTCAACAAACGGGAATTCCTCCGCCAGCGCGATAAGATCATGCGGGTCTGTGCTATCTCCCACCCCGGAAACGGTTACCTTTGTCAGAAATTTTCTCATATCTTTGAACAGGATCTTCCACGATATTTCATACACGACAGTTACAGTGTCTGTTTGTGCTCAAATTGTTAGGCAGAAATACAGGCTCAGTATTTTCGAGATCTCGACAAAAGGTGGATACCGGTCTTGGTTGGAAAGAAAATCGAATCACCGGCATTACCGCGAAGGATAACATGGTACACAGCTGAAGGAAAATATTTGTGGGGTTTGCGACCCATGAGAGCGATTTAATACCAAACATCCAAAAGTCAAACCTAACCCAATTGGTGTTCTTTGTTGGTTGTAAACAGTCCGTCTTGCTTGACATTGTTCAACAATAGTTTTTTGTTCAGATAGTCAGGATATTCATCGACAATGGCGATATTATTGATTACCAAAGTGTTACCTTGATGTTTCTATTCTGTTTTTGCAACTTCACCAAGTACGATAAATGGTCGAATGGCAGTTCGGACACTCGGGGCGCTCTTTTTTTTTATACACACTGCCTTTGTATTTAAGATGATGGGATAATTCACGTCCATCAATCGTTGTAAAGTTGAATGAACATACGTTGCATCTTTTTGGATGAGCAAAAATATCAAAAAATGTATCTATATGCGGCAAGTCAAGTAGATCTGTTTTTTGTCCTTTGATTCGTTTTTTTATATTTCTGTCAAGTAACTGTGGCAATATAAAACCAGTTGCAATTACAGTCACTCTTATTACGTCACCAATACTATCATCTAGAACAATTCCTATTTTTATTATTGCTTCCCCATACACTCGCTCGTGAACGATAAGATTCACCGTATTATAATCGTCAATAGTCATGCTGGACGGCCCGGTGATATTAACTAAAACTCCTTTAAATTCTAAAATGTCGATATCCTCCATCATCGGACTGGAGAACGCCATGTTTATTGCCGCAGAAGCTTTATCCTCCCCAGTCCCGGTTCCAAGCCCCATCATTGCAATACCTCGGATTCTCATAATTGCTCGTACGTCAGCATAATCAAGGTTCATAAAGCCTGTGGGCATAATCAGTTCAGAAATTCCCCTTACTGCCTGATACAATGCATCGTCAGCAGGTTTGAATGGGTTGAGCAGAGACATTCTTTTATTCGCCTGAGTAATTAAGCGATCATTGTTTATAACTATCAGAGAATCAACGCATTTTACGAGTTTTTCAATCCCTTTCTCAGCTATTCCAGTTTTTACCTTGCCTTCAAAAGAAAACGGTTTAGTGACGATTCCAACAGTGAGAATCCCTGCCTCCCGTGCCACTTCAGCGATTACTGGGGCTGCACCGGTGCCTGTTCCACCTCCCATTCCGGCAGCTATAAATAGAAGATCGGTCTCTTTGAGAAGTTCAACTAACTGTGAACGTGACTCCATAGCCGCTCCTCTGCCGATATCCAGTTTGACACCCAAACAAAATTTTGTAGTTCGCTGGTTTTTGAGTTGAATTTTAGTTGTGGCTTGTGACCTTTGAAAAGAGTCAGAATCACTGTCAGCTATTATGAAATCGACATTTTGCATATTGCTCGCAATCATCGATTCTACGGCATTGACACCTCCGTCACCGACACCAATTACCTTGATTCTGGGGCTAGCTTCTATCGTTTCAGGCATTTGGTTTCTCCTTCAAATATCTTCATCATTCTCGTCAGCCACCCCGCCATCCGGAGCTTCAATGTCTGGAAGGAACTTTTCCAGAATTCTGTCCGGAACCATACGGTACTGAGACGAATCCTCTCCCTCGGCAATAAACAAAAAATCGTTGAACGGAACAAGACAGTAATTGGTCTCGGCGAGGACAGCAGCGATTTCCTGCAAAAACGAATCGTTCAAGTGTGGAACGCCAGCCAGGGTGCGGTGCTGCGGCCAGGTAATGCGGAAGGCTTCGTAGGATTCACTTCTGAAACTTTCATTGTACAGATCAGTGAGAATGCTTGCGGTTTCTGCTGCTGTGCGTACCATGACAGGCCTTCTCTTTTAATGAACAATGTAATGTCTTCTACTGCTTTTGGATCACCCTGAAATTCCTAGTATGCCTTGTTTATTATCAGCTTATCCTGTTGAGAAAGAAACATTAGCAAGCACTTTTTATCCCTTAAATGCTTTTTGGTGCCACTCTTCCAAGCTATAAATCTCGATGCCTAATTCACTGGCAAGGTCATCGACCGGTTCTCCGCTCATAAGACGCAGGACAACTTCGGCAACTTCCTTTTTGCGGTTGGGGCTCCAGCATTTGACTTTTGGTTGAGCCATAGGATAAAAGTCCGGTAAATCCAGTTCGTCATTATCTAACATATTTTTCACCTTCCTCATTTATAGCAATCCCGATTACAGATCTCGTGTTATTCAGAAGCTGTTATTCAAAAAGTAAATAGTAAGCATCCCCCACCAGAGGTGGGGGATTACCTAAAAGAATTTAACTCCAAAATATGTGGATACTGAACTCGATGCTGATTACCTGCGACAACAGCAGAAAAGAGCGACCTGTCATTCATGGCAACGCCTAACAATCAATATCTTCATCATTCGGATCAGCGACCCCGCCATCAAGAGCCTCAACGTCAGGCAGGAACTTTTCCAGAATCCTGTCCGGAACCATACGATACTGAGACAAATCCAGCTCCCCAGCAATAAACAGAAAGTCGTTGAACGGGACAAGGCAATAATTGGTCTCGGCAAGAACAGCGGAGATTTCCTGCAAAAACGTATCGTTTAAACGCGGAACGTCGGCCAGGGAGCGGAGCTGCGGCCAGGTAATGCGGAAGGCTTCGTAGGATTCACTTCTGAAACTTTCATCATACAGGTCGGAAAGGATATGTGCAGTTTCTGCTGCTGTTCGTGCCATGTCAGGCCTCCTCTGAATATTTGATGATTCAGTATGGCACGAGTACGCGACAATTAGTGTCGCGTACGAAGATATTGGAAAAGAAGACAAAGAAAGGACTTGGAGACGTAGCTTCAAGCCCTAAATTAAATATTAAACGTGATCAGATCAACCCCTGCAGGTAATTGAATTCCGTAGTTCCCGGCAGGTCGCGGCCGGCCTTGAAGGCTGCCAGGACTTCCCCCCACTGTTCACGGGGCGTCTGGCGCAGATCGATCACAAAGGAGCTGCAACGGTTGCGGCGCAACTCGGCATGCCGCCCGGTCAATGAAAAGGGGGTGGCGGCACTGATGGTCTGCAAACCGTCCCGGGTGGAGACGCTGTACTGTTCACCCCGGTCGGAGGTAAGCGGGATATTGGTATGCACATCCTTGAAGCGGATCTTGGTGGTCATGACCGGCAGCGGCGCATAGACGATCATCTTCCTTTCCAGCGGGAGCTGGGCGGCACAGAGGCGGGCCAGATTCTCCTGGTCATCCTCCAGGTAGAGCGTGGCAGATTCGGCGCCCAGTTCGTGCCACTGCAGCAGCGCCTGGCTGTTGAGTGAAAAACAGCGGTGCCAGGTTGAGATCCGCACCCCTTCCAGCCGTTGCAGCAGGGCAAAATGGGAGAGGTTGGCGACTTCAAAACGACGGAAACCGGCGCGGTGCAACTGCAGCACGGTATCGCGATACAACTCCATGTCGCGGTCAAACAGGATAAACGGCAACTGCCAGACGACCTCTCCTTCGGAGCCACGAACCTGGTTCAGCATGGTCGGGATGGCATGAATAGCGGCCTTGGAAAGATTGATGATCACGCAGTCGGCGCCGTTCTGCAGCGGATAGCGCCAATCGCGGGGGGTATCCAGCACCACCGCCAGACGTTCGGCCGGGAGTTGCTGACCGGAGAGCGGCGCTACGGCAGCCAGTTCCTTCAAGGCCGCCGAGCGGGCGGCAGAGCTCCGTTCACGGCTCCGCTCTGCCACGGCGGTTGCCAGATAACGGTAAAACTGGCGCCGCATCTCCTTGAACATGGCCGACGGTATCAGGCGGGGAGGGAAATCGGGCGCGGTCAGGCTTTCCAGGGTAAAGGGGGTGTCACCGGTTTTGGAAAACTGGTTGGTGAGAATGGTGGCCATGCTTTCGGTACGGGCCGGTTCCAGCGGGCCGACCTGATAGCGAAAATCGTAGCTTTCGCCATACACCTGCCCCGACACCAGCACCTGTTGATCCTCCAGCGACAGTTGCAAGCGGCACGGCATCCCTCCACCCGACACCGATTCCAGGCGGCGCTGGCAGGCGTTGTCGCTCAGGGTGAACGCCTCGTTGGATGAAACCTTGTAAATCGAATCACCGGCGGTGAAGACAAAGGGGGTGTCAACCTCCACCATGGCGCCGGCCGGGGCATCCATGACTTTTTTGCGATTGACGAATAGTTCACGAATGGTCCAAGCCTGGCCGGCCATGTCGCTCTGGGGCTGTACCCGCAGACGGTCACCCACATGCAACGGGGTGCGGGTTTCAAAGCTCAGGCGTTTTGCATTCTGGCTTTTGACCGTACCGGTATAGCGCCCGGTTCCCCCCTTTTGCCACGGATTGGCGATATCCTCCGGGTTGTGGGAGCCGAGGAAACCTTTGGTCGGGGTTCTTCCGAAGGAACTCTTGAGCGTCTCCTTGGCCTGTTTGAGTGCCTCCTTGTGCCCGCCAGGCGGGGCATCCAGCACCGTGCGGTAGGCCTGAACAACGCTGGCCACGTACTCGGCCGACTTCATCCGCCCTTCGATCTTCAGTGATTTGACACCGGCCGCCACCAGCTCCGGCAGCAGGTCGATGGCCGAAAGGTCATTGGTGGAAAAGAAGTGTCCCTGCTTGCCACGATGTCCGTACAGTCGCCGGCACGGCTGGGCGCAACGGCCACGGTTGCCGCTGTGTCCTCCCAGGTAGGAGGAGAAGAAGCATTGCCCGGAGACCGAAAAGCAGAGCGCGCCATGTACAAAGGTTTCGATTTCCACCGGCGTGGAAGCGGCAATGGCGGCAATCTCATCCAGCGCCAGTTCCCGCGCCAGCACCGCCCGCTGGAAACCGAGCTGGTGGAGCATCTGCACTCCGGCGCTGTTGTGGATCGTCATCTGGGTCGAGGCGTGCATCGGGATGGTGGGGAAATGATTGCGGATCAGACGGGCCACCGCCAGATCCTGCAGGATCACGCCATCGATCCGCATGGCTGCCAGTGCTGCCAGGGTATCGACCAGCTGGGGGAGTTCCCCCTCCTTGACCAGGGTGTTGAGCGTGATATAGATCCGGCGGCCGTTGGCATGGGCATAGTTGAGCATCCGCTCCATCTGGGAGAGGGAAAAGTTTTTGGCGCGGGCGCGGGCGGAAAAATCGTGCATACCGGCATAGACCGCATCGGCCCCCATTTCCATGGCGGCAAAAAATGATTCCATTGATCCGGCGGGCGCCAGAAGCTCCACCTCACTCGGTTTGTGTGGCATACGGTTATCTCGTTTCATGAAAGTATCTCAGGTCACGTTACGTGTAGCGTGATTGATTGTAGCGGGGGAGTATAAACTAAAACCGACCATAATGGTATGATCTGTTTTTATGAGATTTCTCTGGCTCGGCAGTTGAAAAAGGAGAACCGCACCCACGTGTGCGGCGTTTTTGCGTTCTAACGAAATACGGGCAGTGTCCGGAATCCCCCCCAACATTAGAACTCTTGACAATTATGCACATTTCCCCGATAAGTAGTTCATTTTTCAGAGAATATTTAGATAGTTTGTTAATGCACCTTCTACTTACCTTTAAATCCGGGCAGTGTCCTGGATTTATTCCGCAACGTGTTCGATTGGAAGGAGAATATAGTAATGGAAGCAATGCGTAAAATTTATCGTCAGTTGCCTGATACTTTGAAGATGCCAAGGAATTTGCAGCACCGGCGGGTTGAAGTGATTTTGCTACCCCTTGATTCTGAAAAAAAATCCGAGGCCGTTTTCCGGGCTGTTGATTCTCCACTAGCACGTTTTGCCGGAGCTTGGGTGGGTGAGCTATTGAGTTAGAGAAGATCAGGGTGTATATGAGGTTCGTGAGGATTTCAAATGATATACCTGCCGGATACAAACGCACTGATTCGTTTTTACTGCAATTGGAGACAGTAGTAAACAAACAACAAAATACAAACTCCCTACAAGCATGGCTTTCCAAGCAACTTTATCAGTCCTCTCGGAATAAATTGCATACATCGCTGTTACAATTGAAATCAAAGGGAAAAATACGCTGGCAAAGCCGGTAAAGGCTTTGATAAATATGTACGGTAGTATGAGTAAGACAAAAGAACCATCTGGGGGCCTCAAAGACGACAGACTGGCCAGGTGATAAAGACCGAATCCAATCCAACCAGATATTGCTATGGCCAGTGAGATAATTTCTATTCTCATTCATTTATCCCTTTAATTTATTGCGACCAACAGGGTGCCCGATTCACCGGCCATTGGGCCGCGTGCAACCGGCTGGTTGAACTTGTCTATTTCTTATACTTGCCGCTGAGATTGACGTATCGTGTCATATACTGTCCTCACGTTCTCGATATTTACAAAAGCAGGCGGAGCATTCCGACCGCTACCGGGGATGGAACTCACGGAAGACATCATCCATGATGGGAAAAGGCCGGTAGCTCCAAAAATAATCGTGCCGGTGTTATCTCCTTTTTCCGAGAGTGATATTTCACCCAGAGTTTTCAAAGAAAGCGACCTGAGACTACGACTGAAAAGCCCTCCACTGATCAGAACTCGCTCGTTGGTGACCGCATACCATGTTTTTTCACGTGCCTTTGCATCGGCAAAGAACCGACCGATGACCATGTAGAGACCGACCAGAACAAAAGGGATTCCCCAAAGTTTAAAGAAGAATGGCGCGCCAGTGGTAATAACAGAACTTTCCCAAAATATGGCAAAGCCACACCAGAGGATGCTAAAGGGGATGAAAATGATGTCTCCAGGTGACAAAGATAAGCCAGCACGTGGCTTGCCACACCAGATAAGCTTTTCTCCACTCCCAAGTTCTCTGGCGACCTCCATTTCGACCATTCCGTTCATAAACACCTCCAGTTAATATCAACTCATCCATTTATTGCAGTTCAACGGTGTGGGAAACAATAAGGGGACAGACACTGTGCCTGTCCCCTTATTGCTGACCCACAAATCAATGTATTGCTCGGATCGTATTGTTGCCGGTATCCGTTACATAAAGGTTTGTTCCATCCGTGGTGATGCCGCTGGGAATATAAAAAGTCGCTGCCGCTCCTATGCCGTCTGTAGCTCCGGTTGTACCCACTGAACCCGCCAATGTTGTAACAGTCCCCGTGGATAGTTCTATTTTGCGGATCGCGTTATTGCCGTGACTTGGTGCATTAGTGTGACCTGAATTTAGTGGATATTGCATCATTTCTGTCACATAGAGATTAGTGCCATCTGTGGAAATACCCGTGGGAAAAAAGAAACTCGCAGCCGCTCCTATGCCGTCAGTCGATCCTGGTATGCCCGCTGTCCCTGCCAGTGTTGAAACGGCTCCGGTGGCTATAACTATCTTGCGAATGGTGCTGTTGAATGTATCTGTAACATAAAGGTTTGTCCCGTCTGTGGTAATTCCAGTAGGACTATAGAATCTCGCTGCCGCACTGTTTCCATCAGCCGACCCGGTAGTTACAGCTGTGCCAGCCAGTGTTGTAACAGATCCAGTAGAAATCACTATCTTTCGAATCGTACTGTTTGTGGTATCGGTAACATAGAGGTTTACCCCATCCGTAGTAATGCCTTCAGGGCTAGAGAATCTCGCTGCTGCACCGATGCCGTCAGTTGATCCGATAGAACTCGCAGTGCCAGCTAGCGTTGTGACAGCCCCTGTGGATATTTCAATTTTACGAATAGTGTTGTCGAGACCATCCGAAACATAGAGATTTGTTCCGTCCGTGGTGATACCGCTGGGACTATGGAAGCTTGCTGTTGTACTAGTGCCATCTGCTGATCCGATAGTCCCTGCAGTACCTGCTAGCGTTGAAACGGTTCCTGTGGATATTACCACTTTACGAATCGTCTGATTGGATGAATCGGAAACATAAAGATTCATCCCGTCTGTGGTAATTCCAGTAGGACTATAGAATCTCGCTGCCGCACTGTTTCCATCAATCGACCCGGTAGTTACTGCTGTGCCAGCCAGCGTTGTAACTGTCTTGGTTAGAGAAAGTGGGACTCCCTGAATTGCTCCACCCATTTGAACTTTGTTGACAGTGTTAACATCGTTGCTGCCATTGCAACCACTCGACAACATCGTGGCACAAGTCAGCAGAAAAAAAGCAAATAATGTAAAATGTGTTTGATATCGGCTAGTTGCCATAAAATAGCTCCTGAGTTAAGTCAAGAAGAATGTTTATACTCGGTGGAGAGCAATAAGGGGACATGGAACAATAAGGGGACAGGCACCAATTACTCTTTCCTTTTCCGCCCTTTTTGCCACCCTCTATGTCTTAACGTGGATTCAAGTCCCATACTCGCGCATATCTCGTCTCTCCAGTTTTCGTATCCGAAAGGCGCTTGCCGGTTGACGCTATTCCTTATTTTCTCAATTTCTACGTCGGTTAACGGTGTATCTACAAATACAGACCAGTCCTCGGGTAAAGGAAACGGTAGTTGATCGGGCTGCGATTCTTCCGAGTCGGCATTGCGCACTTGGTGCGATGACCACGGCCATTGCGCGGCCGTTAGCGACAACATTGCTCTTACCGGATTTCCTTCTATGTAGCGAACTATCGTCAAAAGATGCTCGTTATCCTGAACAATGAAACTCTTGTATCTACCTTGCCACAGATGACCGCTGGTGCCGTAATGCTTGTGATAGCGGCGGACATGGGTCGTCATCACCCATTGCATCCATTTATTTAGCTGAGATGCCTCTTCCG
>DAINBV010000059.1:0-33595 GCA_036732725.1 Geobacteraceae bacterium | reverse complement strand
AAAATGGATCGGTTCATTGCTTACACACCTGTCTCAAAAAGCGCAACCACTTCAGACCGATGGGGTATCCCAAAAGTGTAGACCCAAATATTGAGCAATGGTTAGAGGCAATGTTTTCCTTGGATCATTATCCAGATGCTAACATTGATGAAATAGAAAAAACACTAGCCGGGATCGAGCAAGAAACTGTTGTTTGTTACAATGTGGGGCAGGGTTCATGCGCCGCAGGGTGTAATCACAATAGTGATCCGGTCATTTACTATGATTTTGGCGGCGGGATAGGTAAAAATCCGTATCCGCCAGATCTCAAGTTTTGCCACAGACAACAGCCCGTAATACTGTCGCACTGGCATATGGATCACTGGATATCGGCAGTTCGCCACACTGAAATACTTGCTAGCCCCTGGATTGTCCCGCGACAAAGCCAGCTCGGTCCCAGAGCAATCCGGTTGGCCAACGATATAGACAAGAAAGGGAAATTGTTGATCTGGCCTATTTGTTTAAGCCAGTTATCTAGGGATATCTGCACCATAGCAAAACTTAAAGAGCACCCAAATCGCAACTTGAGTGGACTTGTTGTTGTCGCCCATGTGCAATTACCGTCTGGTCGGAAAAAAGATGTGCTGATTCCCGGCGACGCCCCTTATAGACGTATCCCGTTTAATAGACCGTTTATTAATGGACTGTTTGATGCATTGATTGCTACCCATCATGGAGGTTGGCATTGCACCGGAGACACCGCCCATCCTTGTAAATGTATTGCTAATAGCAGGATTGCCTATTCCTACGGTGCCGGAAATTCCTACGGACATCCCAACAGTACCGCTATTCAGGAACATAATAATGCGGGATGGAATAGATGTTATTTCACCTGTGGCGGTCATATTGATTTGATTCGTAAGTGTCCTTTCCCCTCTACGACCGGAACTGGACATACACTAAGACCAGTCCAACCATGCAAAAATAGTTGCAACGTAACCATGTGCAGATTAATGGTAAAATCGCCGTAGCCCGTAGCAGAAGTATAAACCAAGTGTAGCAACAACAAGGATAACGCTATATGCCAATATGTGTTTTTCTCAGCCACATATATTGCGGATAAATCTATTGTCAGAAGGTTGGCAAAAGATCTGGATATTCAAGTGACAATACAGACTTATCCACGGAATCAATTATGATAACGGCTGCCATTAAAGGCACCGCCATCCCTCGCAAAAACTCACCATCATGGTCTTCTCCACCGTCTACGGCATCGAGGAACTGCAGGGATCGAGCACAGAACATAGGACAAAATCCTCAACGGATGACAAACTGAAACAAGGCAGACAACATGGCGCTAGAACACAAAAACCCGGAAGGACGGATAATGATTAACTCCGAAATGCTGATCTATCAGGCGCCGGACGGAACGATCAGGATCGACGTTCGACTGGAGGGCGAGACGGTCTGGCTGACCCAGGATCACATGGCTCACCTGTTCGGTAAGGCAAAATCGACAATTAATGAGCATATCAAGAATATCTTTGCTGAGGGTGAACTGCTTGAGGAGTCGTCCGTCAAGAAATTCGGGATTTCCGAATTTCAACAAAAAGCGCCGAATTTCTACAACCTGGATGTGATTATCTCCGTAGGTTACCGGGTCAAATCACAACAGGGCACCCAGTTTCGCATCTGGGCTACCCAGCGACTGAAGGAATATATCGTCAAAGGCTTTGCCCTAAACGATGAGCGCTTCAAGAGCGGCAGTTCCATGAACTATTTCACCGAGTTGCAGGAGCGAATTCGTGAAATCCGGCTCTCGGAGCGCTTCTTTTACCAGAAGATCAAGGATATCTACACGACCAGTATCGACTACAACCCAGCAGACGAAAAGACTATCGAGTTCAAGGATATCTCTGCGACAGAAAAGGGTTTATGAACCTTCGCCGACTGAAAGCCGTTGCTAAAAAAGAATTTCTGCATGTGCTGCGTGACCCGCGCAGCCTGATGATGGGGATCGGCATTCCGATGCTGCTGCTGTTCCTGTTCGGCTATGCCCTGACCCTGGATGTGGACCGGGTGCCGCTGGTGGTGTGGGATCAGGCCGGCACCACCCTGAGCCGCGATTTTGTCAGCCGCTATTCCGGATCGAGATATTTTGCCCTCCGCCAGCAGGTGGATGGTTACCAGCAGATTGAACGGAACATCGACAACCGCCAGGCATTGATTGCCCTGGTGATTCCACCCGACTTTGACCGCCGGCTTGGCCGTGGTGAGACAGCGGCGGTGCAGACCATTCTGGATGGAAGTGATCCCAACACCGCCACCATCGCCCTGGGGTATGCCGAAGCGACCGCAGCCACGTTCTCACGGGACGTGGCGCTGAAGCAGATGAAAAGAACCGCCCTCCACCCCCAAGGAGGGGAAGCATCTTCCCTCCCTGAATCAGGGGGGGCACGGCAGGGTGGCTGTCCGAGCCTGGAGCTGCGGCCGCGTGTCTGGTTCAACAGCGACATGGTCTCACGCAACTTCATCTTCCCTGGTTTGATTGCGGTGGTGATGATGATCATGGCCGCTATCCTGACCTCGCTCTCCATGGCGCGCGAGTGGGAAACCGGCACCATGGAACAGTTGGTGGCAACCCCCTTGACCGGTGGTGAACTGATCTTCGGCAAGATTGCCCCTTATTTCTGTATCGGACTGCTCGACCTGTTGCTCTGCATCGGGGTGGGAGAGTTCATCTTCGATGTGCCGTTGCGCGGCTCGCTCTGGTTGCTGATGCCGCTGGCGCTGATCTTTCTCTTCTCGGCCCTGGCATTCGGCATGCTGCTCAGCATCATCACCAAGAGTCAGTTGCTGGCCAGCCAGTTGGCAATTATCACCACCGTGTTGCCGGCTTTTCTCCTCTCCGGCTTCATCTTTCCGCTCGAGAATATGCCGTTGCCGATCCAGACCGTGACCCGGATCATTACGGCCCGTTATTTTGTCACCATTCTGCGTGGTATCTATCTCAAGGATGTGGGGTTGGCAGTGCTCTGGCCACAGGTTTTGTTTCTGGTGATCTTCGGGGTGGTGATCATGACGGTGGCGCTGCGGAAATTCAGAAAAAAGATTGGCTAGCCACAGAGCACACAGAGAGCACAGAGGAAAATCATGGGCGACAAACTTACAGAGCAGATAATTGCAGCGGGGATTGAGGTACACAAAAAACTCGGCCCAGGACTATTGGAATCTATTTACGAGGAGGCGCTCTGTCATGAACTTGTGTTGCGTGGGATTCCATTTGAGCGTCAGAAAGCGGTTGACGTTATGTACAAGGATATCCGAATTAAAGGTCAACGGCTGGATCTCTTGGTGCAGTCTGAAGTAATCGTGGAAATTAAATCGGTTAAACGCAATGAGGATGTTTTTACAGCTCAAGTGCTTTCGTATTTGAAAAGTACCGGCTTAAAACGGGCATTGTTGCTAAACTTCGGAGAGCCAAGGCTTGTTGATGGTCTCAAAAGGTTCTCTCTGTGAGCTCTGCGCCCTCTGTGGCAAAAGGTTTTTAAAATGTTCGAGCGTCTGAAAGCAATGCTGATCAAGGAGTTCATTCAGGTCTTTCGCGACCCGCGCATGCGGATCGTGCTGTTTGTGCTGCCGGCGCTGCAGACGGTGATCTTTGGCTATGCGGTCAACATGGATGTGAAAAATATCCCGACCGCCATCATGGATCGGGATAATAGCTCCGAAAGCCGTGAGCTGGCAGCGATCCTGACCTCATCCGGTTATTTTCGCCTGACGGAACGGATCGATAACGACCGGGAGGCGCAGCAGCTGCTGGACCGGGGGGAGGTGCGGGTGGCGCTGCAAATTCCCCACGGTTTCTCCGGGCAACTGCGGCGCGGTGAGCAGGCGCCGATTCAGGTGCTGCTGGATGGGAGTGATTCCAATACCGCCGGCGTCATCATGGGGTATCTGGCCCGGCTGGCGGGAGCGTACACGGCCAAGCTGCAACAGGAGTATGCTCTCCGTCACCTCGGCTCCGGCATGGGGGGGGGACAGGTGCAGCTGGTGAGCCGTGCCTGGTTCAACGAAAATCTGGAAAGTCCCCCCTTTTATGTACCGGCGGTGATTACCAACATCCTGTTCGTGATCACCATGCTGCTCTCATCCCTGGCAATCGTGCGGGAAAAGGAGATCGGCACCATCGAACAGGTGATCGTGACCCCGATCCGCAAGCGGGAATTTATCCTCGGCAAGACGCTCCCCTTTGTGCTGATCGGTTATATTGATGTTGCCCTGATCAGCAGCGTGGGGGCGCTGGTGTTTCATGTGCCGGTGCGGGGGAGCCTCTGGCTGTTGTTTGCCGCCACCACCCTGTTCCTGATGAGCTCGCTCGGCATCGGGTTGTTGATCTCCACCATCAGTGAGACCCAGCAGCAGGCGATGATGAGCGCCTTTTTCATCATCTTCCCGGCCATGCTCCTCTCCGGATTCGCCTTTCCTATCGAGAATATGCCGGAACCGGTGCAGTGGCTGACCCTGGTCAACCCGTTGCGCTACTACATGGTGGTTATCAGGGGGATCTTCCTGAAAGGGGTGGGGATCGGGGCGCTGTGGGAGCAGTTCGTCGGCCTGGCGGTAATCGGGATACTGTTGTTGTCGCTGGCCATGGCCAGATTCAGAAAAACGATCGGCTGAAGACACGGAAAAGATCCACCTTATATATTGCAGATGAAAATTAAGTGGTATAAATGATAAATTTCCGTTTGAAGAATGGCAGAAAGTTTGAGAGGAACATTCATGAAACAGTCACGGGCTGAACCAGATCAGAAACTTCGCCAGCGGGCCGAAACAATGATTGTGGCTCATGAGAACTGCCCAGAGCCGATCAAGCGTAATGAAACCCAGCAAACGATGTCGCAAACTGAGACACATCGGCTGCTTCACGAATTGCAGGTGCATCAGATTGAGCTTGAGTTGCAGAATCACGAACTTCGACAGACTCACCTGGAATTGGAAGCCTCGCGTGAACGCTACTTCGAACTGTTTGACATGGCGCCGGTTGGCTATTTGACCCTTGATAGACAGGGAATTGTTCTGGAGTGCAATTTAACCGTTGCCAAGTTGTTGGGAGTGGCTCGGAACACTCTGGTCAATACCCCATTCTCCAGATACATCTTTCCCGATGATCTCAATATCTTTTGCTTGCAGCGCAACCAGCTGAAAGAGTCCGCTGTTTCGCAGCGATGTGAAATCCGGATGATTCGCGCTGACGGTTCCAACTGCTGGGTGGAGCTTAAAGTGACACCGACGGCTAACAATGAGTATTGGATTGTTGTTAACGATATCAGTGACATAAAACGGGCTAATGAACTTAGTAAATACGCCGAGCAGTATCAGGCGATGATTGCGACAAATCTGTTTGGCTTCTGGTTGGTCGATGTAACTGGAAGAGTGCTGGATGTAAATGACACTTACTGCAGGATGTCGGGCTACAGCAGAGATGAATTGGTACTGTTCTCTGTGGAGGATCTTGAAGCAGTCGAATCTCCTGAAGAAATTGACAGGCATAGACAGAAACTCATAGAAGTCGGTATCGATAATTTTGAAAGCAGGCACAGGTCAAAAGACGGCAGAATCTTTGATGTCGAAATAAGTGCGGCATATTTTCGCTCTCAAGAGGAAATAATTGTATTCATCCGTGATATCAGCGATAGAAAACGGCTTGAGGATGCTCAGACCTTTCTGGCCCATGCCAGCAGCGGAGTCGTAGATAGAGAACACTTTTTCAGCTCGCTGGCCCGCTACCTGGCCAAGAGTCTTGACATGTATTTTATCTGTATCGACCGTCTTGAAGGGGATGGTTTGGCTGCCACAACGGTAGCCGTCTGGTGTGACGGCCATTTTGAGGATAACGTCTCCTATGCCTTGAAAGATACACCGTGCGGAGACGTGGTGGGAAATGAAATCTGCTGTTTCCCTGCCAGTGTATGCCAATGCTTTCCGCGTGATAAGGTTCTTCAGGATCTACGGGCGGAAAGCTATGTCGGCGTGACTCTCTGGAGTCACACCGGGCAGCCAATTGGTCTGATTGCAGTTATTGGACAAAAGCCCCTTGAGAACCGCAGGCTTGTTGAATCTATGCTGAAAATGGTGGCCGTGCGCGCAGCTGGCGAATTGGAACGACTGGAAGCAGAGGAGGCGCTGCGCGAGAGTGAAGAAAGGTTTCGTCTGGCAATACAGGCAACAAAAGACGGTATTTGGGAATGGGACATTTTAACTCATCAGGCGTTTTTATCCCCTCGCTGGTGTGAGATTATCGGGTACTCGTCTGATGATCCGGAATTACAGCATACGTTCGACTCGTGGGCAGAGAGAATCCACCCCGATGACTACGAGCGGGTGATGCAGGCATTGACAAACCACCTTGAACGTAGAGCGAGCTATGATGTTGAATTTCGACACAGGCATAAGTCGGGTGAATACATTTGGCAGCATTCCAGAGGTGATACTGTTTTTGACGGCAGCGGAAAAGCCATAAAGATGATCGGGGGGGTTACGGATATATCCAGGCGAAAACAGCTGGATGAGGAATTGCATCAGGCACTTGAAAACACCAGGAGTACCAATGCCACAATGCGCAGGTTACTGAATACGGTGGCACATGAGTTTCGCACTCCGCTTGGTCTGCTCATCGGCAGTACCGATATTCTGGATCGTTACTGGGAACGTTTAACGCCGAAAAAGCGGTTTGAACATAACGAGCGTATCAGGAGTGCCGCACGTCAGATGTCAAATCTGGTGAATTCGGTAGTGTCATTCAATCAGCTGGGAGATGAAAGATCCGACAATTTTCCAGTGTTACTGGATGTCGGCGGCTTCTGTCGCACAATTGCCGCAGAAGTTGAAAGCGTCTGGAGTGCCGGCCACCATTTCAATTGTACGATAGCGGAAAATTGTGGAACTGCCATGCTGAGTGAAATGCTGTTGCGACGGATAGTGGAGAATCTGCTGACTAATGCTTTTCGATATACTCTCTCAAGCGGTACTGTGTCGTTACGTGTTTGCCGGGAGAAGAACCTGTTGTGTTTGGAAATAGACGATACCGGTATCGGAATTCCTGAAGAGGATCTGGACCGGATATTTGCCCCCTTCTACCGCAGTCGCAATGTTGAGGGGCGCCGTGGTTTGGGGTTGGGGCTCTCCAATGTTCACGATGCATTGGTGCAGATGGGCGGAACTATTACGGTGATCAGTAAAGTTGGTGCAGGAACAACCATGATGGTGGAAATTCCTGTCGATGACCGAGGTAAAGGAGAAAACTCATGTTATCAATCCTGATTATCGAAGATGATCCTTCGTACAGCGTTGTGATGGAAACGATCCTTCAGATGGAAGGATTTGATGTTCAGATAGCTCCTGATGGCCGATCCGGTCTTGCCCTGCTGCGAAAAAAACGTCCGGATCTGATTCTGTGCGACATCATGCTACCGGATATGGATGGTCACTTGATATTAGAAACCCTTAAAAAAGAACGTACCTTTTCCGATATTCCATTCATCTTTGTTACCGCACTGGGAGAGCGTGCCGATGTACGTCTGGGCATGACAAACGGGGCCGACGACTATCTGCCCAAACCATTTTCCGCAGATGAACTGCTTGCCGCCATTACCGGTCGAATTCACCGGTACGAGCTACTACTCCAACAACGCGACAAAGCTGCTTTCCAGAAAGAGCAGGACATTATCCAGACAAAGATTACCAGACGGGAGCGGGAAATTCTGCTTCTGGTGGGACAGGGCATCACATCCAGAGAAATTGCCGAACGATTGAAGGTCGCCCTGAAAACCGTAGAGGTCCATCGGGCAAATTTGATGAAAAAGCTTGGTGCTGCTAATGCCGTCAGACTAGCCCGCTGGGCTGTTATCGCGGAACAGCTGGAACCCTCAGGCTGAATGCTGTTTGGGAAATCTGTTCACTTTTTTGTATATTTTCTGCCTTAACACTCTGCTGGTCACTTCATCCCGCTATACTCCTGCTTATCCCGCAATCTCCCTCCTCTTACTTTGAATGTTTGCCTGAAAAGCACATTAAAAAACAAATAAAATGCACTTCTAATGGTTTGCCCCAATAGACAGATAAAGCCATGGTTCCTATACTAAGCTTCTCGTAAACAAAAAATAACGGGAGGAACATCAACTGAGTCTGCATGCATCACTACACTGATATGTTTCAGTAATCCCGTTGGTTATCGTTTTGTATGGCTGGAGGAGAACATAATGTGCGATGAGAGAGGCGGCTTATTATCCGGGCGTAACTTGACAAGCCTGAAACGGTTGGCAAGGTTTCCGGAAGTGGTACATAAACAGAAAATATCTGAACTCCTCAGCGTGAATAAGTTGCTGGAGCAGCGTATCAGCGACGAATCCGAAAAGTGGGCCGCCCATGAACATGTCATGATACACCAGGCCAGGCGGGCCGCCATGGGTGATATGATTGGTGCAATAGCACATCAGTGGCGTCAGCCGCTCAATGTACTCTCCCTGCTTATGGAAAGCATGAAAGAAACATTGGAGTGTGGAGAGTTTGACGGCAAGGCCATGGAATATTCCATTTCAATTGCCATGGAGCAGGTTCGCTTCATGGCAGATACCACCGACGATTTTCGTAACTTTTTCATTTCCCGTAGCGCAGCGGAACGATTTTGTCCGAAACGGTGCGTTGAAGAAATGGTTGCCATGATGAACGGTTGCTTCTCAAGTTTCGAAACTATTTCCATTGATATTATCGATGAGCTTGAAAAAGGGGTCGAAGTTCCCGGTTGCCGTAATGAGTTCAAACAGGTTCTGCAGAATCTTCTCTGCAATGCCAGGGATGCCGTTTTGGCGCAGCCTGAAGGGAACCGTAAAGGGCGAATTGTCATACGAATCGGCAGTGGGGATGCTTCCGTTGCCATCGGCGTTGAAGATAACGGTGGCGGTGTTGACCAAGCGATCCTGGAACGTATCTTCGAGCCATACTTCACAACCAAGAGTGAGACCAACGGCAGTGGCATCGGTCTGTACCTGTCGAAGGTTATCATTGAAAACAAGATGCATGGATCTTTACGGGCGGAAAATGTTCCTGACGGCGCCCTGTTTGTCATGAATCTGCCTGTCGCGCCGCCCTCGATCATTGCAGCAGTCGGATGCTCCGAAACTACTTAATGTTGTGCTGTTGTTTACAGCAAAAGATCCTGCTCATGACGCGGAGTGGAACGAGTTTTAGAAGGTATTTACGGATGTGTGCCGACCTCTCCTGAAACTGTTTGCGTGAGGGAGAGGACGGTCAGGTCTTGAAGTCAACTTGCCGTATGAGGTTTATTATGAATGCGATGTCATTAGATATGTCAATACTGTATGTTGAAGATGACGATACCATCCGCGAAAACATGCTTGGTTTTCTGAATCGCCGCTTCGAGAAAGTCTGGCTGGCTCAAAATGGGTTGGAGGGGCTTGCCATTTATCGTGAAAAAGTACCGGACATCGTCATGACTGATATCAAAATGCCGGTCATGGACGGCCTGGAGATGACAAGAGCCATTCTGGAGCTGAACGACAAGGCCGCTATCATCATAACGTCGGCTCGCAATGAAGCTACATATTTGTTGCGGGCAATAGAACTGGGGATCAGCCACTATCTGCTCAAGCCTCTGGATCGGGAACAATTGGACGCCTCTCTGAAACACTGCATCGAACAGGTACAAAAGGCCAGAACGCTCCGCGAAAAAGAAAACTACATCTCTAAAACCTATCAAACAATCAATTCCCTGATCGATTATAGCGAAACAAGCCTTAACAGTTCGATCAACTTGAATATCCAGATGGAGTGGCAGCTCGACCGGATGGTGGAAAGTGTTTTGGGATGGAACCGCGACATGGCAGCGCACTGTCCATCCTGCGTGATCATGACGTTGACCCACGGTATGACGGGACAGCCAGAGTGGCTCTGGTACGAACGGAGGAAGGGCGGGGCTCTGCAAAAAGCGTGTTATATTGATCACCCTTTGCTTGACCTGACCGCACCTGCTGGAAGCCATGCCCTCTATTATCTTAACGAAGGTGAATCGTTTCCTGATGATCAGTACCTCAGGAGTTTTGTAGAGCACTTTTGCCGGTTTGGAGAGAAACTGCGCAATCTGATCTGGTATCAAAACGGTTGTCGTATCATCTGCGCCCTCAACTACCCGGCTCCGGTAAGCGCAGGAGATGCAGGGATGATCAAAAATCTGGCTGTGCAGGCGCGCTACATGGACACCCTTTCAGCCCAACACAATCAGACTGAGGAGGCATTTCACTATACAATCACTTCATTGGCACGGGCGGCTGAGGCTAGCGATGAAGATACCGGCAATCATATTCTACGGGTCGGAGAGTATTGTGCGGCAATCTGTCGCCAGATCGGCTATTCGGATACGCTGGCGGAGATTATTGCACTCCAGAGCCAATTACACGACGTAGGTAAAATACATATTCCACCGGACATGTTGAAAAAACCAGGCAGACTGACGGATGACGAAATGGTCTTGATGAGGGAACATCCACTCTTTGGAGCTAAAATAATCGGTAATCATCCTCGGTTGGAGATTGCCCGAACTATTGCGCTTCACCACCACGAACGCTGGAACGGTACCGGTTATCCCTATGGTCTGCGTGGGGCGGTAATCCCTCTGGATGCCCGTATTGTGGCCTTGGCTGATGTCTATGATGCACTGAGAAGCAGGCGCAGCTACAAACCGGCCTTCAGTCACTACACCGCCAGTCACATCATCATGGAAGGTGACGGCAGAACCGAACCGTCGCATTTTGATCCGGATTTACTAAGTGCCTTCGAAAAAATCGACTCGGTGTTCGATGCAATTTATGAGCGGTTTGCAACAGCAGCTTGAAACCGTAGTACGCATGAAAAACAACGAGGGGGAAAACCTGTGTTTTCCCCCTCGTTGCATACGCTATGAGACGTTTTGCTGATCAGTAGTTTTGGTCGGCGTAATCGACCCAGCCACCAGCCAGCACCAGCGCCTTGTCAAAGGGGGAAATTTCAAAGTTGAAGTTCTTTGATTTTCCACCACCACACATGGTCAGTGTTCCGGCCTCGATATCGATGCTCATGCTGGCATCAGCGTCATCGGCATGGCTCAACAGCAGATCGATGTCGGCTTTGGGGAGTTCAATGGCGGCCATGCCGCAGTTGAACATATTCTGACGGAAGATGCGGGCAAACGATTCGGCGATAACGGCGGTAATGCCGTTGACTTCGAAAACCCATGGCGCATGTTCACGGGAAGAACCGCAACCGAAGTTGGCGCGGGAGACGATTACCCGGGCGTTTCTGGTTTTGTCTCCCTTGGGATCGAAACCGGGGAGTTTCAGGTCTTCCAGGATGTACGGTTTCAGGTCTTCCTTGGTGATCTCGGTCAGGTACTTGGCCGGGATGATTTCGTCGGTGTTGATATCGCTACGGTCGAGAAAGAGGACGGAACCTCCGAAGGTTTTCATATATGACTCCTTAATAGATAAAATCAATTTTAGCCACAGAGATCACAGAGGCCCCGGAGAAGTTCAAAACAGGAAAAAATAGCATACTTTGTTGTTTTTCTCTGTGCTCTCTGTGTCCTCTGTGGCAAGAGATTTACAGGTATTTACGCGGGTCGGCGATTTTACCTTCAATCGCGGTGGCAGCGGCGGTGGCCGGTGACATCAGGTGTACCATCCCCCCTTTGCCCATGCGTCCCATGAAGTTACGGTTGGTGGTGGAGGCACAGACTTCACCCTCAGCCAAGACGCCGTTACTCATACCGAGGCAGGCGCCGCAGGTCGGGTTGGTGACGCAGAAACCGGCTTCCATGAAAATATCGATCAACCCTTCCTTCATCGCTTGCTGCTGGATCTTAGGGGTGGCGGGTGAAAGGATGCCGCGTACATTGGGAGCCAGTTTGTGCCCCTTCAGGATCTGGGCGGCGATGCGCAGGTCTTCCAGGCGGCCGTTGGTGCAGGAACCGAGGTAGACCTGATCCACGGGAGAATCGGGCATTTCGCCAACGGTTTTGGTCTGGTCCGGTTTGTAGCCGAAGGTTACGGTTGGCTGGAGCGTGGCAGCATCAATCTCGATCACCTGGTCGTACTCGGCATCGGCATCGGCACTCCAGTTGCTGTAATCAGCCAGGGCGGCTTCCTTGCTGGAGAATTCGTCCTTGATGAACGGCCAGAGGTATTCGACGGTGGTCATGTCCGGCATGCAGATCCCTGATGTACCGCCAGCCTCGATGGCCATGTTGCAGAGTGTCATGCGTGATTCCATGGTCATGGCATTGATGGTTGATCCGTGGAATTCCATGACCCGGTCAGTCGCGCCGTTGACGCCGATCTTGCCGATGATGTGCAGGATCACATCCTTGGCGTAGACCCCTTTGGGGAGTTGGCCATTGACGTTGAACTTGATGGTCTTGGGCTGGCGGAAAGCACAGACCCCCTTCAGGATGCCGACTTCCAGGTCGGTGGTGCCGATACCGGCGGCAAAGGCGCCAAAGGCACCGTGGGTGCAGGTATGGGAATCCCCCATGATGACGGTATAACCGGGACGGATGAACCCTTTTTCCGGGAACAGGGCGTGGCAGACGCCGTTGGCGCCGACATCGAAGAAATCCTTGATGCCGTGGCGGCGGGCCCAGTCACGCAGGATCTTGGCCTGGGTAGCGGTTTTGCTGTCCTTGCTGGGGGTAACGTGGTCGATGACCGCCTTGATTTTGGTCGGATCAAAGACCCGGTCCTTGTCGCGACGGATCAGATCGTCAATGGCGATCGGGGTGGTGATTTCGTGGCAGAGCACCGCATCCAGGCGGAGCACCTTGGTCCCCGGAAACGGTTCGTCCACCAGGTGAGCTTCAAATATCTTTTCTGCTGTTGTTTTTCCCATACCTATGACACCTCGCTGGTTTCAAAATAAGTCTATTCTTGTAGCAAAGTATGGGGAAAATGTAAACCGGGGAACAATAGTTTGAGGAGTTTAAACAGCCGGCATGATTTGATCTGGATATTTCACGGCACAATGCTACTATGGTGCCTCTGTTCGGAGCAGCTTGAGGAAGAGATGAACATATGGACTGACTGAAGTAGGGAATGGGGGCAGTATGTCACCGGATTATCTGAAAGAATTACTGCTGGCGGTTAAAGAGGGGGGAGTGTCGATCGATGAGGGGGTGGCGACCCTGAAAAAACTCCCCTACGAGGATATCGGCTGTGCCCGGATCGACCATCACCGTCAGTTGCGCCAGGGGATGCCGGAAGTGGTGTTCGGCGAAGGCAAATCGGTGTCGCAGATCCGGCAGATCATCACTGCCATGTCCGGTCGCGGCAACAATATCCTGGTGACGCGCCTCGATGATGAAAAAGCAAAACAGCTGCTGGCGCATTTTCCGGTGGCCAGCTATCATGCCGACGGGCGCTGTCTGACCCTGGAGTTTCAGCCGTTGGCGGAATGCGGCAAAGGGACGATCCTGGTGGTGTCAGCCGGAACATCGGATCTGGGGGTGGCGTCGGAAGCGCTGGTGACGGCCCGCTTTCTCGGCAACCGGGTGGAGCATATCTACGATGTGGGGGTGGCCGGAATCCATCGGCTGCTGGCGCAGCAGGAACAGCTCTCCACCGCCCGGGTGCTGATCGTGGTGGCCGGCATGGAAGGCGCGCTCCCCTCGGTGGTGGGAGGGTTGGTGGATGTGCCGGTAATTGCCGTCCCGACCTCGGTTGGTTACGGAGCTTCCTTTGGCGGCATTGCCGCCCTGCTCGGGATGCTCAATTCCTGCGCGGCCGGCGTGACGGTGGTCAACATCGACAACGGCTTTGGCGCTGCCTGCGCCGCCAGCCTGATCAACCGGGGATGAAGGATACGCAAGCAATGATCGGTACCGCTCTTATCAAAACGTTTAAGCGCGAATCAGTCAGCTTCATGCTGATAGTCCTGGGAATCCTTTCCGCCGGAATGGGGATCAAAGGGTTCCTGCTCTCCAGCCACTTCATCGATGGCGGGGTAACCGGCATTTCCATGCTGCTGGCCAGCGTGCTCGGCTATCCGTTGTCGATCCTGATTCCGCTGATCAATCTCCCGTTTATCGCCCTCGGCTTTCGCCAGATTGGCTGGCAGTTCGCATTGAAAAGCACGCTGGCGATTGCAGGGCTATCGCTCTGTCTGGCCTTTGTCAACTATCCGGACGTAACCCCGGACAAGCTGTTGACAGCCGTTTTCGGCGGTATGTTTATCGGCGCCGGGATTGGGCTTGCCATTCGGGGCGGAGCTGTGCTTGACGGCACTGAAATCGCGGCGTTGCTGATCAGCAAGAGCAGTCATCTGTTGAAAGTCGGCGATGTGATCCTGATCCTGAATGTTTTCATCTTTTCCACGGCGGCCTTTTTTCTCGGTATTGATCCGGCACTTTATTCGGTGCTGACCTATGTTGCCGCCTCGAAAACAATCGATTTTCTGCTCCACGGTATCGAAGAGTACAACGCCATCATAATCATGTCCGAAAAGAGTGATGAAATCAGGGAGGCGATCGTACGGGTCTTGAGCCGTGGTGTTACCATATACCATGGCCGCGGTGGAAAGACCGGCAAACCGATGCATATCCTCTACTGCGTGGTCACCCGGTTGGAAATCGGCCGGGTCAAGAACGTGGTTCAGGAAATCGATGAAGCTGCCTTTATCGTGATTCACCCGTTGGCGGATGCATCCGGTGGCATCATCAAGAAAACCGCCTTGCACTAAAAATTACGACACACGAATGAAATCATCATGACCATGCTCTATCTCGACTGCCAGGCCGACATCTCCGGCGATGTGACGGCTGGCACGATTCAACATCTCACGGTAACATCCAGGCGGATTTCATTCCCCCGCCCCCCTCTTGGACCGCCGCTCTTCAGCGCTGCTGTCTTTGCTGTTGCAACTTCAGCGCATTATCAAGGTAATTCTGTGCAGCAGTGGAGTCAGGGGTGATCGCAAGAGCCTTTTGAAACTCCCTGATCCCTCCGTTCAGATCCTCTTTTTTTAACAGAGCAATCCCCAGGTTGTAATGTCCTTCAAAGTTGTTCGGGTTAATGCTGACGGACTGCTGAAACTCGCTGATGGCAGCAGCCAGATCCCCTGTTTTGTCAAGGGCAATGCCCATGTTATTATGCGCTTGAGGGTCATTGGGGCTTATTGCGAGCGCTTTCCGAAACTCGCTGACTGCTGCAGCCAATTCCCCCTTGTCAAACAGAGCTGCTCCAAGATTGTAGTGAGCAATGCAGTTACCCGCTGTAACCGTAATGGCGTGTCGAAACACGGATTCGCCATTCTGCCAAAAACCGAGTTGATGCCGCGTCAAAACGGCTGATGCCAGTATCACCGTACTCGCCAGGAACGCAAGAATAACGCGCCTGTAACGCAGCTCACGCACCAATTGGGGAACGCCCCAGGCCGCCATGATGAAGAGTCCGATAATCGGCAGATAGGTATAGCGGTCTGCCATGGCCTGTTCCCCCACCTGGACAAGTCCGATAACAGGCAGAAGCGTAACAAGGAACCAGAACCAGCCTACGGGAAGATAGGGGTGGCGTTGGGCGACCAGAATCGTTGTTATTGATACGAGAAGCAAAACTACCAACGAACCAAGCACCTGCCAGAGTGGAATCGAGACGGGAAAGGGGTAGATGATGGCGAGGTCGACCGGCCAGAGTGTTTTGATGAGGTACTTCAGATATGAGAGGGAGGAATTTTCTATGCGGAGTCCCAGGGAGATCGCATTGAGACTATTGATCGCCCCCCCTTTCTGTTGGGCGTAGATGGTGATCAGTGACGATAGTAATGTAAAGACAAAGAAAGGTATTTTTTCTCTTACCAATGGCATCAGCCAGCGCAACCGACTCCCCGGGTCTTGCAACCGCTCATTCCCGCCCCTTGGCTCAATCGCCGTGTTGTCCCGTGCCATTCTACGGTTTAAAGGCCAGAAGTCCAGCAACAGCATGACAACCGGGAGAGTCACAAGCATCGGTTTGGACATCAGGCCCAGCACAAAAGAGACGAGCGTGGCCAGATATGATCGGGTTGTTCGCTGTTCCACATATCGGCTGTACAGGTAGAGCGTCAGAAACCAGAAAAATGCACTCAAGACATCTTTACGCTCCGCCACCCAGGCAACCGACTCCACATGCAGCGGATGGAGCGCAAACAGAGCAGCGACCACCAAACTCTGCCATCGCCCGGCCGTTAGCCGCAACAGCAGCAAAAAGAGAAGTACTGCATCAACGGCATGTATAATCAGATTGGTGAGATAATGACCACGGGGGTTCATCCCATAGAGCTGCGCATCCGCCAGATGTGAAAGCCATGTCAGCGGATGCCAGTTACATGGCTCAAGGGTGGTAAATGCCCAGACAACATTCGAAACGGTAATCCCCGTCGCCATATGGGGATTGTCCGTAATGTAGTCATTATCGTCAAAGTTTATGAAGTCGTGACTTCCCAGTTGCCAATAGACAGCCACGGTAAGGGCGATGAGTACCGCGCAGGACAACAGTATTGAACGCATTGAAATTGATCTTTGTTTCATTGATTCCTCAAGATGGCATTAATCCATGGCCAATTCGATAGACTCTTCACACTTGTCGAGGGCTATGGTAATTTTCAAACCATACGGACTGCCTCACGCTTGAAGTCCGGATCGTATCGGTGTTGCATGCTCATAAACACACCTCCTGTTCCCGTTAGGGTAGTTGATGTGTCCGCTAAAATGAAGATAGATCATTATTTTGTCCCGTAAAATGAGCCTCTATGCACGGAATACACCTGCTTTTGGGGTTGTTGTCAAATAAATTCAAGAGAGTAGTTTGGTCCGACCCCAGAGGTTCACCCCCAACAAGAACGTGCGGAGAAAGATGTTCAACATTAGTCCTAGAAAAAAGAGAGAACAAGTTCAAACCGCTCTAACTATACTCTGGGGCGCAATAGCTTTTTATATCATTTTTAAGTATAAGCATGGGACTATAAGTAAAAACAACAGTCTGTTTTGGTTGGCTTTAACACTACTGCCTGTTTCTCTGTTTGACTTTGTGGCATCTTTTGTAACTGGTGAGTCATATTGTAGGGGTATATCTTTTTTTGAGGAAAAGACCCCAAAACTCTTCTTTTGGAATGCCGTTTCTTCAGGCATTCTCCTGTTTGTCTGTATTTCAGGTGTAATTGCTTATTGGTAAAATATCTTGAAATCGGAGTCTTGAAGATCATTCCCCAATTCTTGTTTGGGATCGTAGGAAACCGGTTTATAGCTCATGCTTCATTACCTCCTTCAGCCTTGGCGCTGATTTCAAAGAGGACATTGTCAAGCCATGCAAAAGGAAAAGGCGACAAAATTCACAGTGAAAAATATAAACCAAATCCGCATACGAAAGCAGATACCTATGACCATGCTCTATCTCGACTGCCAGGCCGGCATCTCCGGCGACATGACGGTGGGGGCGCTGTTGGACCTGGGGGTGCCGCTGGAATATCTGCAGGCCGAACTCTCCAAAGTGGCGCTGCCGTCCGGTTCCTATTCCCTGTCTACCAGCCGTACCGAGCGGCAGCACTTGGCAGCGCTGCAATTTATGGTTGCTGTGCATGATCATCATACCCACCGGCATTATGCTGCAATTGATGCCATGATTGCCGCGAGCTCGCTTGCTCCGGTGGCCCGGGAAACCGCCCGGAAAATCTTCCGCCGGCTGGCGGAGGCTGAAGCGCTGGTGCATGGTGTGCCGCTGGAACAGGTGCATTTCCACGAAGTCGGGGCAGTTGATTCGATTGTCGATATTGTCGGTACGGCGATCTGCCTGGAGTATCTTGGTGTGCAGCGGATCGTCTGTTCGCCATTGCCGCTGGGGAGCGGTTTTGTGGAAACCGCCCACGGGCGTCTGCCGGTTCCGGCACCGGCCACGGCCGAACTGCTCAAAGGGATACCGTTGCATAACCGCTGCGGTTCTGGCGAGCGGGTAACGCCGACCGGGGCGGCGATTGTGGCCAGCCTGGGGAGTTTTTCCGATCCATCTCCTGCCATGACCTTCTGCCGTATTGGCTGCGGGGCGGGGAGCAAGGATTTCGATGATTGCCCCAATCTGCTGCGCGCCTTTCTGGGCGCCGGGGATACGGTAGATCACGATCAGGTGGTGGAAGCATGCTGTAACCTGGATGATGTTACGCCGGAGGTGATCGGATATACCGGGGAATTGTTGCTGGAGCGGGGAGCGCTGGATGTGTGGTTGACGCCGATCCAGATGAAAAAGGGGCGTCCCGGCACGTTGCTTTCCTTCCTGTGCCGTGGGGAGGATCTGAAATCCCTGGCAGAGCTGACCATGACCGAAACCGGTACCCTTGGCATTCGTCACCGCCTGCTTGATCGGATTATCCAGGAACGTTGCACGGAACTGCGCGAAACCGTTTTCGGGCCGCTATGTTTCAAGGTCACCCCGACGGGAGAAAAACCGGAATACGAGGATTGCCGCCGGATTGCCAGGGAGTTGAAGCTGGCGTGCCGGACGGTCATACAACAGTTACAGAGCGTCGCAAAATCAGGAGAGCATTCATGAGAGTCTGTACCTTGAGTATCGGTGATGAACTGATCAGCGGTCGCGTGATTGACAGCAATGCCGCCACTATTGCAGCAAAACTGCTGGAACAGGGGATCCCGGTTCTGCGGCATCAAACGGTGGGGGATAACGAGCCGGACATCATGGGCGCTTTGACCGATCTGGGGCGGATGTGCGATGCCGTGATCGTTACCGGCGGACTGGGGCCAACGGCCGATGATATGACCGCCCGGGCAGCTTCCCGGGCCACCGGTCGCCGGTTGATCATCAACGACGAGGCACGGGAGCATCTGCACCGCATGAGCAATCAACTGCCGGGTCAGGTCTACTGCACCCTGAATGACAAACAATCGATGCTGCCGAGTAAATCAACCGTGATCCCCAATCCCAACGGCACCGCCTGCGGATTTCATCTGATCCATAACGGTTGTTTCATGTTCTTTCTGCCGGGAGTACCGGCGGAAATGGGGCCGATGCTGCACGACACGGTGGTGCCGTTTCTGGTGGCCCGCCTGCCGCGCAAACAGATCATTCGCTTGTTGCATATGAACCTGTTCGGGGTGAGCGAGGGGAGCGTCGATCAACAGTTACTCGGAATTGCCCAGCCGGAGCAGGGGGTGACACTCGGGATCTGTGTCAATTTTCCCTGGATGCGGATCACCTTGCGGTCGGAATCGGATTCCGCCCCGGATGCGGAAACAAAGCTATCGGTCGCGGCCGCGGCAGTACGGGAGCGGCTGAAGGAGTATCTTTTTTCCGAAGGCGAACGGTCGTTGGCCGAGTCAGTGGCGAAACTCTTCAGCCAGAGCGGATTAACCCTGGCCCTGGCCGAATCGTGTACCGGCGGCATGATCAGCCAGGCGATCACCGATGTTCCCGGCTGTTCCCTGTTCTTCCGGGAAGCGGCCATTACCTACAGTAATGCTGCCAAGAGTCGCCAGTTGGGAGTTTCGACCGAGATTCTGCTACAGCACGGTGCGGTCAGCTCCGAATGTGCCGCTGCCATGTCAAAAGGGGTGCGTTCAGTGGCGGAAGCTGATCTGGGGCTGGCGGTCACCGGCATTGCCGGCCCCGAGGGGGGAAACGATGAAAAACCGGTCGGCACGGTCTTCATCTCATTGGCAGCGCCCGATGGCTGCTGGACGAAACGATTTTCCTTTAGCGGTTCCCGTGATGCAATCCGGATCATGACAACCTGGACCGCGCTTGACTGGCTGCGGCGCTATCTGGTTGGCCGTCGCCTTTCTTGACAAGCGCGACGTGAAAACGTAAAGTGCCCGCTCACATTAACAGGGGAGACGAGGATTGCAGAACGGTGAATGATCAACAAACGTGGCTGCAGGCCGTAACGGCTACGCTCGGCTGGTATGACCGGCTGGATGTGACGGTCAGGGAGCAACTGGATGACTTGATCGAGCAGATTCGACGTGCCAAACAGGAACTGATGCAGCTGGTGCTGGTGGCGGACGGGTCGGCGGTCTGCCGGTCGTGTGGCGGGGAGTGCTGTCGCTATGGCAAGTACCATGTCACTTCCCTCGATCTGCTGGCGTTGCGCCAGCGTGGGGAGGGCATGATTGTTCCCGATTTCCTGACACATCCCGCCTGCCCCTATGCTGATACGCTCGGATGCTGTACCATGGCGGTGGAATTCAGGCCGCTGACCTGTGTGATCTTCAATTGCGAGCAACTGGAAAACCGGTTATCATCGCTCGACCAAGCTAAAATCCGCACTCTTGAACAATTGTTACGCTCCCTGATCTCCCGGGCCGAGCAGGTGAGCGGTATTCGCTTGAACCGCCCGGCATTGTTATCCGCGGAAACCAAACCCTGATAAACAGGATAAGTGCGTTAACGAAATTATTTTCTGCCTGAAAAGCGCAGAAATTAATTTCTAACTTACTAAATAATAACGACAAAGGAACCAGAGCTGTTATGGCAACTATCAATGATATTGTACTGATTCATGTGGACGGAAAACCGGGATTTTATGCCCGGATTGATGATATCAACCCTGATCCCAAGCCGGGGTGGTGGCAGGTGCAGCTGCTGGTGTTGACCTTCCCTTTGCAGACCTTTCACTGGATTCTGGATGAACACCAACTGCTGGGAGCTGATTTTACCATGGGGGGGACACCGCTACGCATGGAAGAAGTGGTTTCTCCGCTGGTGGAAGAGCGGCAGCTTAAGGAGCAGGAACAGGAAGAACAAAAGAAACAGGTTCGCAAAGAGCAGCTGGGGGCCAAGGTTGTGTCATTAAGCGACCGCCGTAAGAAATAACCGATCGAATTATGGTTGAGGCGCAGTGCGCTGCGTCTCAACCGGTTTGGTTTCAATCTACTGCATCAACAGATTCATTGCCTCCTGTACCGAAGTAACCCCCTGCAGTTTCATGGCTCCGCTTTTTTTGATCCGTTTCAGATTCCCGGCTGGCAACAAACAATTCAGAAAACCGAGCTTTTCAGCTTCGGCGATCCGTTGTTCCGGTTGTGAAATTGCCCGCACCTCACCGGCCAGGCCGACTTCGCCAAAAATTATGGTATGGGGATCCACCGGTTTGTCCAGGTGGCTGGATGCCACTGCCATCATGATCGCCAGGTCCGAGGCCGGTTCGTTCATGCGCACGCCACCGGCGGCATTGAGGAATATGTCCACCGAGGAAAGGTGCAGCCCGACTTTTTTCTCCATTACCGCCACCAGCAGCGCCAGACGATTGCGATCAACACCGATGGTGGTGCGGCATGGTGTGCCGTAGGAACTTTGGGATACCAATGCCTGCAATTCCACCAGCAGCGGGCGGCTCCCTTCCAGCGCCGCCGTGACCACCGAGCCGGCCGCCCCCAACGGACGTTCGGAGAGAAACAGTTCCGACGGGTTGAGCACTTCACACAATCCTTCCTGCTTCATTTCAAACACCCCGATCTCGTTGGTCGAGCCAAAGCGGTTCTTGACTGCCCGCAGAATACGGAAAGGGTGACTGCCATCCCCTTCGAAATAGAGTACGGTGTCAACGATGTGTTCCAGTACCCGTGGACCGGCAATCGCTCCATCCTTGGTGACGTGCCCCACCATGAAGATGGCAATCCCGCTCTGTTTTGCCAGCAACATCAGACGTCCGGCCGACTCCCTCACCTGGCTGACACTGCCGGGAGCCGATTCCACCGCCGCTGTCCAGACCGTCTGAATCGAATCCACCACCATTACCGACGGTTTCATCGCTTCGGCATGATCGATGATCGCTTCCAGGGAATTTTCTGCCAGAACCATCAGCTGCTTGTGGGAAGCGCCCAGGCGTTCGCCGCGCATGCGGGTCTGGGAGGCCGATTCCTCACCGGAAACATACAGCACTTTTCCGGTTGAGCCTGCCAGCCGGTTCATGGTCTGCAGCAGCAGGGTCGATTTGCCGATCCCCGGATCACCACCGATCAGCACCAGCGAACCGGGCACAATCCCCCCTCCCAGAACACGGTCAAGTTCGGCAATGCCGCATGGTATGCGGATTTCGGCCTGGGAAGGGACATCGCAGATCGGAATCGGGGAGGATTTCTCACTGCCGCTACGACCCTGGCGGGACGATTTTACCACCGTTTCCTCGGCCATGCTGTTCCAGGCGCCACAGTCCGGGCATTTCCCGAGCCATTTGGGAGACTGGTTGCTGCATTCCTGACAGGTGAAAACTGTTTTCTGTTTCACAGCGCTACCCCTTGAGACTTTCCTATTGGTTTGACAAAGTTGATATTTTGTATAGTATTGCACGCACTTTCAGATTGTACAAGGAACGACCATGGATTTCTATCGCCCACCCGTACTGTATGAGGCTCTGGAAGCCATTGGAAGTGTGTACCGGGCAATGCGGGCATGGCAATTTTACCCGGCCGGTCACCCCACTCGCAAAACCAGCATCATCAAAGCGCATGCCGCCCTGAGATCGATTCTTGGTGAGCATGATCTTACGCTCTTGTGTGGCAGCGCTGGTTTTACTTTTCCCGATGGCGAAAGTATTCGTGACGTCAACCGGCTCTGCGATTCATTGTCGTTCGAGCTGTTTGTCCGTCGCGTCAAAGCGATTACCCTGCTGCACGACCTGCGCCAGGAAGACCTGCTTGATCTGGTGCGGGTGCTGATGATCACCCCCGAGGGGGTGCAGGCTGCGGGGGGGGTAGATACGATGTTTGCCCAGCATGGTGTCAGCACGATCTGGGTCAATGAATACGATCTTTCCATCATTCGCCGGCAACGGCAACAGCGGGAATCGTCCGGCATCACCCCGCCAGTCCTGGATGACGTTGAGCTGGCTGAAGGGGCAACAGGCGATGATGTCGCTATGCCGGAAAATGGATTCTCCTCGACTGCGATCGACCCTCAGCAGGAGTTGCAGAGTCTCTTGAGCCAGCTGGTCAGCACGCAGGACGAGACTTTCTACCAGATGTACCTGCATCAGGCTGTGGCCTGTGCCGACCAGGTGATCAGCGTGGGAATGCCACAACTGGTGATTCCGTTGGTTGAACTTCTGGCTGAGCAGGTGAATGATGTAAACTATTCCCCTGCTCTCAGGCAAATGACGCGCTATGGGTTGGAGCAGCTGGCGAGTGATGAGCGCCTGGTGAAATATATCTTCTCCGTCATGGAAGAGAACAGCACGATTTCAACCGTGGGGGCAACCGTGCTCCTGCAGCTGGCGCCGGTTCAGATCGCACCTCTGATCGTGGAAGCGGTCGGCATGGTGAAGTCCTTTGCACTGCGCAAAACCCTGAACCATATCCTGACTGACTGGGGAGATCGCGCGCTCCCGTTGTTGCTGCCGTTGCTGGAAGATGCGCGCTGGCACATTGTCCGTAATGTCTGTGCGGTGGTTGGTTCGATCGGCAATCCAGAGGCAATGCCGGCTCTGCTGCCGTTACTGAAGCATGGCGATATCCGGGTGAGTAAAGAGGCAGTTCGCAGTCTGGCCAAGATTGGTGGCAATGGGGCGGAAAGTGCACTCTTGACAACCATGCGGCAAGGGAATTCCCTGTTGCTTCCCCAGCTTATGGCATCCCTGGGGGGGATGAAGAGTAAAAAAGCGCTGGTTGAGCTGTTAACGGTCGTGTTTACGGGAGATATGTTTTTAAACAACCTGCAGCTCAAGTGTGAAGCGCTGGCTGCCATCGCTCTGGTTGGTGAACCTGCCATTGCCCCAAAAGTTGCCGAACTGCTGGATGCCCGCTTTCTCCTGGCCCCTGGCCGTACCAGCCAGCTGAAAATTGCCGCGGCGGACTGTCTGGCGCGTTTGGGGAACAGAAGTGTGGTGCCTGCTCTGCGTCGACATGTCGATGACGGAGACGGAGTAGGTAAAGCGTGCCGTGCGGCACTGGAAACTCTGGAATCACGCACTGCGAATGTTTGAACAGGCAGAGAAAAGGATGATTCATGGCTGGTGTTGATACCTCATGTGCACTCCGCATGATTACACTGTTATCCGGAGCAATCAAGGGGATGTCATTTTACCCCCCCTCGCATCCGTCCATCCATCAACCATTGGTGGAACTGCATAGAATGCTGTCGCAGGTTTTGGTCGCGCTCCCCCAATGTTCCTGTGGCGTGATTGATGGCATCCTGTTTGTGGATGACCATCTGTTTGCTACCCCCACCACGGCGGTTGGTGATCTCTCCAACCGGATGCTGGAAAAACAGATCGGCCGCATGGTTTTTTCCCGTGAGCTGACGATTGACGAAATCCAGGAATTGGTGCGGCTGCTCTCCTCCCGTACTACTACCCTCGATGAGATCCAGGCCGCCCTGGCCAGGCAGGGGGGGAAGCATATCACCCTGATTCGTGTTGGCACGGAAACCCATGAGGTGGTTGAAAAACAGGATGAACCGGCCAACTTCGGCTGTAACCGGGAAACCTATGCCCATGCCCTGACCGCCATTCGTGGTGTCTGCCGGGACATCGAGCGGGGACGGATTCCCAACAGCGCTCCGGTGCTGCGGGTGGTGGATCGCATGGTCGGTATTACCATGCAGGATCCGTCAGCCTTGATCGGCCTGACCATGATCAAGGATTACGACAATTACACCTTCAACCATTGTATCAATGTGGGAGTGCTGGCCATGGCGCTGGGGGCCGCCTCCGGCATGGATCAGCATGCTGTCCGGACCCTCGGAATCGCCGGCCAGCTGCACGATATCGGCAAGACCCTGATTTCCAAACAGATCATCAACAAGCCGGGTAAGCTCTCCTGCACCGAATTCGAAGAGATCAAGCGCCACCCGGAGCTGGGGGCCAAGATCATCCGTGAAATGGAGGGGTTGGAACCGCATATCGCCCAGATCGTACTGGGACACCATCTCAACTTCAACCGTAGCGGCTATCCCGGTTGGGCCCAAACCCTGCCGTTCAACAAGCTGATCGATGTGGTGGCCATTGCCGATACCTACGATGCCATTACGACCCTGCGGGTCTATCAGCATCCGATCAGCCCCCGGGCCGCCATCACCGAGATGCAGAAACTGGGTGACACGGTGCTGGAAGGGGAACTGCTGGCGCGCTTTGTGGAAATGCTCGGCACCTATCCGGTCGGCACACTGGTACGGCTTGACAGCAATGAAGTTGCGGTGGTCTACCGCCCGAACCCGATGGACAGCGAAACGCCGGTTGTCAGAATCCTGATTGAAGAGGATGGCACCCGGCTGTCGATCCCCCGCGAACAGCGCTTGCTGGAAAAAGATGGCACCAGCTATGCCCGGATTGTGGCGGTGGTCGATCCGTTGCTGAAAAATATCGATGTGGGGCAGTACGTACTCAGCGGAGCGTATTGATCCCGTTGCTTGTACCTGAGAAATCTGCTTCAGCACGCATGGGAGTCGGATTTCGCTAACGCACGTATCCAGTTTACCCGAGTCAAGGCACTATGAAAAAAATCATTCTCTCTCTCCTGGCAGCTGTCGCGCTCTACCTGCTCTACGTTGTCATCTCGCTGGCATTACTCCCCCCGGTTGCCGATCTGGCGGACAAAAAATATACCACGGTCATTCAGGTAAAAGACTGGAACGGCGATTACCATCCCTTTACCGTTGGACCGAAAAACAAGAACTGGACCTCTTCGGGGCGGATTCCGGCCGAGATGAAATGGGCGGTGATTCTGGCGGAAGACTCCAACTTCTACCGGCACGAAGGGTTTGACGTCAAGGCGATCAAAGCCGCCATCAAGTACGATCTTGAAAAAAAGAGCCTCAAGCGGGGCGCCTCCACCATTACCCAGCAGACCGCCAAAAATCTGTTCCTCTCCCGGGAAAAAACCATCACCCGCAAGCTGAAGGAAATTTATCTGGCCTATCGCATGGAGCAGGAACTGACCAAGGGACGCATCATCGAGTTCTATCTCAACGTGGTTGAGCTGGGGCCGATGGTGTATGGCATCGGGCATGGCAGCCGCTACTATTTCGGTAAGCCGGCCTCGGCGCTCACCCCGCGTGAATGCGCCTTTCTGGCCGCCATGCTTCCCGGTCCCCGCCTGGCCTACAACCCGTATAAGAACCTCGGCAAGGTGCTGAAACGCTCGGACATGATCCTGCGGCTGCTACGGCAGAACGGGGTGCTCTCCGAAGGTGAGTACCAGGCTGCCCTGGCGTCGGAGCTGAATATTGCCGGCATGCAGCGCAAGGTTGATAAAAGCGTGGCAGAACTGCCGGTGTTCAGCCCCTTGTCATCGGTCAAGCAGGGGGTAAGCGAGAAGGCGACGGAAGAGCAGCCGGAAAAGGCGCCGGAAAACGGAAATGATGCCGGTGGAGAGCAGCAGGGTAGCGGCAGTCTCCCCCAGCCGGCAGCGCCGGTGGAGGCTGCCCCGGAGAAAAAGTAGCGGCGTACCCTTGTCTTAATAGAAATGCGATTATCTACAGGTCACAGGGCGAACATGCCGTGTGGCCTGTTTTGGTTTGCGGATGGGGTTAAAATGGTGGCGCGCTTGGCGGCGTGTAGTGTATAAGTAGTTGAAAGTCTGGTTAAACCAGGAGTCGGGGAGAGGTACATGGGGATGAGAAAGAGCGTAAAAAATGCTAGCGCGAATCAGAGGGCAACTCTTGAAACCATTGGGAATAAAGAGTGGCGCTTCGTTGAAGTTCCGTATGAAACGGAGATGAAGTTCAACGACCTGCTCGATGCACGGGATTTTGGCAGCGTTACCCCGGCGGAGCTGGAACGGCAACTCCGGGATTTGTTGCATGAGGCTCCCAACTTCATAGATGTATATCATCATCTGGCGATGCTCCTTGATAAGCGCGGGAAAAGTCAAGAGGCCCAGTTGCTGTGGCAACAAGCGGTGAACATCGGCATGCAGTGTTTTATCGAACAGTTCAGCTCCGCCGGCAACAAGCTGGAATGGGGGTGGCTCGAAAACCGCCCCTTTTTGCGGTCGTATCATTCACTTGGTCTTCAATATATGGAAAACGGCAATACCGAGATGGCGCTCTCCGTCTTCAAAACAATCTTATCGCTGAATCCGGGCGACAACCAGGGTGTCCGTGCGCTCGTAGTCGATTGCTGCCTGAAGTTGAAAATGTACAAGGATGTCCTGAAAGTATGCAAGGATTCGCAAGACGATCATATGGCTGAGACGATATACGGTCGTGTTTTGGCGCTGATTGCACTCAAGCAGATGCCAAAGGCGGAAAAGGCGTTCAGACAGGCGGTTGCTGCATTGCCGCTGGTGGCGGCAGAAATTGTGAAAGCTCGCCATCCACGACCGAGAAATATGGATGAGGGGCATTATGCCGTTGGCGGTGCGGATCAGGCTTGGTATTACTGGCAGGAGGCGGGAAAGTTCTGGGAAGAGGTGCCGGGAGCGATTGAGTTTGTCAGGGAAGGGTTGAAAGGGCGGGGGTAGAGGGCGGCTTTATTTGTTGAAAATTCTTGGAATACGACTACAATCACCCGTCATTTTAGTGCATACACCAAATATTAAATTAGTTTTTTTATGGAGACATAATCCTCTATATGCCAATCAGAGTTTTCGACTTTTTTTCAGGATGTGGTGGAACCAGTGCAGGGTTCAGAAATGCAGGTATGCTTAATACCTTTGCTCTGGATATTGACGCCGATTCTGCGAAAACTTTCAGATCAAACTTTCCCGGCGTGTCTTTTCTTCGCCAAGATATTTCCGTGGTTTCAACCGAATATATACGTCCGTTAGTGGAAGCATGCGGTAACGATCCGTTGCTTTTTTGCGGATGTGCACCCTGCCAGCCGTTCACTAAACAAAGAACCAATTCGAAGCCGGATGATGTAAGAGTGCCGTTATTAGGCGAATTCCAGCGTTTTGTCAGTTGCTACAGACCCGAATATGTTTTTGTAGAAAATGTTCCGGGACTTCAAAAAGTTTGGAAATCAGACGGGATTTTTCAGAAATTCACGGATTTTTTGAAGGTATCTGGGTATTCGGTGGATTATGGGATAGTCGCATCTCAAGTTTATGGAGTCCCACAGCAAAGAAGGCGTTTGGTTCTCATTGCCAGTCGTGTAGGCGAAATTAAGCATCCTGAAAAAACTCACGGTCCGGGAACAAATAATCTTCGCTTCTCTTCTGTCAGGGATTGGATTGGACACCTTCCGCCAATAATTGCCGGTGAAGAACATCCCACAGTCTCTGATCACAGGGCAGCTTGCTTGTCATCAGCCAATATTGAGCGTATTGCCATGACGCCACCAGGTTGCGGGCGTGAAAGCTGGTTGCCACATTTACAGCTGAAATGCCACAAAACACATATTGGCCATACTGACGTCTATGGTCGTATGCGGTGGGATGAACCGTCCAGTGGATTAACCACACGTTGCATAAGTTTGTCAAACGGCAGATTTGGTCATCCCGAACAAAACCGTGCAATCAGCGTTCGAGAGGCTGCCTGTTTACAGACGTTTCCTGAAAATTTTGTTTTTCACGGGAATCTGAATTCCAAGGCACGGCAGATTGGCAATGCTGTCCCGGTGAAATTGGCCGAAGTTTTCGGGAGGCATTTTGTTGAGCATATGCAGCGGCATGAGAGTGGGGTAACCAATATGCAGTGCATGCATAATGACGAGCAAGCCGAAGGTGGTATTTATGGCACGGTTTAAGACAAGGGCAAGAGCGGTTGACATGTTGGGTCGTCAGCAAATTGCAGATGTTTCAACTGCCATAAGTGAACTCTTTAAAAATGCCCATGATGCCTATGCCGATCATGTCGAAGTTGATTACTTCCGATCAGACAATTTGCTCGTTATTCGCGATGACGGCATCGGAATGACAAAGTATGAGTTTGAAAATCGTTGGCTTGTCCTGGGTACAGAAAGCAAGCTTGACTCTGCATCACACAATGAGACGTTTAAACCAGCCGATAAGCCCAAACGGGCTATCATGGGTGAAAAAGGTATCGGTCGCTTGGCTATAGCTCTACTAGGTTCCCAGGTTCTAGTTTTAACAAGAGCAAAGAGAGGTCGTTGTCTAAGTGATTTATCAATGTGCTTTATCCACTGGGGGCTGTTTGAGATTCCGTCTCTGAATTTGGACGATCTTGACTTTCCAGTTATTACAATTTCAGGAGGAACTTTACCTAGCGCACAAGAGGTTAGTGATTTAGTTAAACAAAATCTTAATCTTGTTGGATTACTGCAAAAAAAATATCCGCAATGTGATTTCACGACTGTTCTGAAAGAAATGAAAGACGTTCAAATCGACCCCGAAGATTTAGCTGATTTTCTAGAGGGATTATCCTTAGATGGAGATGGGGCCGGAACTCATTTTTTAATTACCCCCGCCAATGAAGAAATAAGGGCAGAAATAGAACGGGAACGGCAATCCCAAACAAAAGAATTCTCAAAGCTCCTGCTAGGATTTTGCAACTCAACTTTTTCTACAAAGACGTCATCACCGATGGAAACAGCTTTCCGATATTGGCCTTCAGATACCGATCATGAGGATCTAATAGGGCCTGGAGAGTTTTTTACAAGACATGATCTAGAGTGTGCCGATCAATACATTTGCGGGGAAATCAATGAATACGGTCAGTTTAAAGGAACCGTCCGCGTTTATGAAAAAGAATACGAGAATCATGTGATTTCATGGAATAGGGGTGCAGGGAAGGAAACATTATGTGGCCCCTTCAGCATAGAATTCGGTTATCTCCAAGGCAACAAAAGCGAAAGTAATGCTGATCCTGACGACTACGTTAGAATCAACAATAAACTTGATCAGATCGGAGGCATTTACGTCTACCGCGATGGAATCAGGATACTACCTTACGGCACCACAGATTTTGACTGGTTAAACATTGAAACCAGACGGAATAAAGGGATGACCCACTACTTCTTTTCTTACAGACGTATTTACGGTGCAGTGTGTCTAACACGAGAAGAAAATGGTCAGTTGCAGGAAAAAGCGGGTCGTGAGGGATTCCAAAAAGACAAGGTCTATCGACAGCTTAAAGATATATTAGAACACCTCTTTGTTCAGTTAGCCGCAGATTTTTTTAGAAAAGATGCTGATTTTGGCGACTACTTTCGCGAAAGGAAAGCCGAGTTGGATCGGTTGGAAAGCGCTCGCAGGAAACGTGATAAACAAGTTGGCACAAAAAGAAAAGGCCTGACAGCAGCACTAGATTCGTTTTTTCAGAGTGTTTCACAAAAGATTCCTGAAGCAGAAGTAGATTCTTTACGCCTACAAGTTCATGCACGTATGAATTCCGCATCCAAAATGAAAAATCAGGATGAAGCTGCTGAAGAACTCCTTGAAGCTGAAAACGAGGCAAATCAACGTTTAGTTGAAATTAGACGCAGTTATCAGATTGCTAAACCAAGAGGTGTAGGGCTCACAAAACAGCTTGAGCGAGACTGGACAGCATATCAACGTGAGCAAGAACGTCTGGAAACTGAGCTTTTTTCGCCTTTCTCCAAGGAAGTCGCAGGAACTTTGGGCATAATGGCAGAAGAGGCACGTATCTATATAGATCAGCGCCGTCGCTTGAAAAGCCTGATTGATCAGGTTGCAAAGAATCGAGAGTCAGAAGTCAAATCAGAAGCCGGTTTGCTAGAGAAAGCAGCGACAGATACTCGTCGTGTTGCAATTGATACAGCCAGAAATGCGATTCAGGAATTTAGAAACATTGTAAAAAAGGTGGAGATAGACTTTGCAGAACAGGACTTTGTAGATATATCTCCTCAACATGCCGAAGAAATTCGACAAATGTATGAGTTTCGAATTGAAGAGGTTGGGCAAAGGAACACGGAATCACTTGGGCGGGTTCGAGAAATGCTGACGAGCATTGCTGAAAATATGGAGCAAAAAGCAGATACTGGGCACCTCGATATGATTGAGGCCATGGATACAGAGTTACAAAACTTACGGGAACAGGCCGATTCCGATGCAGAACTTGTCCAATTAGGTTTAGCTGTTGCCGTAATTAACCATGAGTTCGTAGCTGCAATTAAAGGGATTCGACACAAACTCCGCGAGCTTGGTTCTTGGGCACGGGCAAATGATGACTTAGTTCCTCTTTATCAAGAAATAAGAACCAATTTCGACCACCTTGATGCTCATTTAAATTTATTCACACCATTACAACGTCGGCTGCAACGTAAACGGACGATAATCAAAGGCAGCGAGATTAACCACTATGTCAGAACATTATTCAGCGTTCGATTCAAAAGACATGATGTCGAGCTGATAGTCACACAGGAATTTCTCGATTCTGAGGTTTCCGGCTTCCCCTCCACGATTTATCCTGTTTTCGTAAACATCATTGATAACGCAGTATTCTGGCTTAGAGATATTCAAGAACAGCGAGTCATTACCTTGGATTTTTCAGATAACGCTTATCTCATAAGTAACAACGGACCAGCTATTCAAAACAGAGATATCGAAGCAATTTTTGAACAGGGATTCTCGCGTAAGCCGGGAGGACGTGGGCTTGGCTTGTTTATCTCCAAAAAAGCTCTGCGAAAAGAAGGCATGGATTTGAATGTCGCGCTGACAGAAAACAAAGAACGCGGGACTACTTTTGAAATTTTATGTCCGGGGGAAGTGGATGAGTAAAGCATTGACAATGGATAGCTTTTCGCGAAATGCCGTTGAAAACTTTGTTCAAACTGTAGTTTTTGTTGATGACAAAATTTATGCACCTTCGCCAAAGGGAACGGTTAAAGAAGACATAAAAGCCTTTAGTCCCAAAGCAAGGAAACCTGTCACAAAAAGTGCCGAGGGGAAAATCATAGATAATTCAGGTGATACCTCTCAAAAGCTTGAAGAAATAACTTCATTTTCTCCTCACGACATTCAAGCCAGTTTTGCCAAAAAACATATTGTCTGCTCTTTGCACCAACCACTTAAAACGAATTCTGTAGGGATAGAATCTGACACTTACAAATTGTGTGCATCTGCAGATATTGTAATAGTTGATTGGGATCTTTACGGAGATGCAGGTGAAAAGGCCAAATTTCTTATTGAAAATTTAGTTCTTCAGAGCTTGAAAGAAGACCCCCACCAGTTACGACTTGTCTTGATCTACACAGACAATCCAAACCTTTTTGACATCGCAGATAAGGTATCCGAAAAACTGACTGCTAAGATTCCAGATGGAATCGAATACAAAGAAGCCGACAAAGGACTTGCCTTTCACACTTTAAATGCCCGCGTTGTTGTGTTGGGGAAACCCGCAAAAAGAGTGGAGGAGTTCAAGCTGTTTGAAGTGGATGAGGCGGATTTAGCAGACAGAGCCGTTTCTGAATTTTGTAAGTTGACCGATGGATTGCTTCAAGGCGGCGTCCTGATGGGGCTTGCTGCGATCAGAAAACAGAGCCGGAAAATTTTGACTAAATTTCATTCGGGGTTGGATGCAGCATTTCTGACTCACCGCGCACTGGGTCTGCCTCACGAAGAGGCTTTTGATCACGTAACTCCACTGCTTGTTGCTGAAATTGAAGCTGTCTTAAATGACACCTTGCCGATCCCGTTAATTGATAATTCGATAATTGAAAACTGGTGTAAAGAAAAATGGGCGTCTACAGAGCATGCAAAGCAATTTGTTCCTAAGGGAATTGATATTCATGAATTTGCAAAGGACTTTTGCATAAATGGAATGAGTATCGCCGATAATTACACTTCCGAAAACAAATCAGATTTAGCAAAAACTATAAAGGGTCTAAAAGATAAATCTCCGAAATGGCCTTCAGTAGATGCTCCGTCTTTTAAAATGCTGACATCTTATCTCAGTAAAGATTCTAGCGGTTACGATCTTCGCGAATTGTCAGTTCTGATGAGTCAGCGCACATACTATGGAGATGGCCGTCACTTAACTCTCGGTACCATTATTCGAGAATCTGGAGGAGATAAACGATACCTGCTTTGCCTTCAACCAACCTGTGACAGTGTCCGTTTAACAAAAACCTCAACATTCATTTTTTGCCTACTCTCAATGGCTAAAGGAGAAAAAGCAACACATGTGGTGGGTGATGGTAAAAACTTTACCGATTTGATTTATAAACCCGAAATTGAAAACTGCATCACATTAATATTCAAGCCGAGTAAGGGTTTCGTTACCGCTAACAAACTTGTGTTTGCTGACTATCCCGGCGGGCAGGGTTATCAATGGATCGCTCAGTTGAAACCTAAGCATGCTCAACGAGCGGCAGAACAATTTGCACGAGTGCTAAGTCGGGTTGGCCTTACAGAGTCAGAGTGGCTTCGATTAAAAGCAAAATAATGGAAAGAGCATATTGGATTCGAAGATAATTATGTAATACGAAATTGCCTCATGAACCTGGGTGTACCCTGACATCTATAATGATATTAACAAAACCATCAGTGCAAAAAAGCCTAATGATGAGCCGGGTTAGGACGAAAGGGACTGCACCCGAACTTGCCCTACGATCTGCACTTCATTCCGTTGGCATTCGATTTCGTCTGCATCGCAAAGACCTCCCCGGCAAACCCGATATTGTGAAGTGGTTGCGCTTTTTGAGACAGGTGTGTAAGCAATGAACCGATCCATTT
>DAINBV010000058.1:0-35131 GCA_036732725.1 Geobacteraceae bacterium | reverse complement strand
ACGGATAGAAGGAAACAACAGTCAGGAAGCGGTGCTGGTGGTGAAGGCATCGTAGACATAATCGATTCAACAACCAACAGCTGTCACAACAACAAAAGGAGCTTAAACCATGTCACAAGATTACATCGTAGCAGACCTTAACCTGGCCGATTGGGGCCGCAAGGAAATCAAGATCGCCGAAACCGAAATGCCGGGCCTGATGGCCATACGCGAAGAGTTTGCCGCAGCACAGCCGCTGAACGGCGCCCGCATCACCGGTTCGCTGCACATGACCATCCAGACAGCCGTGCTGATCGAGACCCTGACCGCCCTGGGCGCCGAAGTGCGCTGGGCTTCCTGCAACATCTTCTCGACCCAGGACCATGCGGCAGCTGCAATAGCCGCCCAGGGAGTGCCGGTCTTTGCCGTCAAGGGCGAAACCCTGGAGCAGTACTGGGACTACACCCACCGCATCTTCGAATGGAGTGACGGCGGCTTCTCCAACATGATCCTGGACGACGGCGGCGACGCCACCCTGCTGCTGCACCTGGGCGCCAAGGCTGAAAAGGACCTCTCCGTACTGGCCAATCCCGGCTCCGAGGAAGAAACGATCCTGTTTGCCGCCATCAAGGCCAAGCTGGCTGCTGATCCGACCTGGTACTCCACTCGCCTGGCACAGATCAAGGGCGTAACAGAAGAAACCACCACCGGCGTGCACCGCCTGTACCAGATGCACGAGCGCGGCGATCTGAAATTCCCTGCCATCAACGTCAACGACTCGGTCACCAAGTCCAAGTTTGACAACCTGTACGGCTGCCGCGAATCGCTGGTGGACGGCATCAAGCGCGCCACCGACGTCATGATCGCCGGCAAGATCTGCGTGGTGCTCGGCTACGGCGACGTCGGCAAGGGGTGCGCGCAGGCCTTCCGCGGCATGGGCGCCACGGTCTGGGTCACCGAGATCGACCCGATCTGCGCGCTGCAGGCGGCGATGGAGGGCTACCGCGTCGTGACGATGGACTACGCCGCCGACAAGGCCGACATCTTCGTCACCGCCACCGGCAACAAGGACGTGATCACCCGCGCCCACATGGCGAAGATGAAGGACCAGGCCATCGTCTGCAACATCGGCCACTTCGACAACGAGATCGAAGTCGCCGCCCTGGAAAAATACCAGTGGGAAGAGATCAAGCCCCAGGTGGATCACATCATCTTCCCGGACGGCAAACGCATCATCCTGCTGGCCAAGGGACGCCTGGTCAACCTGGGCTGCGCCACCGGCCACCCGAGCTATGTCATGTCGTCATCCTTCGCCAACCAGACCATCGCCCAGATCGAGATCTTCTGCAACCCGGGCAAATACCCGGTCGGCGTCTACACGCTCCCCAAACATCTGGATGAGAAGGTGGCGCGCCTGCAGCTGAAGAAGCTCAACGTGCAACTCTCCACCCTGACACCGGAGCAGGCCGCCTACATCGGTGTGCCGATGGAAGGGCCGTACAAGAGTGAACATTACCGTTACTAGAATCACAGTTATCCACTAAGTACACGAAGAAAAACATCGGATTGAGATAGATTCTGCAACAACTTTTTCGATGAATCGCCAGTTTGCTTTAAACGTTTGAATCTTTGTGAATCTTCGTGTCCTTCGTGGATCAAAAATGCTGATAATGGCATCTGTCACAGAGCCGCCCGGTTGCCGGACGGCTCTTTTCTTTTGGTCAAGGGGAGCAGTGCTTGATCCGGCCTGGCGGCTGTGCTATCCCTATGCCATTGACGGCTGTGAAAGGTAGCGCATGGGGATTACGACGAGGCAGAGCATTACAGCAGCTCCGGTTGCTCAAGCAAATGGGAGCACGCCGCTACCCGCTCAGGCAGACGCCTGCCGCGCCGGTTGCGCCGCCTGCTGCATCGCCCCTTCCATCTCCTCCCCCATTCCGGGGATGCCGGAGGGGAAACCGGCCGGGGTGCGCTGTGTTCAGCTGGATGACAACAATTTTTGCCTGATTTTTGGTACGGCGGAGCGGCCAAAGGTTTGTGAAAGCCTTCAACCGTCCCGGGAGATGTGCGGGGAGAGTTCCAGCGAAGCGTTGCAATGCCTGGCCGCCTGGGAAGAGGCGACCAGACCGCAATACTAACTCTTACTTCTTGTTACCTTCCTGATTGACCAGTTTCAGCACGGCATCGGTCACATCCTGGGCATCAACGCCATCGGCAAGGTACAACAACTCCTTCTTGACAATGATCAACGACAGATCACTCCCCTTGCCATACTCGGCAACCACCTTTTCAATTACCCCGAAGACCCGGTTGGTCTCCGACTCTTGCAGCTTGTTGAATTCGGTTTCCGTATCCTGGGCCAGCTTCTGGAAAGCCTCCACCTTTTTCTGAAAATCCTTTGACTTCGCTTCCCGCTGTTTGGCATTCAGGGTCGGAAACTGCCCCTCCAGGGTCTGCTTCAGTTTGTCAAGCTGCTTGCGCTTTGCCAGCACCTTGGCTTCCAGACTCTCTTTATTCTTGAGCAGTCCCGCCTTGACCGCTTTACCCAGTTCCGATTCCTGACCGACCCGACTGACATCGAGATAACCGATCTTGATTGGCTTGGCAGCCGCTTCCGGTTGCTTCACCGGCGCTACGACAGGTGGAGCAACTACGGCAGGAGTAGCAGCGGGCGCAGGGGCAACGACAGTTGCGGGGGGAGTTGCAGCCGGTGGCGATGGCGGTTCAGCGGCCAGCGCCGCCAACGGCAGGAGTGTTACAACCAGTGAGACAACCAGCAGTGCCAGCGGTTTTCTGATGTTCATGCGACCTCTCTTTTCTGTGATAAAGATACATACGCGCGATAACGGCGCAGGTTAAGCAGGCCTGCCAGTGCCAACAGCAGCAACAGGATGGACAGTAGCGGATGGGCAATCAGCGCCACCAGCGCCACCAGCGGCGTCAGCAACAAGCGGACGACCAGACGGAACAGCGCATGTTGGGCAATATAATCGGCAATCGGCGGACTGATGCGGTAATACAGCGCTACTGCCGCTTGACCCGGCTGATTGGTCAACAGGTAGTTGTCGCGGAAATCCCGTAACAGCTGGACCTGGGGATGCAGGTAGCTGCCATAGGCGGCGGTGGCGATGAAACAGCCGGAGGATGAACCGCCCCCACCAGTACTTGTGGTTGTTGACGATGAAGTGCCGCCATTCGTTGTTGTCCCCTGGACAGGCGGCTCCGGTAACGCCAGTGAACTCCCATCGGTACTGAATACGGCGGCATGATTATCAACGCTGGTGGTGTTTGCCAGCAGCAGCGCCACTTCATCGGTGGAGGGATTAAGTTGTGAAAAACCGGGGACGGTATAGCTGGTGCCATTACTGTTGGCAAGGATCTCGGTTACCAGCCCGTTACGGTTGAGAAACAGTGTGACACCGATACCACTGGTCTTACTGATCGTAAGGACCAGATTACTTATTGCCGAAGATGGAGTGAATTTAAAATAGGCAAAAGAATAGTGGGGAAGCGTGATGCGTGGTTGCGGCGTAGTGGAGCTATTGACCGGATAACTGCCGTAGGTTGCCACAGGAACTTCAAAGTGGATCCGGGCGAGTTCATTGGTATGGCTGCTCCAGTCACGCAGATAGACCCGTTTGGCAAAACCGAAGAATTCCGCTCCCAGGGTTGTGTTATAGCTTCCACTCAACACGCTGTTCACAACCGGCGCCATCGGGACATCAGCTCCTCCACCGGGAGAGTTGTCGGGTGCCAAGGCTTGCCAGATGTCACGGATAACCCCGCTTCCGAACCGTTCCGCCAGGTAACGGTTGAACAGCCAGCGACTGTAACCGGCACCGGTGTTCAGAGCATCACTGCCAACTGCCAGATCAAGACTGCTAGTGCTTTTGGCAAACCAGGCCGGCAGATAATTGTAGAGCTGGTTGACCGAGTCATACTTTTCATCTTCAAACCAGGTCGAGGTTGCTTCGCCGTACCAGACATCGAAATAATAGTTATAACTGTACTGGATGGCGTGGTGAAATTCGTGGGCCGCGGTGATCTGCAGGCTTTGCAGGGGGGCATAGGGTCCACCGGAAGCATTGATAAATTTACTGTCGGTGAAGTTATTGTCAATCTCCATGTAACTGCCAAAGGCGTTGGGGTAGCCGGGCGCCGGGAGCGCCGTGGTGCTGGTGGTTTGACCGTAGAGTGATTGCGGTGCCAGATCACGCAGGTAAATATCATAGGGGGTGCTGGAGGTTGGCGGTAGCCGGTAACCAAGATTCCGATAAAAGCTGTAGACCTGATCATAGGTGGCGGCAACCTGTTCCACCCAATCGGGAATAAAGTTAAGATTGGCATCTGTCATGGGGGGCGCATCGGAACCGCTGGTGGCGTAATGGATCCTGAAATGGGATGAGAGCAGGGTACTCTCGCCACTCAACACCGGCGCTAACAACTGTTTTGCCAACGCCTTCTGGGTAGCCGGTTGCAGCTGTTGCCAATCGCGGTGCAACCCTTTTTTCAACGGTGTGCCGCAGTGGGGCTGATCAGCGTTATCCGGCGACACGGTCAGGCTGGTCGCTTTGGCGGCCGCGGCGCCAGCGCCAAACTGCTGCAGATAAAAGTCATCCAGCGTCCCGGCCTGTACGAAGCCGGCGCCGGCCAGCAGGGCAATTACGACACCGCCTCTGACGATCAAGTCTTTCATATGACAACCTTTCTTCCTCAGGTGACAATTTCAGAGAGTTGATACTATACCTGTTGTTTGACTCTTGGCAACATGAAGCTTTGCTGCTACAGTTACGCCATTCTTATTTACGGGAGCGATTATGGCTACAACTCATCACCAACTGATTATTCTCGGCGCCGGTCCGGCCGGATATACCGCTGCCATTTATGCGGCACGGGCCAACCTGAACCCGGTGCTGATTACCGGTTTGCAGCCGGGGGGGCAATTGACCACCACCACTGAAGTCGACAACTGGCCGGGAGATCCCGGCGGGGTTCAGGGACCGGAATTGATGGAGCGAATGCGCCAGCATGCCGAGCGTTTTAATGTCCGGATGGTCAACGATTCCATCGTCAAAGCCGACCTGCAACAGCGCCCGTTTCTGCTGGAAGGTGACTCCGGCAGCTACAGCTGCGATGCCCTGATCATTGCCACCGGCGCATCAGCCAAATACCTGGGGCTCCCTTCGGAAGAAGCATTCAAGGGAAAAGGGGTTTCCGCCTGTGCCACCTGCGATGGTTTTTTCTACCGCGGCAAGGATGTGGCGGTGATCGGTGGCGGCAATACGGCCGTGGAAGAGGCGCTCTACCTGGCCAACATTGCACGCCACGTGACCGTGGTACATCGTCGCGAAACCTTTCGTTCCGAAAAAATACTATCCGATCGCCTGATTGAAAAAACCCGTGAGGGAAATATCACCATCGAATGGCTGCACACCCTGGACAAGGTTCTGGGGGATGCCAGCGGCGTCACTGCCATCCGCATTCGTCATCGCAGCGGCTCAACCAAGGAAATTCCGGTGCATGGGGCCTTTATCGCCATCGGCCATTCACCCAACACCGGCATCTTCGAGGGGCAGCTCGACATGGATGGAGGCTACATCCGCACCTCCTGCGCACTGGACGGCAACCGCACCGCCACCAGCATTCCGGGAGTGTTTGCCGCCGGTGATGTGCAGGACTACATCTATCGCCAGGCGATTACCTCCGCCGGCACCGGCTGCATGGCCGCGCTGGATGCGGAACGGTATCTGGACGCCCTGAAACCATAGGAGCGGCTATGTCGTCAAATCCCGATGATCTGGAACAGTTGCTGCTGGAAGTTCGCAAAACCATCGCTGAGAACAGTCGTTTCCTCAAAAAACTGGGAGACGAAAGCGACGACGATGAACAGGAAGAGCAGGAAGAGCGGCCGGTCGACCCGGACGATTTTGAAGAACTATAAGCGACGATGGAGAAGCGATGAAAACCACAATTGAAGCCCAAATCCAGCAACACCTACAGGTGATGAGCGACATGAAAGCACGCATGCCGGAACAGATCGCCCAGGCGGTCGATTGCCTGGCAGACGCTTTCCGCTCCGGCCACAAGTTGCTGGTAATGGGGAATGGCGGCTCAGCGGCCGATGCCCAGCATTTTGTAGCGGAGATGGTAGGGCGTTTCAAAATGGAGCGGGGCGCGCTCCCTGCCGTTGCGCTTTCAACCGACACCTCGATCCTGACGGCCGTCGGGAACGATTATGGCTTTGATGCCGTCTTCAGTCGTCAGGTGGAGGCACTGGCCGTTAAGGGGGATCTGGTGGTGGGAATCTCCACCAGCGGCAATTCACCCAATGTACGTTCGGCGTTACAGTTGGCACGGGAGCGGGGATGCGTGACCATCGGCCTGCTCGGCAAGGACGGCGGGAGCATCAAGCAATGCTGCGACATTTCCCTGATCGTGCCGTCGGACGACACACCCCGCATTCAGGAAGGGCACATCACCATCATTCACATCATCTGTGATCTGGTGGAAAAAAAGCTGTTTGCATAACTACTACAACAAGGATGGGTATCAGATGAAATTTACCAAAATGCAGGGCGCCGGAAATGATTACGTGTATGTCAACTGTTTCAAGGAGACGATTGCTGATCCGAAAGAGACAGCGATCAAGGTATCCAACCGCAACTTCGGCATCGGTTCCGACGGTTTGATCCTGATCATGCCGTCGGAAGTGGCCGATGTGCGGATGCGGATGTTCAACTCCGACGGTTCCGAATCCGAAATGTGCGGCAATGGCATCCGTTGCGTGGCCAAGTACGCCTATGATCACGGCATTGTGACCAAAACCGAGATAACCGCCGAAACCGGCGCCGGGATTCTGACCCTGCAACTGACACCGGGAAGTGCTGGAAAAATCGAGAAGGTACGGGTCAACATGGGCGCTCCCCGCCTGACGCGGGGTGAAATCCCCATGACCGGTGATGCTGCTGCCAAAGTGATTGACGAGCCGCTGACGATTCTGGATCGCACCTTCCGGATTACCTGCGCTTCCATGGGTAACCCCCACTGCGTGATCTTCGTTGATGATGTGGAAAATTTCCCGGTTCACACCTACGGACCGCTGATCGAAAACCACGAACTGTTCCCACGCCGCACCAACGTGGAATTCATCCAGATCATCTCACGCACGGAAATCCGTCAGCGGACCTGGGAGCGGGGCGCCGGAGAGACCCTGGCCTGTGGAACCGGTTCCAGCGCGGTAACAGCCGCCTGCGTACTGAACGGCCTGACCGAGAAGAAACTGCTCAACCATCTGTCGGGTGGTGATCTGGAAATGGAATGGGCCGATGACGGCAACATCTATATGACCGGACCGGCGGTGGAAGTCTTTTCGGGTGAGATTGAACTGTAATCAGATCCCGTGTTATAAAAACAGCGGAGCGGCCGAGGGGGGTATCAACCCGGCGCGCTCCGCCCGTTCCAGCAGACAACTGATAGCACGCTCCCCCTCCTCTCCCAGATCGTTTGAAAAATCATTGACGTACAAATCAATATGGGCAGCACACACCTCAGCGCTCATCTCCTGTGAATGCTGGCGTATATAGCCGCCGGCTTCCCCGGGATTACTGCGGGAATAACCAACCCCCTGCTGCAGCGAACGGTCGATCTGGCGGATCACATCCGCCCCCAGTGAGCGGCGCGCCACGATCCCCCCCAGCGGGATCGGCAGACCGGTTTCAGTTTCCCACCATTCCCCCAGATCGACCAGTTTATGCAGACCAAAACCGTGATAGGTGAAGCGGGATTCGTGGATAATTACACCGGCATCCGCATTGCCACACAGTACCGCATCCATGATTTCGTTGAACGGCATGACCAGAAAATTGACCAGTTGCGGATCGAAAAGCTGCAGCAGCAGCTTGGCGGTGGTGTAGCGTCCGGGGATCGCGATGGTTTTTTTGCGCAACGAGGCAGGATCGCACGGTTCACATGCCACCAGCAGCGGGCCGCAACCACGCCCCAGGGCACTGCCGGAACGGAGCAGCGCATACTGGTCTCGCAGATGTCCGAGGGCATGGTAGGAGACCTTGCTCACATCCAGCACCCCCTGCAACGCCAGTTGATTGAGCGTTTCCACATCCTCCAGCCGTTCATGGAACGAGAGACCGCCCGTATCAACCAGGTTATGAACCAGGGGATAAAACATGAAGGTATCATTGGGACAGGGGGAAAAACCGAGGGTTAGTGGTGTCGCAAGCTTGGTCATGACAAAATTCCTCCTCCGAGTTTGCTGATTGTATTTGATGTGGAGGTTATGATAGCATCCGGCTACATTTTATTTGGGGAGACAACGATGAAAACAGTTTCTGTCGTGTTCAGTCTGGTTGCACTGGTCGTTCTTGACGGCTGTACCATGTTTACGGCCTGGAAAAGCATCCCCCCACCGGGTGGCTGCGATCAATGCCATACCTTGGCGGTCTCCACAAACTGGAGCATTACCTATCGCGCCGCAAGCATTGCCGATGAACGGGGACGACAGTCATTTCAGACGCCGGAATACAACCAGCAGCCGGCCGGCCGGATGGAATCGCCGCTGGATAACCGCAAGGTTGAGGAACAAGCCTGTTTTGAATGCCACAAAAGCCCCAATGCAGCCCATAAGGGACATAAGGGACGTTTTCATCACTAGGGAAATTTGCGCGGCTCCCCGCCGGGCAAGCCAGGGGGGGAGAGGATGAAACGGTCGTCTCCCACGGCGCGGCTATAGGGGTTGGCATGGGGATCGGGATATTCCCGTGTTGGACGGAAGAAGCGGATTTCCTTGACCGCCAGCAACGGATAGGGATACTCGGCTCCGTCCCGCGCCTGAACCCGCTTACCTTTGACCTCGCCAACCATGGTAACCAGACTCCCCGGACGATACATCACCGGATCGACCAGTTCTACACTGACTGCCAGAAATCTCCCGCCGCTGGGAGACAGTTCATTCGGCACACCATTTTCATACAGTCCCAGCTGCGCCACCTCCAGCGTCGTAACATCACCACTGCTGACCAGGTTGGCCAGAATCCCCCCCACCAGCACCGTTTTCCCCACATAGCTCTCCGGCTTGGCTGACAAGGCAGCATAGTCAATCGCCGGAGTACTGACCAGCTTCATCCCGGACTCGCTCATGACGTGTGAGCAACCACTGCAACAGAACATCAGACCAACCAGCGCCAATCGTATCAGTTTCATCTCAAACCTCCCTGACCATATATGTGTGCGGCTGAACAGAGTTTGATGCACTTCCCATTCCACAATCAGAACGGATATCCCAGCCCGACAAACAGAGCCGGTCCGTCCGTACCGAGCCCGATATCCACCCGGCCAATGATGTTCGGGCGTACCACTGCCCGGAACCCGACTCCGGGATTGATCTCGAACTGACGCCATTTCCCCCGGTCAAGCCGTTCCATGACAGCGCCAACATCTATAAAGGGCGCCAGCTCCCAATCGGCATTGACATTAAACACTTCCCAACGGAACAGACGAATGCGCTGTTCCAGATTGAGCAGAAAATAGCTGTTATCGACAAAGCGGTTGCGCCCATAGCCACGCAGGGTGGTTTCCCCCCCCAGCAGACTCTGCTCCAGAAACGGCACGTCAGCTCCCAAGGTCTGGTTATATACGACCCTGAACACGCCGATATTGCTCCGTTCGGCATTAAACGGGATAAAACCCTTGGCTTCCCCTTCATAATGCCGATAGTCGGCGGAACTCCCCATAAAGCGCGCGCTGCTCTCGATGGTTGCCTTGGCATAGCCGCCATAGGTCGGCATGCTGGCTGAATCAAGGGAGCTGTACACCAGTGATATCCGTTGGGCATGGGTGGTGAAACCGTTGATTCCGGGGACCGTGGCGTTGTTGAAGCGCTCGCCGATATATTTGACCGACGAAACCGCGCCCGGTTCGATATCCACATCACGAAAGCGCTCCCCCACAACCAACTGCAGGTGATACCCCAGATCATAGCCGGCCGAGAGATTGAATCCGGTTTCATGGTTGGTGTAGTTCGATTCCATCTGCACCGGTGTTTTGGCGTTAAAGCCGAAAAAACGGGATGAGCCGTCGCGCAGGGTAAACACGAACAGATTGAGTTCCAGCTTTTTATCCAGATAGGTTTTATCCCGCAGCTTCAGTTCAAAATCTTCGTTAATCTTGGAAGATTTGGAGAGATTGGTTTCCCAGTAACGATCAGCCGAGGGGTAAAAAGCACCATAGAGTGTGGTGGTAATGCCGAAGTTCTGGTTGTGGTTGACCTGGGGCGCCAGCAAGGTGCTGATGTTATCCTGTTTGTCATGCAGCAGAAAGGCTGACAAGACGCCGGCGGTGATCCCTTCGTTGGGAGAAGAGGCAATCACCGGCAGCGGAATCGTCACCACCTTGACCGTGGTATCAAAGGAATCATTGGTCAAGGGATAGGGGAGCGATGAGCGCGGAACCGTGGTGGTGCAACCGGTTGCGATCAACAGTGCCAGCAACACTGTCACCCTGAAAATCTGTGGTAAATAAAACATAATCATGGGTCGAATTAGTACCACCGCAGGACTGCTTGTGTCAATCGCCGCTTGAAGAACGGAGCGTTTCCCCGTATACTATCATGCTTTTAGCGCTGATCAAGCAGATCAAACATTCCGGGAGCATCTATGACAATCGCAGAGAGCGTAGCAACCATGGCAGCCGAGGCACGTGAAGCCTCACTGGTGATGGCACGGCTTTCCATGGGAGAAAAAAACCGGCTGTTGCTGGCCATGGCAACCGCTTTGGAAGAGCAGTCCGCCGTTATCATTGCCGCAAATGAAAAAGACCTGGAAGCAGGGAAAGCCAAGCAGCTCTCCAGCGCCATGCTCGACCGCCTGATGCTCAACCCGGCCCGGGTAACCGCCATTGCCGATGCCTTGCGTGAAGTGGCCGCCCTCCCCGATCCGGTTGGTGAGATCAGCAACATGCGCAAACGCCCCAACGGGCTGATGGTCGGAAAAATGCGGATTCCGCTCGGCACGATCGGGATTATTTACGAATCACGCCCCAACGTGACTGCCGATGCGGCAGCGCTCTGCCTGAAAGCGGGCAACGCCGTAATTCTGCGGGGAGGTTCGGAAGCAATCAACTCCAACCGCGCCATTGCGGCAGCGCTACAGAGCGCCATGACCAGCCTCAGCATCCCGGCTGCGGCGCTCTCCCTGATCCCGTTTACCGAGCGAGAAGGGGTACTGGAGATGCTCAAACAGGAGGAGTTCATCGACCTGATCATCCCCCGCGGCGGTGAAAGCCTGATCCGCTTTGTGGTGGAAAACTCCCGCATTCCGGTCATCAAGCATTACAAAGGGGTGTGCCACGTGTTTGTGGACAACGGCGCAGATTTTGACATGGCCGAACGGATCATCATCAATGCCAAGACCCAGCGCCCCGGCGTCTGCAATGCCCTGGAAACGGTGCTGATCCATGCCGATGCTGCCGCAGAATTCATTCCTCGCCTGACCACCACCCTGGGCGAGTTGGGGGTTAAGCTGCGCGGTGATGAGCGTTTCTGCCAGTTGGCTCCATCGGCCACCCCTGCCACGGAAGAGGACTGGTACGCCGAATACCTGGAACTGATCCTGGCCTGCCGGGTCGTCAAGGACATGGATGCAGCCATTGCCCACATCAACCGCTACGGCTCACTGCACACGGAGTCGATCATCACCAATGACTACAGCCGTGCCCAGCGCTTCATCCGCGAGGTAAACTCCAGCTGTGTCATGGTCAACGCCTCCACCCGTTTTGCCGATGGCAACCAACTGGGGCTGGGCGCAGAAATCGGTATTTCAACCACCAAGCTGCACTCTTTTGGCCCCATGGGGCTGGAAGATCTGACCACCACCAAGTTCATCGTCTACGGCGACGGCCAGGTGCGGGAGTAATTGGATGACGGAAATAAACCAACTCAAGCAACGGCTGCTCCAGCGCATCTCCCAACAGGGGCGTATGACCTTTGCCGACTATATGGCAGCCTGCCTCTATGAACCGGGACTGGGGTACTATACCTCACCGGGGCGGAAGGTCGGCACCGCCGGTGATTTTTATACCAGCATCTCGGTGCATGCCGCCTATGGCCGTGTGCTGGCGCGCGAAATTGCCCGGATGTGGCGGTTGATGGGGACACCCTCCAGCTTCACCCTGGTGGAATGTGGCGCCGGGCACGGACGGCTGGCGTGCGACATCATGGATTTTCTGGCTGACCGGGAACCGGAATTCTACTCATCCCTCAACCTGGTGTTGATCGAGCAGGAACCGACACTGGCAGAGGCCCAACAAACGCTGCTGAATCGCCACGCAGCAAAACTTTCCTGGCAATCTCCCGCAGCACTGGCCAGTGGCGAGTTCCGTTTCAGCGGCTGCCTCTATTCCAACGAGCTGATCGACGCCCTGCCAGTGCATCGCGTGATCATGACCGACCAGGGATTACGGGAAATCTACGTAAGCAGCCAGGAAGATGAATTTACGGAACAGCATGACGAACCATCGACCCCGGCGCTGGCTGATTATCTGCAGCGGCTCGGCATAACCCTCTACCCCGGCCAGGAGGCGGAAATCAACCTGACGGCGGTTGACTGGCTGCAGGCCGCCGCACAAGCCTTGCAAAGCGGATATCTGCTCACCGTTGATTACGGTTATCACGCCCCCGAACTGTTTGCGCCGCACCGTCAGCACGGCACCCTGCTCTGCTATTATCGCCATCAGGTGGAAGACAACCCCTATATCAGGGTGGGAGAGCAGGACATTACCTCACACATCGATTTTACGACCCTGATGCAACGGGGTGAGGAGTTCGGACTGACCACGGAATGGTGCGGCGAACAGTACCGTTTCCTGCTGGCGGCCGGTATTGTGACGGAGATCGAAGAGCATGAACAGAGCAATGTTTCGGCAGAAGACAAACTCCGTCTGCGGCTGGCACTCAAGCGCCTGATCATGCCCGAGGGGGGAATGGGTGACACCTTCAAGATCCTGGTCCAGTCCAAAGGGATGGCAGCGGCAGCCAAGGGGGGCCTGCTCTGTCAACGCCCCATAGGAGCATGAGTTGAACATCGCAGCAGCGAACATTCGTACCATTATCTTTGATCTGGATGGCACCCTGTATACGTCCGAGCCGTTTGCCGCCCTGATTCAACAGGCCGGGTGCGACTACATGGCCGGCGTGCTCGGTATTTCAGATTCCGAGGCAAGAGAGCTGATGGTAACTACCCGCCGCCGGCTGCAGGATCAGCGTGGTACGGCCCAGACCCTCTCCACCATCTGCACGGAACTGGGGGGCAACGTACAAGATCTGCACGCTTTTTTCACGGCCAACCTGCGACCGGAAGCGTACCTGCTGCGCGATGAACGGGTGATTGCCTGTCTGGCAAAACTGGCGGCACGCTACGAGCTCTACCTGTACACCAACAATAATCGCGCCCTGACCACCCGCATCATGACCATCCTCGGATTTGAACCTTTCTTTACCCGCATTTACACCATTGATGACAACTGGATAGCCAAGCCGAATGATCAAGCCATCGACCGGCTGTTGGGGGAAAGCGGCCTGAAACCGGAGCAGGCGCTGTTTGTGGGGGATCGTTACGACATCGACCTGCGCCTGCCGGAACAACGGGGTTGCCCGGTTTACCTGACCCAGAGCACAGATCAGCTGCTCAGGCTGGAATCGGCCCTGTCAGGCGAGAGATAATCCACCAGCTCCTGCATATCAGCCGGCATGTCTACCGTAAATTCCAGGTATTCACCGGTGGAGGGGTGAATGAAACCGAGCGTGCGGGCATGCAACGCCTGACGTCCCAGGGAATTGATCATTTTTTTCAGCCGCGTATCAACCAGATTATTGCCGCGACCACCATCGGGATAGAGCGGGTCTCCCAGTAACGGAAAGCCGGCTTCCGTCAGATGAACCCTGATTTGATGGGTCCGCCCGGTTTCAAGACGTAATTCCACCAGTGAAATCCTGCCATAGCGTTCCTTGACCCGCCAGCGGGTAACCGCATGCTTGCCGTGGGTTACCTTCCCGGACAAACGGAGCCGTTCCGTTGGATGGCGCCCGATCAGCCCCTCGATTTTCCCCGTCTCTTCAGCCGGATTACCAAACACCAGCGCCTGATAGATCCGCTTGACGGAATGGACATGAAACTGAGCCGCCAGGTGATGGTGGGCCCGGTCATGTTTGGCCACCACCAGCACCCCCGAGGTCCCCTTGTCAAGACGGTGCACAATGCCGGGACGGATCTCACCACCGATACCGGAGAGATCGGTGCAATGGGCCAGCAGCGCATTGACCAGCGTCCCTCCGCTGTTCCCCGGCGCCGGGTGAACCACCATACCGGCCGGTTTGTTAATCACGATCAGGTCGTGGTCTTCGTACAACACCGTCAAAGGAATATTTTCCGCCTGGGGCTGGGCCGACACCAGCTCCGGAACTTCAACCGTAATCCGTTCTCCCCCCCGCAGCTTGTACGAGGAGCGCACCACCTGGCCATCAACCAGCACCTGACCATCTTCAATCAGGCGCTGCACATAGGAACGGGTTTCCCCCTCCAGCTGCCGGCTGACAATCACGTCAAGCCGTCCGCCAGCCACATCTTCTGCAACAATAAAATCATAGTTTTTCATCGGGTAGCTCTCCACATCTTTATCACCGCAACCAGGCTGATTAACAAACATCTCTCCTGCCATATCTGGCAGGAGCTGAATAAGTAAAGGCGTCCCCGCAACGGGCACGCCTTGTACAAACAGCAGACAACCAATCTTCAAACAGTTACCAGATCGATGACTCTATCTTACCGGCCCGCTTGATCAAGACATCCACAATGGCGGTTTCATAAACAATTTCAGGATTGATATCGGGTGAGACACGGGTCAGAAAGTGCTGCCGTCCCTCTTCCAGCTCTTCCTGCAACAGATCGAAGATGGTGTCGTTCTTAATCCCCTGTTCCACCTTCTCCTTGTTGTACATGGCAACATCGGAGAGAATGGCACGCGCCAGCCGTTTTGCAAGATCCGGATTGTCAATCAGACTCATGGTAGGTATCCTCGTGTTGTTCGGTTCCGAATTATGATTGGGAACCGGAAGTAAGTTACTGTACCCGCAAGGCAAAGTAGATGCTGGCTGCTCCACGCCGCACCAGAATCGTCAAGCGACTCCCCTTGCCCGCCTTATCGATCGTGCGTTGATACTCTGCCGCCGATTGAACTTTGTTGCGATTAATGGAAACTATCACGTCCCCGCGACGAATGCCAGCTTCATCAGCAACGCTCCCGCGCGCCACATCACGAACCATGGCGCCACCGTTGTCACCGTCATCCACTACCAGGCCAAGCTGATCAGCTTCACCAACCTGTTGATGTGGCTCCCGCACCCGTGACTGCTGTTTCGGCGCACTGTCGGCACTGGCAACATTCATGTTCAACGCCAGCTGCTTGCCGTCCCGGATCACCGTAACCTTGGCGCTTCCCCCCACGGCAGTTTCCGCCACCAGCCGTTGCAGATGGGAGGGGTCTTTCACTTCCGTGCCATTGAACGAGATAATCACATCACCCTGGTGAATCCCCGCCTTATCGGCCGGACTACCCTTGAGCACATCGTTGATCAACGCACCTTTGGCCTGCTGCAATCCGAACGATTGTGCCAGTTCTTCCGTAATTGGTTGAATCGTAACACCCATGTACCCGCGGCTGACGGCGCCCCTTTGCATCAGTTGGGTAAAAATCGGCTTGGCCATGTCAATCGGAATCGCAAAACCGATCCCCTGCCCGGCCGCCACAATGGCGGTGTTGATTCCGACCACCTCACCATGGATATTGAGCAGCGGGCCGCCCGAATTACCCGGATTGATGGATGCGTCGGTCTGGATGAAATTTTCGTAGGTCTCGATCCCCACATTGGAACGGCCGGTGGCAGAAACCACCCCCACGGTCATGGAACGCTCAAGGCCGAACGGATTGCCGATGGCAATCGCCCACTGCCCCACTTCCAAGCCGTCGGACTTACCGAGCACCGCTGCCGGAAGGTTGGCGGCATTGATCTTGATCACCGCAATATCCGACTTCTGATCACCACCGATCACCTTGGCGTCGTAGACCTTGTCGTTGGAGAGCTTGACCTGCACACTTTCCGCATCCCGCACCACATGGTCATTGGTGACAATATAGCCATCGCTGCTGATGATAAAACCGGAACCAAGGCTCTTGTCCCGTTTGAACTGGGGCGCTCCAAAAAATTCCTCAAACATCGGGTTCATTTCAAAGAACGGCTGGACAATCTTCTTCTTGCTGATGGTAGAAATATTGACCACCGAAGGGGTGACCTTTTTAGCAACCGTACTGAACGCCCGTTGGGTGGTCAACAGTTCCGCCGGAACATCCTTGACTGGCGCCTCGGCTTCACCAGCTTTACGTTTTGACTCCAGAAACAGGGGGGTATCGTTCTTGTTAGAGCAGCCGGCGCTCGTCAGGCTTGCCAGCAGCAGACAGAGGGATATGGAACGGTGAACGATTTTGTAGTTCATAGGTGCGCTACCACGTACGGAAGGATTCAAAAACGTTAAAATAGTAGTCACTGTTACGACTTCTGTCAATGGATTTAACCTGGAAAAAGAGCGCGGTAAGCCGCCGCATATAGCTAGGCACGGGCAACGGTCAGACTGTGGACTTCCCGTGCCCCGGCAGTTTTCAACACCCGGCTGCATTCATTGGCCGTGCTGCCGGTGGTGAACACATCATCCACCAGCAGTACCACCCGTCCTGCCACATCGCCTCGATCATGCAGCCCAAAGGCTCCCTTTACGTTGAGCCGCCGCTCTTCGGCGGCAAGGTTGACCTGTGGTTCGGTCCAGCGAATCCGCCGCAGCAGTTCCCGCTGCATCGGAATCTGCCACGCTGCGGCAAGACGTTCCCCCAGCAAAACTGCCTGATTGAATCCCCGTTGCCGCAAACGCTTGGAGTGCAGCGGAACCGGGACGATCACGTCGACCGCCAATGACCTGACATGCTCACTCAAAGCGTTGATCATCAACAGCGCCAGCGGCTTACGCAGCAGGGGGCGGGGGGTGTATTTAAAGTTGTGCAGCAGTTCTTTAATTCCCCCCTCATAGCGATAGGGAGCACGGGCTGAATCAAAACGGGGGGGATCGGCGCAGCAGGCGCCACAGCGATGATCAATTCCCGCTCCGTCGAACGGTATGCTGCAGATCGTGCAGCAGGGGGAGCTGACCGGCGATAAAGTTTCATGACAAGCGGGGCAAAGATGCAGTTCGCCGGCCGAGTGGAGATGGCAGCGGCAGAGATGGCAGAGGGGAGGAAAGAGCAGATCCAACATGGTGTCCAGCAAGGTCGGCTTCATGGCGTCAGGGGAGTCGTTCCCCCCTCCGGCTGCCGAGTCGGATCAGCCGGAGGGAGCAGACGTGGTTCAGAAACCAAGCTCGGCATTGACAACCAGCACTCTCAGATCGACCGCCCTTGGCTTGCGATCAATAATGGTGGTGACACGACAGAGCCGGTCTGGTGCATTGCAATTGGCGCAAAAACCGGTATGGGCACAGGGAGTGACAAAGGAAAGCCGTTTGGCGTTGGGAGGTGTTGCCCAGTTTTTGACCCGCATGATGGCATCCTGGGGGGTACCATCCACCAGCTTGTTGCGCCCCACCACCACGATTACCATGCGGGGTCCAAAAAACATGGCCGCCACCCGGTTGCCGGTGGCATCGATATTGACCAGTTCCCCATTCAGGGTCAGGGCATTGCTGCCGGTCAGGAACAGGTCGCTGGTCAGTTGACGACGCATTACTTCCAGCTTCTGCTCCCGCGACAGATCGGGGCTGCTATGGTTGAGGATCTCTTTCCCCTGCTGCTGCAGCACCCCCTGAACACCAAGCGCAGCAATCGACATGGAACCGCCGAAGCCGACCGTGCGAGCCGATTCAGCCGCGTTCACAATATACTCGGCAGCTTCAGCGCCGGTAGAACAATAGAGCGCCGTAAAGCCGTTTTTTCCCAGTGATTCAACCGCCTTGCGGCACTTCTGCTCATGGGTCCAGAGAGCCAGTTCTTCAGCCAGTGACATGATCGCTCCCTATTTCAGCACCTTGACCGATTTTATGATGATCGGTTCAACCGGCAGATTTTGAAAGACCATATTCAGGTTCTGGGTTTTGGCAGCCACGATTTTATCAACCACCTCCATACCGCTGACAACCTTACCGAAGACCGCATAGCCATGACCATCGGGCTGGGGACGATTGAGCATATTGTTGTTGACCACGTTGATGAAAAATTGTGACGTACCGCTGTCAGGATCCGAGGTGCGCGCCATGGCAAGGGTACCGCGATCATTTTTCAAGCCGTTGTCCGCTTCATTTTTTACCGGTCCTCTGGTCTGCTTCGGCTTGCGATCAACGGTCATACCACCACCCTGAGCCATGAAGCCGGGAATAACGCGGTGAAAGATGGTGCCGTTATAATAACCGCTGGTTGCATACTCAAGGAAATTCTTGACCGAAAGCGGCGCTTCCTTGCTGAACAACTCCAGTTTGATCGTTCCCAGGGTAGTTTCCATTTGCACCTGCGGATTCTTTTTCTCGGCGCCACAGGCAATTGCGGCCGTAAGAGCAACCAGCATGACAACCATCAGCAATTTTTTCAACATACAAACCTCCATCTCCATAGGGTGAACTGCGTTGGTGCCAGCGACTATAGCGCAAGTTTGAAAAGATGGCAAACCGGGAGAAGTGCACTTCCCGCCGATTCTGACCGGTTCCCCAGGAAAATGGATTGACAGGGGCGCTGCAATCATCTAATTTACCAGCATCGCTGGGGGAGTTTCGACTGAGAGCGGCTGGAAATGCCGTGACCCTTTGCACCTGATCCGGGTAATGCCGGCGGAGGGAAGCGCATTGATGCAACAACCAAAGCCGCTACCTAAGCGGCTTTTTCCATTTGTGGGGTGAATATGAAGATAATCGTCAATGGTGAACCGGCAGAGCTGCAGGAGCAATGCACGGTGGCCGAGTTGCTGGATGCACGCGGAATCGGACGTGAACGGGTAGCGGTCGAGGTCAATCGGGAGATTGTGCCGCGCGCGGTGCACACCACCCATGCCTTGCATGACGGAGACCAGGTAGAGATCGTACACTTTGTCGGAGGAGGATAGCATGCCGCACACTACAGATTCATGGACAATTGCCGGGCGCACCTTTAATTCACGCTTGATGGTTGGTACCGGTAAATACGCCAGCTTTGAGCAGACCGCCCTGGCACTGGAAGCATCGGGAGCCGAAATTATTACGGTGGCCGTACGGCGGGTCAACCTTGACCGCTCCAAGGAATCACTGCTGGACTATATTGATCCCAAAAAATACACCCTGCTCCCCAATACTGCCGGTTGCTACACTGCCGACGACGCCATCCGCACCTGCCGCCTGGCGCGGGAAGCGGGGATGTCCGATTTCGTCAAGCTGGAAGTGCTGGGTGATGAAAAGACCCTCTTTCCGGACAACGAAGAGCTGTTGAAAGCTGCCAAAGTGCTGGTGGCCGAAGGATTTACGGTGCTCCCCTACTGTAGCGATGACGTAATTCTCTGCAAAAAACTGGAAGACCTGGGATGCGCCGCCGTGATGCCGCTGGGCGCCCCGATCGGGAGCGGTCTCGGTATCCGCAATCCCTACAACATCAGGATTATCCTGGAAAACGTATCGGTGCCGGTTATCGTGGATGCCGGGGTCGGCTCGGCCTCCGATGCTGCCATCGCCATGGAACTGGGGTGCGCCGGGGTCTTGATGAACACCGCCATTGCCGGCGCCCGGGATCCGATTGCCATGGCACGCGCCATGAAACTGGGGATTGAAGCCGGGCGGCTCTCCTACCTGGCCGGCCGTATACCGCGCAAGCTGTACGCCAACGCTTCCAGCCCCCTGGATGGAATGATCGGCTAAGCGATGCAGAGCCACTTGTACCTGATAACCGATGCTACCCAAACGGCAGGAAGGTCACTTCCTGCCGTTGTCGCTCAGGCGCTGGAAGGTGGCGCGCGGATGCTGCAGCTACGGGAAAAGGAGCTCCCGCCCCGGCAACTGTTTGAGCTGGCGCTTGAATTGCGTCAACTGACCAATCGTTATCAGGCCCAACTGATCATCAATGATCGCCTGGACATTGCCCAGGCCGTGGGAGCCGACGGGGTGCAGCTCGGTATTGCCGGACTGCCGGTGACGGAAGCCCGTCGCCAGCTGGGCAACAACATGCTGATCGGATATTCGGCCCATGGAGTTGCCGAGGGAGTCCGGGCTGCCAGCGATGGGGCTGATTTTGTCACCTTTGGTCCGGTCTTTGATACCGCTTCCAAGCGTTGCTACGGTGCTCCGCTCGGCCTGCAGCAGCTACGGCAAGCAGCCACGGAGATTTCAGTCCCGGTCTATGCTCTGGGAGGTATAAGCGCGGCAACCGTTGCGGACGTGATGGCAACCGGCTGTCATGGCGTGGCCCTGATCTCGGCTATCATAGCGGCTCACCACCCCGGAGATGCAGCCCAGGAATTACTCCAGACCATTTCCCAATGCAGTCTCTGATCATGACACAATTTCCTCCCCAGATTCATCCCGAGCTGCGCCTCAACTCCTATGGCTACTACCTGCGTCAGCGCTTTGGCTGCCGGGTCAGCAAAGTCAATGTGGATGCCGGTTTCACCTGTCCCAATCGTGACGGGAGTAAAGGGGTCGGTGGCTGTATCTACTGCAACAATGTTTCCTTTTCTCCCAAGGAAACCCAGGCCATCCTCCCGATTGAAACACAGATGGCAGCGGGAATGGCCTACCATCGCCAACGGCTCGGTTCCCAAAAATTCATCGTCTATTTCCAGAAATACACCAACACTTACGGCTCGATCGAGCACCTGGCCGACCTGTATCGCCGTGCCCTGGCAGGTGATGACGTGCTCGGCATTTCGGTCGGCACCCGCCCCGATTCCCTGACCGATCAGGCGCTGGAACTGCTGACCGAGATCGCCCGCGACCACTATGTCTGCCTGGAACTCGGGCTGCAATCAGCCGATGATGTCATCCTGCAAAAGATCAATCGCGGGCACACGGTGGATGAATTCCTGCAGACCGTCCAGCGTGCCAGCGGTCGCGGTTTTGACATCTGTGCGCATTTGATCCATGGATTTCCCGGCGAGGAGAGCGATGATTTTCTGGCCGCCGCCGACCTGATCGGGTCACTGCCGATCACCGCTCTCAAAATCCACCAACTGCATGCGGTTGAGGGGACCGAACTGGCCGCCATGTACCACCGGGGGGAATTCGTACCGCTCTCACTCTCCCAGTACATCGCCACCGTAGCTGACTTTCTGGAGCGGCTGCCAGCGCGGATCGCCATCCAGCGCCTGTACGGTTCGGCCCCCCTAGATATCTGTGTGGCCCCCCGCTGGGGACTGAAAAACAATCAGATGTGGTATGCCATAGTCAACGAATTGCACCGTCGCAACAGCTGGCAGGGATGCCGGCTGACATGAATTTCAGGAGGCACGTGCCATGATCAAGGTCGCAACCATCAGCGAAGTCCCCAATTTCGGGAAAAAAGTCGTCTCGGTCAATGGGCAGGAGCTTGTGCTGGTCAACATCAAAGGCTCTGTTTTTGCCTTTGAAAATGAATGTCCGCACCAAGGTTCCCCCATGACTTCCGCCATCGTCAAGGACAACTATGTTTCCTGCCCGCGTCACGGCTACCGCTTCAACCTGAGCGACGGGACGTGCAGTGACCACCCGGAGTTCACCCTGCGCACCTACCCGGTCGAGCTTGCCGGCGCCGACATCCTGGTTGATCTCGGTTAGGGAAATATTTTTTTGCATTCAAACACATTTATGGTATGAATTAATCCATACTGTTCAGTACCATTTTTCCGGAGGTCTACCATGATAATTCGTTCTGCGAAAGTAATTCTGGCCGTTCTGCTCCTGGTTCCTACCATTTCTCTGGCTGGCTGGAGAGATGTGCTTGATGCCACTGATCGGGTTAACAAACTGGTAGTCGACCGCCCGGCGCCTGCTCCGCCGGCGGAACCGGCAGAAGCAAATGACGACGCTCCACCACCACGCAATGAGCCACCCCGGTCAGCCCCGCGCGCTGGCGATGATGCCCATTTCATTCAGCCTGATGATTATTTCATCAGCAAGGAAGAGTTGGGTGATAACTCCTACATCTATGTCTACCTGGCCAAGATGATCGCCAAGCCGAGCGCCTCAACCAAGGACGAGGGGGAGTTCATGAAGGTGCATGACGGCCAGAATCAATGGACTAATATTTACTGGCAGTCACGCATTGCCTCCCGGGATGAATTGAAGCTCGGCATGCATTTCATCGCCTTCCACGACAACAATACCAACGGGATCTATCAAGCTCCCAAGAAAAAAGACCGGGCCCGGGGCGGCACATGGTGGTATGCCAAAATCACCGACATGTCCGATATGTACAAAGGGTTCGTGACGGTTTCAGGAAATTATAAAGTCGGCTTGAACAATATCCGGATACCGATCGCACCGGCGCGCTAATAACCGCTCCGGCAAGTTTGAATTAACATCGCAAGCGGGGATGGAACAGTTGTTCCATCCCCGCTTGCGTATCCCGCAAAGCTTCAACCAAAAACAACAGCCGAACCACAGAGGTTCTCAGAGAATACGAATAGGTATGTATAAGCGACACGTTTAAAAAAAGAAAATGACGCCAACGATATTAATAGTTTAATATTCCTCTACGTTCCTCTGTGCCCTCTGCGGTACATGCTTTTCTTAGATTCACAATCACCTACCCGCTCACCCATTGAGCAGCTTTACCGTCTGCCTCCCGTCGGCATAATAATCAATAATATTGTAGCAACCATAGCTCTGTTCAATGTTAAACATCCCCTGCAGGTGCGCACCGATGGCGTTGAGCAGGATCACCCGGTTCACACCGCCGTGGGCCACCACCAGCACATCCTGCCCGCGATGGCGCTCCACGATCTCGTGGATCACCGGCATAACCCGCGCCTGGAGATCCAGCAGGTTTTCACCCTCCGGAACCCGGTAGTCAACCAGGTTGGCAAGCCGTGCCTGCCACTGTTCCGGCCAGCGGGCGGTGATTTCATTCCAGGTCAGCCCTTCCCAGATCCCGATATTCAATTCCCGTAATTCCGGCCTCTGCACCGGATCAAAGAGATGGCCGGCACAGATGATATCCGCGCCGATGGTACAACGGGAGAGATCGCTGCAGTAACAGGCTGCCAGCGGTGTTTCGGCCATTCGTTCCTTCAGACGGTGGTATTGTTCCAGGCCGACATCGGTCAGGGAAACGTCGGTCTGACCGTTGTAACGTGGCTGTTCGTAACCAGCCACCTGGCCATGGCGAACAAGGTGAATACGTGTATGGGGAGTCATAAATATCTTCTTTCCTGTAACAGAAATGGCAAGGCAGGCAACTGCCTGAATAGTGGTTGATAGAAACAAAATAGAGCGCTCGGGTCAACCGAAAATCAAAACAAACTGCTCAATAAAATTGCAGCTGTTCAGAATCTACTCGCCCACCATTTTATCACCAGTCCACAAACAGCAACACAACATGTTGCAATCACAGTAAATTTAAAGTTGGCACGCTCTGTGTATTAGTGATTACATTCATGATGGATGACTCAAAGACAGACATCCAACAATAACTCTACAGAACGTGCAACGATGAAATCGACCAGGAAATCATCCACTCACAGTTCAAAATCAACGATGAAAAGGAGAGGGACAATGAAACTCGGCAAAATCATGACTATGGCGGCAGCACTGGTGGCACTGGGAAGTAGCGCAGCAATGGCAACTCCTTCAACACAAATCTGGATTCCTTCTACTGATGTCAAGGGGTTCAAAGAGTTTCATCTCGACATCGATAACTACACCCGCTTTTCCGGCAAAACTGAAAACGGCTGGAACCCCAACCTGTACAATATCGGTTTGAGCGCCGGCGTACTCCCTTCGGAAAACATCAAACTGGAAGTCGGCATTGACTTCCTTAAATCCGGTTACCAGAACGACGCAACCTACGGCTATGACCGGGCCCCGCTCTACTTCAACGCCAAACTGGGGACACCGGAAGATGCCTTTGGCATAAAAGGACTCCCTGCTTTCGCCATCGGTGGCTATAATCTCGGCACCTACGAGAAACTGGAAAAAGGGCTGACCACCCGCCAGAACATCACCTACGGCCTGGTTGCCAAGACCCTGCCGGTCATCGGCCGTTTGTCGGCTGGCGGCTACTACGGTTCGGAACGCGCCTTGGGTAAAGGGGCCAACAGTGGCATCATGGCATCCTGGGATCGCAGCATGCCCGAGATTTCCGACAAACTCTGGCTGGCTGTCGATTACATGAGTGGCAACAACGTCAACGGTGAAGTCAGCGTTGGTGGCTCGTGGGCTTTCAGTAAAAATGTTTCTCTGATCGTGGGAGCCGTATTCTTCAACCCGTTCTACAAGACATCGACTTCTGACCCGAGTGACGGCAATGGCGGCAACATCAACCCCGGTGGCAAACCGGCGCTGACCACTCAGCTCGATATATCCTTCTAGGCTGTCCCTCCTTCAATTCGGGGGATGGGCGCCACCCTCCCCCGCCTTTTTGAAGTGAGCTTTCATAGAACCCAACGCAAACAAGGAGGTCTGCACCATGAAACTCATCGAAGCGATCATCAAACCATTCAAACTGGATGAAGTAAAGGATGCCTTGAACGACATCGGCATCGAAGGGATCACCGTCAGTGAAGTCAAGGGATTCGGGCGTCAAAAAGGACACACCGAACTGTACCGTGGCGCTGAATATGTGGTCGATTTCATTCCTAAAATAAAACTGGAAGTCGCGGTCAGCGACGATCTGGTCAACAAGGTGGTAGAAACCATACAAGGGAGCGCCAAAACCGGCCGGATCGGCGACGGCAAGATCTTTGTCATCTCCCTGGAAGAAGCGGTGCGCATCAGAACCGGCGAAACCGGCAACGAAGCCATCTGATCAACAGAACTCTTACCAACGACGGAGGATAACGTTATGAAACTCAGGTTCTCTTTAGCATTATTGATGCTGGTTATTATGGCAGCCCTGATTCCGGTCGCCGCCATGGCAGAAGAAAAGAAAGATGCCGCTCCGGCGGTGACTGCTCCGGCTGCCGCAACCCCGGCTGCTGACGCAGCCAAACCGGCAGCAGCCGTACCTACAGCGGCTCCGACAGCAACTCCCGCTGCTCCCGCCACACCACCGGACGTAAAACCGGTGCTCAATACCGGCGACACCGCCTGGATGCTGGTTTCATCGGCGCTGGTACTGCTAATGATCCCTGGCCTGGCACTGTTCTACGGCGGCATGGTTCGCCAGAAGAACGTCCTGTCAACCTTCATGCACTCCTTCGTTGCCATGGGTATTGTCGGTGTGCAGTGGGCTGTACTCGGTTACTCACTCGCCTTTGGCGGTGATGTGGGGCACATGGGATTGATCGGCGATTTCAGCAAGGTAATGCTGAACGGACTGGTGATTATGAAAGATGCCGCCACCGGTACGGTTGACTGGGCGCTGTTCCAGAACTACACCAAAGAGCCTGGCGCCATTCCCGAGCTGGTCTTTGCCATGTACCAGTGCATGTTCGCCATCATCACCGTAGCGCTGATTTCAGGCGCCATGGCAGAACGTGTCAAATTCTCCGCCTACTGCGTATTCGTTCTGCTCTGGACCACCCTGGTCTATGATCCGTTGGCTCACTGGGTCTGGATGACCGACGGCTGGCTCTTCAAAAAAGGTGCCCTTGATTTTGCCGGTGGTACGGTTGTTCACCTCTCATCCGGGATTTCCGCCCTGGCCTTCCTGATTTTCCTCGGCAAGCGTCACGGTTTCCCCCAGGAGCGCATGGCTCCCCATAATCTGCCGCTGACCTTGCTCGGTGTCGGCCTGCTCTGGTTCGGTTGGTTCGGTTTTAACGCCGGTTCCGCCATCGTCGGTGTCAACACCTCCGATGCAGCCGGTGGCTTGGCTGGCCTGGCATTCGCCACCACCACCATCGCCCCTGCCGCAGCCGGTCTTTCCTGGATGATCGCGGAATGGATCCATTCCGGTAAACCGAGTGCACTCGGTTTCGGTTCCGGTGTGGTGGCTGGCCTGGTTGTCATTACCCCGGCAGCCGGTTTTGTACAGCCCGGCGCAGCACTGCTGATGGGTCTGGCAGCAGGTCTGGTCTGCTACGGCGGTATCATGCTGAAAGCCAAATTCAAATATGACGACTCACTGGATGCCTTCGGTGTCCACGGTGTCGGTGGAACATTCGGCGCCATCATCACCGGTGTCTTTGCCACGGTTGGCGCTACCGGCCTTCTCGCAGGCAATGCCAAACAGCTGATGATCCAGTTGATCGCAGTTCTGGCTGCCGGCGCCTACGCCTTTATCGTCACCTTGATCATCTCCTTCGTACTGGATAAAACCATCGGTCTGCGGGTTGACAAGGAAGACGAGATCATGGGCCTTGACCAGACTCAGCACTCGGAGTCCGGTTACAACATGTAATTCATGTAGCTGCTTCATTGCATGTCAAAAAGCCGTTCAACGTCAGTACGAGTTGAGCGGCTTTTTTATACCATTACAGCCTTTGCAGCTTTTCATTCACCAGATTGCGCAGCCGGGAGATCCGTTCGCCCGTATCGGCGGCCAGCGGCACATAGTAATAGAGTTCGATCAGTTTGTTAGCGGCCTCGAAATAGGCGTCTTCCCGGTAGAACTCTGCAATGTCGTAGCCGACGCGATACACGGTCAGACCGTTGATGCTCCTGACCTCGGAAAACTTCACCCGGTTGCGGCCGTTGATTTCAGCCACCAAACCCTCCCACCCCACATTCCTGAAGTAATCCAGGCTGATTCCGGCAATATTCACCACCAGCAGGCATTCAGCCGGGGTGGTCGGGCTGGCCAACAGCAGATACTGGTCAGCATACTGATCGCGGAGGGTGGAGCATTGAATCGCCTGTTTGACCGTCAGAATCTTCCAGTCGTTCGGCAGCTGCAGGGCAAACTTGAATTTCTGGTTAGTATAACGACCGCTCCCGGCTTGATACACTCCTTTGGCTGCCGATCGTCCGCTCCACAGGTAGCCGCCCACCAGCCAGGCCAGCACCAGCAAAGCTAACAGCAATCGCCCGATTGGAAAGCCGCCCGACAAGGGAGCCGTTACCGGGGGAGTCACCCCCGCCTGTTCACGACCGGCCAGCACGCTCTGGCGCTGGAGATATTTGGCAATAATGATCTGGCAGGAGCTGCAGCTCTCCGCCAGAGGCTGTTGCACACCGCACTTCGGGCAGGTCATCCCGTCACGTTTCATTGCCATGGTTCGGCTCCCTTATGGTTAGCGAGCAGAGGCGAACAGCAGTTCGCCCCTGCGATTCGTATAGGTAAGCAGAGCTGTTATGAAATGACCCGCCCGAATCTGCCCGGGCGGGTCATGGTACCAGCTACAAACATGATTCCTGCACGTTACATAACACTGGCCACATCAGCAGTGACGTTCGGCTCGTACTTCTTGAAATTTTCCTTGAACATTCCCACCAGCTTGGTGGCGGTCTGATCATACTGCTGCTGGTTAACCCAGGTATTGCGGGGGTTAAGCACCTCGGCCGGTACGCCGGCACAGTTGGTGGGGATATCCAGACCGAAGAAGGGATCTTTTTCAAATGCACCGGCATTCAGTGAACCGTCCAGAGCGGCATTGACCAGGGCTCGCGAGTAGGCGATCTTCATGCGCGATCCGACACCATAGGAACCACCGCTCCAACCGGTATTTACCAGCCAGCAGGTCACCTGGTGTTTGGCGATTTTGGCACGCAACAGCTCGCCGTACACGGTCGGATTCAGCGCCATGAACGGGCCGCCGAAACAGGTGGAAAAGGTGGCCGATGGTTCGGTAACGCCTGCCTCGGTACCGGCTACCTTGGCGGTATAACCGGAGAGGAAGTGGTACATCGCCTGTTCCGGTGTCAGACGGGCGATGGGAGGGAGCACGCCAAAGGCATCGCAGGTCAGCATGATGATATTGGCCGGATGCCCGCCACAGCCACTTTTAACGATGTTGGGGATGTGGGTCAACGGGTAGGAAGCACGGGTATTTTCGGTAAATGAGTCATCATCCAGGTCAACCCGGCGGGTGTGGGTATCGATAGCCACATTTTCCAGCACGGTACCGAATCTGCGGGTCGTCTCATAGATCTCCGGCTCGGCCTCCTTGGAGAGACTGATAATCTTGGCATAGCAGCCTCCTTCAAAATTGAAGACCCCTTTTTCATCCCAGCCATGTTCGTCATCGCCGATCAGGGAACGATGGGGATCTGCCGAGAGGGTGGTTTTGCCGGTACCGGAAAGGCCGAAGAAGACCGCCGCATCCCCCTTGGGCCCCACGTTGGCCGAGCAGTGCATCGACATGATCTTCTTCTCCACCGGCAGAAGGTAGTTGAGAATGGTAAAGATCGATTTCTTGATTTCTCCGGCATAGCTGGTGCCGCCGATGATGATCATTTTACGGGCAAAATTGATGATGATGAAGGTTTCGGAATTGGTGCCGTCCATGGCAGGGACAGCGTGGAAATTCGGCATATTGATGACGGTGAACTGGGGTGAATGACTTTCCAGTTCCTCCTGGGTAGCCGAAACGAACATGTTACGGGCAAACAGCGAATGCCATGCTTTTTCGGTAATCACCCGGATCGGCAGACGGTGTTCCTTGTCGGCGCCGGCAAAACAGTCCTGCACAAACAGGTCGCGACCCTGCATATAGGCGCACATGCGCAGGTAGAGGGCATCAAACTTGGCCGGATCAAAGGGACGATTGACCTTTCCCCAGGCAACATTATCGTGGCAACTCGGCTCATCGACTATGAATTTCTCATTGGCAGCCCGGCCAGTATAGTGTCCGGTTTTAACCGCAATCGCTCCCAGATGGGAAAGCAACCCTTCGCCACGCTTCACGACCTGTTCATAGAGCAATGAAGTCGGGGGAGTCCAGTAAATCAAGTTGGCATTGCTGATTCCATGTGCTTCAAGTCCGGTGCCTCGGGTAATGTCATTCAGTTTCATACCTGTCTCCTCGTTATGTATTCTGTCGTGTGGACAGTCGTGCCTGGTGATCAGATCAAGCGTATAACGTACCATAATCCGCTCACATGGCAATGGGGGTGACGCGATATTTCCGCACGACTATAGTTTTTGTACATTATCGCTTACGTAGATTTGCGACACATAAAAAACAAAAATCGGGCATCAGGGGATAGGCTTGCCTCTCCCTTGATGTCCGACTCTGTCGCTTGGTACACAGGCCTTACGATGACCTGTTTCAGGAGACGGCTTGTTTCACTTTCTTGACTCTGGTGGTTGTGGCGCGGACTTTTACCAGCGGGACGTTTTCCGGAAGTTCCACGAATGCCGCCACATCGGCTTGCAAAAGCTGGCTGTAATGGGATGCTGCAATTTTTCGAATGATGCCGTCGCTGAACTGTATGCTCGCTCTCATAGCTTCAACCTCAACCACTTTGCCGACACCCCATTCCATTGCTCCGGGATGACTGACTACAACTCCTCGTTTAATAATCATACTCTCTCCTCACCTCATGCGGTTTGTCTGACGTACCGCTAGAGACCAACGTTTGCTGCTGGTTCCAAATTATTTTCAAACTTTGACATGCTGCGTGACAGCTTGATGAGTGTCTTACGCATCTCCGGAAGATGCGGATAGACCGCCGCACACTTGAGCCGCGTCTTGTGTTGCATGGCTGGCGTACCGCTCACCACAGCTCCGGCAGCCACATCATTGAAAACTCCCGATTGACCGGAAATCATGGCGTTATCGCCGATGACGGCATGATCGACAATTGCCGCCTGCCCTCCGATGCTGACATGATTTCCCAGTGTTACACTTCCGGCAATGCCAACCTGCGCCACGATGATGCAATTATCACCGACTTGGCAATTGTGGGCAATCTGCACCAGATTATCGATCTTGCTCCCCTGTCCAATGCGGGTTGTTTCCAGAGCAGCCCGGTCAACGGTTGCGTTGGCGCCGATCTCCACATCATCTTCGATGACTACATTACCGATTTGGGGGATCTTGAACCAGCTCTTGCCATTGGGGGCGTAGCCAAAACCATCGCTCCCGATAACCGTTCCATTGTGGATGGTGACCCGGTTGCCGATCCGGCATCCTTCCCGGATCGAAACGCCGGAATGGAGGGTGACATCATCTCCCAGCACCACCCCTTGGTAGAGCGTCACATTGGGGTGCAAGGTCACGCGGTCTCCGATGCGGACTCCATCGGCAATGCTGGTGTTGTTGTAAATCGAGGGATCGGCTCCGATGGCAACATCTTCGCCGACAAAGGCGCCCGGCATGATCCCTTTAACCACACGGGGACGGCTGGTAAACAGTGTCAACAGACGGGCAAAGGCAAGGTAAGGGTTTTCCACAACAATCACATTTTTCCCGAAGGTTTCAGCAGTTGCGGTCACAACAATGGCAGAGGCAGTGGTTGTCGCAACCTTGGCAGCATAGCGGGGATTTGCCAGAAAGGTGATTTCTCCTGCCACCGCCGAATCAAGCGTTCCAAGACCGCTTATGGTAACAGCGGGATCACCGGAGACATGTCCATCGAGGAGGATAGCCAGCTCTTGCAGGGTTTTACTCATATCAGTTCCTTCGTACGCCGGAAGTTATTTATTGCAATGTAAGGGCAAAAAATGACTTTCTTGACGTACGTATCCTGTTTACCAGGGTTAGGCGCAGGGGCATTATAACGCCCCAAGTTTAAATAACTTTTAAACTATAGCACATCTGGCATCATACGTATCGAATTGCTTTCAATGTGGGGGGAATATAATCACCAGGCGGGCGCTCCGGTTTCCTCACCTCACCTGTACATTGCTCCGCTATTGTTGTACTATGCTTCGCACTGCCCATGGCTGGGAAAAGATCACTTGTTTTTATGTAGCTACAATCGGAGGAGCGGCATTCCCATGGGGCTAACGGCTTACAACGAAATCATAATGGTGTCACGCGTCGATGATCAGGAGGCAATTCTGACACTGCTGCAAAACATGTATGCCACCGATCGGAAAGCCGAGTTCAACTTTATGAACGTCTACAAGGAACTGCCGGTCACATCCAGCGGAACCATTGTGGAATTCAAGGAAAAAACCGTTGAGTTTGCCATGAACGCGACCCAGTTTGCCGCCATTACCCTCTCCAATGAAGTACTGATCCAGTCTAATACCATGAACACCAACATCATCGGCAAGGCATTGGAGTTCGACCTACGACGGCATCAGATCACCCTGGGGGATTTCAGCTACGCCGAAATACATGCCGACAAGCGCGTTTCGGTACGGGTACAGCTGAAAATGCCGATCAACCTGCAAATGGTTGTTGATGGCGCTCAATTAAACGGTGTAATTCGTGACATTTCCCTTAATGGAGTCCGGGTAACCACCTTTTCAGGTGACATTCTGGAAAAAGCAAGCTCGATCGAATTGCGGATCAAACTGCTGCACAACGGTTCCGGCCAGCTGGTCGAGACCCTGATTCCAAGCCGGCTGGTACGCATGGAGAAGTCTGGTGTGCAGTCCCATTGCGCCATGGTTTTCAACCACACCGCGCTCTCCGAGCAGGTATTATCCACCTTCATCTACCAACGTCAGCTGGAAATCATCAAGGAACTGCGCGATAAGATCTGATCCCCCTTTCCTTGACATTACCAACCTTGCATTCGAAGGCTCCTCCGTGAAATTGATGGCTTTAAATAAGCGGCTGATCAAGTGCAACGGAGTGTAGTCAATAGTCACATGCAGTTGCAATCTATCAATTTTGATTGAATTAGACATAACCTAAGCCAGTTGTAATGCGTAGGTGTTCGTGGTAAACATAACTCCTTGATATGTCATTACTGTAGTGTATTGTCTCTGGAGGGTTAATGCCCCGGCGAACGACTGCTTCCCCTGCAAATTCCGAATGGCTTACACGTCGCAAAATTGTTGACCCAAAACTGAAGGCTGCCGGATGGAAAGTCTGTGATTACAACCCAAAATTGGCGCTGTCATCGTATAACAACTGCGCCATTGTTGAGTATCCAACCGACAACGGTCCTGCTGATTATGCTCTTTGCTCCGGTGGTAGGATCCTCGGCATTGTCGAAGCAAAAAAACTCTCGCTTGGCCCACAAAATGTTCTTACACAGGCGGAACGCTATTCGCGTGGTGCAACCTCCAACCCTCTTTCATTTGGCAGTTACCGTGTGCCTTTCCTGTACTCCACAAATGGTGAGCTGATCCGGCACCACGATATTCGCCATCCCAATAATCGTTCCCGTGAAATCAAAGCTTTTCATACTCCGGCTGCTCTTGAAGAGAAACTGACCCAGAATCTTGATGCTGCCTGTGGTGTGCTTAAGTTGCTTGCCAATGACCACAAACGACTTCGACCTTACCAACAGGATTGCAATACAGCAATCGAACAGGCCATCACCGAACGCAGACACCACATGCTGGTGGCAATGGCGACCGGCACTGGAAAGACCTTCACCATGGTAAACGAGGTGTATCGTCTGATGAAGTCAGGAGTAGCAAAGCGCATCCTGTTTCTGGTGGACAGGCGGGCGCTGGCGGCTCAAGCGGTGCGCTCATTTGCCGCCTTCGAGCCGGAAGCAGGCCTCAAGTTTGACAACATTTACGAGGTCTATAGCCAGCGTTTTCAGACGGGTGATTTTGAAGAAGGCGAAAAGTTTGATTCAAAGGTACTGCCCAACAGTTACCTGACGGCTCCCAAGTCGGGCGACTCCTTCCTGTATATCTGCACTATTCAGCGAATGACCATCAACCTCTTTGGCAAAAGCGCTGCCTTTGGCGGTGAAGGAGACGAAGAAGAGGACGCTACTCAGCTTGAGATACCGATTCATGCCTTTGATATGATCATTGCTGATGAATGTCACCGTGGCTATACGGCACAAGAGGTAGCCACCTGGCGGGCGACACTTGATTACTTTGATGCAACAAAGATCGGTTTAACTGCCACTCCTGCTGCACACACAACCACCTATTTCAAGCATCTTGTCTACCGTTACGAATATGAACGGGCAGTGCGCGAAGGACATCTGGTTGATTATGATGTAGTGGCTATTCGTTCAGAAGTCCGTATGAGCGGTGCCTTTCTGAAAGAGGGCGAACTGATAGGGTTGGTGGACACCGCCAGCGGTTCCGAGCAGCTTGATAACATGGAAGATGATCGCGGCTTTGAAGTCACCGAACTTGAATCCAAGGTTACGGTGCCGGATTCCAACCGTAAGATCCTGGAAGAGTTGAAAACCTATTGCGACGAGCACGAATTGAAATATGGCCGGTTTCCTAAAACCCTGGTTTTTGCTGCTAACGACCTGCCTCACACCTCCCATGCCGACCAGTTGGTTGAAATGGCAAGGGAGATCTTTAACCGGGGAGAAGCCTTTGCCGCTAAAATTACCGGCAGGGTAGACCGCCCTCTGCAACGCATCCGTGAATTCCGCAACCGTCCCAATCCCTGCATTGCTGTCACTGTAGACCTGCTCTCAACCGGCGTTGATATTCCGGACCTGGAGTTCATCGTTTTCCTCAGACCGGTAAAGTCACGCATTCTCTTCGAGCAGATGCTTGGACGTGGTACTCGCAAGGGTGAACGATTCCCTGATAAATCTCATTTTACGGTATTTGACTGCTTTGACGGTACACTGCTGGAGTTTTTCCGCAATGCAACTGCCATTACCGCAGTAAAGCCGATCTCCAAGACTCGCACAATCATAGAAATCATCGATGATATCTGGCAGAACAAGGACCGGGTTTACAGCATCCGCTGTCTGGTAAAGCGGCTACAGCGGATTGACAAAGAGATGAGCGGTGAAGCCCGCGAAGAGTTTGCAGCCTTTATCCCCGATGGTGATATGGCCCGCTATGCCGATGAACTGACTAAGCGGCTCACGGATGATTTTACCGGCGCGATGGCGTTGTTACGCAATCCGGCTTTTCAGGATCTGTTGGTAAACTTTAAACGCCCGGAGCGAACCTTTATCAAGGGTTATGAAGTGCAGGATCAGGTTTCAAGCGCTTGGATGGTGCGTGATGCCGACGGCAACGAATACAAGCCCGCCGATTATCTGGTAGCGTTTGCCAACTACATCAAAGAGCACAAGGACGATATTGAGGCGATCCAGATTCTGCTTGATCGTCCGGCTGACTGGAATGTGGAGGCGCTGGCCGACCTGCGCAGCAAGCTGGCGGCGGCATCGCTGCGCTTTAACGAAGAACGGCTGCAAAAAGCTCATGAGATAGCCAGCCATAAGGCAATGGCGGATATTATCTCGATGGTCAAGTATGCGGTTGAGAAGGAAAAAGAGCTTTATACGGCCACAGAACGTGTTCAACGGGCCATGATGAGAATCACCGGAAGCCAGAAGTTTACAGCGGAACAGCTGCAATGGCTGGAGCGGGTGCGGGTGCATCTGATTGAAAACCTTTCCATCAGCCGGGATGATTTCGACGATATGCCGGTGTTTTCTCATGCTGGTGGATGGGGCAAGGCGAATAGGGAGTTTGGCGGTAGCCTTGATATCCTGGTGAAGCAGATTAATGAGGCGATTGCCGCGTAAAAATCCAAAAGTCAATTTACCGCAAAGACGCAAAGGGCGCAAAGAAAGCTAAAAACTTTTTTTATTTAAACCCGGAAGCCTTTTGGTTTTCTTGATTTTATTGGCGGCCTTTGCACCTTTGCGGTTCAATCTTGTTTCATAAATTTCAGAAAAAAGAACAATCGGAAAGAAAGCGAACGGCATGGAAATTGAAGAACTCGGTAGAATCATTATCGGTAGTGCTATTAAGGTACATTCGGCACTTGGGCCGGGATTGTTGGAATCAGCGTATCAAAAATGTATGGAATACGAACTACGACAGCAAGGATTAAAAGTACAATGCGAGCTATTACTGCCTATCCAGTATTCCGGTATTAATATTGATGCTGGATCAGTAGTGTCCCAACGTTGAATAGTCGATGGGCTGTAATGGCCTGTTAATTCTG
>DAINBV010000057.1:0-36326 GCA_036732725.1 Geobacteraceae bacterium | reverse complement strand
CACGGGTAGCTGTGTGGGAAAGTAGGTCGCCGCCGGGAATAATATGAAAATGCCCCGTAACTCAATGCAGAGTTGCGGGGCATTTGCGTTCAAAGGGTAATTTATTAATGTTGCATGGTACGGAATATCGTTCTAATACTATACATCATTTAATCTGAGGTGACTCGTGTCTGATATTGCAACTTTTGAAACATTAATGACTTTGATGCGTCGTTTACGAGCCCCTGGCGGGTGTCCCTGGGATGCGGAACAAACCCACGAAAGTCTGACACGCTATCTTCTTGAAGAAACATACGAGGTGATTGAGGCTATCGATAATAAATCTCCCCAGCACCTTAAGGAAGAGTTGGGCGATTTGTTGCTGCAGCCGGTTTTCCATGCCGCGATTGCCGAAGAATCGGGTGCTTTTACAATGGATGAAGTCATTCAAGCAATCTGTGAAAAGCTGATTAGACGCCATCCCCATGTATTTGGTGAACTGCAGATCGCAGATAGTGCAGCACAAATTGAAAACTGGGAAAAAATTAAAAAAGACGAGAAGGGAGATGAACGCAAATCTGCCCTTTCCGGTGTTCCACCACATCTTCCTGCTCTTCTGAAAGCGCAAAAAATAAGTGAAAAAGCTGCTCGTACCGGTTTTGATTGGGAACATGTTGATCATGTCATGCTGAAAGTAACGGAAGAACTTGATGAGTTAAAAGAAGCGCTGGCATCGGGTGAAAAGCAACAGATTGAGTCTGAGTTGGGTGATCTCTTGTTTGCCTTGGTAAATCTAGGGCGTTTTGTCTCTGTAAATCCTGAAGAGGCTTTGCGGAAAACCATCAATCGGTTTCAATCCCGTTTCATGTTCATTGAGAATGCGTTGTCGCAACAAGGAAGGTGCTTGTCAGATGCTTCGCTTGTTGAGATGGATGAATTATGGAATCAGGCTAAGCTGCGTGAATAAAATCTTGCACATTTCTGGCAACGTATGTCTGGACGATGATAGGACGCTGAAATACGGTTCAATTCATTGACTAATCCATGTTGCTGCGTTATAAAAACGGTCTGTTATTGCTGCTACATCTACTCTATCTCCTCCCGGTGAATCCTCATGTCTGCAGTTCTTTACATTGTTGCAACTCCTATCGGTAACCTGGAAGATATCACCTATCGAGCAGTGCGTATACTGGCTGAGGTTGATCTGATTGCAGCCGAGGATACCCGGCATACGCTCAATCTGTTGCGTCATTATGGTATTTCCAAGCCGTTAACTTCTTATTTTGATCATAATCAGCAATTCAAAGGAGAGCGCATTTTAACATCTCTCCGTGCCGGGAAATCGGTGGCACTGGTATCTGATGCCGGCACTCCTTCTATTTCTGATCCCGGTTATAATCTTGTGCGTGACGCCGTGGCAGAGGGGATCTCGGTTGTTCCACTCCCTGGAGCATGTGCTGCCGTTACCGCCCTGTCCGTATCCGGTCTTCCTTCAGATCATTTCAGTTTTGCCGGTTTTCCTCCCTCACGTCATGGCAAACGTGTCACATTTCTTTCATCGCTGACCTGTTGTCCGGGAACCCTGGTTATATATGAGGCGCCCCATCGACTCCTGGATACGTTGCGTGATATCGGCGATGTCATGGGCAACCGTCAGGTTGTAGTTGCTCGTGAACTTACTAAAATGTTCGAGGAATTGATACGGGGTAATCTTGAGGATGTTATTGTACGGCTGGCAAACCACAAAGTCAGGGGTGAAATTGTAATTTTGATAGCACCTTCAACGCAGAAAGAAGTTGAGCAGATATCAGTACATGATGAACTGAAAAAATTATTGAAATCCGGGTGTTCCTGTAAGGATGCTGTTAAACAAGTGACTGAAATCACAGGTGAATCAAAAAGTACCGTCTATACTGCTGCTCTACAGCTCGTCAACGAACGTGAACTCTCATAAATACTACTGGAATTACAGATAGATAGTGTGCTATAAGTTCAAAATTCCAAGATTGTGGGTTATGATATGAAACTGTGTATTTTTGGTGCTGGGTATGTGGGGCTGGTAGCTGCTGCTTGTTTTGCAGAAAGCGGTAATACGGTCATCTCTGTTGATGTTGACGAGGCGCGTATTGAAGGGTTAAAGCAGGGAATTATCCCGATTTATGAACCTGGTCTTAAGGAAATGATTCTTAAAAACCAGGCAGAAGGGCGCTTGTCTTTTACGACGGATGCTGTTGCGGCGATTCAGTCATCACTGATTTGTTTTATAGCGGTAGGTACTCCACCAGGGGAAGATGGTTCTGCTGACTTGCAGTATGTACTTGCGGTAGCGCGTCAAGTTGGTCAGGTGATGACCGGTTATAAAATTGTTGTGGATAAATCTACGGTGCCGGTTGGTACAGCGGATAAGGTTCGTGGCGTTATCAGGGAAGAACTTACCAATCGTGGAATTGATCTCGAATTTGATGTGGTTTCCAATCCTGAATTTATGAAGGAAGGGGCTGCCATTGATGATTTCATGAAGCCGGACCGGGTTGTCATCGGTACAGATAACGTTCGTACGGCAGAAATCATGAAGGAATTGTATGACCCCTTCATGCGCAAACAGAACCGTATGATTGTCATGGATGTACGAAGCGCGGAAATGACCAAATATGCTGCCAATGCCATGCTGGCAACCCGTATATCGTTCATGAATCAGATTGCAGGGCTGTGTGAGCGGATGGGAGCTGATGTGGCCGCGGTGCGAGAAGGGATTGGTTCGGATTCGCGCATCGGCTATGATTTTCTTTTCCCGGGCCCAGGCTATGGCGGTTCCTGTTTTCCCAAGGATGTCAAAGCATTGGTTAAAACTGCGGAAGAATGTGACTATGACTTTCTTCTGTTAAAGTCAGTGGAAGAGGTCAATGAACGGCAAAAAGAAGTGTTGGCGCAAAAAGTAATCAACCTGTTCAGTTCGGCAGACCAGGAAAAGCCGTTGACCGGGAGAGTGATTGCCTGTTGGGGATTGGCATTCAAACCACGCACCGATGACATGCGCGAAGCTCCGGCGCTGACCATTATCGAAAGACTGCTTTCAGCCGGTGCTGTTGTACGTGTACATGATCCTGAAGCTCTCAAGGAAGCTCAAAAGTTTTTCGGTCAGCGGGTAGAATATAGTTCCAATCAGTATGATATTTTGACAAATGCTGATACGTTGGTTGTTATTACTGATTGGAGCGAGTATCGCAACCCGGATTTTGAACGGATTAAATCTGCGCTCAGACAAGCAACGATTGTTGATGGTCGTAATCTGTATAAACCTGATCGAATGGCTGCCATCGGTTTCAATTACTTTCCACTCGGGCGCTGCAGCTGTCCACGCGGCAATGAGGTACAGCGTTAATGCGAAATCTGGTCACCGGAGGTGCTGGTTTTATCGGATCACACCTCTGTGAACGCTTGCTGCTGGAAGGGCATGACGTTATTTGCCTCGATAACTTTTATACCGGAAGTAAAAGTAACATCATTCACCTGATGGACAGTCATCGTTTTGAAGTTATTCGACATGATATTGTCGAACCGATCCTGCTGGAAGTTGATCGTATCTACAATCTGGCTTGTCCGGCATCTCCGGTACATTACCAGTACAACCCTGTCAAGACTGTTAAAACCAGTGTCATGGGTGCCATCAATATGCTTGGTCTTGCCAAGCGGGTAAAGGCCCGTATTCTTCAGGCATCTACATCGGAAGTGTATGGTGATCCGCAGGTACATCCGCAACAGGAGGACTACTGGGGGAATGTCAATCCGATTGGTATCCGAAGTTGTTATGATGAAGGTAAACGGGTCGCTGAAACCTTGATGATGGATTACCATCGTCAAAACGGTGTTGATATACGAATCATCAGGATTTTCAATACCTACGGTCCGAGAATGGCGCTCAACGATGGTCGTGTGGTTTCCAATTTCATTCTTCAGGCATTACAGAATCAGGACATTACTGTCTATGGCACCGGTTTGCAAACCCGCTCGTTTTGTTATGTTTCGGATTTGGTCGAAGGAATGATCAGAATGATGGAAAATGACCATAATTTTATCGGTCCGGTGAATCTTGGTAATCCGGTGGAAAACTCTATTCTGGAATTTGCCCGCCAGATTATTTCTCTGACCGGTTCAAGCTCTAGCATTATTCATAATCCCTTGCCGAAGGATGATCCTAAACAACGGCGTCCCGATATTACGCTGGCAACAGAAAAACTTGGATGGCAGCCAAAAATCGCCTTGAATGATGGACTTGCTGCAACTGTTTCGTATTTTAAAGCTCAACTATAAGGAAAGAGCGTGACGTTTCGCATACAGAAACGAATATATGTAGCAGCGGCAGGATGCTTGGCATTCATCCTCTTTTTTACCGTGTTCGGTGAAAAGGGGCTTCTGCGCATCTACGAGCTCAAGAAGGATAAATATCTGATCGAGAGCAAGCTCGCCGGTATCCGGGGAGAAAATGAAAAATTGAAGCGTGAAGTTGTGGCACTACAGTCAGACCGCCGATATCTGGAAAGTATCGCACGAAAAGATTTTGGTATGGTTCGTGGAAATGAAATTATCTACCATTTTTCAGAGAACAACTAATCTGCTACCTGCACCTCTGCCGTTCCTCATGCTTCCTTGCAAACTATAACCTGAAAAGAGTCATCATATGTCACAACAACATTGCACGCTGTGCGCCTGGCGAGAAACCTGTAATAAAAGATTTTCTGTCAGTGATGGTGGTTCCCGTTGCCCTGATTATTCGCGAGATATCAGTATCAGAACGGTGAATACGGATGTTCAAACATCTTCAGAAAAGAATGGATCTAAGCCAACATGATGCGTCAACGAATTGCTTCACTGATAGAATCTGCGCTTACGCAAGCTGTGGCAGCGGGCGCACTAGTTTCTACTTCCTCTCAGCCGGTTGTCATTGGTACTCCAGTTAATCCAGATCATGGTGATTATTCATGTAATATCGCCATGCTGCTTTCAAAAGCGGAACGCAAAGCTCCGCGCCAGGTAGCAGAAACAGTAATTAACAATATTGTTGATCTAGATGCGTTACTGCTAAAGACGGAGATTGCCGGTCCAGGCTTTATCAATTTCTTTGTTGCTCCTGCTGCATGGCGGCAGACATTGCGTGATATGGAAGCAGAAGGGGACCGGTACGGGCGTACATCAGGTGGGGGAGGCAAGAAAGCTCAGGTTGAATTTGTCAGTGCCAACCCGACCGGTCCGTTGCACATCGGACATGGGCGTGGCGCTGCCATAGGCGATACCTTGTGTCGTTTGTTGGCGGCCACCGGGTGGGATGTTACCCGTGAGTTTTATTATAATGATGCCGGTCAGCAAATTGCCAATCTGGCCGCTTCAGTCCAGGCGCGTTGTTTGGGAGAAGGACCGGGTGACACTGGTTGGCCATCGGAGGGGTATCAGGGCGAGTATATTAAGGATGTGGCCAAGGCGTATCTTGGGCGGGAGACTGTTAATTGCGATGATCGTCACATTACAGCTCTTGGTGATCCTCAGGATAGTGATGCCATTCGTGAATTCGCAGTCGCTTATCTCCGGCGTGAGCAAGACCTGGACCTGAAAGCATTTGATGTCAAATTTGATGTTTTTACGCTGGAATCAAGTCTGTATGATCAGGGACGTGTGGATTCCGTTGTCCAGCAGTTGATAGCATCCGGGCATACCTACGAACAGGATGGTGCGCTCTGGTTGCGCACAACCTCATTTGGTGATGATAAAGACCGTGTTATGCGTAAGTCGGATGGTGGTTATACCTATTTTGTACCCGATATCGCCTATCACCAGCAGAAATGGGAACGTGGATTTGTAAGGGTGATCAATGAACAGGGGTCTGATCACCACAGCACAATCACTCGTGTGCGTGCCGGATTGCAGGCATTGGAATGTGGTATTCCCCTGGGATGGCCGGAATATGTCCTGCACCAGATGGTTACTGTCATGCGTGGCGGCGAAGAGGTTAAAATTTCAAAACGCGCCGGAAGTTATGTGACGTTACGCGATTTGATCGATGAAGTTGGATGTGATGCAACCAGATTCTTTTTTATTATGCGTAAGCCGGATGCCCAATTAGTGTTTGACATTGACCTGGCTAAGGAACAGTCTCCTGACAATCCGGTTTATTATGTGCAATATGCCCATGCCAGAATTTGCAGCATCTTTGAAAATGCACGGGAAAAGGGGTTTGTGCCTCCTGAACAGCCGTCGGCTGAAACGTTGGAAACACTCAATACAGTCGATGATCTCAAGCTAATTAAATTGCTGCATGCACTCCCGGAGACCGTTGCTGAAAGCGCTCAACAGTTTGAACCACATCGTCTTACCTACTATTTAAGCGAGCTGGCGGGGTATTTTCACAGTTACTACAACAAAAACCGTGTAATAACTGATGATGTTGATTATACACTGGCAAAATTGTATTTACTTAAGCGAACAGCCCAGGCTTTAAAGAATGCATTGACAATCCTTGGCATTTCAGCACCGGAACGTATGTAATGTCAGATGCTAAGTGACGGAGTCGCGTGATGCGAATTGATTATAGCGAACCGAAAAAATCATATATTTCACCGCCAAACCCAGTCCGTCAGCGCAAGGAATCAAGCGGAATACCGATTTCTGTTGCTGTTGTCTCTGTTGTGCTTGCACTCTCAATCGGTTTTGCCGGCGGGTGGTTTCTGTCGCAGAAAGCTGCCAAACGATCGTTTCAGGCAGCAACTGAGCAAAAGAGCCTGGAAAACTCCCCCCCAGAGCCTGCAATACAACCCGCAAAACTGCAATCACAGCCGCCTGCTAATGCTGCCGTTTCAACAAATGCGACGCCACCGGAATCGCTTCCCCCGGGCCAACAGATCCCATCAGGTACGGGGGGGACCACTCCCGCCACAGTGTTAAGCTTTTACAAAAACCTGCCGGCTGGTCAAAAGAGTGCAGTGCTTGGTTCCGGTGTTAATGCCAAAGACGAGAAAAATAAGCAGCAGTTACAAGCTGCCATACCTTCAAATGTGGCTCCTGTGCCTGAATCTATTGCAACAGCTCCAAAAGATAAAGTACCGTCGACCCCTGCGGCTCCAAAGACTGGATCTGCTGCAGCCGATGCTTCTGCATTTACGGTTCAGGTAGCGTCGTTCCCGCTTAAGTCAGAAGCGGAGCAGAGCAAAGCCAAATTGGTTGCCAAAGGTTATGGTGCCTATATAGTTGAGTCTAATCAGGGGGACAAGGGGACTTGGTATCGTGTCCGTATTGGCAAGCATATGGAACAGAATAGTGCCAAGGAACTAGCTGCTAAAATGGGTAAAGGTGCGATGGTTGTACCGGATCGGTAATGTGCGGTCATTTGATGTCTATCACACAAGGACGCCTCCTGATGTTCACATCGGGAGGCGTCCTTATATTAATAACATGTTTTCCGAATGTTACGGAATGGGAGCTATCGAGGTGTGGTAATCCATCTGTTCGCCGTTGGTATGTGCTTTAACGGTTCTCATCAATGCTTTGACTTCTTCCGGCATTTCTTTGCCATCTTTCATGGCGGATCTCATCTGTCCAGCCAGATAAGAGTGATTGATGAAGATATCAAGCACTGATAACATGAACTTTTGCTTCCAAGGGGTTAGTTGTTGAAGGTTCTTGAATTTGTGCATATAAAAACTCTGTGAGGCTTTGCCGAGTTCCTGTTGAAGTTCTTCAATGGTCATATTTTTGGGCTTGATAACCGGTTCCACCAGGTTGTACTTGCTATAGTCTTTGGTGAAAACAAATGGCTCAAGGGCTGGGTAAAGCTCTGCATATGGCCAGGGAGCAATCGCCAGAAAAAAGGCCATGTCAGGATTGTAGTGTTTGGCCAGCTCTATTGTTTTTGCAATTGATTCCTTGGTGTCGTCCGGCATGCCGAGTACGAAGGATGTTTCAGAAACAATATCGGCGCCATTGATTATATCTATAGCTTGTTTGGATTGCGCAACTTCGGTGTTTTTGTTGAACAGGTCGAGTGTTTCCTGTGATCCTGCCTCAACGCCAACATAAATATGCTCGACTCCAGCCTTGCGATATTTCCACATAATGTCAGCATCTCGCAGAATATCGTCAACCCTTGTTTCCATCAGGAGTCTTACCGGTACTTGGCGCTCGATCATCAGGTCAAGTATCTTTTCCCAACGTTCCCGGTCAAAAGTGGGGAGTTCATCTGAAAGCATGGCAACCTGAACTCCGTATGTCTTGCCGAGCATTTCAATCTCATCGACAACATTTTCAGCGGAGCGTGCTCGCCATGATTGCGCCCAAAACAATTGTTGTGAGCAGAACGAGCATTGTGATTTGCATCCACGTGACGTTGAGATGATTGCCAAGCGTGCATTGTCTTTGGCACGATAGCTGTAGATTGGCCATTCAACCAGATCCCAGGCGGTAGGCAAAGAGTCAAGATCATGGATATAGGGAGCTTTTGGTGTAACCACGACCTGGTTGTCACGCCAAAAGGCGATTCCCTGGATCGTGGCAGGGTCGCTACCAGCGTTGAGGCAATCAAGTAGCTCTACCATGGTGACTTCGCCTTCGCCACGCACAATGTAGTCGATAATCCCATGATCCTGCTGTAACAGCTCGTCGTAGCAGAAGGCAGCGTGGACATTACCGATCATGGTGATAATTTCGGGATTGATCTGTTTAGCCAGATCGCATAGTTCCACTGCCTTGATAATTGACGCCGTAAACGACGTAGTTGCAACCACATCCGGTTTGAATTCTTCGATGCGTTTTTTGATGTCAGGCCATTTGTGCCAGAGTGACATGGCATCATAGTAGTCAACTTCATAACCGGCAGCTCGTAGTGAGCCGGCGATATACACAAAACCAACATTAAGCCAGGTTCCAGCTGATTCAACTACACCAGAATGATAGGGTGGGGTAATCAGGGCAATTCGTTTAATTGTTTTTTTTGTCATATACGGTATCCATGATTTCACGATCAATTTTGTTGAGCTGCTGAAAATGCCGTGCCTTACATAAAGTTAAACCCGTTAAGAGAAACTATGGCTGTACTATAACAGGATAAAATCAATCCTGAAACAATTTATTTTATATGCAATAAATTTACCATTTATGTCAAGTAACGTGAAAAACTTTACCCCACACCACCAGATATCCGAGGGCATAGGCAGTGAAAAGAACAATGTGCTTTACAATCAGTGCCTTGCGGCGTGCTCGTTCCGCATCTGGGCCGTACCAGTTGTCCACATAGGTAAATGTGCGACCTGCGCCGGTTGCCATAATCAAAACAGCCGCAACGACACTGGTCCAAAACATCCGTCGTTCCAGCATGTTCAGCACTGCAGTGGTTGAAGGGTTGGCAAGGTGGGCGCTGTGCAACCAGACAATAGTCACTATGGTTGCCAGCCAGATACCGGCAGCAAAGTCGTGCATAAACCCATTTACGATGATGGCGGTTTTTTTTATTTGCATGTCAGTAAAACCCTCCACATGTTTTAAACGTCAAGTTTCTCTTCCAGAGAAGTGAGAATCTGGTCCGCATCAATCAAATGGCTGGCAGTGTAACTGTTGGTAATTGCCATGACGTGCAATCCAGCGCCTTTTGCAGCTCGTATGCCAGCAGGTGTATCCTCAAATACCACCGTCTTGTCGGTTGCCAGCTGGCAGTTCCGGGCTTGTTGCAGTCTCTGGTGAGCAAGCCGAAAACTTTCTGGATCCGGTTTGCTCCGGGTCACATCATCAGCCGTGACGATGATGTCAAAACAGGACGTAATTCCCAGGGTCTCAAGGATCGGATCGATATCGGAGCGAAGTGCGCCACTGGCAATGGCAAGTGGTGTCTGGTTGGTGTGAATCTGGCGAATTAGTTCAACCGCACCGGGATAGGCCGTGATACCGTCCTTGATGCAGTCCAGAAAACAGCCGGCTTTGTTGTTGATCAGGGTCTGGAGTTGGTCAGGCGATAGCGGGAGCGCCGCTCGCTTGAATATTTCAATAAAGGCATCGCGATCATCAAAACCCATGAATACGTCTACGTATTCGTCCCAGCTAAAGGTTATGCCGAGAGGCTCAAGCACCTTTTGAAATGTCTTGTAGTGCAATGGCTCCGTATCCACAATGACACCATCAAAATCAAAAATGACTGCTACTGCCTGTTCTCCGCCAGCCAAGGTTACCATTTCGCCACCATTGCCATGCCGCCCCCTTTTTCAAACAGTTGAGGTGCAAACGAAATGTTTTTCTGGCCAACATGTGTTCTTATAACAACCCGTCCGCACAATTCCCCCAGAGCTGCAGCGGTTACAACATCACTTGCCCAATGTTTGTTCTGGTACATGCGTGAGAAACCGACAAAGGTCGCTGCGCCGTAATAGAACAGTTTGGTTGCCATGCTTTCTGATGTTGCCGCCATGATGGATGCCATTGCGAAGGAACTGGCAGTGTGCATGGAGGGGAATGAGTCGTAATCGGTTTTAAACTTGAATGGCTTAAAGTCACCCTTGCTGGTAGTAGCCACCGGTCTGCCACGACCAGTGGCTTCTTTAAGGATCAGTGTGGAGCCATCAGCCAATATCAAAGCTTCACCCAGCATCTCGCCAACTTCTTTCCACTTCGCAGAATCTGCCGCAATTGCGCCGCCATAGAGAGCTGCTGCCAGTCCAAGATGGATAAATGGATCTCCTGCCAGGGATCCTGCATCGGCTGCTTTATTCATACTGGTACTGTGGTTTGCGCCCAGTTTATCGCGCATGGAAGTGTCAAAAACATAGGTTGTGGCAATCGCTCCCGCAATTCCGAGGGTGATAAAAATATTGCCATTATCTCTTTGAACGGGGGTTGTCAGCAGATCTGCCGATTCACGGGATAGCCTTGAAAAACCATTACTGAACTCATTTTTGACGCTAATATTTTCCAGCTCTGCAGCATATGATCCAAACGGGTAGGCAATCAAGCAAAGCAACATAACAACAAGGTGTCTAAGAACAATCATGAAACATCCTTTGAATCGTGATGGTTAGCAGGAGGTTACGTCCTATCCGTTAACGCCATCATTTTGTATACATTCAATATTATCGATTAATATATAACCGATACTCTTTCGGGAGTAAACAAAAAAGCCTTCCCATAAAGGAAGGCTTTCATTTGCTACGGGAGTGATGGGTAGTGTACGGATTTGTGTCGATTACTGTCGTGGCAGGGGAGACGCCATGGCTGCGGCAATGTCGATCGCCTTGTTCGGATCGCATAAATTATCGGTTCCTGATGAAATGGTTGCACGGATACGAGCATTGACGCGTGCCAGGTTGAGCCCCTTGGCTGCTACCACTTCAGCCAGAATTTGTTCGGTGGCAATGATGTGATAAGCCATATTTTCTGTTTTCTGTACCAGCATTTCCAGAGTTTCTCCCAATGTGCCGACCAATTGGGATACAGCGGCCAGGTTTTCGATTACCAGCTCTTCACCGGACTTTTCCGGATCAGCCGATTGTGTGGTGCAGCATGTTGCTTCTACTGCTGCCGGGGCTGCTTTGGGGGCTTTTGATGCTGTTTTTTTTGCAGGTGCTTTTGCCATGATTAGCTCTCCTTTTTTTATGGCTCGTTGATTGCCGGGGTAGTTGTCTACGCTAGGATATAATCTATGTGCTAGAGCATACCATCTGTTGTTGCAACGTCAAGCGGGAGTAAAATAATAAATGATGAACCGGGTAATGTTTCCGGGTTGTGACCGATCGATTCGACCCGGATCAGACCGCCGTGCATTTCAACGATCCCTTTGGCGATGGAGAGCCCCAGTCCGGCGCCACGTGCTTTGAAGGCAATTTTGCCGGAACTGTGCTCCTCAATATTGCCGGCTTCGTAAAATTTATCAAAAATTCGTTGCTGATCTTCCTTGTCAATGCCGATGCCGGTATCAGTGATAGTTATTTCAATAAACTTTTGAGATGTCTTTGAGACATTGGCTGGCAGATCGCTGCCGATGCCCGAAGGAGAGTTGTCTGTCATCAATGGTCTGAGTGCCGTGGTGATGCTTATCGTGCCACCATCGGGAGTAAACTTGATTGCATTACCGAGTATGTTGGAAAAAAGCTGTAGTAGCCTGGTCTGATCACCTTTTATTGATGGAATATCAGGTGAAAAGTTAGTGACCACAGTCTGTTTGCGTTGAGAAAAGAAAAATTGCAGTTCTTTCAGTGAAAACTCTAGCAGCGTATGAATCATGATTGGCTCAAGTTTAAGCCCCAGTTGCTTCTGGTCAATCATGGAAACATCGATCATATCCTTTATGATCCCGTCCAGACGGAGCGCAGCATTGGAAATATGTTGAACCATCTCGATCGATAGATCGTTGAGGTTTGTTCGCATGTCGGTCAGGAGAAGTTCCGAGTATCCCATGATAACGGTCAGGGGGGTTTTGAGCTCATGGGATGCCAGTCCAAGAAATGAATCTTTCATTCGATTGAGACGGGCCAGGCCTGCAGCGCTGCTTTCCAGGTTTTTCAGGATTTCACGTTCGCGGGTAATATCGCGAATGATTATTTGTAGTAGTTTCTTTTCGTCAAGCATGACACAGCTGGCGTGAATTCTGCCGCTACGTTGTTCGCCGCTTGAGGTGTGAAACAGCATTTCATCATCCACCGGTGCCCCCTCAAACGCTTTGGCAATCAGTGTGAGCGGGAGGGTTATGTCTGTGGCGGCGAGTTTGATCAGCAGATTTGAAATATGGAGTCCGACTAACTGTGCTGCCGGAACATCTAAAAATGATTCAGCCATTTTGTTGGCGATGATGATGTGTTGTGATTCATCAAGGATGATAATGGTGTCGCCCGCTTCCTCTTGAAGTGTTTTGTAGAGTTCTTCGGATTTTTCCAGGTCCCGGCTTAGTGTTTCCAACCGTAAAAATGAATTGTGAAGTTGTGTGTGGGCCGAAGCGAGTTCGTCATAATTGTTGTTGAGTTCCTGCTCGCGATTTTTAAGGATGGCCGACATGGAGTTGATTTGATTTCCCAGTTGATCTAATTCATGCAGGGGGAGCGGGTTTACGTGGGTGGTAAAGTCACCGTTTGAAATATGGGTGATTCCCTCCAGCAATTGGGCAATCGGAGAAATGATGCTTCGTTTGACGAAGAACACGACCATTGCAAATGAAATACTGAAAAACAGAAGTAAAATCAGCATCGAACGGGCAAGAATCGGATAAATTTTCTGATTGATGGCATCAAGGGGAAATCCGATGTGCAGTGTTGCCACCTGGCGAGAGTCAAAAGACATCAAGCTGGTCTGGACATCGATATAATCTCCGTGTGGTGTGGCTACAATTCTGGCGTTGGAAGGGTAACTACCTTTCTTGCGGCCATTGACAAGATTTCTGGCGGCAAAATCCTTGTCACTGGCAACGAGTGTCTCGCCGGACATATCAGAGATTGTACAATAGCTGGTTTCCGGAGAGGTCTGAATCAGTTCACGACATTTTTCATCAAGGCCGTTGACGTCATGAATCTCGATCCCGAGCGCCAGAACCTTCTCTATAGTGCCTTTAAAAGATGTGCCGAGCGTCTGAGTTCGCAGAATCAGTTCGTTCCGGTATTCTTTGCGAAATACGGCGATTTCCATTGCCGTATTGGCCAGAATGGTCAGGAAAAGAATGCTAAAGGAAAAAAGTATTATGCGTTTTTCCAGGGATTGTTTCATGGTTCCTGTGATCTTGCTGAAATAGTTTGGATAACTTTATCATAACAACCCAAAATGTATATCTTTTTTCAAGCTACTAATTATTTGCAGTCGATGTGATTTTATGGTTGACGATTGCCATTTATAATCTATTATTTGAAACGTTCGTGAGGTCTTAGGTGGTCTCAATAGTATAAATTGAATCACATTAAACAGGAGGAGTTCATGGCACTAAGAGTTGCGATCAATGGTTTTGGAAGAATTGGGCGTATGGTTTTGCGGGCTGCGGTGGCTGATGCGAGTATTGATTTTGTTGCCATCAATGATCTGACTGATGCAGCAACGTTGGCGCATTTATTCAAGTATGACTCTGTGCATGGACAATTTCTGGGGAGTGTGGAAGCACGTGATGGTCAGTTGGTCATTAACGGCAAAACAATCGCAGTTTTGGCGGTCAAAGATCCTTCTGAACTGCCGTGGGGAAAAGAGAATATTGATGTTGTCATAGAGTCAACAGGTCGTTTTACCGCTAAAGAAAAGGCGATTGCGCATATACAGGCTGGAGCAAAGCGGGTGGTGATTTCGGCCCCGGCAAGCAATGAAGACATCACGATTGTCATGGGGGTCAACGATCATCTGTATGATCCGCAGAAGCATTTTGTTATTTCAAATGCCTCCTGTACAACCAATTGTCTGGCTCCGGTTGCCAAAGTCGTTCACGAAGCATTCGGTATTGAAAAAGGACTCGTCACTACAGTGCATTCCTATACCAATGATCAGAATCTACTTGATTTGCCCCACAAAGATCTACGGCGTGCCCGCGCTGGTGCCCTGTCAATAATTCCCACCACGACCGGGGCTGCCAAGGCGGTAGCTCTGGTCCTTCCGGAATTGAAAGGAAAGTTGGATGGTATCTCGATTCGCGTGCCGACCCCCAATGTTTCCCTGGCTGACATTGTCCTTACCTTAAGTAAACCAGCAGATACCGCCCAAGTAAATGCCGCACTCAAGGCTGCCGCTGAAGGGTCTCTGAAAGGTATTCTAGGATATGAAGAGGCGCTGCTGGTGTCGGTTGACTTTAATGGTAATCCGCTCTCCTCCATTGTTGATGCATCCTGCACCAAAGTAATCGGTGATAACATGGTACGGGTTCTGTCATGGTATGACAATGAAACAGGCTTCTCCAGCCGGGTAATCGATCTGCTCAAGCTGATTAAATCAAAGAACTAACCATATAATGTCTTTTTCGAGGGGGAATTTTTTCCCCCTTTTTTTGCCTGCGGGCTAAATTTTTATTTGAAGGAGTTATTGCAATGGGGATCTGTTACATCGATCAAGTTAAGGATTTAAAGGACAAAAAAGTATTTATCAGGGTTGATTTCAACGTGCCACAGGATGAGACCGGCGCCATAACGGAAGATACTCGTATAGTAGGTGCTATTCCCACGATCAAATATGCTTTGGAGCAAGGCGCAAAAGTAGTTTTGGCATCTCACCTGGGGCGCCCGAAGGGAGAGAAGAAACCTAAATACACCATGGCGCCAGCTTCTCAGCGTTTGTCTGAATTACTGAAGGTACCTGTTAAGCAGGCACCAGATTGCTTTGGAACAGAGGTGACCAGCATGATTGACTCCCTTAAGGGGGGCGAAATCATGATGCTTGAAAATGTCCGCTTTTATCCCGGCGAAGAAAAAAATGATGCCGAGTTTGCCCGGCAACTTGCCAACGGCTGCGATATTTACATCAATGACGCATTTGCCGTGTCGCACCGTGCCCACGCTTCGGTTGAAGCAATAACCAAGGTAATACCGATTATTGCAGCCGGTTTTCTCATGCGCAATGAAATGACCTATTTTGACAAGGCAATGAGTAATCCTGTCCGGCCACTGGTTGCCATTCTGGGCGGGGCAAAGGTCTCTGGCAAACTTGAAGTCCTGGAAACACTGGTAAACAAGGTTGACAAGATCGTGATAGGCGGCGGGATGGTGTTCACCTTTTTGAAGGCACTCGGTTATTCCGTCGGTAAATCGCTGGTGGAGGAGGATCTCGTTCCGACAGCTGCTAAAATTATGGATAGAGCAAAAGAACGGGGAGTGAAATTTTACCTGCCGGTTGACTGCGTGGTTGCCGATGCGTTTGATGCGAAAGCAGTTAATTTTATCACCCCGGTTCAGGAAATTCCTGAAGGATGGATGGGACTTGATATTGGTCCTGCTACTGCGGCTCTGTTTGCAGAAACTTTGCGTGATGCGAAAACCGTAATTTGGAACGGTCCCATGGGTGTTTTTGAGATGGATGCATTCTGTCGCGGGACGAATGCTGTTGCAGAAGCTGTTGCAGGTTGTTTTGCTACCACCATTATTGGTGGAGGGGATACTGATTCGGCGGTGCGCAAAGCTGGTGTTGAGAATCAGGTCAGCTATATTTCAACCGGTGGCGGTGCCTTTCTTGAGCTTTTGGAAGGGAAAATCCTGCCCGGCGTAAAAGCGCTTGATATCTAATGGCTACTAAAGGAGAGGCGGCTATGCGAACACCGGTTATTGCAGGGAACTGGAAGTTGTTTAAGACGCGGTCTGAGGCGGTTGACATGGTGAGTCGACTGAAGGATCTTGTTGCAGCTGTGTCAGGGGTCGATATTGTTGTTGCCCCAGTATTTACCGCACTTGATGCGGTTGCCGGTGTTGTTGCTGGATCGAATATATCGGTTGCCGGTCAAGATTGCTTTTGGGAAGAAGAAGGTGCCTACACCGGTGAAGTTGCTCCACGGCTGTTGAAGGATATTGGTTGCAGCCATGTTATTATCGGTCACTCGGAGCGGCGTCAATATTTTGGTGAGACGGATGAGACGGTCAATAAAAAAACTCGGGCAGCTGTGACGGCTGGATTGATCGTATTGCTTTGCGTTGGCGAAACATTACAGCAACGTGAGGCAGGAAATACCTTTGCAGTCATTGAAGCTCAGCTCACCGGTGGATTGGTTGGCATGACCGCCGAACAACTCTCCAGGATTGTGGTTGCCTACGAGCCGGTGTGGGCGATTGGAACCGGCAAGACCGCAACTGATGCCCAAGCCCAGGAAGTGCACGCGTTTATCCGCACCAAGCTTGCTGCGCTCTGTGGTCAAGCTGTGGCTGATGTAACCCGGATTCTCTATGGTGGCAGTGTTAAGCCGGACAATATCAAACTGCTGATGGCGCAACCGGATATTGACGGCGCATTGGTGGGGGGGGCAAGCCTTACGGCCGAATCGTTTGCAGCAATTGTTTCTTGCGGTGCTTAGTTTGATGTCGCTTCCCTGCCAAATTGAATAAAAAACTTTACAGCCATGGATGTGCTGTGCTAGTAATCCAGATTACTTTGTCTGTTAGGGGATTGTGAATGACTATTGTATTAACAGTGTTGCATGTGCTGGTATCTCTCTTTTTGATTGCGGTGGTTCTGCTTCAGTCGGGGAAGGGAGCAGAAATGGGTGCTTCCTTTGGTAGTGGCGGAAGCCAGTCTGTTTTTGGAGCTGGTGGTGGAACGTCATTTTTAAGCAAGATGACAACTGGTGCTGCCGTTATCTTTATGCTGACTTCTCTGACGTTAGCCTATGTTTCCGGTCAACCGGATTCTTCATCGATCATGGCAGGAAAAGGGAAGGGCGTTGCTCCGGCTGCAAAAACAGCTGCTCCGGCACCAGTGGCTCCTGCTGCACCTGCAAAAACAGCACCGGCCGCGCCAACAGCACCGCTGGTACCTGCTGCTCCGGCAAAGTAATTTTTTACTTGCAAAACCGGGAACGGTCTGTTATATAACTCTTCCTTTTTGACGGTACCAGCTTTACTACATAGATTGATTGCACATTAGATCGGTGCATTATACGGCTTGCGGTGGTGGCGGAATTGGTAGACGCACCAGCTTGAGGGGCTGGCGGGAGCAATCTCGTGATGGTTCGAGTCCATTCCACCGCACCATTTACCAAACAGGGCGTTTCAGCAATGAAACGCCCTGTTTGTATATTCAGTCGCTACTCAAAGCTGCAGTCCCGTGGTTTCTCGGGTTGCGGACGCTAATCGCGGTTGACACTCCGGAGCAGATGGAGTATTTTTTACATCCTTTTGCTTGGAGTAATCCGCTGTTCTGTTTGTGCAGAGTAAAAGTATCTAGATAGTAAAGGAAACGGCCTGCTTATGCGAAGTGATATGATTACAAAAGGGTTGGAGCGTACTCCGCACCGCGCCTTGTTAAAAGGAACCGGTGTTCCTCAAAATCAATTGGACAAACCGTTTATCGGTGTTGCCACCAGTTTTACGGACTTGATTCCCGGCCATGTCGGTATGCGTGATCTTGAACGTTATATTGAAAAAGGGGTTCATTCCGGTGGTGGCTATTCTTTCTTCTTCGGTATTCCCGGTGTTTGTGACGGCATGGCCATGGGGCACAAAGGGATGCATTACTCGCTTCCAACCCGTGAATTGATTGCCGACATGGTGGAGTCGGTTGCTGAAGCCCATCGGCTTGATGGTCTGGTGCTGCTGACCAACTGTGACAAAATTACACCCGGCATGCTGATGGCGGCTGCACGGCTGAATATACCCTGTATCGTGGTGACCGCAGGTCCCATGATGAGCGGGCGTGGGCAGTCAGGCCGTAAATATTCGTTTGTCTCCGATACCTTTGAAGCTATGGCGCGCTACAAGGCGGGTGTTATCAATGACAAGGAATTGCAGGTTTGTGAAGATAATGCCTGTCCCGGCATGGGCTCCTGTCAGGGGCTGTTTACAGCCAATACCATGGCAATCCTGACTGAAACCATGGGGATGAGTCTTCCCCGATGTGGAACAGCGCTGGCGGTTTCGGCGCTCAAACGCCGGATTGCCTTTGCCTCGGGCGAAAAAATCGTCGAGCTGGTGCAGAATGATGTCAAGCCGCGCGATATCATGACCCGCGAAGCATTTGAAAATGCCATACGCGTTGACTTGGCGCTGGGTGGTTCTTCCAATACGGTATTACATCTGTTGGCAATCGCCCGTGAGGCCGGAGTTGAGCTCCCGTTGGAACTGTTTGACATCCTTGCCAAAGATACGCCGCAACTCTCTTCCATGAACCCTGCCGGGGAATATTTCATGGAAGATCTGGATATCGCCGGCGGTGTCAGTGGCGTGTTCAAACAGTTGGGAAGCAAAATCAAGGATACCGGCACCCTGTTTGGTTTGACGACTCACCAACTGGCGGCCAGCATCAACAATGTGGACGATGATGTGATTCGTTCGCTCGACAATCCGATCAAAAAGGAAGGTGGCATTGCCATTCTAACCGGTAACATTGCTCCCAAAGGCGCGGTGGTCAAACAGTCCGGGGTGTCAGCAGCCATGATGCAGTTTGAGGGGATTGCCCGCTGCTATGATTCTGAAGAAAAAGCGATGGCAGCCTTGATGGACGGCACGGTCAAATCCGGTGATGTTGTTGTCATCCGCTACGAAGGGCCGAAGGGGGGGCCCGGAATGCGCGAAATGCTTGCTCCGACCGCAGCCTTGATGGGACTTGGGCTGGGTGATTCGGTCGCCTTGATTACGGATGGACGCTTTTCCGGCGGTACCCGTGGTCCCTGCATCGGGCATATTTCTCCCGAAGCTGCAGAAGGTGGGCCGATTGCACTGATACAGGATGGGGATACCATCGTGCTTGATATCCCGGGGCGTTCCCTTACCGTCAAGGTCGATGACGCCACGTTGGCGGCGCGCCGTGCAACTTGGCAGGCGCCGGAGCCGAAAATCAAAACCGGTTGGCTGGCACGTTATGCCAAGGTTGTAACTTCGGCCCATACCGGAGCGGTGACAACTGCTGATTAGCAACACCCCGCACAACGGGAAATTTCACAGCGCTTGCGCGCACAGGAGGAACATATGAAAACTACCTGTAAAGTCTCATTGTTACTGGCTCTTGGCATGGTTGCAGCAGGGTGTACAACGGTCGAACAGAACCTGTTGCAGGCAAACTCTCTGCTGCTCTCTGCTCGTGAAGTTCGTGAAGTTTTTCAGGGGAATACGGTTGCTACTGCCAGCGGGGACAGTTTCTACTGGGACGCCAGCGGCAAATTCATGGGAAAAGGATCGTACGGCGGGATTACACGTGGCAACTGGAATATTACCGATGATGGCCGCTTGTGCATCTCCAACCTGAACTCCAGCACAGAGGTTGGTGGTTGTTATAAAGTCTATTTTGATAATAGCACCCAACAGCGCAAGCTGATCGACGCCCAGGGCGATTTGAAATATACCGTAATCAATATTCTGAATGGAAATCCGAATAATTTTTAGACCTGAATACAAAGGAACCGCACATTATGAAAATGAATGGCGCACGTATTTTATTGGAATGTTTGAAAAAAGAAGGGGTTGATACCGTGTTTGGCTATCCCGGCGGAACGGTAATCAACCTGTATGACGAACTTTTCAACTTCAAGGAAATTCGCCATATTTTGCCACGCCATGAACAGGCTGGAACGCATGCCGCTGACGGTTATGCCCGGGCTACCGGTAAAGTCGGGGTGGCGATTGCTACCTCCGGTCCAGGTGCAACCAACACGGTCACCGGAATTGCCACCGCCTACATGGACTCAATCCCGATGGTGATCATCACCGGTCAGGTGCCGACGGCGCTGATCGGCAATGATGCCTTTCAGGAAGTCGATATCATCGGCATCACTCGTCCATGCACCAAGCACAGCTTTCTGGTGCGTGATGTTAAGGATCTGGCCACGATCGTGAAGAAGGCCTTTTATATCGCCCGTACCGGTCGTCCCGGACCGGTGCTGGTAGACTTGCCGAAAGATGTACAGATTGCCCAGACGGAATTTGTCTACCCGGATACGGTCGAGATTCGCAGCTACAAACCGACCACTGCCGGGCATCCCAAGCAGATCGAAAAAGCGGTTGCCATGATACTGGAATCGAGCCGTCCGGTTATGTATGTCGGGGGGGGAGTGGTACTTTCAAATGCGTCGCAGGAATTGACCCAGCTTGGCCGGTCGCTGACGGTGCCGGTTACCACCACTCTGATGGGGCTTGGCTCTTTTCCTGAAAATGATCCCAATTCCCTTGGTATGCTCGGCATGCATGGCGCCTATTGTGCCAATATGGCTATGACCAATTCGGATCTGATCATTGCCATCGGCGCTCGCTTTGATGACCGGGTCACCGGTAAATTGGCAACCTTTGCGCCCCACGCCAAAATTATTCATATTGATGTCGATCCGACCTCGATCAAGAAAAATGTGCGGGTTGACCTGCCGATCGTCGGCGATGTTAAAGATGTGCTGACTGCCATGAACAAGCAGGTGGCCAAGCTTAAGGAGAAGACGGAAGCATTCAGAACTGCTCTTGCTCCCTGGCATGAAGAAATCAGCGGCTGGAAAGCAAAGCACCCGATTGCCTACAAGAACAGCACCACCGTAATCAAGCCGCAGTTTGTGATTCAAAAGTTGCGCGAACTGTCGGATGACGATGCCATCATCTCCACCGACGTGGGGCAGCACCAGATGTGGACGGCCCAGTTTTTCCAGTTCAACAAACCGCGCACCTTGTTGACCTCGGGTGGTCTCGGCACCATGGGATACGGCCTGCCGGCAGCCATGGGCGCCCAGGCGGCGTTCCCCGATCGCCAGGTAATCACCATTTGCGGCGATGGTGGTGTGCAGATGAATATCCAGGAAATTGCCACGCTGGTGCAAAATCGTCTGCCGGTCAAGATCGTGATTCTCAACAACAACTTTCTTGGCATGGTTCGGCAATGGCAGGAACTTTTCTTTGATAAACGCTATTCCAGTACCTGCATGGAGCTGCCGATTGATTTCGTCAAACTGGCCGATGCCTACGGAGCAAAGGGATTCAGCACTTCCAAGCCGGATGAGGTCGAGTCAGTCATCAAGGCAGCCTTCCAGGAGCCGGGTCCGGTTATCATGGAGTTCAAGATTGCCCGTGAAGAGAAAGTACTGCCGATGGTTCCGGCCGGGGCATCGCTGAACGAAATGGTCTTGAACGCGTAACAGCTATTTGCCACAGAGGACACAGAGAAAATACACAGATAGTAACCACGAAGATCACAAAAGAACAATCCGGGACTTAATTTAATGTTACTTGATGTTAAATTCCCTCTGAATTCTCTGTGAGCTCTGTGGCTAAACGGTTTTATTGGAGGCTTATACATGCAACATACAATATCAGTACTGGTAGAAAACGAATTTGGCGTACTCTCAAGAATATCGTCCCTCTTCTCGGGACGCGGTTTCAATATTGATTCGCTTTCCGTTGCCCCGACCAATGAAGACGGCATGTCACGCATGACCATTGTGACCAGAGGGGATGAGCAGATACTGGAACAGGTTACCAAACAGCTGAACAAGCTGATTGATGTTATCAAGGTGATCGACTTTACCGATGATGGCAGCGGTGTCGAGCGGGAAATGGCGCTGATCAAGGTAACGGCCGAGGATGAGAGCCGTGCGGAAGTATTGCGCATAGTCGATATCTTCCGGGCCAAGATCATCGATGTGACCCCCAAATCGTACACCATCGAGGCGACCGGTAATCCGGTTAAAATCGATGCCATTCTTGAACTTCTGCGTCCGCTGGGACTCAAGGAACTGGTCCGTACCGGTGCGGTTGCCATCGGGCGGGGCGCCAAGGGGTGGAAGGGGTAAGCTCCCTTTGATACAACGATTAACCAGCGAAGCAGAATATATCTGCTTCGCTTTTTTTTTGCGTGAGCACCAATGGTCTGTGAACCATTCGTAGGGTGTCGTGGATTGCAGTCAGGCTGTTGTCTGCTATAGTTAATCATATATATAATAAGCAACTGTATGATTCGAGGCCTCCGATGAATACCGAACAGCCGCAGCAGGCTGCCGTTGATCTGATGGCACGTAAAGGTGGATCGACGAACTACGTTCTCTATTGGGGGGCAATCACTCTGGTTGTGATAACTCTCTCGCTGATCCGCGGCTACAGCTACCTCCTGTTTCACTCGTTAGTGGAACTGCTCACCATTTCGATTGCATTCACGATCTCGCTGCTGGTCTGGAATTCCCGCACGGTGATGGAAAATAGCTACCTGAAGGTGATCGGACTGGGATACGCTGCCTGTGCCTGTATCGACCTGATCCATACGCTCTCCTTCAAGGGGATGAACATCTTTGCCGGTTACGGTGCCAACCTGCCGACCCAGCTCTGGATCGCCGCCCGTTCACTCCAGGGAATGACGCTGATGGCGGCGCCGCTGCTCCATCATAAAAAAATGCGCGTTTCCCGTATTGTCGCCGGTTATACGGTGATCACCGTGCTGCTGCTCGGAACCGTATTCAGCGGTTTCTTCCCGGAATGTTACCGGGAAGGTAGCGGACTTACGCCGTTCAAGGTCGTCAGTGAATACGTGATTGTGGCTTGTATCCTGGTTTCAATCGGATTGTTACGAAAAATCCGCAGTGCCTTTACCAACTCCACCTACCAGCTGTTGATCGTTTCGGCGCTCTTCGCCGTCTGTGCCGAATTTGCTTTTACCGCCTACATCGGTGTCTATGACTACGCCAACATGGCGGGACACTTCTTCAAGCTGGCCTCCTTTTACCTGATCTATCGTGCCATCTTTGTCACCGGCATCAGGGATCCGTTCAGTGTTGTCTTCCGGGAACTCAAACAAACCGAAAAATCGCTGATCGAGACCCGTAACAGTATCGAGCAGCAGGTGCGGGACAGAACAGCAGAGTTGGAACAGGCACAGCGCACCCTGAAAAATGAGCGGCGTCTGCTGCGTGAACGGGTCAAGGAGCAGCGCTGCCTCTACGAAATATTCGCCTTGACCGAAGAGGTTGATGCGGTGCTTGATCAGCAGCTCCAGTCGGTTACGGAACGGATCGGCGCTGGTTGGCAGTATCCGGATAGCTGTGCCGTTTGTCTGGGATATGGCGCTACCTGCTTCATGACTCCCGGTTTCAGGGAAACGCCCTGGATGCAAACCGCTGAAGCCGTAACCCAGCAGGGTGACTCCATTCGTCTGTCGGTGGTGTATCTGAGCGAACAGCCGCCGGAGGATGAAGGGGCGTTTTTTTCCGAAGAGCGTGCCTTGCTGGAGGCGATTGTCCGGCGCCTGGTGGATGTGGTCAATCGGCGTCAGGTAGCCGAGGCGTCCGCCTACAAGTCGATGCTGTTGGAAGCCCAATCGGAAACCTCGATTGCCGGGATACTGATTGTGGATCATGGCGGCAAGATCACCTATTCCAATAAACGGTTTGCCAGGTTATGGAAGCTGCCGCCGGAACTGCTTGATCAGCAGGATGATGCCAAAATGCTTGAATTCGCTCTGCTGCAATTGCGGGATCCGGAGGAATTCAGTCGCAAGGTTGCCTATTTGTATCAACATAAGGACGATAAGAGTCATGATGAAATCGAGTTTCGTGATGGGCGTTGTTTTGATCGCTACTCGGCTCCCCTGATCAGCGCCAAGGGAGAAAATCTGGGGAGGATCTGGTTTTTTGTCGATATCACGGAAGCCAAGCGTACGGAGCAGGAGATCAAGAAAACCGCCAGAGCGTTACGTCTGCTTACCGACTGTAATATCGCCCTGTTCCAGGCAGAAAACGAGGGATGGCTGCTGCAGGAAATCTGTCGCCTGATCTGTGAATCGGGCGGTTATCGCCTGGCCTGGGTTGGGCTGGCAGATCATGATCCGCAACAGTCAGTGCGTCCGGTGGCGCAGTGGGGGTACGAGGATGGCTATCTGCAAAATATTCAGATCTCCTGGAGTGACCGCTCTGAGAATGGTCACGGTCCAACCGGAACAGCCATCCGAACCGGCATCACCCAGGTCAACTCAGATTGTCTCAGCAATCCGCGTATGGCCCCCTGGCGCGAGGAAGCGGTAAAGCGTGGTTTTCAGTCATCAATCGCCTTGCCGGTGATCAGTGGGTCAGCCTTGCAGGGTGCTCTGACCATATACTCGGCTGAGCCCGATGCTTTCAGCCTTGACGAGGTCAGGTTGCTGGAGGAACTGTCGAACAATCTGGCCTATGGCATTCAAACCCTGCGCGAGCGCATCCGCCGCATTGCCGCCGAATCTGCCACCCAGGCCAAGAGCCTTTTCCTGGCCAACATGAGTCATGAAATCCGCACCCCGTTGAACGCCATCATAGGCATGTCACACCTGTTGCTCAAAACCGACCCGACTCCCCGACAGTACGATTATATTAGCAAGCTTCAGGCTTCGGGACAGCATCTGCTCGGTGTGATCAATGACATCCTCGATTTCTCAAAAATAGAGTCGGGCAAAATCACCATTGAGCAGACTGAGTTTGAGCTGGAACAGATCCTGGGTAACGTGGCTCTGTTCCTGAATGAAAAGGCGGAAGGGAAGGGGTTGGAAATCTTTTTCGATATTGCAGCGGACGTTCCGCTCTCGCTGGTCGGTGACCCGTTGCGCATCGGACAGATCCTGCTCAATTACGTTGCCAATGCCGTCAAATTCACGGAACAGGGGGAAATCTGCATATCTGCGCGGGTCAAGGAATGCACCTCCCAGGCTGCGGTGCTCTATTTTTCCGTACGGGACACGGGGATCGGGCTGAGCGAGGAACAGCAACAACGGCTGTTCCTCAGCTTTCAGCAGGCTGATATGTCCACCACCCGCAAATATGGCGGCACGGGACTCGGTTTGGCAATCTCCCGGCGGCTGGCAGAGCTGATGGGAGGAGAGGTCGGTGTCGAGAGCCGTGCCGGCGCTGGAAGCACCTTCTGGTTCACCGTGCGGGTTGGCATCGCCGGCGAACCAAAGTGTTCCCTGCTGCCGTCGCCTGACCTGCGTGGTTGCCGTGTTCTGGTGGTTGATGACAATCAGAATGTGCGGCTTGTGCTGAATGACATGCTGCAATCCATGACCTTTGATGTTACGGTAGCCGCTTCGGGAGTGCAGGCGCTGCAGGAGGTGCAACGGGGTGTCAACCTGGGGCAACCTGTCAGGATCATCTATCTTGACTGGCAGATGCCGGAACTTGACGGTCTTGAAACGGCCCGGCGTATCAGGGCGCTGGGGGGTGATCCACAACCGCATATCATCATGGTTACCGCCTTTGACCGTGATGAGTTGCTGAGTCAGCTTGATCAGGGGTGCGGGGTGGCAGAGATTCTGGTCAAGCCGGTGACCCCTTCCATGCTGTTTGATGCTGCCATACGTACTCTGCGGGGGGAATATAAGCCGTGTGTGGTTGATCAGACTGCTTCGGCACTGGAGGAAAAACTGGCCGAGATCAGGGGCGCCCGTATCCTGCTGGTTGAGGATAACGAGATCAATCAGCAGGTTGCGCGTGAGCTGCTGAGCGATGCGGGACTGTCGGTGGATACGGCGGATAACGGTGAACTCGCCTTGGAAAAGCTGGGGCGCAACGACTATCAGCTGGTGCTGATGGATATCCAGATGCCAGTGATGGATGGTCTGACAGCCACGATCGAGATTCGAAAAAACCCGCTCTGGTCGCAACTGCCTGTGGTGGCCATGACGGCCAATGCCCGGCAGCAGGATCGGGCCGACTGTCTGGCGGCCGGCATGAGCGATCATCTGGCCAAACCGATCGATCCTTCCCAGCTCTGGTCAACGCTGCTGCAGTGGATCAAGCCGCAACAGTCTGTTGTATCACCTCTGCCGGTGAGCCAGCAGGGAACAGCTCCAGACGTTGAACTTCCCCGGGAGATTGCCGGAGTTGACATGCTGCTTGGATTGAGGCGGGTAGCGGGGAAGAAAGCGCATTATCTTTCACTGTTACGGAAATTTCTGGCCGGATATCGGGATGCGGCAGACAAAATCGTTGGTGCTCTGCATGACAATGACCGGGAGAGTGCGCAACGCCTGATTCACACGGTCAAAGGTCTCTCCGGTACCCTGGGGGCAACCCGCCTGCAGTCACGGGCAGTTGAACTGGAGCAGGGGGTGCGGGAAGGTCGTAGCCACGAATCGCTGGCTGCTCTGTTGGTGCCGTTTGGGGAGGCGTTGCATGAGGTGATGGCTGCTCTGGCGGCAAAACTTCCCCCGCTGTCAACTCCCCGGCCGGTGATGGTGGATGACGGGGAACTGGAGTGTCTCCTGCGCGACCTGGTGGAGCTGCTCAAGGATGATGACGCCGAGACAGTGACGTTGTTCGAGGCCAACCGGGATCTGCTCTGTGCGGTGTTTCCGCAGCAGTTCCCGGAGATCTCCGCAGCAATTCACGCTTTTGATTTCGAGGCGGCATTGACCGGACTTGTCACACTGATGAATAGCCATAATTATGAGGTTTGCGATGAAAAAAAATGAACAGCCGGTTGTGCTGGTGGTTGATGATACTCCTGACAATCTGGCGTACATGAATGAACTGCTGAAGGACGACTATAAAGTCAAGGTTGCCAACAATGGCGAGCATGCGCTCACGATCGCCCGGTCGGAGCAGCAGCCAGACCTGATTCTGCTTGACATCATGATGCCCGGCATGGATGGCTACGAAGTCTGTCGGCAACTCAAGGCGGATGCCAAAACCCGTGATATCCCGGTTATTTTTCTTACCGCTCTCAACGATACGGAAGATGAACAACAGGGATTGGCTTTGGGTGCGGCTGACTACATCTCCAAGCCGGTCAGTCCCTCGATCGTCATGGCCCGTATCCGCACTCATCTCAACCTGAAAGCAGTGGCCGATTTTCTGCGGGATAAAAATGCGTTTCTGGAGCAGGAGGTGCAACGGCGCATTGCTGAAAACAGGAAAACCGAAGAATTGCTGCGCCAGGCTCAGAAAATGGAAGCAATCGGGCAGTTGGCCGGTGGAGTGGCCCATGATTTCAACAACATTCTGACGGTCATCATCGGGTATGGCAATCTGCTGACCATGGACACGCAGATGAGTGAAAAACAACACGAGTATCTGGAACAGATCATTGATGCCTCGGAGCGGGCGGTGCTGGTGACCAGGGGACTGCTGGCCTTCAGCCGCAAGCAGGTCATGGCGCCTGCCTTGGTAGATCTTAATAAGATTGTGCAGCATGTGCAGAAATTTTTACTGCGGGTGATCGGCGAAGATGTCAAGTTGACGTCCCATCCCGGCGAGCTGGAATTACCGGTGCTGGTGGACAGTGCCCAGATTGAACAGGTGCTGATCAATCTGGCGACCAACGCCCGTGATGCCATGCCGCACGGTGGCCTGTTGTCGATCGAGACCGGCCTGCGGGAGATTGAAGCGCCTCTGAAGCATGTCTCCGGGTATGGCGAGCCGGGGCGCTATGCCTGGATCGCGGTGTCGGACACCGGCATCGGGATGGATCAGGAAACCTGCCGCAAAATCTTCGAACCGTTTTTTACCACCAAAGAGGTTGGCAAAGGGACCGGACTCGGTATGGCGATCGTCTACGGCATCATCAAGCAGCACAACGGTTTTATCAATGTCTACAGTGAGCCGGGTAAGGGGACGACCTTCAGGATCCATATTCCGCTCAGTGAGTCGGATCGGGGTGTGCAGACGGTGAAGCCAGGGGTGACCATGCCGAGGGGAGGGAGTGAAACCATTCTCCTGGCAGAGGATGATGTCCATATCCAAAAACTGGTGGGATCGGTGCTGACCCGTTTCGGGTATCGGGTGATTCTGGCACAGGATGGGGAGGAAGTGGTGGAAAAGTTCGCCGCCAACCGTGAGCAGATCCGCCTGGTTCTGATGGATGTGATCATGCCGAAGAAAAACGGGATTGAGGCTGGCCGGGAGATCCGTGCACTGCAACCGGGGGTCAAAATCCTGTATGCCAGTGGTTACAGTGCCGATTTCATAAAAAATCGAGGAGTCTCGGAAGAAGCAATCGAGTTGATGATCAAGCCTGTTCAACCGCTGGATCTTTTGCGCAAGGTCAGGGAATTGCTGGATTCGTAACTCAAAAACGGCAGTCGGGCCACAGAGGCACGGAGACGCAGAGGAGTTCACAGAGTTTTCTGAAAATAATTGAGAAACCGATCTGATGATGAGAATTGCACAAAATTGTTGTGCAACCCATTATGTTTCTTGTCTCTGTGCCTCTGTGGCAAATGTTTTTTTACTCCAGGCAGCGGGTCATGGCTCTGAACTTGTTGTAACGTCCTGCCACCAGTTCTTCTCCTGAAAACTTGACCAGTTCGTCCAGGTTGCGCTTGATAGCCGCTTTCAATGTTACGGCCATGGCAAGGTGGTCGCGGTGGGCGCCACCGATCGGTTCTTTCACGATCTCGTCGATTACGCCGAGCTTGATGATGTCGCGGGCGGTCGGTTTCAACGCTTCGGCAGCCTGCTCCCCTTTGGTTCCGTCCGACCAGAGAATTGCAGCGCACCCTTCGGGAGAGATAACGGCGTAGACCGAATGTTCCAGCATCAGGATGCGATCGCCGACGGCAATCGCCAGCGCACCGCCCGAACCGCCTTCGCCGGTAATGCAGACGATGATCGGGGTACGCAGGCTGGCCATTTCCCGCAGGTTGCGGGCAATCGCTTCGGCCTGGCCACGTTCTTCGGCGCCGATGCCGGGAAAGGCGCCGGGGGTGTCCACAAAGGTAATCACCGGGAGTTTGAACTGCTCTGCCATCTGCATCAGGCGCAATGCCTTGCGGTACCCTTCCGGATTCGGCATGCCGAAATTGCGGAATACCTTCTCCTTGGTGTCGCGCCCTTTCTGGTGTCCGATCACCATCACCGGCTGGCCGTCAAAGCGGGCCAGGCCACCGACGATGGCATGGTCATCGCCAAAGTTGCGGTCGCCGTGCAGTTCGGTGAAGTCGCTAAAGATATGGTTGATGTAGTCGAGGGTAAAGGGGCGGTTGATGTGACGGGCGACCTGGGCGGTCTGCCAGCGGGAGAGATTGGAAAAAATATCGGCGCGCATCTGTTCCACGTGCCCTTCCAGTTTGGCCACATCATCGCCGATATTGAGCCCCTGTTGAGCCAGGGCATTCAGCTCATCGATCTTCTGTTCCAGTTCGACGATCGGTTTTTCAAATTCCAGATGAAACGGGGATGCCATAGTAACACCTCATTCTTTTTTACCAGCAGTGGCGAAAGATCGAAAATCAACGGATAATTTATCAAGGATAAATGGCCGTCCGGAACAGGCCGGCTGGATAAGCCCGGTAGCTACCCCTCAGTGATGCGTTTTCTTTCCTCTTTCTTGCCGCGGTGGTGGATGGTATTTTTTAGCCTCACTCAAAAGACGCGGCATTATAGCCGAAGAGTTGTTCCACTTCCAGTTTTAATTCATCATTGGGAAGCACATAGAAATTTTGCGGTAATTGCATGGTGGCTGCCCCCCGTGATGGCAGCATGAAGTTGAGGAAGGTCGGTGTGGATCCGCCGTGGCGTTCCAGGATGCACTTGAGCGCATCCATCCGTTCAGCCGGCATTTCATCGACCTGCAGGTTGAGCACCACCTTCTTGGTGGTCTGGCAGCGCGCCTCGGTCAGCAGCTGGATGCTCCCGGCCGGACCGCGGTTTCTCTTCTGCCATTCGCTCCCCCCCTCTTTGGCTCCTTGTACCAGGATCTTGGTTCCCTTCTCATCGTTTTCCAGTTTGCCGACGATCAGCAACGGATCGTCGGACTTCAACAACGGGGCGGCATCGGCATAGATGTCGGAAAAAACGGTCACTTCAATGGTGCCGCTTAAATCCTCAACCGCGGCAAACCCCATCCGGTCGCCCAGCCCTTTTTTGGTGATGATCTCTTTCAGGGACGAAACGATGCCGCAGATCCGCACCTCGCTCCCGTTGGGCTGTTCCGATAGCTGGCTGATGGAACAGCTGCTCAAACGCCGGATGTCATCGATATAGCGGTCGAGCGGATGCCCGGTGATCAGGAAGCCGAGCGCTTCCTTTTCAAAGGCAAGTTTTTCCTTGTCGTGCCATTCCGGGATCGGGGGGAGTTTCATTCCCCCTCCACCTCGGGAGGTGACCACCTCGTCCAGGCCGAACAGGGAAACCTGGCTGCTCGCCTTTTCTTCCTGCAATTTCTGGCCGTACCCCATTGCCTGTTCCAGGCCGGTCATCAAGGCGGCGCGGGTGGCGTTGGTGGAGTCGAAGGCGCCGCATTTGATCAGCGCTTCCAGGGTCTTCTTGTTGCAGCGCCGCAGGTCAACCTGTTCGCACAGTTCAAAAATATCGCGGAACAGACCGTTTTGGCGCGCCTCCAGAATCGCCTCCACCGCTCCGGTACCGACCCCTTTGACGGCGCCGAGTCCGAAACGCATCGATTTGTCCACCACCGTAAAGGAGAGTCCCGACTTGTTGATGTCGGGGGGCAATACCTCGATCCCCTGTTCACGGCAGTCGCTGATGTTTTTGATCACCTTGTCGGTGCTGTCCATGTCGCAGGAAAGCAAGGCCGCCATGAACTCCACCGGATAATGGGCTTTCAGCCAGGCTGTCTGGTAGGCGATCAAGGCATAGGCCGCCGAATGGGACTTGTTGAAACCGTATTCGGCAAACTTGGCCATCTGGTCGAAAATCGCCTCCGCCTTTTTGGGGTCGATTCCCTGCTCCTTGGCGCCATCCAGAAACGGCACCTTTTCCTTGGCCATGACGCTGGCATCTTTTTTACCCATGGCGCGGCGCAGCAGGTCGGCTCGTCCCAGGGAATAGCCGGCCAGGGTACGTGAAATCTGCATGACCTGCTCCTGGTAGACAATGACGCCGTAGGTGTCTTTCAGGATCGGTTCCAGTTGCGGCAGGTCGTAGACGACTTTCTGGCGGCCATGCTTACGTTCGATGAAGTCGTCCACCATGCCGCAGCCCAGCGGACCGGGACGGTAGAGGGCGCAGGCGGCGATGATGTCCTCGAAACAGGAAGGTTTGAGCTTCATCAGCATTTCCTTCATGCCGCTCGACTCCAGCTGGAATACGCCGGTGGTGTTGCCGCTGGAGATCAGCTCGTAACTGGCCGGATCATCGTCCCGCAGGATGGTGATATCAAAGGAAGGATCTTTCCCCTGGCGGATCAGGTTGACCGCATTCTGGATCACCGTCAGGTTTTTCAGTCCCAGGAAGTCGAACTTGACCAGGCCGACCTGCTCCACGTACTTCATGGAATACTGGGTGTTGATGGAACCGGTCTTCTGGTCCTTGTACAGCGGCAGGAATTCCTCCAGCTGTTTCGGTGCCACCACCACCGCCGCGGCATGGGTCGAGGCGTGGCGGGTCAGCCCTTCCAGGCAGAGCGCCGTATCGAGCAGGTCCCTGACCTGGGAATCTTCGCCTGCCATCTGGTTCAGTTGCGGCTCCTGCTGCAGCGCCTTGGAGAGGGTCATCTTCAGATCGTCGGGGATCAGCTTGGCGATCCGGTCCACATCGCCGTAGGGGATATTCAGGGCGCGTCCCACATCCCGCACCACCGCCTTGGCCCCCATGGTCCCGAAGGTAATGATCTGGCAGACCCGGTCACGACCGTACTTGTCGACCATGTAGTCGATCACCTCGGAGCGGCGATCCTGACAGAAGTCGACGTCGATATCAGGCATGGAGATACGTTCCGGGTTGAGGAAACGTTCGAACAGCAGGTTGTAGGGGAGGGGATCGAGATCGGTAATCTTGGTGGCATAGGCGACCAGCGAACCGGCCGCCGAACCACGACCCGGTCCGACCGGAATCCCTTGATTCTTGGCCCAGGTGATAAAGTCGGACACGATCAGGAAATAGGCCGGGAATTTCATCTCGCAGATGCAATTCAGTTCGATCTCCAGCCGGTCGAAATACCCCTGCTGCTGCTCCTGGGTCATGTCGGGATACTTGGCCAGAATGGTGACCATCCGCTCTTTCAACCCCTCGTGGGCCACATCCCGCAGCATGTCGTCGTGGTTCTTCCCTGCCGGCGGCTCAAAGTGGGGGAAGAAATATTCCTTGTCCAGCGGCAGTTCCAGGTTGCAGCGCTCGGCAATGGCGACCGTATTGGCAATCGCTTCCGGCGCGTAGGAGAAGGCTGCTGCCATCTCTTCCGGAGTCTTGACGTAGAACTCATCGGCGGAAAAGCGCATGTGGGTGGCGTCGCTCATGGTCTTGCCGGTCTGGATGCAGAGCAGCACCTCGTGGGCGCGGGCATCTTCACGGTTGAGGTAATGGCAGTCGTTGGTCGCCACCAGCGGCAGGTTCAGCTCACCGGCAACCTCCATCAGGCGCTTGTTGACCACATCCTGTTCCGGCAGGGTGTTTTCCTGGAGTTCGATATAGTAGCGATCCTTGAACTGTTCGGCGTACCAGCGGGCAGTCTCCAGCGCTTCTTCCATGCGGCCGCGGCCGCACTGCATGGCGACTTCCCCCTTCAGGCAGGCGGAGAGGGCGATCAGTCCTTCGGAATGTTTGGCCAGCAGTTCCCGGTCGATGCGGGGGCGGTAGTAAAAACCTTCCTTGTATCCGGCCGAGGTGAGGTACGACAGGTTGCGGTACCCCTCCAGGTTTTCGCACAGCAGGATGATATGATAGGCCGCATCGGAGATCCCTTTGGAATCCTTGGAAAAGCGTGAATCGGGCGCAATATACAGTTCACAGCCGATAATCGGTTTGATACCGGCTTTCTTGCATTTGCTGTAAAATTCCACTGCTCCGAACATGTTGCCATGGTCGGTAATGGCCATGGCCGGCATGGAGTGTTTCTTGGCCTTGCCAACCAGATCTTCCAGCCGGTTGGCGCCGTCGAGCAGTGAGTACTGGGTATGAAGATGGAGGTGAACAAAGGGGGGGATGGTGTCATTTTCAGTAGAATCAGCTAGTTCCATAGCGGCAAATCTCCTTGCAATACGATCGAGGAAAGATTATGCACCGTACAAGATATGGTGTCAAGGGGAGGGTGCGGGGACGATATTTTGTGGTTAGATGAGGTAATGGCGATTACAGCCAGCGCATTTGTAGTGCTCGTCGGGGAGCAGTTCTATCTCCATGCCTGTCAGGCCGAACATTTGGATAACCTGCTGAATGGTTGCTTCATCAAGGCATTTGTCGAAGTAGAGCCGGAACGTATCAGTTTGCCGGAAATATACGACGCGCCCTCTGGGAAAATAATCGTACGGCACGGATTTGAACAGGCGCTCAATTGGCGATTGGGGGGATAATGCTACGTGGAAGTCGTCATGGCCGCCATGCTGGAGCGCATCTCCATAGGCTTCCGCATTCTCAAGTGTAGCGGAGTCGTGCAGTACATGGCCTTTGATGACAAAATATATTCCAACCAGAGGGGGCATGGCTCTTACCTCGCAAGCTGTATTAATCTGTAGCTGTTGTCAGGCTACTACCGGCGGACTGAATGTTTCCCGGCGAGCAACCTCATACAACAATATGTTCATATTATAATACTCCCGTTTTTTGGACAGGCAGATGGTTGCGATTCAATCCATCCACGGCTGAAGAATCAATTCTTTTGTATCGAGGTTAAGCGCCACAAGGTTTCCCAACTCAGGCAACTCCCCTGTGTATGCTCCATTATCAAGGTAGATACGATCGGAGTTCAATGAACGCCTGATTGCCGAGAGCGGAGTGACAAGGTGTCCCGTTACCACAATTCTTCCACCGAGGTTTCGCCTGTCAGGTGTCCCATCTTCCTGCCACAACATGTGATTTGATCGTGAGTCATCAATCGGATGGGGGGCATTAAATGCCAACCCTGCATGAACCAATACATAGTCCGGTTCTACAGCCATCAGTGGAAGTGACTTTAGAAAGGTTACATATTTTTCAGGCACTTCTTTGGGGGTGCTAATACCGAAGCTCTCGCCCCAATCGCCAAACCAGGATCTGGCGAAATCGTCTGTTTCATCCGTGATCGCACTGAGCATCATGTCATCGTGGTTTCCGCATAGTGGGATTACCTCATAGCCAGATTGCTTCAGCCCCAAAATGGTGTCGAGCACTCCCTTGCTGTCAGGGCCTCGATCCACATAATCACCCAATGTGAAGAGACGATCACTTTGACGTAGATTGAGTAGAACGAGCAGCGCCTTAAGTGTCTTTACACCGCCATGAATATCACCGATTGCGTATCTCATTTACATCCAGACCGTCATACTATGCTGTTGCTACCCTCCAATTTTAGTTTCAACCAGGCACTGATCCATTTGCATGCTTTGGTTTTTACCAGCGCTTCTGCATCAGAATCATTGCTGTCCATTTTGTTGTCATCAGCATCTTCTTCGGGGTTGTCAGGATCCATAAGATACTCATTGATATCGTCATCAAAGCAGACCGGGTCTGAGGAGTAGTTATAAATTGATTCCGTTATCCCATCGATATCGCCGTAGCACTTCAGCAGTAGGGGAAAGGAAAATTCTTCCAGTGCCATTTGGATTGTCGGTGCTTCTGAAGATTCGTTGCCATGTCTTGCTACATAATCGGCAAGCAAATGATCGAGTTCCTGTTTTGGAAGATCGAGGAGATTGGCAATGTCATGAGGCTCTTTTTCCCGACAGTTATATCCGGAAAATTCAGACATAAAGTCATAACAAAACTCGGTGAGCGCAATAAAAAGTAATACAACAGCTCTTCGTTCTGACTCGTTTCTGTAATTGGCATAACCGTTTGATATTACTTGTCGCCATTCTGTTTGAACCCAATAGTATTCCGGTTCAAATTTCTGAGTTATTTTTTTCCATGTCACTGTTTTCGGAAGATCACTCAGCTCAAGCACATCATCCAGAAACAGATCAAAAAGCATTTCTATCTTTGGTAATTGGGCATTAAGGCCGTGGTCACCGTCAATCAGGTGCAGTTCCGTACCGTGCTCACCGGCAAAACGGATCGAGTTTTCAACCGGGACAACTTCGTCCTTGAGGCCGTGGATAATTACTGTTTTCCTGGCATGGGGGGCGGGACTCTGTTCCTTGTATCCCGGCAGGTAAAATGCCGGAGCCATAAGGAAAAGCCCGACCGGGTTTATGATCTGCGAGGCAACGGTGGCGACATATCCACCCATGCTGGAACCGACGAGTACGGTACGGTTAGAGGCAGGCAGCCGCAGATTCAGTAATTGTTCTACGCGGGCATCCGGATCTGGCTGCCCGGAGTAGTCGGGGCTTTCAATGCTGAAACCCTTCTGTCGCGCAATCGCGGCCAAGGCGCCAATCTTTGTGCCCCAAGGGCCACTTTCTTTGCCGTGGTTGAAATAGATGTTCATGTCTGAATTCTCGCTAAATGATTTTCTCTGCGATCATTTGCTTTTCTGTTTTAAAAATTTTTGTTAGGCCCTTGCCGATTTTGGCGCAGTCCTCTGATTCAAAACGATCTGGGGAGCGGTGTTCCTGGGGTGTTTCAGGCACGTCATAAATAAGTTGTTGATATTTTTTCGCCAGGTGCTTTGTAGATGGCCCTTATGGTGCCAAAAAACGTTCAAATAGTGGATTCTTGCCCTCATAGTGGTATTCTAGGACACTAATGCCTGCATTGTTAAGCTCAACTTCATGCGCTTTTGATGCTGAATTCTTTGTGTTTGGTGCTGGCCAAACAATCATTTTTCTTGGAGTTTGGTCAGTTATCTGTAAGCCCGTACACGTTTCAAGCAGCGGAATAAAGTCATCCTTAAACTGTGAAATTAATTCGGAAAAATTGCTAACTTGGTTAATTAAATTTAAGGGGGGTAGTCGGTTAGAGCCCCCTATCCGGTTACTCCCAGTTATATCCT
>DAINBV010000056.1:0-36567 GCA_036732725.1 Geobacteraceae bacterium | reverse complement strand
TCCCCGAGGACCGGGCCAATCTCTCGGCCTCGATCGGTGGCAAATCACAAACCTACGCGGTTGGCGTGAGTGATCCCTATTTCCTCGATACCAGGTGGACCCTGGGGGGGGATGTCTACCGTTCGGAGCGTGACTATACCGATTACAGCCGTCGTTTGATGGGTGGCGATCTCAAGGCCGGCTATCCGCTCAGTGATTTCCTGAGTACCTTTTTCATGTACAAATACGAAATCAAGGATATTTATAACCCGACCGCCACATACCTTGAGTACAACAAAAACAACCCGGTCGATTATCCGCTCAACACCACCACTACCAGCTCGCTCTTCGGCAGTCTGACCCAGAACACCACCGACTACAAACTTGATCCGTCCAGCGGTATGGTTAACTCGATTTCCGCCGAGTTTGCCGGTCTGGGGGGGGACAACAAATATGCCCGTTATATCGGCGAGTCTACCTGGTTTTATCAACTCTACAAAAAGCTGATCTTTGCCTCCAAACTGACCCTCGGCTATATTCAGGAAGTTGGCCAGCCGGTCCCGATCGATGAAAAGTTCTATCTCGGCGGGATCTATTCCCTGCGCGGCTACAAAGCGCGTACTGTCAGTCCGGTCAGTCATGATGCCGTTGGCGGCACCGTCTACCTGGGTGGGAACAAGCAGGCCTTCGGCAGTCTGGAGTTAGGTTTCCCGCTGTTGCCGGATGTGGGGCTCAAGGGGGTCGGTTTCTTCGATTACGGTAATTCCTACGGCGATAATCAGACCATGTTCAGTTCGGTGCTGATGAGCTATGGCGGTGGTATCCGCTGGGCCTCCCCGATCGGGCCGCTCCGCTTGGAATACGGTATTCCGATCAATCCGCGTCCGGGGCTTGACAGCAAGACCGGCAGATTTGAATTTGCCATCGGGAGTATGTTCTAAAAATAACGACAAAGATATATCACACAAGGAGAACGAAACATGAAACGGTTGGTAACGGTAGCAGGACTGGTGCTTAGCATGGCAGCAACCACAGCTTTTGCAGCAGAGGTGAAATTGGGATACGTCGATATGCAGCGCGCGCTCAACTCATCCGAAGCAGGGAAAGAGGCCAAGGAACAGCTGGCGACCAGGGTTAAGAAATATCAGGACGAGATCAATGTTAAACAGGAAGATCTGAAAAAACTGAAGGACGAACTGGAAAAACAGGGGATGTTGCTCTCCGAGTCGGCCCGTACCTCAAAAGAAAAGGATTATCAGAATAAACTTAAGGATTTCCAGCGCTTTACCAAAGATGCCCAGGATGAGCTGCAGGGTAAGGACGAAGAATTTACCCGTAAGATCCTGGAAAGCATGGAGAAAATCGTGCAGGAATACGGCCGGAAAAACGGGTTTACCTTCATCCTGATTAAAAATGAAAGCATGCTGTTTGTGGATGAAAAGGCCGATGTAACGGAAGAAGTGCTGAAACTGTTGAACGCAAACCGTAAAAAATAGGCGGAGCTCTTCATGACCAAGACAGTACAGGAACTGGCGGATCTGCTGGGCGGCGTTGTACGCGGCAATGGCAATCATGTTGTTAACGGACTGGCACCGCTGGAAGCAGCCACTGCTGACAAGATCACCTTTCTGGCCAATCCCAAATATGCTGCCAAAGTCGCCGATACCGGCGCCGGGGCGGTACTGATGGCTGCCGGCGGTGAATCGTACGGGCGCAACGTGATTGAGGTCGCTAACCCGTATCTGGCGTTTGCCAAACTGCTGACACTCTTTTACGTCCAGCCCCATCCGGTGCTCGGCGTAGCGCCCGAGGCATCGGTCGCTCCCGGAGCCAAGCTGGGAACCGCGGTTTCCATTTATCCCGGCGCTATCATTGCCGACGGGGTTACCATTGGTGACCGGTGTGTGATCCATCCCGGTGTGGTGCTGTACCAGGGGGTGACGGTTGGCGATGATACGGTCATTCATGCCAATGCGGTGGTGCGGGAACGTTGCCGGATCGGCAAACGCTGTGTGCTGCAACCGGGTGTGGTGATCGGCAGTGACGGTTTTGGCTATGCGCCGGATGGGAGCGGTTACTATCCGATCCCCCAGATCGGGATTGTGGTGCTGGAAGATGATGTGGAAGTCGGCGCCAACAGCTGCATCGACCGGGCCGCGCTGGAAGTTACCCGGGTCGGGCGTGGAACCAAGCTGGACAACCTGGTGCAGCTGGCGCACAACTGCCAGATCGGCGAAGACTGCATGATCGTATCCCAGGTCGGTATCTCCGGTAGTACCAAAATCGGCAATCATGTCACCCTGGCCGGTCAGGTCGGAGTGGCGGGGCATCTGAGCATTGGCGACAATGTGATGGTCGGCGCCCAGTCCGGCGTTCCCGGTTCCCTGGCTGCCAATGCCGGTTATAGCGGTACCCCGGCCCTCCCCCATAAACAGTGGCTGAAATCAATGGCGGTGGTTGCCCATCTGCCGGAACTGAAGAAAAACGTATCGGCGCTTGAAAAACGAATTGCCGAACTGGAAGCAAAGCTGGGAAGTCAATAACCGCTACGAGGTATGAGTATGGAACTTGATATTAATGAAATCATGAAAATTCTTCCCCATCGTTACCCCTTTCTGCTGGTCGACCGGATTGTGGAGGTTGAACCGGGAAAGCGCTGTGTGGGGATTAAAAATGTTACCATCAATGAACCTTTTTTCCAGGGGCATTTCCCCGGTCATCCGGTTATGCCGGGTGTCCTGATCGTGGAAGCGATGGCACAGGTGGCCGGTATCATGGCGTATCTCGCCTCGGACGAGGAAACCCGCAAAAAAGTCTGTTATTTCATGTCGATCGATAATGCCCGCTTCAGAAAGCCGGTCATGCCGGGTGATCAACTGCGGATTGAAATAACCTCCACCATGAACAAACGTGGAATCTGGGGAGTCGATGGCAAGGCATTTGTGGGTGAAACACTCATGACTGAAGCATCACTCAAAGCTACTTTTGCCGATAAAGCGGCCTAGAAAGAGGACTACCATCATGGCAATCCATCCCACAGCAATCATAGATAGTTCAGCACAATTGGCCAACGATGTTGAGATTGGCCCCTACGCAATCATCGGAAAGCAGGTAACCATCGGGAAAGGCACCTCGATCGGCGCTTCCACGGTAATTGGCGACTGGACCGAAATTGGTGAAAACAACCAGATCTTCCATCAAGCCTCGGTTGGCGCCCCACCCCAGGATCTTAAATACCGGGGAGAGGAAACCTGGACCCGTCTCGGCAATAACAACCAGATTCGTGAATTCGCCACCATTCATCGCGGCACGGTGACTGGACATGGGGAGACCGTAGTCGGCAACAATAACCTGTTCATGGCCTATTCACACGTTGCCCATGATTGCAGAATCGGCAACCATGTGGTCATGGCCAATGTGGCCACCCTGGCCGGTCATGTCACCGTAGAAGACAACGTGATACTGGGGGGGCTGGTGGCTGTCCATCAGTTTTCCAGCATCGGCATGCACGCCATGATCGGTGGCGGCTGCATGGTCGGGCTTGATATCCTTCCCTATACGATTGCCACACCGGGTAAACGGGATGCCAAGCTGCGCGGTCTCAACCTGATCGGCCTCAAGCGGCGCGGTTTTTCCGATCAGGCGATCAGCAACCTGAAGAAAGCCTACAAAACGCTCTTTATGGCCGGCTTGAAGACTGAAGACGCCTTGGAGCGGATCAAGAACGAAATCAGCGCCTGTCCCGAAGTGGACTACCTGCTCGCCTTTATCGCCCGTTCACAGCGGGGCTTCTGCCGCGGATGAAAACATTACGAACAGCAGTGATTGGTGTCGGCTATCTGGGGAATTTTCATGCCCAGAAATATGCGCTGCTCCCGCAGGTGGAGTTGGTCGGCGTGGCGGATAATGATTCCAAACGGGGTGGTGAGATCGCCCAGGCCCTTGACACGCAATTTTTCGGCGACTACCGCGACCTGATCGGCAAGGTGGATGCGGTCAGCGTGGTTGTCCCGACCCAGTTTCATTACGCCGTTGCCCGTGATTTCCTGGCAGCCGGGGTACACGTACTGATTGAAAAGCCGATCACCGTCACCATTGAGGAGGCGGATCAGCTGATTGCCCTGGCAGAACAACAGGGAGTCGTGTTCCAGGTCGGACATCTGGAACGGTTCAACCCGGTGCTGGTGGCGTTGGAAGGGGTGCTGGTGGAACCGCTGTTCATTGAATCGGTACGCATCGCACCGTTCAAGCCGCGCGGCACCGATGTGAATGTGGTGCTTGACCTGATGATCCACGACATCGACATTATTCAACACATCGTTAAATCGCCGGTGGAGCGGATCGATGCCATCGGCGCCCCGGTCTTTACCGGGGAAGAAGATATTGCCAATGCCCGCATCCTGTTCCGGAACGGTTGCGTTGCCAACGTAACTGCCAGCCGGATCAGCCTGAAGAGCGAACGTAAAATGAGGATCTTCCAGCGTGACGCCTACATCACCCTCGATTTCCAGAACCGAAAGATCCTGATCGCCAACAAAGGGGCCGGAGAGTTGTTTCCGGGAGTTCCCAATGTCAAGGTTGATGAGCGGCAACTGGGTGAGGCGGATGCGCTGAGAAGCGAGATCGAATCATTCCTGAGCGCGATCCGGGAAGGATTACCGCCGCAGGTAAGTGGCAATGACGGCAGGATGGCGCTGGAAACGGCGCTCAAAATCAATACCAGTCTAGGCAGGAGACATTCATGATACCGATGGTTGACCTGAAAACCCAGTACCACCAGCTGAAAGAGGAAATGGACCGGGCACTGCTGGATGCCGTGGAAAGTACCCAGTTCATCCTGGGACCAAATGTGACTTCCTTTGAAAAGGAAGCGGCCGAATACCTGGGTGCACATCAGGCGGTTAGTTGCGCCTCGGGAACCGATGCGCTCCATCTGGCAATCCTGGCGGCCGGCATCAAGCCGGGAGATGAGGTGATTACCTCCCCCTTTACCTTTATCGCCACTGCTGAAGCGATCTGTTATGCCGGAGCTACCCCGGTGTTTGTGGATATTGATCCCCAAACGTTCAATATCGACCCGGCTCTGATTGAGGCCGCCATTACACCGCAAACCAAGGCGATTATCCCGGTGCATCTGTTTGGACAACCGGCGGACATGGATGCCATCAGCGCCATCTGCAGCAAGCACAATCTGATCCTGATCGAGGATTGCGCCCAGTCATACGGAGCCTCAATCGGCGGAAAGATGACCGGCACCATCGGTTCGCTTGGCTGTTACAGCTTCTTCCCGAGCAAAAACCTCGGTTGCTACGGTGATGGCGGTCTGGTTACCTGCGCCACAGCCGAGCTGGCGGAGCAGGTCAAGGTGTTGCGCAACCATGGCAGCCGGGTACGCTATCATCATCACGTGATCGGTTTCAACAGTCGTCTCGATGATCTGCAGGCCGCGATCCTGCGGGTCAAACAGAAGCGGATCGACAGTTTCAACAGTGGCCGCCGGCGGGTGGCGCAGCTCTATTCCGAAGGGTTGAAGGATCTGGTTGTCACCCCCTTTGAAGACGGAAAAGGGGTGCATGTGTATCACCAGTACACCCTGTTGACCGACGCCCGTGACGTTATCATGGCCAAACTGGCCGAGCGACAGATTGCTTCGGCGGTCTACTACCCGATTCCGCTGCACCAACAGGATGTGTTCGCAGCAGATTACGCCGGTGTCTCATTGCCGGTGTCCGAAGCGGTGGCTCAACGTTGCATGTCGCTTCCGATGTATCCTGAAATGACCGAAGATCAGGCACTTCAGGTGATTGCAGCGGTTAAAGAGGCAGTTGGTGGATAGTAGCAACCGGCAGCGCATCATGATTGTCGCCGGTGAAGCGTCCGGCGACATTTATGGCGCCGACCTGGTACGTGAAGCTCACCGGCTCAACCCCGGTTACCATTTTGTTGGTATCGGTGGCGCCAGAATGCGTGAGGCGGGGGTGGAAACCGTGGTCGATGCCGCCAGCATGGCGGTGGTTGGCGTGGTGGAAGTTCTCAAGCATTTCGATGTGATCGCCAAGGCCTTTCTGAAACTCAAGCAGATTTTACTCACCGATCCCCCCGCGCTGCTGATCCTGATCGACTATCCCGGTTTTAATCTTCGTCTGGCCAAACTAGCCAAAAAAAACGGTGTGCCGGTACTGTATTATATCTCTCCCCAAATCTGGGCCTGGCGGCAAGGGCGGGTCAAAAAAATTGCTCGCCTGGTTGACCACATGGCGGTGATTCTCCCCTTTGAAGCCCCCTTCTATCAACAGGCCGGTGTGCCGGTATCGTTTGTCGGCCATCCGATGCTTGATCTGGTACAGACCAACAAAACCGTGGCTGAAGCTGCCCAGAGTTTCGGGCTTGATCCGCAACGCAAGATTGTCGGCTTGTTTCCCGGTAGCCGCAGGAATGAACTGGAACGCCTGCTACCGGTGATTATCGCTGCGGCGCAGCAGCTCAAGCGTCAATTTCCCGGCCTGCAATTCGTCCTGCCACTTGCATCTACGCTGAATGCCGATCAAATCTTGCCGCAATTGAACAATGCCGGTCTGGAGGTCAAGATCACTCGTGAGCGGATTCACGACCTGATCCGCGCCTGTGATGCGGTGATCTCAGTCTCGGGGACGGTAACGCTGGAAATAGCCCTGGTCGGCACACCGATGGTGATTATCTACAAACTATCACCACTGACCTACCAGTTGGCAAAACGGCTGGTCAAGGTCGATGCTATCGGGCTTTGCAACATTGTGGCCGGGGAGATGGCGGTCAAGGAGCTGATCCAGGATGATGCCAATCCGGCTGCCATTGCTGCTGAAATCAGTGCGATCCTGGGCGATGCCGGGTATTCCGGCCAGATCCGCTCAAAATTGTCCCAGGTTAGAAGCCGTCTCGGCAAAGGGGGAGCATCGATCAATGTTGCCCACCTGATACCCGAACTGATCGGGACTGGCCGATGAAAAAGATAGCCTGGTGGTTGCAGGCAGCCATATTTTACTGTTTTACCAGGGTGATGGCATGGATACCGGAACAATCGCAGTTGAGCGTGGGGCGCCGGGTCGGCCTGATCATGTATTGGCTGATCGCCAAGCGCCGGGCGGTTGCGATTGACAATATCGAGCAGGCCCTGCCGGCCATGACAAGGAACCGCTTCTGGAGCGGTGAGTTGCCAACAGCGGATCAGGTGGCGCGGGAAACCTTCTGCCATCTCGGTATGTCGCTGGTGGAAACCTGCCGGCTCTACCATGGCCAGGGGATTGAACTGATCAATTCCATTGAAGTCAGGGGACTGGAACATTTTCACCTGGCCATCAGCAAGGGGAAAGGTGTTCTGTTTCTCACCGGTCACTGCGGCAATTGGGAGTTGATGGCACTGGCCTTCAGAAAACTGTTCGGGCACCGGGTTTCGGTGGTGGCGCGCCCCCAGAATAATCCCTATCTCAACCGGATGGTTGAGGAGATGAGGATGCATTACGAAAGCACGGTGATCTATAAGCACGGCGCGCTCAAGCCGATTGTGGCGGCCCTGAAAAAGAACGAGGTGATCGGACTGCTGGCAGATCAGGCGGTGTTTGACTATGATGGGGTGCTGATCGAGATGTTCGGACGCACCGCCTGGGCCAGCAAGGCGCCGGTGGTGATTGCCCGTAAAACCGGGGCGGCGCTGCTGCCGATTTTCATACATCGCGAGGCAGGACATCATGTGATCACGATTCACCCGCACTACGAGATGGCCGGGGAATCAAACGATGAGACCATGCTTCACGATACCCAGGCGTTATCCCGCTGTCTGGAGGATTTTATCTCTGCCCATCCGGCAGACTGGTACTGGGTTCATCGCCGCTGGAAGCGGGCAGGAGAACGTGTCAATGCAACGTAACTATGTGCCGGAAGCGGCAGGGATACTACTTTTTCTCGTGCTGGCAACCATCGGGATCGCCTGGAGCAGAGGGGATATCACCGTTTCTTCCTGGTTTTACATTGCTGGCAGCTGGCCGGTGGGTGAACTGGTTCCCTGGCGCCAACTGTATCTGATCGACCGGTTTCCGGCGGTCGCTCTGGTGGTGGCCGGTCTGTTGCTGGCAGTCGGTTCGAGATGGAAAGTGGCGTTGAAGCCGTGGCGCCGTTGGTCTGTTTTTCTGGTGCTCTATCTGGCGATTGGGCCGGGGTTGATTGTCAATACCGGTTTCAAGGATGGGTGGGGGCGGCCACGGCCACGGGAAATCGTGCAGTTTGGCGGTAAGAAGGAATTCCACCAGCCATGGCAGCCTGGGGTGCGGGGTGGTGGCCGATCGTTCCCTTCCGGCCATGCTTCGGCAGCTTTCTTCATGATGGCGCCGTTTTTCATCTATCGTTGCCGCCGCCCTGATCTGGCCCGCAGGTGGCTGCTCGGTGGTGTGATGTATGGCATCGTGATGAGCGTGGCCCGGATTACCCAGGGGGGGCATTTTTTGAGCGACAACCTGTGGGCCTTTGGCATGGTCTATCTGACCGGACTTGCGCTGGCTGTGCTGATGAAACTGGATCAAGAATAAACAACGCCGGGGAAGGAGCTGCAGCTGATTTTAGACCTTGCGGCTTGCCACGGTAGCTACGAAAGGATGTACCATGCTTGCTTCCAACATACTCAATGAATTGATTGCTGCCGTGGGCGCCGAAAATGTGCTGACAGACAAAACCGATATGATTTGCTACGGTTATGATGCCACCCAGATGGAGTATCTCCCCGATGCGGTGGTGCATCCGGCCAATCCGGAGGAGGTGTCGGCAGTCCTCAAGCTTGCCAACCTGCACGGCTTTCATGTCTTTCCCCGTGGCGCCGGAAGTGGCTTTACCGGTGGCGCACTACCCAAGGCGGGCGGGGTGGTGCTGGTTACAACGCGACTGAACCGTATCCTGCGGATTGATACCGAGAACCTGATTGCCGAAGTCGAGCCGGGGGTGGTGACGGAACAGTTCCAGCTGGCGGTGGAGAAACTGGGACTTTTTTATCCTCCCGATCCTGCCTCGCTCAAATTCTCAACCCTGGGTGGGAATGTGGCTGAAAATGCCGGTGGTCCCCGCTGTGTCAAATATGGTGTTACCCGCGATTTTGTGATGGGGCTGGAAGTGGTGCTCCCGACCGGAGAGATCATCCGCACCGGCACCGAAACATACAAGGCGGTAGTCGGCTACGACATGAGCCGCCTGTTGTGCGGCAGCGAAGGAACCCTGGGGGTCATAACCAAGATCATTTTCAAGCTGTTGCCGTTGCCGGAAGCGAAGAAAACCATGCTGACGATTTTCGATTCGATCGATGGCGCTGCCAAGGCGGTCTCCACCATCATCGGCAATAAGATCATCCCGACCACGCTGGAGTTCATGGATCACGCGACCCTGCAATGCGTGGAAAAGCGTTTCAACCTCGGTATTCCGGCCGAGGGGCGGGCAGTATTGCTGATCGAGGTGGATGGCGATCGTGATCTGATCGAAAAACAAGCGGACCGAATTCACGAATTGATCAAGCCACTCGGTTTGGTACAGTTCCGGGCTGCTAGGGATGAAGCGGAATCGGCCGAATTATGGCGGGTGCGCCGGCTGGTGTCGCCGTCGTTGCGCGATATCAACCCGGACAAATACAACGAGGACATCGTGGTGCCGCGCAGCAAGGTGCCCGATGTCATCAGGACCATTGAAAAGATCCAGCAGAAGTACGATATCCCGATTGTCAACTTCGGGCATGCCGGTGACGGCAATATTCACGTCAATGTGATGATCAACAAGCAAATCCCAGGACAACAGGAGAAGGCGCACCAGGCAATTACGGAGATCTTCCGGGCGGCGCTTGATCTGAACGGGACCATGTCGGGCGAACACGGGGTCGGGCTCTCCAAGGCGCCCTATATCGAGATGGAGTTGTCTCCGCAGCAGATCGCCGCCATGAAGGCGATCAAGCACGCCCTTGATCCGAATAATATTCTCAATCCCGGTAAGATGTTTCCGTGGTAACCGGCACTCTCCATAGCTGCACAATGGCATACATCTGTTTTCCGACCTACTAAAGGAGCCGTATCATGCAGCACGATGAACAGAAGGAAAAACTGGAAGCATCCCTGATCGGCAAGATCTTTTGCATGGAAACCCTGATTTTTCTGATGGGGTGTCTGTCGCTGGTGTACGGCATTGCGAATGGGAAAGGGATGAGTATTTTCTGGGGAGTCACGATTCTGCTCGGTTTTCTCGCCTTGCGTCAGGTTCGTAAACGGGACTGGAAAAAACATTGGGAAGATCTGGAACGAGAACAGCAGGAACGGGAAAAACAGACCAATAAACCCCAGGAGTAATCTAATGCAACCTTGTTCATTGATCGTGCTTGCCTCGGCATCGCCGCGCCGTTCCGAACTGATGGCCCTGGCCGGCATCCCGTGTGTCGTGACTGCTGCCGACATTTGTGAAACACCTTTACCGGCTGAATTGCCGGCTGCGCACGTGGAACGTCTGTCGCGGGAAAAAGCCGCGGCAGTGGCAGGGCGGGGTGGCGGTCGTTTTTATATCGGCGCCGATACGGTGGTGGTGTTGGATAATGCCATCCTTGGTAAGCCGGTTGATCATGATGATGCCTTCCGGATGCTTTCGGCTCTTTCCGGCCGTACGCATCAGGTGATTACCGGTTTTACGGTCATGGATGCCGAATCGGGCAAGGTAGTCAGCCGGCCCATTAGCACCGAAGTCACCTTCAAGATCCTGGATCAGGGGGAAATTCGGGACTATATCGCCACCGGCTGCCCGATGGACAAGGCCGGATCCTATGCCATTCAAGGGGGAGCGGTTCATTTTGTCCGCTCCATCAGTGGTTCGTACTCCAATGTGGTCGGCTTGCCGATGACTGAGTTGTATGAAACGTTGCAGCAGATGGGGGCACTGTGAATCCGTCGTATCTGTTGTTTGCACAGACATGTTTCAAACAGCGCACAAGATGAGAACGTCCCGTACCATAACAACTTTCTTTACCTTCTCCGCATGACGTGCTATACGAATAAAACAATGATATATCATAATGAAAACAGAACTGCTCCGGCGGTCATGATTGTTGATGACGACGATTGCATCCGGGAAACCGTGTATGAGCTGTTGCATTCGGAAAATTTTTCGGTGGTGACGGCCAATGGCTGTGCCGAGTGTTTACAGCATCTTAGAAACGGGTTTCATGGGCTGATCCTGATGGACGTGATGATGCCGGGAAAAAACGGCTGGGAAACCTTGCGTGAAATCGAAAGTCATGGCTGGATGGCGGGCAACATGGTGATCATGTTAACGGCACTCGGTGCGCCGGATGACCAGATGGATGGATTGCAGGAAATTGTCACCGATTACATCACCAAACCGTTTGATCCACCGGAACTGATCGCAACCCTGCGTAGCTATATCACATCCCTGCAACTCTTGCAGATCACGGGGTAGGGATGCCAGCTCGTACGGTTATCATGATCGGCTCATCTACCGGTGGTCTCAAGGTTCTGGAACTTCTCCTCCCCCGCTTGCAGGTTCTTAAGGCTGCGGTTGTCCTTGTGCAGCATATTACTCCCATTATTGACCAGGCCTTTGTATCTTCCCTGAGTCGCGTCTCTGCCATGCCGGTTGCCCTGGCAAAAGAAGGTGACCTGATTCAGGAAGGGCGTATTGTGATCGCTCCCGGCGGTGTTCACCTCTACCTGACACGCCAATTGACGGTCCATCTGGCTGCCGGTCCGAAGGTTAATTCTGTCTGTCCCTCCATTGATGTGGCCATGCAAAGTGTTGTGCACATGCCGGGTGTCCGTTTCTGTTCTGTTATTCTGACCGGTATGGGCGCCGATGGGGCCGCTGGCCTGGTGCATCTAAAATCGCTCGGTGCGGTCACGATTGCCCAGGATCAGGGGAGCAGTATAATCTATGGCATGCCGAAAGCCGCGGCTGAAACCGGCAAGGTCGATTTTATCCTGCCAACCGCGGCGATTGCTGACAAATTAAAGGAATTATACGGGTAGTTGCTTGTCATCTGAAAGGAGAAATATCATGGGTTTCACACGCTTCAGAAACTGGCGCATTCAGTACAAGATCATGTCGATCTCGATCATCAGCGTGATCGTGATGATGGTGGGACTGTTTGTCTACCTGTTGCCGTTGATTGAAGGACGGATTCTCAAGGAAAAACGGGACGATCTTCGCCACGTGGTTGAAATGTCGATCGGCCTGGCCGAAACCTATGATGCCGATGTCAAGGCGGGTAAACTGACATTGGAGCAGGCCCAGAAGGAAGTTGCCGACCGGATCAACAAGCAGCGCTATGAAAAGAAAGAGTATGTCTGGATCAACGACCTGACCAAGCCGGTTCCCAAGATGGTCATGCACCCGATGCTGGGCGCACTGAACGGCAAGGTGCTGGATGACCCCAAGTTCAACAAGGGGACCGGTATGAGCGACGGTCTGGATTGCAAAGTCAAGAAACTGGATAAGATGAACCTGTTTGTCGCCTTTAATGAAGTGTGTGAACGGGCTGAGCATGGTTTTGTTAATTATGAATGGCCCAAGCCGAAAGAAGGTGGCGGGGCAACAACTGAACTATTCCCGAAACTTTCCTACGTAAAACTGTACAAACCGTGGGGGTGGGTGTTCGGGAGCGGCATTTATATTGATGATGTTGACCATGATGTTAATGCCATTAAATGGCTGCTGGTCGGTTTGAACTTTGCCTTTGCCGTTTTCATGCTGCTGTTGTGTTACTTTATCAGTCGCGGTATTACCCGCACACTCGGCTATGTTGACAAGAGTCTGGATGAGATGGCCAGCGGCGGTGGTGATCTGACCAAACGTCTGGTGGTGGAGCGCAATGATGAAACCGGCTCCTTGTCCAATTCATTCAACCATTTCCTGGATAATCTGAAAGAGATTGTGGTGCGTATCAATCAGAATGCGGTTGAGGTAGCCAGTTCGGCTGACCATCTGAACAACAACGCGGAATCAATTGCCAGGGGAACGGAAAAAGCAGCCAATCAGGCGACCTCGATTGCCATTGCCTGTGAGCAGATGGCGGCGACCTCGGGAGAGATTGCCCAAAACTGCATTTGTACGGTGGAAATATCCAACCGTGCCACGGAAACGGCCCGTAACGGCTCCGAAATTGTCAGTCATGCGGTGCAGAGTATCCAGCGGATTGCCGACAAGGTGCAGCTGAGTGCCAAAACCGTGGAATCGCTCGGCACCCGTTCCGAACAGATCGGTAATATCGTCGGCACGATCGAAGACATTGCCGACCAGACTAACCTGCTGGCGCTGAATGCTGCCATCGAAGCTGCCCGTGCCGGTGAACAGGGACGTGGCTTTGCAGTCGTGGCCGATGAAGTGCGGGCGTTGGCGGAGCGGACCACCAAGGCAACCCGCGAGATTGGTGAAATGATCAAGAATATTCAACAGGAGATCAAGTCGGCCGTGGGAACCATGGAAGAAGGGGTTCACGAAGTTGAGCGGGGGACTGAAGACGCTTCCCGCTCAGGTCTGGCGCTGCAGGAAATTCTGTCGCAAATTGGCGATGTTACCAGCCAGATCAACCAGATTGCCACGGCAGCGGAAGAACAGAGTGCCACCACCAACGAAATCAGCAAGAGTATGCATGAAATTACCGGCGCAGTCAGTGGCGCGTCCCATAATGCCAACGATACCGCCGGTTCCGCCAGTCAGCTGGCGCGCATGGCGGATGAGCTGAAACAGATCGTTGCCCAGTTCAGGATGTAGCAGAGCGATGACCATTGCCTCAAATATTCAACAGATCACGCAGAAGATCGTAACAGCCGCCACCGTAGCCGGACGGGATCCCTCCTCCGTCCGGCTGGTTGCGGTTTCCAAAACCAGACCGGCCGACGACGTGCTGGCTGCCTACCATGCCGGACAAATTATCTGTGGTGAGAATTATGTGCAGGAGCTGGTTGCCAAAGCCGCCGGTATTGATGAGCCGGTGGAGTGGCATTTCATCGGGCACCTGCAGAGTAACAAGGTGCGCCAGATAGCCGGGATTGTCAGCACCATCCATTCGGTGGACCGTCTGTCGCTGGCCGAGGAAATCAGCCGCCAGTACGGCAAAATTGATAAAATCTGCACGGTCTTGATCCAGGTCAATCTGGCCGGAGAAGCAACCAAGTCGGGCACAACCGATCAAGGTGCGCTGGAACTGGTGCGGGCAGTTGCCCGGCTTCCTCATCTGGCGATCCGTGGGCTGATGACCATGCCTCCCCTGTACGACGATCCCGAAGGAGTGCGCCCCTACTTTGCCGCCTTGCGGGAATTGTCGCTGCGCATTGATCGGGAGCAGATCCCGGGAGTAGGGATGCAGGAACTCTCCATGGGGATGTCGGGAGATTTTGAGGTGGCGATCCAGGAAGGGGCCACCCTGGTACGGGTCGGTACGGCGATTTTCGGGGAACGCTAAGCCACGGCAGTTGCATGCTGCCTGCAGTCTTTGCTGCTGGCAGCCGGAATGAATCTCTCAATCGTTTCAATCCTGCAGCGCAGTATGGCCAATGTGAGTAGATATTGTATTGAAAGATTAGAGAATTGTACTTTCAGCTATCTTCATGGAAAGTTCCGCAACGTCAGTCCCAAAGGTGTTAGTCGCTTTGATTATAACAGCGAAGGTACCCTGTTGCAGTGGTTTTCCGCTAATAACCCCCGTAAGGGCATCTATATTTACCCCGGCAGGGAGTCCGACTGCTTCATATGACTCTGGCAGATTGACTGTCCTTATTTGATAGGAAAGATCCCGTCCGGCTTCTCCAACCATCGTGTTTGAACTTTCAATCAGTGGATAGCGAACGTGCTGTCGCTGCGAGAGAAAGACCTTGACACGTTCCCGCGCATTTGCCCTGATGTTCATCCAAAAAAGGTTGAAGTCATGCATGTGATAAATCAGAGAATCTCCCATCATAGATTTACCACTCACGAAGAGCTCTTCCGGGAGAGCCGGACTTGCCATCAGATAACCTTGATAATTCCGTACAGATACCAGAGCAGGAAGAACATTCTGAAAACTGGTTCCAGGCACTCCAAAAGGCACCGCCCCCAGGTTCATGGTTGCCGGGGCAACTTCGGCGCCCTCATTCCAGGTCATCGGGTTGACGCTGAACAACAACTGATCCAGGGTGGCGTTTACCCATCGCTGTCTACCGGGACTCCAGTATACCTGATCAGAAACCCAGGCGGCACGATCGGTAAATCCCTCCCCAAATGTCTCCCATAGAGCGACGCAACCAATCTGTTGCGATGTTGAGCATGCGGCGAGTCCTCCACCCACTGGTGTGTCCAGCATGGAGCGGGGCAACGCCAGTCCGGGAATCCATGCGGCAACGAAGCGATCAGCGCACGGCTTGCCGACAACTTCTTCGATCAAGAGACGCTGCCCGTGATTTGAGCCCTGGCTGTGACCCGCAATGATAAACGGCCTGCCATGATTCAGATGTTCAATGTAGTAACGAAACGCCTTGCGAATATCTTCGTAAGCGATATTGAGGGGCGTCTGGAGGGCCTCTTCGTTAGGAGCGAACAGGAACAACGCCATCTGGCGATAGCGTGGCGCAAAGATTCGAGCGACTGAATTGAATGACGCGGCCTGCACCTTCAGCATCGAGTCGGTAATAGCGTTAGCCGTAGGATTATCAATGGTTGCATTGACGGAATCAGTACCGTAATAGGTGGTCGGATGGATATAGAAGACATCGACTTTTGCACTCTCTTCAAGGCTACTCAGGCCGCTGCCGACCGGAATTGCTGAGGCTGAACTCTTTATGTCGGGCATGGCGGCCCATGATTGCGGTTGGCTGTAGTCAATTCCGGTCGTTGTCACTGCTGAGTCGCCTGAGCAACCGGCGAGTACCATCAGTAGCGCCAAGACGAGTAGAGCGGCTATGAATCGGGTGTCGAGTTTACTGAACATGCTGCCTCCTGAACAACTGAACTGCTGTCATCACGATTTTCAAGGATTTGTACAAGATCACTGAGTCAGTGCAGGTCATTCTTGTAGATTTTTCCGTCTTTCATGATCACCGGAAAATTTGTGGAAGGATCTTCTATCAGCTTGAGGTTCTCTACCGGATCACCGTTAACCAGAAGCAGATCGGCCAGTGCGCCTTCCTCGACGACGCCGAGCTTGCCGGCATATGGGTTGCGCAATCCGGAAAGGGCGAGCAGTTGCCCGTTATCGCCGGTAGCCATCTTCAGTACCTCGCCGGGGGTGTACCAGCGCACCAGCTTGGTCAGCATCGCACCCTGTCGGGAAATCAGCTCGGGGCTGAAAATAAGATCCGTCCCCCATGCTGTCTTAACATTATATTTTTTGGCCAATGCGTAGGCCGTGTCGGTTCCGTTCTCTACCGCGATCTGCTTACTGCGGTTGGCGCCCGACAAGGGAGTCCAATCTGCGTCATCAAGAAACGGCTGTAAGCACCACCAAATACCTTTTTCTGCCATCAGCTTCACCGTAGCCTCATCGACCAGTTGCCCATGTTCAATTGACTTGACGCCGGCGGCAATCGCAATGCTGACAGCTCGTGGTGTGTAGGCATGAACGGTCACGTACGTGCCCCAATTTTCGGCCGCTTCCACTGCCGCATGCACCTCTGCCTCTGAAAACTGTGTTACATCAAGCGGATCGTACGAGGAACCAACACCCCCGCCAGCGGTGAGTTTAATCTGGCTGGCTCCTTTCATAAGGTTTTCGCGGACCCGGCGACGCACCTCGTCGGGGCTGTCGGCAATTGCCGCAAGGCCGATCCTCTCGGTGTGGCTGAGCGGATCACCGGTTGTCCTGGGTATCTCATAGGGCAACCGGAAATCGCCGTGGCCGCCGGTCTGGGAGATCATCGCGCCTGAAGGAAATATTCGCGGACCAAGGATCAGGCCGCTGTCGATGGCCCGCTTGAGACCGAAGGTCGGCCCGCCCACATCGCGCGCCGTGGTAAAACCGCGTAGCAGCATGGCCTCGGCGGCCTTGGCTGCGGCAATCTGGACATAACCGATATCCGCGTTGAGCGCATCCGCCATCGGCACCGCCATCATCGATATATGCGTATGTGCGTCAATCAGACCCGGCATGAGCGTTCGTCCGCCCCCCTTGATTCGTGTAACCGTTGTTGCCGGCGGGTCGGCAACGGGCTTTGTGGAAATCACCTTGATGACTTTATCTACCACCAGCACATTAGATGGGACGGAAAGCCGGGTGGACGTGCCGTTGAAGATGCGTACATTTTCGAAAATCACCCCGGTGGGGTGAGGGGCTTGGGCAAGCACTGTCTGGGCAGTGCTGCAAATCAGAATCAGTAACGCCTTGAGCACCTTGTTGAAATGGAATTGCATGTCAATCTCCTGCACAATTTTCATGGATTTGTACATATAAAACTTTCAGCTGCGTTCATATCACCGGTACCTTTATACCTTGGGTACTTGGGGTGCTGACACACAGGTAATGTACGCAATTTCACTTTAAGTGGATCTTCCTTATCACGCTCAACCCTGTTATAAACCAACTGTTCAGGCGGAATACCCTTTTCAACCCAATTAGTGATGGCATCGAACCAATTCACCTGCGTCAAAAAGAATCCCTCACCGTGACTTGCGCCCGGCAGCACAAAAAAACGGGTATTGGTCGAAGGATTTGCCAAGCCAAGTCCTTTTGCACTATCGGTCATCTTACTGTAGTTTCGGGTGTGATCGTTTAGCGACACCAGATTGTCGGAACCGGCATGCCAGGAAATCATTTTTTTGCCTGAGGCAACATATGAGGCAACTTTGTTTATATCTACCGACGCTCCGACAGCACGAAGACCATACTGAAAGAGATAATAATCATGGTCCAAAGTGAATGATTTTTGCTTTAAGCTGTTGTCGTACCAGGCCAGGTCTCCCGTTGCCAGAACGCCAAACCCTCCACCCAGAGCCGCCCATTTGGTACTATAGGAAGCCCAGTCAGCCCACGTGAATCCGGAATAGATAGTAGTGCCGTTTGCGAGTTTCAGATCGGACATGATATCTTTTACTGACTGTACCTGTTCAGCGGTCAAACACTTGGTAGAATCTGCACTTGCGGTAGACAGGCCACACTGCAACGTACCTGCATCAAAGTTACATGCAGATTGATTTGCGATAATACCGTCAGTGACGCCATCCAGAGCATCGCACGCCAATATGGCTGCATGGGTAATGGCAGCCCATTGAATGTCAGAAGGCATGGCAGGGGTAGCGTTGCGGGCGCCTAAGTTCATCCATGCAGCAGCCAGTCCTTCGGTGTCCATGCTCATGCAACCGGACACAATACCGTCATATTCCAGAGGCCAGCGTTCGGCGGCAATATATGCGTTACGGCCACCGTTCGAGCAACCATTAAAGTAGGTATAATCGGGAAGCTTTCCATAGAACGACTTTGTCACTGCTTTGGCAAATTCACGGGTCGTATTGAGAGCCTCATAGGCGTAGTCTTTGGCCGACAAAAGACCGTCCAGTGTTCCATTGGCCCAAACTTGTGGCGCTGCATGGCCGTTTTCGTTGACACGATTTCCGCCATTTGAGGCGGCATAGACTGCGCGCCCGTTTTTCATGGCTAAGCTCATGGCTCCTGCTTTGGTGTCTGTGTAGGTTAGAATGACCGGTATCATCCTCCCGTCCAAACCAGCGCCTCCTTGCTGCCAAAGCCTGCCAGACCAGCCCGCTGGCACATCTACTTCAATGTCCAGATATGGTACTCTCGTCCCTTTGACCTGACAGAAAGCAGGTTCGCTGCCTGAAGCGGCAAACCATTTGGCCGATGTTACGGTAACCTCGTTGAACATTCTGCCAACCATCTCTGTACAGGTTGTCTCAAGTGTTAATAACGTCGGAGTACTCGCAGAACTACTTCCCCCGCTACACCCGGTCAAACCGGTCAGCGCCACCACGAATCCGCATGTCGCAATCTTTGTAATAATATTGAGCATTTATTGACCAGTATTTCCAATAGCGGTAAGTTTAGTGCTGCAACGACATTTGACGTTCGTATAGAAATTCGTCCGCCCTACATGACAAGCAGCGCCATTAGAGCTTTCCTGAAATGGAATTACATCGTTTCTTTCTGTACTCCTCTTATTTTATCTGTCCCAATGTTGCCACAAGCAGGTCGTAAACTTTACGCACACTTGCAACTTCCAACCGTTCATCCGGTGAATGCACATTCTGAATGGTAGGGCCAATCGAAATCATATCCATTCCGGGGTATTTCACCCCGGCCACGCTGGTCTCCAAACCGGCATGGATGGCAGCGACTTTTGGCGCTACACCGTACAAGTTCGTGTACACCTGCTGCATAAGCGCCTTGATCGGTGAATTCGGGTTAGGCGGCCAACTGGAGTAGGCTCCATTAAGAGTCACCGTGGCGCCGGCCTGTTCAAAGAGCGTGGCAAAGAGTTGTGCCTCGGCATCACGCTCCGAATCAATAGCGCTTCGTACGAGAACGCTGGCGCTGAACTGGCCTTTGTCGATGATGAGTATGCCGAGATTGCCGGAAGTCTCCACTAAATCTTTTACATCAGCGCTCATGCTGTGCTTCCCTTGTGGAGCGGCATAGACAGCGCCGATCAGCGCCTGCTGTGCCGAAGCTTCCATCACGTAATCAGGGACAGGGACTGAAGTGCAGGCCACCGTGAGACCGGGATCGGTTGTCGCCAGCTCGCTTGCAGCAGTTGTGGCAAAGTTTTTTACATAAACAGTGAATTTAGTCACCTGATCTGCCGGAAGAGCCACAAGCACGGTGGTCGTACGCGGAATAGCGTTTTTCATGTCGCCGCCGGTAAGCTTGGCAAGCCGCACGTTAAATGTGGAGGGAGCATTGACGAGCAGGCGCGCCATCAGTTGATGGGCGCTGCCCCGTCCTTTATTGATGTCAATTCCTGAATGACCGCCAAGTAGTCCATCGATGGTAATCCGTAATCCGGTCATACTGGCCGGAGTTGCGACTTCGGTGTATGTCTGGCGAGCTTCTACATAGACTCCACCCGCGCTGCTGATGAGGAACTGCCCTTCAATTTCATTGTCCACATTGATTAAGGTCTTCCCGTGCAGTACAGCGGGTGAAAGGGCATTGATGCCGACCAAACCGTCTTCCTCGTTAATGGTGAAGAGTGCTTCGATGGGACCGTGGGCAACATCGTTCGCCTGCAGAATTGCCATGATGATGGCTACGCCAATACCGTCATCCACTCCCAATGTTGTGCCGTCGGCACCCACCCAGCCATTTTCGACAAAGGCGTTGATGGGATCGGTTTCAAAATTATGAGTTGAAGTGGATGTTTTCTGTGGCACCATATCCAGATGAGCCTGGAGTATGACACCGGGGCGCAGATCCATCCCTTTGGTTGCCGGTTTACGAATGATGACGTTGCCAACAGAATCTACAATCGTCTCCAATCCCAGTTTGCGCCCAAAATCAGCCACAAATGCAGATGCCCGCTCTTCATGGTGGGAAGGGCGAGGTATCTGGGTAAGATCCTGGAAGTTCTTCCAGACTGATGCTGGTTGCATCGCAACATGAGAGTCTGCAAGCGGTACGCGCCCCATCACCTTTGTGGATGCTTTCTGCTCCGATGAACAGCTAGCCAGCGACATCATGGAAAAAAGTGCAATTAAAACCATCCGCATCGATCCACAAAACTGCATAAAAACCCTCCTTGTTATTTAGTAAAATTTGCAACCCGGTTGGCCGCTATTGGTAACAGCAGGAACAAATTACCGTAACGCCAGAGAAACACCGGCATCAACGTTGCCATCATCCATGCCAAAAACATTTATATCTGGACTTTCATCAGGTGTGACTTTGCATGCAGAGGTACTGGTCCTTTACGGGACACCGTGTCCTGTGTGAGAGAAATAATATGTATCCTGTTAGAAGGAAAAGCTGGAAAGTTGGTTGGAGCGGATGTATCTTGATAGACTTGATGGTAATCTTGATGATGAAGAATATTCCCGATTGAGCAATCTATTCAACAAGCTCTCCGGAAGTAGTACAAAATATTCTTGTTAAAGAGTTAGAACGCTTAGTAGCAATGACTTGAGTTAGCAATTTCTGAGTTATATCAAGTCGCTACTGCCTGGCATGCTTTGACTGACGATGATAACTGGCTGATATAGCATGGTCTTTTGTGCTGAAGTTGTTCAAGGTGGTATGAATAGCTAAATAGTTTATTTTAAGTATGTGCAATCTAATCTAAGTGAGAAGATTATGTCAATTAATCTTATTTAAATAAAATAGATTTTCTTATTGGTTGTTGAAAATCGCAAATGGAGGTGCCATGAAATCTAGCAAAACTTTGCTCGGTGCAAGAATCAAAGAGTTGCGTAAACGCAGAAATATGTATTAGTAGCAGCTTGCAGAAATGAAGTAGAATTCTAAGCTGTTGTGCGCGGTGTTGTTCAGTGAATTGAGAAATCTGCGCCGGAAACCATAAAATACTGAAACCACAAATTAAGCCGGTAAGGTTTCTGTTAGCTCTGGTTCAAAACTTAAGCACGCCAGACTCCTGGTCTAATATAAAGTGTGCCTAAATTCCGCAAAGTAAGTAGGTAGGTAAATGAAATTCAGGATTACGATACTGTGTGAAAATAGCGTGGGACCGATATCTGGAACACTCGGTGAACACGGATTCTCCTCCTTGATTGAATGGAATGGAGGATCACTTCTCTTTGACACCGGCGGAGGCGAGACTCTTTTGCACAATGCCCTAAGAATGAACCGCGATCTCAGAAAAATCTCAGCGGCAGTGTGCTCGCACGGACACCACGATCATACCGGAGGGTTAAGGCAGTTCCTTAATGTTGCTGGGCGGAAAAAAATATTTGCACATCCGGATATTTTCTCGCCACGCTACAGGGTGAAGGATAGCGGCGAAGCCATTTCTATAGGTTTGCCTTTTGATCGCACCTTTCTTGAAGGTTTAGGGGCTGATTTTGATCTGAATATCGGATGGCGGGAAATTTTTCCGTCGGTTTTCCTGACTGGTGAAGTTAAGCGTCGCTGCGGTTTTGAGACAGGAGACAAGGGGCTATATTCTGACCCCTTGGGCACCAAGGAGGATGCTCTTGCCGATGATCAGGCCCTTGTAATTCTTGCTCCAAAAGGGATCGTTCTTGTTCTTGGCTGCTGCCATTCCGGACTCATCAACACAATAGAGCATGCTAAAGAGTTTACCGGAGAGCAGAGGATACAGGCAGTCATCGGTGGAACTCACCTGGGTTATTGTGGCGCGAGCCAGTTGGATGCGACAATTGAAGCCCTTCGCACTACTAATACAGCAAAAATCTACGGCTGCCACTGTACCGGCTTTAACGCCTCTGCACGGTTATCGAGGGAGTTTCCAGGAAGATTCATGCCGGCAATGGTTGGCACGACAATAGAAATATGAAACATATTCGTTAGCTACTGAATTATTAATAATCATGTGTTTAAAAATGGATAAATTACTAGGGGTACGGGTCGATCAGACGCCGGATGATCAGTCACTGGTTCTGGAGAGTAAGCGTGGGGTGTTAAAAAGGTGGTGGTCGGGCATTGTACCGGCTTTGCAGCGGAACTTCGTTTGTCTCGGGAGATGCCCCAGGAGTTCCAACCGGCCATGGTCGGCTATACACTCCAGTTGTGAGTGTTACTCCTTGGTATACAGCACCGCCACTCCGCACGCTTTTTCGGCGCTGACCGCCACCATGCCATGGGGTTGGCCGGAATCGTAATAGACGCTATCGCCGGCCCGTAAACGGATGACTTCATTCTGGTAATGAAAATCCAGCTCACCGGTGAGCAGGTAGAGAAATTCCTCATCCCCCTCATGTTTAAACAGCAGGCTGTCGTCCCACTCCCGTTGTTCAAATTCCATCAAAAACGGCTCCATATGTTTATGTCGCAGACCTTGCGCCAGGGAAAGATAGGTGTAGGGGCGGGCGATGTCGTTGGCAATGGTGCGCGGGACGATTTCGCCGCTCCGCACATCTTCGCGCCGGGTAAGGACATATTTCTGGCGATTGTTTTCTTCCTCAAAAAAGAAATGGATATCAACTTTCAGGCCGCGGGCGATTTTGAGCAAGGTTGCCAAGGGAGGGACAACCTGCTGGTTCTCGATTTGGGACAGTAACGGCTTTGACAGCGTGGTTAATTCTGATAGTTCCTGAAGGGTTAGACGCTTTTGCTGGCGTAGCGACCGGATCTTTTCTCCGATGCGGAACTCCCTGATCTGTGCCTTGATATCGCTCATGGTTAACCCCCTTGTCCTGTTACAGCTCAGCCTTCCTGGTGTGCCACCCGGTTGCCTGCTCGAAGGCGTAACCGGCGCGGAGCAGTGTACTTTCGCCGAACGGCTTGCCGATCAATTGCACACCGATCGGGAGCGAGCTGCCGGAAACGCCGGCCGGGAGTGACATGGCGCAGGTGCCGGCCAGGTTGACCGGAATGGTGAATATGTCGGAAAGATACATCTGGAGCGGGTCATTGATCTTTTCACCGATTTTAAAAGCCGGAGTAGGGGCTACCGGTGTCAGCAGCAGATCAACCTCGTTGAAGGCGTTGATGAAGTCGTTCATGATCAGGGTGCGGACTTTCTGCGCCTTGACATAATAGGCATCATAATAGCCGGATGAGAGCGCGTAGGTGCCGAGCATGATGCGGCGCTTGACTTCTGTTCCAAATCCTTCACTGCGGCTGCGGGTCATCATGTCGATCAGATTTTCCGCGCTTTCGCTGCGGTGACCGAAACGTACCCCTTCATAACGGGCCAGGTTGGAGCTCGCCTCGGCGGTGGCGATCAGATAGTAGCTGGCTACGGCGTAATCGGTGTGGGGGAGCGAAACATCGACAAATTCTGCCCCGAGTGAGCGGTAGGTAGCAATCGCGTCGTCCATTGCCTTTTGCACATCGGGTGAAAGAGCGTGACGGAAATATTCCACCGGCAAGCCGATTTTCAAACCGGCCACACCACCTGCCAACCCGGCCTGGTAATCGGGAACCGGTGTGTCAACGCTGGTGGAGTCCTTGGGATCGTAGCCGGCGATTGCTTCCAGCATGATAGCGCAATCGGTTACATCGCGGGTCATCGGTCCGACCTGGTCGAGGGATGAGGCGTAGGCGATCACCCCATAACGGGAAACCCGCCCGTAGGTCGGTTTAAGGCCGACGCAGCCGCAATGGGAGGCTGGTTGGCGGATGGAGCCGCCGGTGTCGGTGCCGAGGGTCGCCGTTGCCTGGCGGGCGGCAATAGCGACGGCAGAGCCACCTGATGAACCACCGGGTATGCAGCTGGTATCCCATGGATTGCGACAGACACCGTAGGCACTTGATTCATTGGACGAGCCCATGGCAAATTCATCCTGATTGAGTTTCCCCAGCAAGGTTACGCCCGCTGCTTTCAACTTCTCATAGCTGGTGGCGCTATAGGGGGGGATAAAGGTGTCAAGAATTCGCGAAGCACAGGTGGTGCGAATACCTTCCGTCAGAAAAATATCCTTGAGTGCAATCGGAATACCGGTCAGTCTGGTTGCCGTACCGGCTGCAATCCGTTCGTCCGCTTGCCGTGCATCGGCCAGCGCCTGATCCCGGGTGATGGTAATGTAGCTGTTTAGGGAGGGGTTGAGTGCTTCGCTGCGCGCGAGGAGAGCGTCGGCGGCTTCAACTGCTGAAATTTGACGGGTCTGCAGTTTGTCACTCAATTCATGGACGGTGAGATCGAAAATATTCATGGTGTGTGAGTATCCTTCATAGGTTATTCGATGACTTTAGGTACCAGGTAAAAACTTCCCGCCCTGAATGGAGCATTGGCCAACGCCTTTTCAACGCCGATTGAAGGCGTAACCATATCCTCACGAAAGGCATTTTCCATTGGAACCGCGTGGGAGGTGGGAACGACACCATCCGTATTCAGTTCTTTGAGTGTTTCCACATACTCAAGAATAGCGCCCATCTGGCTGGCAAACGTTGGTTTTTCGTCTGCAGTCAAAGAGAGGCGGGCAAGTTTTGCAATATGTTCAACTGTTGCAACCGTGATCTGCATTGTCACGAACCCCCTTGGAATGATGCTTTGAAGCTCCGTTTTGTACCATGAATAGGGGGGCGTTGACAACAAACTTCCCATCTTTTTACAGAGTAAAATATTTTTTTCTTGACAGACGCTCTTTCATTCAGTAGGTTACAACTCTTTTGAAAAACACCACCACCTGATATAAGTCCGGTTGTGCAGTATGTGAGGAAGCTATGAAAACAGAAATTACCAAGATTGAAAATGTAAAGCGCGACTGGTACGTTGTCGACGCACAGGATGCTGTTCTGGGACGCCTTGCAACCCAGATTGCCAATGTTTTGCGCGGTAAAAACAAGCCAACCTTCACTCCCAGTGTTGATACCGGTGATTTTGTCATCGTGATCAATGCCGAGAAAGTTGCACTGACCGGTCGTAAACTGGCTGATAAAGTGTACTACAAGCACTCCGGTTATGTCGGTGGCTTAAAAGAAATCACCGCCGGTAAGTTGCTGGAAAAGAAGCCGGAAGATGTCATCAAAAAAGCTGTTAAAGGGATGCTTCCGAAAAACAAGCTTGCCCGCAACATGCTCAGTAAACTCAAAGTTTATGCTGGTGGCGTTCATCCCCATGATGCGCAGCAGCCCAAAACTATCACACTATAATCTCCGAGGAGACGTACGAATATGGCAACATTAAGCTTTTACGGCACAGGAAAACGGAAAACATCGATTGCTCGGGTATGGCTCAAGCCGGGAACCGGAGCAATCACAGTCAACAGCAAGTCACTTGACGATTATTTTGGGCGTGAAACCTCAAAAATGGTTGTTCGTCAGTCGCTGGAATTGACGGAGAATATCGGCAAATTCGATATCTACGCAACTGTTCAAGGTGGCGGCGATACCGGCCAGGCTGGCGCAATCCGCCACGGCATCACGAAAGCGCTGTTGGAAAGCGATCCCGAACTGCGCGGCAACCTTAAAAAAGCCGGTTTCATTACCCGTGACTCGCGCGTCAAGGAACGTAAAAAATACGGTCGTAAAGCAGCCCGCGCACGCTTCCAGTTCTCCAAGCGTTAAAATATGCTTTACCGAAGTCAGATTCGGTAGTGACACTATGTTTACAAAGGGGAAATCCGTACGGGTTTCCCCTTTTGCGTTGCTTATCACCAGCGTTCTGTCGTGCTGTATTGGCAGGCCATAATTTTTTCAACACATCCCTGTATGTCTGGATAAGGGGGTGTTCCGAGAGGTTTCTATGCATACCGTTGCAATTGTTGGCGCCAGTGGCTACACCGGACTTGAGCTGATACGAATACTGCATGGTCATCCTGAAGTGCAGCTGACGTGTGTAACATCTGAACAAAGTGCCGGGAAAAAAATATCGGAAATATTCCCAACCTTGCGGGGGCGCTGTGATCTGATTCTGGAAAACCTGGAGCCGACCAGGGTGGCTGAAAAAGCTGAGATAATTTTTACCGCTTTGCCACACAAGGCTGCCATGGAGGTTGTGCCGACCTTTTTAAAGCTGGGGCGCAAAGTGGTCGACCTTTCGGCTGATTACCGTTTGATGGACGCGGAGGTGTATGGAGCCTGGTATGAACCGCATCTTAACCCGGAATTGCTCAAGAGCGCAGTGTATGGTTTGCCGGAAATCAGGCGGGAGAAGGTAGCCGGGAGTCAACTGGTTGCCAATCCAGGCTGTTACCCCACCAGTATTATCCTTGGATTGATGCCGTTACTGAAAAAAGGTCTGATTGATCCGGCAACGATTATTGCTGACTCCGCTTCCGGGGTGACCGGTGCAGGACGTTCTGCCAAGGTTGACAGTCTCTATTGCGAAGTCAATGAAGGGTACCGTGCCTATGGCGTCGGCGGTGTCCATCGGCATACGCCGGAAATTGAACAGGAGTTGTCACTGCTGGCTGGTCAGTCGGTGACGATCACCTTTACGCCGCATCTGGTGCCGATGGATCGCGGTATACTTTCCACGCTCTATGCTACGCCGCTCTCGCCGGTCAGCCAGGATGAACTGACGGAGTTATATCGCCAGCAGTATGCTGATGAGCCGTTTGTACGCGTGCTTGGTAACGGTTCTCTCCCCTCGACCGCCTTTGTACGGGGATCAAATTTTTGTGATATTGCGCCGATCCTTGACCGGCGTACCGGCAGGATCATCGTTATCTCCGCTCTCGATAACCTGGTCAAGGGAGCGTCGGGGCAGGCTGTACAGAATATGAATATTATTGCCGGACTTCCGGAAACCCTCGGTTTGGAAGGATTGGCGATCTTCCCCTGAAATCGCAGCGCTACAATGACGTAGCTTGCTGGAGAATTGTACCAGGATCGCGGCTATTTTCTTGACACTGCTGCTGGGTTACAGTAGTAACAGGCTGATATGTTTTATTAATAGATGAAATTGGGAGGATTTATGCGATTATCAACCAAAAGCCGCTATGGATTGCGGGCTCTTTTTGACATAGCATACAACTGCGGTGATTTGCCGGCACAAATTCAGGAAATATCCCGTCGTCAGCAGATTTCTCCCCGTTACCTGGAACAGATTTTTCAAAACCTCAAGCGTGCCGGACTGCTAAAGAGCAAGCGTGGACCGCAGGGGGGCTATTGTCTTACCAGAAAACCGGAAGAAATAACGGTACTTGAAATTTTAAATGCCACCGAACAGGATATTTTGATGGTAGAGTGTGCCGGCAATGCGGTCAAAAAGAAGAAACGTAAGCTCGACTGTCCGTTTGAGGGGCATTGTGTTACCCAAACAGTCTGGGAAGATGCCAATAACCTTTTAAGCTCCCTGTTCGGCTCCATGACGCTACAAACGCTCTGTCAGCGGGGCGAAACCATGGGAATCAAAAAAGAGATGGATCCGCGTATCATGTACTACATATAAAACGGTTGCGTGCTGAACAATAAGTATGCTACGTTTTCGAAGTTTTAACCCTACTAACGTGAATATACATAGGTAAAAGGAGAATTACGTGAACGCAACAACTATTTTGAAATCAATGACGTACCTGCTGTGCGGAGTAGCTTTGGCCGCTTGCCAGAATGGTACCTCGACAACGGCAACAAAAGCTGAGGGGAAAAAAGAAGGTAAGGTTGTGGCCGAAGTTAATGGCGATACCATTACCACTGGTGACTTTAACCGCGAACTGAAAAATCTGCCGGAATATTTGAAAACAATGGCAGATACCCCGCAAGGGCGCAAAGAAATGCTCGATACCATGGTAATTCGAGAGCTGATCTTGCAGCAGGCTGCCAAGGATGGCATTGATAAAGGCGCTGATATCGAAGAAAAAATGCAGGATCTGAAAAAACGTATCGTTGTGGAAGCGTTCCTGAAGAAAAAAGTAGAGTCGGAATCAAATATTTCCGATGCTGACATGCAGAAATTCTACGAGAAAAACAAGGAGAAGTTCAAGGCTGGTGAGCAGATGAAAGCGAGCCACATCCTGTTGAAAAACGAAAAGGATGCCAAGGACTTGCTTGCTAAAATCAAAGCCGGCGGAAATTTTGAAGAGCTGGCAAAGAAAAACTCGGTTGACTCGTCGGCTGCCAAAGGTGGCGATTTGGGTTGGTTCGGCAAGGGAACCATGGTGCCCGGTTTTGAAAAGGCTGCCATGGCTCTCAAAGAAGGACAGATCTCAGACGTTATCAAGTCTGATTTCGGCTACCACATCATCAAGCTGACCGGCAAACGCCCGGCCGGTGTTCGTCCGCTGGACGAGGTGAAGGACCAGATCAAAGCTGCCATGATGCCTGCCAAACAGCAGGAAGTTTTCCAGAAAATCAAGGATGAACTGAAAAAATCGGCTAAAATCAGTGTCAAGGAAGATGTCTTGAGCGGCATGGACAGTAAAAAAGATGAGAAAAAAGGTGATGCCAAGGGTGCTGACGCCAAGACTGCTCCTGCAAAACCGGCAGAACCTGCCAAACCAGCCGCTGCTCCGGAAAAGAAATAGTTCCCAAACCACAAACTGAATAGATACTCGCAAGGGTGGGTTTTACCCACCCTTTTGCGTAGAGAAGGCCGGGTTCTTCACATGTTTACACCACGTCGTCATCATACCTCCGCTCTTGTTGCCCTCATGTTTTGTTGTTGTGCCGGTTGCGCTGCCAATCAAGTTGCGGTTACCAAAGAAATGACTGTTTCCGAGCCGCCGGTAACCCTGATGACCTCTATTCCGGCCAGTGCAGCTGTTAATGTCACCGTTGTCAATGGTGTGGCTGCTATTGTGAACGACGAAGTGGTGACATTGTACCAGGTCAACCGTGAAGCGCAGCCGCTGATTCGTGAAGAAGAGAAAAAAACTCCGCTTGATGCCGCTGCAAAAAGTCAGATCAGGAAGAACGTGCTGGAGCGTTTGATCGAAAAGAAGCTGATTGATCAGAAGATCAAGGAGCTGAATATCAAGGTCAGTGAGGAAGAGATCCGCCAGGCAATAGATGATGTCAAAAAGCAGAACAATATGGCGTCACAGGATGTTCTGGTCTCGGCGCTTGCCAGCCAGGGGCTTTCATTTGAACAGTACCGGGCACAATTGCAGGAACAGCTGGAAAAACTGAAGCTGGTCAGTATGGAGGTCCGCTCCAAAATTCTGGTCGGTGAGGCCGAAATGCGTGATTATTATGATGCCAACCGCGCCAAATATACGGAGGATGAAACCTTCCGTGCCCGGCATATTTTCTTCAAAACCAGTGAAAAGGCGCCTGCTGAGGAAATCAAGCGTGCCATGACCACCTCCTTGATGGTGCTGGCGGAAGCAAAGAGTGGTAAGGACTTTGCCGAGCTTGCCCGGCAGTATTCCGAAGACCCGGCTGCCCGTAAAGATGGCGGTAATCTTGGTCTGTTCAAAAAAGGGGATATGATGCCGGAACTGGAGTTGGCCATTATGGCAATGAAGCCGGGTGATGTCAGCGATCTGGTCTACACTCCCTCCGGCTTTCATATCGTCAAGCTGGAAGAGCGTATCGCCGGGAAGCCGAAGCCATTTGAAAGTGTTAAAGCAGAAATTGAAGAAAAGTTATATCGCAAAAAATCGGATGAGCGTTTCAGTCTCTGGGCAAAAGAAATGCGGAGCAAGGCGAGTATTGAAATGAAGGATATACAGACGTTGTTGTAGCAGTATCAGCTTTTCCCGTATTCCAGGCAGCGGTTAATGGCCGGAATACGGGACAGATCGAAATGCCCTACCCCCCACCGTAGTAATTCTCCACACCCTGCTGCACGAAGTTCCCGCGGTGTTTCGATTCCCAAAAAACGCAGGATCTCAACCATCAGCAGCTGTTCCCGATTGTGCCATGATCCGAGTTGGCAAGAGACCAGATTGTCCCGTTTGCTCAGTTTTGTGCCATCCCGGTTGATCACCAGTGGCAGGTGGGCGTAACTTGGTTGGGGTATGCCGAGCAGTCGCTGGAGGTAGATCTGGCGTGGTGTTGAATAACGGAGATCGCTCCCCCTGACCACCTGGGTGATACCACTCAGCTGATCATCAATCACGACTGCCAGTTGATAGGCCACGGTGCCATCGCCGCGTTGCAGCACAAAATCTCCACAGCTTTTTTGCAGGTTTTGACAGAAGATACCACTACACAGATCGTGAAAACAGATATCCTGATCAATGGTATGTACGCGCCAGGAACGAAGCGGTTTGTCAGCGGCGGGAGCAATGCGGCAGATTCCGGGGTAGTGCAACGAATCGTCATCGCCATGGGGGGCGGATGCCATCTGCATGATTTCCTTGCGGGAACAGTAGCAACGGTACAATAACTGGCGTTTTTTCAGGAGCTCAAGCGCCTGATAATAGGCTTCGCTGTTGCGGCTTTGCCATGCGATCTCACCATCCCACAGGAGCCCGAACTGTTCCAGTGTGCGCTGAATATCATCGGCCATTCCGGGAACCTGGCGGGGTTGGTCAAGGTCATCCATCCGCAGCAGCCAGCGTCCTCCCTGTGAGCGAGCTATCAGCCAACTCCCCACCGCCGTTGCCAGTGATCCGACATGCAACGCACCGGTGGGGGAAGGTGCAAAACGGCCGACTACGGGAGGGGGAGCTGGATGCACTGCTGATTCAACCGGGAAGAATCAATTGACAAAGGAACAGCAGTAATCCGAAACTGCCGGAACCTTCATCAAAAAGGCACTGTTGGCCGGCACATTGAATGCTTCACCGGCAATTACGTGCTGCCAGTCAGTATCACCTTTCATTTGCCAATCAAGTTCACCCGACAGGATTTCCATAATTTCAGCCGCACCGGTGGAAAACTCGTACTCTCCGGCCTGCATGATCCCGAGGGTTTTTTTACTGCCATCGGGAAACAGCACAGTGTGGCTGACAACCTTGCCATCAAAATAGATATTGGCTTTCTGGATGACGGTTACATTCTCAAAGTGTGACATTAAATCTCTCCTTTTATTTATAGTTCCATGATCATGGCGTTTTCGTCACAATCAGGGAATTTGGGGCATTTGATGCAGTCCCCCCAGACTTTGTGGGGCAACTCGGATTTATCAACCAGATGGAAGCCTTGTTTGGCGAAAAAATCCGGCTTATAGGTCAGGCAGAAAATCTTTTTCAGTCCCAGCTGGCGTGCCTCAGTGATACAGGCCTGCACCAGTTCTCCACCGATTCCTTTTCTCCCTGCCTGCTCAGCCACCGCTACGGAACGAACCTCGGCCAGATCATCCCAGACGATGTGCAAGGCTGCCACACCGAGTAATTCACCGTTCTCCTCGGCCACATAAAAATCGCGCAGCGATTCGTAGATTTCCGAGAGCGAGCGAGAGAGCATATCGCCACGGCTGGCAAAGGTCATCAACAGTTTCTGGATTTCTTTCACATCCGGTATTTGGGCTTTACGAAGTTGCATGGTGCGATCCTTTCATTGTTGCCATGAGCTTATTGACACCCATGTTACTAAATGCCGACCTTGACGAGTTTCGGGGTCAATACCCGGATTAGTTCAGCCGGTGTCAGGCTGACCAGATATCCCCGCTTGCCGCCGTTGATATAGATCAATGGCAGTTCGGTAATGCTCTCTTCCAGATAGACCGGCATGGCATGGCGTGTCCCAAAGGGAGAGGTACCACCAACCTGGTAGCCGGAATGCTTCTGGGCAACCTCGGGGAGGCAGGGAGATATGTGCCGGCAGCCGATCTGGCGAGCCAGTTCTTTGGTGGAAACCTGACGGTCGCCGTGCATCAGAACAATCAGCGGCTGTCGCTTGTCATCTTCCATGATCAGGGTCTTGATCACGGCGTGCTCAGCCACGCCCAGCTGGCGGGATGAATGGGCCGTGCCCCCCTTATCCTCGTAACTGTAGAGGTGGTCGCCAAAGCTGACCTGCTCCTGACGCAACAGCCGTACCGCTGCCGTTATTGGTGTTTTTTCCCTGGCCATCAGCAGATCCTGGGCAATTGTTCGCCTGCCAGCATTTCCACCGCACGGATTCCGCCGATCGAGGTTTCCATACGCACACGCCCGCCGGGGGTTGTCTCCACATGACCAATGATGGCTGCCTGGTTGCCGAGCGGGTGCTGCTGCATGATCTCCAGAGCTTTCCGGGCCGACTCCGGCGCTACAAATGCCAACAGTTTTCCTTCGTTGGCCACAAAGAGCGGGTCGAGTCCCAGGATGGAACAGACTCCGCGCACCCCTGGCCGGATCGGCAGCGCTTGCTCCTGGAGCGTAATGGCAACCTGCGATTGCACGGCTATTTCCTTGAGCGTGGTGGCCACCCCACCCCGGGTCGGATCACGCAACACGTGCAGGTCAGTACCGAGTGAGGCTACCAGTTGCTCTGTCAGGGAATTCAGTGCGGCAGAGTCGCTCAGGATTTCCGTATCGAGCGCCAATCCTTCGCGCCCTGCCATAACAGCAATACCGTGGTCGCCGATGGTTCCGTTGATCAGCACCAGATCACCCGGCTGTGCATTGCCGCCATGTATTGCGATAGTGTGTTCCAGCACACCAATACCGGAGGTGGTGATAAAAATCTTGTCAGCTTTTCCCCGTGGCACCACCTTGGTATCACCGGTGGCGATCGTGACCCCTGCCTTGTCAGCTGCCGAACGCATATCGTGCAGAATGGTTGTCAATTCCTGCTTACTGAAACCTTCCTCCAGTATCAGGCTGACACTTAACCAGAGCGGTTTTGCCCCCATCATGGCAAGATCGTTGACGGTGCCGTGCACCGAAAGGCTGCCGATGGTTCCACCGGGGAAAAAGATCGGATCAACTACAAAAGCATCGGTGGTATAGACCAGTTTTCCGCTGATTTCACCCAGCAGGGCTGCGTCGTTCTGGCTACGTGAGTCACCGGACGAGAGCAACGGTATAATCAGTTCATCCAGCAGTTGGTGTGATAACCGGCCACCACTGCCATGTCCCAGCAGAATACGATCGTCCATCATACAGACCCTTTCAGACAATAGGAAAAATGACACCATAGCATGGAACGGCAACTGTTGTCACCCTTGCAACATCTGCTGACCACGACAAAAAACAACTTGACGGTATTGTGCGAAAGCTCTATACAGGAATGAACATTCATTCCTGTATAGAGCAAAAGGTACTCCCATGTCAAAGCCGGACAAACGTGAAGAGATCGTCAAAGCTGCCCTTGAAATCATTGCCGAGCATGGTTTCCATGATGCTCCCATGGCGTTGATTGCCCAAAAGGCCGGCGTCGGGGCCGGTACGATCTATCGCTATTTTGAAAACAAGGATGCCTTGATCAACGGGCTCTATCGTGACCTGGAAGCGCGGCTCTATTCGGTGGTGCAGCAAGGGTATGCCTCCGACAAACCGGTGCGCCAGCGTTTTCTCCATCTGGTAACGGCAATGTTGCGCTATTTTATTGCCAATCCGCTGGATTTCCGCTTTCTGGAACAGTTTCACAATTCCCCCTATGGCGTGGAGTGTCGCAGAGAAAAACTGCTGAAAACCACGGAAGGTTTTGATGTGTTCCGCGAACTGTTTGAAGATGGAATTTCCCAGCAGATCATGAAGGAACTTCCGCTGGTAATACTGTTTGATCTGGCGTTTGGAGGAATTATCTCCGTGGCGCGCGACCATATCCTCGGCTTCATAACCCTGGATGAGGTACTGATAGTCTGGACCGTTGAAGCGTGCTGGGATGGGATCAAGCGCTGACGGCAAAGAAAACCGGCAAGGGGAGCAAAGGCGGCCTGGTCGCATTGCTCACCTTTACATCAAGGGCTACCCAATAATATAAGAATGGATGTTCATTCCAATTAACCAAGAGGTGTTTATGCAAGCCAGTTACAGAGTTAAAACCATCACCGTGGCAGGATTGCTGCTGCTCAGTGCAATGTTCACCGGATGCGGAAAAAAACAGGCGGCGGCTCCGCCACCGAGTGGTCCGAGCGAAGTCGGTGTGATTACGGTCGCCACACAACGGGTTGTCCTGACCACCGAACTCCCCGGACGCACCTCACCCAATCTGATCGCCGAAGTACGCCCCCAGGTTGGAGGGATCATTCAGAAGCGTCTCTATACGGAAGGCTCCGATGTCAAGGCCGGGCAACTGCTGTACCGGATTGATCCGGCCAGCTACGAAGCGGCGCTGGCCAGCGCCAGGGCCGGTCAGGCCAGGGCTGAAGCAATCCTCGGGTCGCTCAAGATCAAGGCGGAACGGTACCGTGATCTGGTCAAGACCAGGGCGGTCAGTCAACAGGATAATGATGATGTCCAGGCAGCGCTCAAACAGGCCGAGGCGGAGGTTGCCGCCAGTAAGGCTGCTGTTGATACGGCCCGTATCAATCTTGCCTATACCAGTATCAAGGCGCCCATATCCGGTCGCATCGGTCGCTCCACCGTTACCGAAGGAGCTCTGGTGGTGGCCAGCCAGCCGAATGCACTCGCCACCATCCAGAAGCTGGATACGGTCTACGTTGATCTGACCCAGTCCAGCTCCGAGCTGTTGAAGCTGAAGCAGAATCTGGCCAACGGGGTGATGAAGAACAGTAAATCAGAGGCGAGGATCAAGCTGGTGCTGGAAGATGGCACTGCCTATCCGTTGACCGGTACGCTCAAGTTTACCGAGGTTACGGTTGACCAGAGCACCGGATCGGTTACCTTGCGGGCAATCTTCCCCAATCCGAAGCAGACCCTGCTGCCGGGAATGTTTGTTCGTGCGATCCTGGAGGAGGGGGCACAGGAACAGGCGATTCTGATTCCCCAGCGTGGTGTGAGCCGTAACCCCAAAGGTGAAGCGATCGTGATGGTTGTCGGTGCGGAGGAAAAGGTGGAGCCACGTACGATCAAGGTGGTTCGGACGGTTGGAGATAGCTGGCTGGTGAGCGAGGGAGTGAAGCCGGGTGACCGGGTTATTCTGGAAGGAATCCAGAAAGCTCGTCCCGGCAGCGTGGTAAAAGCAGTACCGTTCGGCTCCAAACCGGCGGCTTCGGCCGCAGCTCCACAACCTGCGGCAGTCAAAAAATAATCTAAACATCTGCCCCCCCTTTACCAAAGGGGGGGTGGGGGGGATTTGATTCTCCGCATCAAAGGTAAATCCCCCCATAAATTCCTCTTTATCAAAGGGGACTTTTGCACAGAAAAGGAGCTGTTCCATGCCCAAATTTTTCATTAATCGCCCGATTTTTGCCTGGGTGATCGCCATCATGGTCATGCTGGCCGGACTTTTGTCGATCAAGACCCTGCCGGTCTCCCAATATCCACCGATCGCGCCACCGCAGATCACCATCAATGCCATGTATCCGGGCGCTTCTGCCCAGACCGTGCAGGATACGGTCACCCAGATCGTGGAACAGAAGCTCAACGGCATCGACAACCTGATCTACATGTCCTCCACCAGCGACTCGGCTGGAGCAATTGCCATCAACCTGACCTTCAAGGCCGGTACCGACCCGAACATCGCCCAGGTACAGGTACAGAACAAGCTGCAGCTGGCTACGCCGCTGCTCCCCCAGATCGTCCAGCGCTCGGGGATCCAGGTGGTCAAGTCCACCAAAAACTTCCTGCTGATCATCGGCCTGATCTCTGAAGACAACTCCATGACCCGCTACCAGCTGACTGATTATGCCGTCTCCAACGTCCAGGAGATTGTCAGCCGGGTCGAAGGGGTGGGTGAACTGCAGATGTTCGGTTCCCAGAACGCCATGCGGATCTGGTTGAACCCTTCCAAGCTGAATAACTACCGCTTGACAACCAATGATGTGACCGCCGCACTGCAAAGTCAGAATGTCCAGGTTTCCGCCGGCCAGTTTGGCGGATCACCGGCGATGGCGGGGCAGCAGCTGAACGCCACCATCACCGCCAGGACCCTGCTGCAGACCACGGAACAGTTTGATGCCATTATCCTGCGCACCAACAGCGACGGTTCCACCGTCAGGCTGAAGGATGTGGCCGAGTGTAAAATCGGCACCGAAAACTACGACATAGAGGCCCGTTACATGGGCAAACCGCTGGGTGGTATGGCCATCCGTCTGGCAGCCGGGGCCAATGCCCTGGATACCGCCAACCGGGTCAAGGCCAAGATGG
>DAINBV010000055.1:0-37002 GCA_036732725.1 Geobacteraceae bacterium | reverse complement strand
TGGTGACCTGCGCTTCAATGGCCTGTTCCAGAAAGGCGGTGCCATCCATGCGGGGCATTTTTATGTCACACAGGATGTAGTCGTAGACGTTCCGTTGCAGCAGCTCCAGCGCTTCCCTGCCATCGCAGGCGGTATCGACCTGATACCCCTGGCGGGAGAGCATGGAAGAAAGCATGAAGCGGAGGTTCTCCTCGTCGTCTACGGCCAGAATCCGTTGTCTGGCCGGTTGTGAGTTGCTACGGGTCATGATGCTACTCCTGGCAGGAAGAGGGAAAAAACGGTTCCCATCCCCGGTTGGCTGGTGACGGTGATGGTTCCGCCAAACCCTTCCACAATGCGGCTGGAAATGGCCAGCCCCAGCCCGGTCCCCTTGCCCGGTTCCTTGGTGGTGAAAAAAGGGTCAAAAATCTGCTTGATGTGTTCCGGTTTGATGCCGCTACCGCTGTCGCTGACCTTGATGCAGAGGGGGGGGGGCGCAGCGGAGGGGAACTGTCCGCCCGTCTCTGTGGTGGCATGGATGGTGATTGTCCCCCCCTGGGGCATGGCATCACGGGCGTTGATAATTAAATTGATCAACACCTGTTGCAGTTGGTGGGGATCAACCGCGGCGGCCGTCAGGTTCTGATCGCACTGCAGCTCTACCTCGACCGTTTTGAGCACCCCTTGTCCGTTCAGCAGTTGAATCGTTTCCTCCAGAAGTGGCGGCAGGAAGCATCGTTCCATTACCGTTCCTCTGGGACGGGCATAATCGAGCAAACCGCGCACTATCCGGTCGATCCGGCTGCAATCAAGCGCGATCCGGCGTCCATACTCCCTGGCCGTGTCAGTATCAAGCTCTTCGGTGGCTGTCAATTCCGCATACCCGGTGATGGCTGCCAGCGGGGTGCCGATCTCATGGGCCATGCCGGCTGCCAGCAGGCCGATGGAGGCCATCTTTTCCGTGCGAATCGCTTCTTCCCGGGCACGATGCAGCTCGTCATTGGCCTGCTGCAGCGCCGTCAGATGCTGTTGTACCTGCAGCTCTTTCTGCTGGAGTGTCAATGACATGGCGTTGAATGACTCTGCCAGATCAACCAGCTCCGCGCTGCCGGAAATACGTACCCGCTGACCGTACTGTCCACCGGTGATTTTATCGGTCGCAGCCAGCAGGCGATGGAGTGGGGTGACGACGATCCGCGAGAGGATGAAAGCGCCCAATCCGACCAGCAGGATAAAATCAATGGCGAAATAGGCCATGTACAAGGTGCGTGAGCGGTTCAAACGGCTGTTCTCATTACTCATGGAGAATGCCAGTCCCGCGGTGCCGACTTCCGCAGTGCCACGCCCCAATTTGGTAATGCAACGAACTTCTCCGGCGCTGAAGCTGCAACCGGTTTCATGTCCCGGCTGGAGATCGGCAAATGGTTGATAGACATCCACCCCTGTTTTTCCAACGGTGAAGACCGGTTTGCTGTTGGAGTCGAGCAGGGTCAGACGCACAAAGGAGGGGTCGCTGGAGATGTTGCGGGCAAAGGTGGCTGCCGGGGTATTGCCGTCGATCATGCCAGCCGGCAGGACCGGGATTGTGTCGGGAAGTTGCTGGACAAAGGTTGCCAGCAGCATGCGGGTATGCTCGGCTTTCTGGGAATAGAGGTCGTTGGCAGCGGTTTTATAGGCCAGCAGGCTGAAAAGGAACCAGGTTGCCAGCAGCAGGCAGCTTAAAAAAGCAAGAATGGAAACGGTGAGGGATATGCGTCGCATCGGCATGGAATCAACCTTTACCAAATGCTCCCAAGGTAAGATACCAATGGATCAGGCGAGGACCGTAGAATACGTACAACAGGGCGCCAAAAGCAAGGTAGGGGCCAAAGGGGATGGCCAGTTTGGAGTCTTTCTTTTGCAGCAACATGATGCTGATACCGAGTACGGAACCGGTCAGGGAACTGGTGAAGATGATGAACGGGATCGCTTTCCATCCAAGAAAGGCTCCCATCATGGCCAGCAGTTTGATGTCGCCTCCCCCCATCCCTTCTTTCTTGGTCAGCCACTGGTAGGCATAGGCGACAAACAGGAGGCTCCCGCCACCGAGCAGAATGCCGAGCAGTGAATTGAGCCAGCTGAAGCCGGGAATAAAAAATGAGGCGGCAAATCCGAGCACAATTCCGGAGAGGGAAATTTCGTCGGGAATGATCTGGTGTTCGATGTCGATAAAGGTGATTACCACCAGTGCCGAGGAAAAGAGAAACAGCACCGCAAAGGGGATCGAAAGTCCGAAGCGGAGAAACAGCGCCAGGGTCAACAGACCATTTAACAGCTCCACCAGCGGGTACTGAAGCGATATATGGCTGCCGCATCCCCGGCATTTTCCCCGTAACAACAGGTAACTGATCAACGGGATGTTATCGTACCAGCGGATCCGGTAGTTGCAGGCCGGGCAGTGGGAGGGCGGTGTCACCACCGATTCGTCGTGCGGCATGCGGCAGATGCAGACGTTCAGAAATGAGCCGACCACCGCGCCAAAAATAAAGGAAAGAATTGAAAAATAAAGATGAAGGGTCATGGAAATCCCGGTGATCAATCAAAGCTTTCTGCAAAGCGGCTGGTGATCTCTTGTTTGATATACGCTTCAACTTCGGCGGCGGTAGCGTAGGTCAGGGCGTTGGCTGCGATCCTGGTTGCCTCCTGAAAACTGCAGCGTCGCAGAAACTGTTTGACCCGCGGGATTGAGGCGGTTCCCATGGAGAGTTCATCGTAGCCGAGACCAAGCAGCAGCGGCAGATAGAGTGGCTCTCCAGCCATCTCACCGCAAATGCACGCCTCGATACCCGCCTCGTGCGCCACGCTGACGATCCGTGCCAGGGAGCGGATCACCGCCGGGTGGAATGGCTGGTAGAGGGGGGAAAGCGCCTGGTTGGTACGATCCAGCGCCAGAGTATACTGAATCAGATCATTGGTGCCGATGCTGAAAAAATCGGCTTCACGTGCCAACAGATCGGCGATGGTAACGGCCGATGGGATCTCGATCATGATGCCGACGGCCAGGTGGTGATCAAAGGGGATCCCTTCCGCTGTCAGTTCATGCTTGCACTGCTCCAGCAGCAGCTTGGCCTGTCGCAGTTCTTCCAGCCCGGAGATCATCGGGAACATGATCCTAACGGTCCCGTAGACGCTGATCCGAAGAATGGCGCGCAGTTGTTTTTTGAATTCATCCGGCATGGTCAGGGAGAGCCGGATGGCGCGTACTCCCAGGGCCGGGTTTTGCTCAAGATCCGAGGATAATCCGTCCAGCAGTTTGTCACCGCCGGCGTCAAGGGTACGAATGGTGAGCGGCAGGGGAGCGATTGACAACTGTACGGCCCGGTATTCCTGGAACTGTTCTTCCTCGTCCGGCAGGGTCGGCCGGTTCATGAAGAGCATTTCCGTGCGGTACAGGCCGATGCCGGCACCACCATTGGCAAGGATCGAGTCCCCTTCCTGGGGGATTTCCACGTTCCCTTTCAGCAACAGCTGATGCCCATCAACGGTCACGGCCGGTTTGTCTGCCTCCAGCCGCATTTTGCTTTCCAGGTATTCGTAGCGTCGCTTGCGTTGCAGGCATTCCCGAAATGTTTCCTGGTCAGGTGACAGAATCACTCTCCCTGCCAGTCCGTCAACAATCACCGGAGTACCGGAGGTTGCCTGATGTATGAAACCGGTTGTTCCAACCACTGCCGGGAGTTGAAAGGCCCGGGCCAGGATTGAACTGTGGGAGGTTACCCCGCCGATTTCAGTGACCATACCGATAATCCGGCTGCGATCCATCTGCAGAATATCGGCCGGTGAAAGGTCGTGGGCAGCGATGATGGTCAGATTGCTGTAGGGGAGTATCGGTTCGACGGTGGTGCCGGTCAGGGTACGTAACAAGCGTTCAATGACGGTTTCAACGTCATGGATCCGTTCCCGCAGGTAGTCGTCTTCAATGGCGGCAAATGCATTCTGGTAGTTGACCAGACATTTGCGAAGAGCGCTTTCTGCGTTGATATTATGTAAGGTGATCAGCTCGCTGGTTTCATTGAACAGGCGTTCATCGCTCAGAATCATCAGGTGGGTATCGATGAAAAACAGATGTTGTTCTGATTCGGTGTTTTCGCGTAAGGATGCTTTGAGGGATGAAAGCTCGTGCTGAAGAGTATGGATCGCCTGATTAAGACGCTGAATTTCTTGGACAAAGGTCTGCTCTTTAATGGTCTGATCGTGGATGACAAGATTGTGTCGATCAATCAGTTTCAGATGCCCCACGGCAATCCCGGGTGATGCCGCGATTCCCGTAAATATCTGCATGTTAATCCTCGCCGAATCCGTTTTTAATCAAATCTCCCATGGCCTGAAATGCAAGCTCCTCGTCCGTTCCGTGTACGCTCAGTTTAACGGTGGTACCTTTGGCGGCAGCGAGCATCATGATCCCCATGATACTTTTACCATTAACCTCAATCCCTTCCTTGGCCAGTTTTATTTCAGAGGAAAACTGGCTGGCAGTCTTGACAAACAGAGCCGAAGCGCGGGCATGGAGTCCTAATTTGTTAACTATCTGAAACTCATTGGTTTGCATCTGAATAGTTCGTCCTTTTGTGTTCAGCGGTTATTTTAAAAATTCACCGGCAATGATAATTCCGTCCTGTCCGGCTGTTTTCAGCGCCTGCGCCAGTTCTGCTACGCTCAAACGTTCCCTTTTGGAAAAAAACTCGATCAGCATCGGCAGGTTGACGCCGGTGACGACTTCCACGCTCCCTTCTTTCAGAAACGACATGGCCATATTGGAGGGGGTGCCGCCAAACAGATCGGTCAGAATAATGGCGCCATCTGCCGATACCGATTGTACTGCCTCGACGACACGATTCATAATTGCGTCAGCCCGGTCGCCAGGGGCAACTTCCACCAGGGTCACCAGTTCAATTTCTCCCACAATCATTTCTACCGATGCCTTGAGAGCTGTTGCCAACCCGTTATGAGTTACAATTACCAAACCTGTCATGTGGTTCATCCTTTATCTATATCTCGGTGAATGGTGCGAACGGAGGAATATTTCTGGCTGAGGTGTAATGCCGTTGCGTCTGCCAGTGCTACGGAGCGATGTCGTCCACCGGTGCATCCTATGGAAATGGTCAAATATGCTTTCCCTTCCCGCTGGTGGAACGGTACCAGCAGGTCAATCATGGGGAAAAAACGGTCAAGAAAGGCTGCCGTTGTGGTGTTGCTCAGTACAAATTCACGGACAGCATCATCAAGCCCGGAGCCGGCTTTCAGTTCCGGTACGAAGAAAGGGTTGGGCAGAAAGCGGACATCCATCACGATGCTTGATTCCAGCGGTATCCCGAATCGGAAGCCAAAGGACTGCACGTCAATCATGAATGGCTGGGGAGCGTTTCCACCACGCACGATCCGCAGGATATAATCCTTGAGTTGATGGACATTCAATTCCGAGGTGTCGATGATCCGATCGGCCAGGTTACGTAATCCGGTTAGTTGATGGCGCTCCAGCCAGATTGCCTCGGAGAGTGTCGATGTCTCTGATGCGGGATGGCGGCGCCGGGTTTCGGAAAACCGGCGGATCAGCACCTCATCGCTGGCGTCAATGAACAGAAATTCAAGATCGTGGCCGGCAGCCTTGATTTTTTTCAGAATCTGCTCGTACCCCTTGAAAAATTCCCGCCCCCTGATGTCAGCCACCAGTACAATTCCTTTGAATCTGTCCCCCGAGGTGCTGACCAACTCCACAAACGGTTTGAAAAGCCGAATCGGCAGGTTGTCGATGCAATAATAACCTTCATCTTCCAGCGCCTTGACGGCGGTAGACTTTCCTGACCCGGACATGCCACTGATGATAATGATCCGCATCCCTATTCAACCTCATCGCCGATGGGGCGGACATCCATCCGTGCCATCAATTGTTCCTGGAAATCGCGTGCAGAATGGTATCCCATTCCTTTGAGCAGAAAATTGCGGGCAGCGACTTCGATGATCGATCCCAGGTTGCGCCCAGGTCGCACCGGAATGCAGATATGGGGAAGATCAACCCCGAGAATCGTGATCGAACGGTCATCGATGCCGAGCCGGTCGCAGTCACAGTCCGGCTCCCATTCGACCAGCTCCAGCTGCATGTCGATGATCTTTTTATCACGGATGGCGGAAACGCCGTATAAATCCTTGATGTTAATTATGCCAAGGCCTCTGATTTCCATCAGATGTTGCAAGGTCTCTTCCGCCTGGCCAACCAGCGCAGCCGGCATTTTCTTTTTTATGTACACCATGTCATCGGCAACCAGGCGATGTCCACGGATAACCAGGTCGAGGGCGCATTCACTCTTGCCAATCCCGCTTTTGCCGGTAATCAGAATTCCGACTCCCAGAACATCAACCAGAACAGCGTGCAGATGTACATTGGGAAGCAGGCGTTCTTCCAGATATTTTGTGATCAGGGAGATAAAGGTGGATGATTGGTGGTCAGTGCTTAAGACTGGAATTGAAGCTTCTCTGGCCTGTTGCAGAAGAAACGGGGGAGGGGTGAGCCCTTTGGTGACGATAAAACAGGAAACCGGAAAAGAACAGAGTCTATGCACATTCTGTTCGGCAGTTTGTAGATCTGATTGCTGTAAATAGGATATCTCGGTATTACCGAGCACCTGAATCCGCGAAGGATGCAAGTGCTCGGTGTAGCCTGCCAGGGCGAGCCCTGGTTTCTGAATGCGTGGGCTTGAAATATGCTTGTCGAGCCCATGGTCACCGGTTAATGATGATAAACCGAGTCCATAGTCAACATCGTTCAGCATTTCCTGAAGGGAAAAACTGATAGTTTCCATTGTTGCCTCGCGCATAGCAGAAGTTAGTTTTGTTGTGGCTCAATCAGACCGAAGTTGCCGTCTTTACGACGGTACAGTACGTTGATGTCATTGCTGACCGAGTCGGCATAGACAATGAAATCCTTGTGCAGCAGATCCATCTGCATGACCGCTTCATCAACCGACATTGGCTTGGCTGTTTCGGTTTGAGTCCTGATAATGACCGGCTCGGAGCTCCCTTCGATGCTTTCTGCTTCAAAAATCTTTTTGGAAAGCTGGTGCCCGCGATCATCGGCAGCCGGTTTGTGTGCTTTCAATTTTTCTTTGTAGCGTTTGAGCTGACGTTCGATTTTATCGATCACGGCATCGATTGCGGCGTACATGTCGTTGGTAGCTTCAGATGCCTTGGTGTTAACTCCTTTGGCAGTGATAACAATCTCGACGATGTGACGGATTTTCTTTTCTACCGCAAAGTAAACCTGGGCATTGATCGGTTCGTCAATATATTTTGAAACCCGATCAAGCTTCTCTTCAGCATATGCTTTGAGGGCATCGCTCTGCTCCATCTGTCTGAATGTTGTAGTGATTTGCATGGTGTCTTACCTCCTGTGATGTGGTGCGAGTCCGCCTGGGTCGTGGATTCAGGCGTTAAAAATGGCGTTTACGTTCCGATGAAGAACCGAGTTTAAGTATTTCACGGTATTTGGTGACGGTCCGGCGAGCAATGTTGACGGTCTGATCTGACAGCATATCAGCTATTTTCTGATCTGACAGCGGTTTTTTATGGTCTTCCTTTTCAATGATTTCGCGGATTCTGTTTTTAACGCTTTCCGAAGCAACAAAATCTCCTTCGCTGGTTGAAAGCCCGCTGTTGAAAAAATACTTCAATTCCAGCAACCCCTGGGGGGTTTGCATGTATTTATTGGTGGTAACACGGCTGATGGTTGACTCGTGCATACCGATATCTTCAGCGATGTCGCGTAATACCAGCGGTCGCAGATGTTCGATTCCGTGGTCAAAAAAATCACGCTGATACTTGATGATACTCTTGGCAACCTTGTAGATGGTGCGTTGCCGTTGCTGGATGCTTTTGATCAGCCATTGGGCTGAACGGGCTTTGCTGGTGATGTATTCTTCCGTTTTGGTGTCCACCGAGCCATTGTGTTTCGCTTCGTCATACAACGGATTGATCCGTAAATTGGGTAGTCCTTCATCATTCAGCATCACCACATACTCATCCCCGACTTTGTAGACAAAAATGTCGGCTGAAATATAGTGAACATCGTCGGAGCCGAAAATGCTGCCCGGCTTGGGATCGAAACCGGCGATGATTTTGGCCGCGATCAGTACCTCTTCCAGGTCAACCGAAAGGTCGCGGGCAATCTGTTTGTATTTGCGTGCTTCCAGGTCCTTGAGGTGATTGAGCAGGATCTTTTCAACCACACTTTCGGTCATGCCGAGAAAACGCGCCTGGATCAGGAGACATTCCTGGACGGTGCGGGCTGCAACGCCACACGGATCAAATTCCTGTATGCGCGTTAAGAGCCGCTCAAGACATGGTTCATCGACGCCGCATTCAGTCGCAATTTCGCTTAATGATGCCCGTAAATAACCATCTCCGTCAAGGTTGCCGATGATCTCTTCACCAAGCCGGTACTCTTCCTCACTGAAATGCCCCATCTTGAGTTGCCAGAGCAGATGGTCGGAAAGCGTTCCCTGTTTGGTCAGCAGGTTTTCAAAGGAGGGGCGGTCATCGTCCTCACGATACTGTTCTCCCGAGCTGTAGGTGTAACCATCAAGATAGCTGTCCCAGTCACGCAGAGAGTCTTCTCCGGTTTCCACCTCGTTGAAATTTTCATGTTCCTGTTCCTGCCCCGGCAACACTTCGCGCTCTTCCTGCTCGGCGCTTTCCTCCAGGCGAATCTCTTCAGCTTCGGTCGCTTCCTCCAATAACGGGTTTTCTTCCAGCTCTTCACGCACCAGATCCTGTAACTCGATCCGGGTTAACTGGAGGAGTTTGATTGCCTGCTGCAACTGGGGAGTCATCACCAATTGCTGCGACATCTTCAATTGTTGGCGCATTTCTAAAGCCATGACGTTCCTTTGCTCTCGTATGAACTGCTGTTACAAACGGAAATCATCTCCCAGATAGGCGGTACGAGCTTTACTGCTCCCTGCAATTTCATCAGGGGTACCGTATTCAAGCACTTCACCGTTGGATAAAATGTATGCCTGATCACAAACCCCCAATGTTTCACGCACATTGTGATCTGATATCAAGACACCGATGGAACGGTTTTTCAGCTCGATAATCAAATTTTGTATGTCTGCCACGGCAATCGGATCGATACCGGCAAACGGTTCATCAAGCAGAATGAATCGCGGCCGGGTGATCAGCGCCCGGGCAATTTCAACCCGCCGTCGTTCGCCACCGGAAAGGGCATATCCTTTAGCCTGGGCGATGTGGGTGATGCCAAACTCTTCCAGCAACTGCTGCATGCGATGATGGCGTTGATCCTTTTGCGGCTCTACGGTTTCCAGAATCGCCAACAGATTATCGGCCACACTCAAGGAACGAAAAATTGATGCTTCCTGCGGCAGGTAACTGATGCCGCGACGGGCCCGCTGATACATGGGGAGCGGGGTTATGTCGTCCTGGCCGAGAAAAACCTGCCCCTGATCGGCCTGGGTCAGCCCGACCACCATATAGAAGGTAGTGGTTTTTCCGGCGCCGTTTGGGCCCAGGAGCCCGATCACCTGTCCCGCCGCGACCGAAAGGTCAACGCCGCGCACCACCGGGCGGTTGCCATATTTTTTCTTCAGTCCCCGTGTCCAGAGACAGGTTGGTTCAGCGTTCTCCGGCATGACCCTTCCTCGCCGGAGGGGTAATCACCGCTTCGATGCGGGAATCGCCGCCACCGGAAACAACACTCTTCTCATCGTCGATATAGTAGGTGATGATCTTGCCGGTCAGTGTGTTGTTTTCCTGGATTACCTTGGGTGAACCGGTCAGTACGATCTGCCCGACACGGCTGTCATACACCGCCTGGGAGGCGATGCCGGTGCGGTTGGCCTGGACGATGCGCACATTGCCGGTCGCTTCGATTTTTTCAACCGACCCCTTGGCTTCGCCGTAATTAACGATCAATTTATCGGCATAAATCGTGATGTCACCCTGTCTGGCCACCACCTTGCCACTGAAAATCGCTACTTTTCCCTTGTTGTCAGCCGCAAGTTCATTGGATTTGATGGTGATCGGCAGGCTGGAACGATTCCTGGTCGAGCTTTTGTCGGTTGTCTTCGCCGGGGACTGAACTGTCTGGGCTGCGGAGGCAGAACCGTGCAGCAAAGCGATCGCAACCATGAAAAGCACTATGTATGTGGCTGGTTTCATTGTGACCTTGTTGGGCAGCATGAATGTTGTCGTTTCCGAATCTAAGGTTGATGTCACGGTTTTATTCCGGCAACTATGGCTTCGATCGAATGTGAAAAACGAACGGTCTGGTTACGGGTGTCAAGCTGCATCCCGATCGCCTGCAATGAGAGGCGCTGGTGGGTAAACAGCACGCTCTCGCTGCTGACAAAGGTAGCTTTTGTGGCGATATACTCCAGCTTTTCCGTGTCAAACCGGGCGCCATTCTCCGTTTCCACATGCACGTTGCCGTGCAGGGTGATGTTTTTACTGCGATTGTCGTAGTGCCCGTTCCGGGCAGTGACCCTGGTGCTGCCGGTATGCCTTCTGGCGGCAAGATTCAAATTGATGCCACTCAGTTGCGCCAGATCACCGCTTTTGTTGTAGCTGGCCTCATCTGCCACCATCTCCCAGACCACCAACCCGTCACGCATCTCGGTGAAGCGGGCATTGTGCAGTGTAATGTCTGCGTTTTTAGGGGGACTTTGCTGCGGAGGTCTGTGTTCCGGTGGTGTATCTGATGGTCTGCGGACAATGGTAGCGATGCCGCCAACCAGTGCCAGGAGCGCCAGTACAACCAGTAACAGTCTGATGTTCCGGTTTGGTGCCATAGTTACGGCACTATATCATTGAGGTGCTGGAGTGTCCAGCAAAAGGTAAACCAGTGAAACGTATTGGCATAAAGATTGTATGTTGTGTCAGCGCTCCACCAGCGCGACCGTTGTAGCCACTATAATTCGTAGCGCGCGGCAACATCATTCCAGAAACCGGTCGCCTTGATCAGGTGATCGCATACTTCGCGCACCGCTCCTGCGCCACCTCCCAACAAGGTCACATAATCGACCACGGCTTTAACTTCCGGCAGCGCGTCAACCGGCGCTGCCGAGAAACCGACCCGCCGCAGTACCGGCACATCAATCACATCGTCACCGATGTAGGCGATCTGCTGGTCGCTCAACCCGGTGATCTGTAGGATTTCCTGGTAGGCTTCTATCTTCTTGAGCGCCCCCTGATACACCAGGGATATGCCGAGTTCCTTGGCGCGATTGTTGACCACGATGGAGTTGCGACCGGTGATGATTCCGACCTCGATGCCGTAACGTTGCAGCATCTTGATCCCATGACCGTCCTTGACATTGAAACGCTTGGTTTCAATACCATTGGCATCGTAAATAATGCCGCCATCGGTCATGACCCCATCAACATCCAGCAATAAGAGTTTGATCTGTTTGAGTTGGTTCTGCATCAGGCAATCCCGGCGCGCAGCAGGTCGTGCAGGTGGATGATACCGCACGGTACACAACTGGTTTCATCATCAAACACAAACAGTGAGGTGATGGAGTTACGCTCCATAATCTGCAGGGCGAAGGCCGCCAACTCATGACGAATAATCCGGCGTGGATTGCGTTTCATCAGCTCGTCAGCGCGCTGGCTCAGGATGTCATACCCTTTTTCCAGGGCGCGTCGCAGGTCGCCATCGGTGATGACCCCTTCCAGGGCTCCCTGCTGGTTGATCACACCGGTAACTCCCAGCCCCTTGGCGGTGATGACAAACAGCGCTTCTTTCATGACGGTTGCCAATGATACCAGCGGGATCGCCTCGTCCTTGTGCATCAGGTCTTCTACCCTCAGCAGCAGTTTCTTGCCGAGTGAACCGCCGGGATGAAAAATGGCGAAATCCTCTGCCTTGAAGCCGCGTTGTACCAGGAGTGCCACTGCCAGGGCATCCCCCATTGCCAGGGTCGCGGTGGTGGATGCGGTGGGAGCCAGACCCAATGGACACGCTTCTTCCTTGACCGATACGTCCAGCAGTACGTTACTCAGGCGGGCCAGTGTGGAGGCCGGGTTGCCGGTCATGGCAACCAGATGGGCGCCGATCCGCTTGATGGTAGGCAGGGTGCGCAACAGTTCTTCTGTCTCACCGCTGTTGGAGATGGCAATCACCACGTCGCCGGCCATGATCATCCCCAGATCGCCGTGAATTCCTTCGGCCGGGTGCAGAAAAAAAGCGGGTGTACCGGTGGAAGCCATGGTAGAGGCGATTTTCTGCCCCACCAATCCTGATTTTCCCATGCCGCAGACTACCACTCGTCCCTGGCAGGCCAACATCAGGTTGACCGCCTGGTCGAACGATTCGTCGACCCGGTCAGCCATGGCAAGCAGTGCTTCAGCTTCGATACGGATAACCTTTTGTGCCTGATCCCGGCTGCTCATGCAGACACCTGTTTGACAACCTGGTCGATCGCTTTCAGTTTTTTCAGTAAGACGGTCAGGTCATTCAAGGCAATCGAGTTCGGGCCGTCGCACAACGCTTTTTCAGGGTCTTCATGGACTTCCATGAAGATGCCGTCAATGCCGGTGGCAATCGCCGCACGGGAAAGGTATTCCACAAACTCGCGCTGGCCGCCGGAGCTTTCACCCTGTCCACCCGGCAGCTGCACGCTGTGAGTCGCATCAAACACCACCGGGTAGCCGAAGGAACGCATGACCGGAAAGCTGCGCATATCGACCACCAGATTGTTGTAGCCAAAGGAAGCGCCCCGCTCGGTCAGGATGATGTTCTCATTGCCGGAGGCTGCCAGTTTCGCCGCCACATTCTTCATATCCCAGGGAGCCAGAAACTGCCCTTTTTTGACGTTGATCACCCGCCCGCTTTGGGCAGCCGCAACCAGCAGGTCGGTCTGGCGACAGAGAAAAGCCGGAATTTGCAGCACATCAAGCACTTCGGCTGCTGCCGGAATCTGCTCGATGGAGTGGATATCGGATAATACCGGCACTCCCAGCGATTCCTTCACCTTTTTGAGAATTGCCAAACCCTCCTTCAGGCCGGGGCCACGAAAAGCGCCGATGGAGGTGCGGTTGGCCTTGTCGTAGGAAGCCTTGAAAATCAGCGGAATCGACAAGCCGTTGCAGATGGTCATCAAACGCTCGGCGTGGCGCATGGTGGCCGCTTCATTTTCAATTACACAAGGGCCGGCGATCAACGCCAAGGGGCGGTTACCTCCCAGCTTTACCGATCCGACAATAATTTCTTTGGTCATGGGCTACCTCGACGTGCGCTGTGCCAGCGCTGCACCGATAAAAGCGCGGAAAAGGGGATGGGGAACCAGCGGTTTTGATTTGAATTCCGGGTGGAACTGACAGGCCAGAAACCAGGGATGGTCGGCGATTTCAACGACTTCAACCAGGTCCTTGTCTTTGTACACCCCGGAGAGGATCAGTCCCTTGGAGGTCAATACCTCGCGGAAGCTGTTGTTGAATTCATAACGATGGCGATGACGCTCGGAAATGTCGGTCTGGTTGTAGGCCGCATGGGCCAGCGTCCCTTTGATGATTGAGCAGGGGAAGGCCCCCAGGCGCATGGTGCCACCCTTCTTGCTGACCGCTTTCTGCTCTTCCATCAGATGAATCAGCGCTTCACCACCATCGGAGCGGAATTCGCTGGAACATGCTTCCTTGATGTTGCAGACATTACGGGCAAACTCGATCACCGCCATCTGCATGCCGAGACAGATCCCGAAAAAGGGAATCTTGTGTTTCCGGGCATACTCGATTGCCATGACTTTTCCTTCGGTGCCGCGCTCGCCAAAGCCACCGGGAACCAGGATGCCGTCGATATCGTCAAAATGCCCTTCCACACCGTCCTGCTCCAGTTTTTCGGCATCCAGATATTTGAGGCTGACCCGGCAATCGTTGCCGATACCGCCATGGGTCAGCGCTTCCGAGAGTGATTTGTACGATTCGGTCAGGTTGACGTACTTGCCGACAATCGCAATGCGTACTTCGGCATTGCTGGGGTGGCGCAGTTTTTCCACCACATCCTGCCACTTGGTCAAATCGGGCGCCTTGGTCCAGATGTTCAGCTTTTCAACGATCTGGTCGTCCAGGTGTTCCTTGTTGAGCGCCTGGGGAACGGCATAGATATGTTCGGAATCAACCACCGGAATAACATCTTTTTCGCCCACATTGCAGAACAGGGCGATCTTGCGCTTCATATCCGGCGGGAGGTCGCGTTCGCAGCGGCAGAGCAGTACATCGGGCTGAATCCCGATTTTGCGCAGTTCCATTACGGAATGCTGGGTCGGCTTTGTTTTCAGTTCACCGGCGGTGCGGATATAGGGAACCAGCGTCACATGGACATACAGCGCATTCCCCTGGCCACGGTCAAAGCGGAACTGGCGGATTGCCTCCAGAAAAGGGAGCGATTCAATATCACCAACCGTGCCGCCTACTTCCACGATGGCAACATCGGCACCCTTGGCGTTTTCGATGATCTTGTGCTTGATCTCGTCGGTGATATGGGGGATTACCTGAACCGTGCCGCCCAGGTAGTCGCCGCGGCGCTCCTTAGTGATCACGGAATGGTAGACCTGTCCGGTGGTGAAATTGCTCTTCTTGGAGAGTACCGCGCTGGTAAAACGCTCGTAATGTCCCAGGTCCAGATCTGTTTCGGCGCCATCATCGGTGACAAAAACTTCACCATGTTGAAAAGGGGACATGGTCCCCGGATCAACGTTGATGTAGGGATCGAGTTTTTGCATGGTCACCCGCAGGCCGCGGGCCTCCAGCAATGCACCGAGCGATGCGGCTGCCAATCCTTTGCCGATGGATGAAACAACTCCGCCGGTTATAAATATAAACTTGGTTTTCATATCTGATCTGCTCCTTGGTAGTGGGGACGGACTGTTGGTTAGGGGTGTATTTTTTTGTAGCGTTCCTGGGCTTTGGCAAGGTCATCGGGGGTGTCAACGCCAATCGATTCGAATTCAGTTTCCACAACCCGGATCTGAATGCCGTTTTCAATTGCCCGCAGTTGTTCCAGTTTCTCCGAGATCTCCAGAAATGTCGGCGTCATGGCGGCGTAGCGGATCAGGAAATCCCGCCGGTAGACATACAATCCCACATGTTTGAAACAGAGCAATTTGCCGCTGGCAAACGATTCATCCTTGAGATCCTGCCATTTGTCGCGAAAAAAGGGGAGTGGCGAACGTGAAAAATAGAGTGCGTTATTGTTGCAGTCGGTGACCACTTTGACCACATTGGGTGAAAGAAAGTCGTGCAGGCAGCGCACCCTTGTCTTGATGGTTCCCATCTGGATCGTCTGGTCGGCCGCCAACGGTGCGATCGCCTGATCAATCATCAGCGGCTCAATCAGCGGCTCATCTCCCTGGACATTGACAATCAGCTCGGCATCCAGATTGGCGGCGACTTCCGCCAACCGGTCGGTACCGGTTTCATGGCTGGCCGAGGTCATGATTGCCTCGCCACCGATCCGCTGGATCACCTCGGCGATCCGTTGGTCATCGGTAGCCACCACCACCCGTGAAATCAGTCGTGACTGGAGTGTTCGTTCGTAAACATGCTGAATCATCGGCTTACCACCGATTTCAGCCAATGCCTTGCCCGGAAAACGCGTGGAAGCGTATCGGGCAGGAATAACAGCAGTGATTTTCATGGATTATAACCTGTGGAGGAATATATAACTACGTGGTCCTATGGTAGGACGTAACAAGCTACATCAAAAGCAAAACGGTGTCAAGGATTGAGAAATGATTCGAAACAGCGCTGGTTTGACTTCAGGGTAATTATATCGGTTAGTTATGGTTTTAGCTGGAGGGGGCAATGAGATTGGCGCGCCAGTTGAACGCTTCCAGTTGTGCTGTCAGCAGTTGATCGAGAGAAATCCTGCATTCCGAGAGTAACGGCGTGACAGCGTCAAAGTCGGTCATTTCAATCCGCTCAGCCAGCTGCAGGAGTTTCCCCAGATCACCGGAACGTTCCAGCAGGGCGGAACTGACATCGTCGGTCAGGTTCAGGTTGGCCAGGATTTCTTCCATGGGGGTTTCAAACAATATTTCCAGCAGCGACAGGATGCCGGTCATGAAGGCCGCTTCAGACTGTTCGCTGGGAGCCGATGAACCGTTGCGCTGCAAAACCAGGATCTCCATCAGCCGGCCGCGAACGGCCGCCATCTCCAGCAATGGATTGTCGTTACCCCGGGTGTCATTACAGGCAAACAGGGAAAGCTGGGTCCAGCGCCGCAGTTGCTCGGTTCCCAGCAGCAGGATGGCATGGCGAAGATTCTTGATTTTTTCCCGCAATCCGGTGGCAACGGAATTGACCAGGCGCAGCAAACTGTAGGATATGCTTGGATTCTCCTTGAAGGTTTGTTCAATCTCCTGCACTGAGGCATCGGTGGTCAATTGCTGTAACAGCTTGAGCATCGCCATGCCGGAAAGATCAAGACGTCGGCGGTTTAACACCACCGGCCGTTCAAAAAAATACCCCTGAAATAGTTCAAATCCGAGCGCGAAACAAACATCAAACTGTTCAACTGTTTCAACTTTTTCCGCCAGCAGTTTGACCGGCCACTTACGCAGGGCGCTCACGATCTCGGGGAGCTTATCCATCCCGATCTGCAGTATGTCAAGTTTGACTATGTCGGTTACATCATAGATCCTGGTGTCATCCGGGGTGAACTCATGGTCATCCAGTGCAATCTTGAATCCGAAACGGCGTAACTCGCGACAGCGTTCCACGACCTCATCATCAATGGTGATAATTTCCAGCAGTTCGAGCACGGTTTGTTTGATCGGGAGCAGTTCCAGCATTTCCGAGAGGAGCAGTCCCAGATGAACATTGAGAAAGCCGAGTTTCCCCGCCAGAATTTCCTGGAACCCGAAACTGGAAAGCGCGCTGCTGATTACGCTGGTACTGGCATAGGAATAACTGTCAAATTCGGCAATATTGCGTTCAGCTGCACGGAAAAGCAATTCATATCCGATAATCTCCTGTGACCGGTTGAGAATCGGTTGGCGTCCAAGAAAAAACTTTTCGGGGGATGGTTGGCTCATGGAAATTGCATACTCTTTTCAGGTACAGTTTTCACCAACAGGTAGGTTTATATAGCATAGCTGGTGCGGCGTGAAAAGGAATATCAAGTTGAGGATCAGAGGGGGGCGCTGGAGGACAGATACGAAAATCCCCGCCATTAGGCGAGGATTTTCGTGAATACAACTCTCTGCCGTGAACCCTATTTGGCTTTTTTAGCGGCACGTGGATGCGGTTTGGGGGGAGTGCAGATGCATTGACTGCCGAGCGCTTCCATCATTGCCTCACCCATGCGGGTCGGGCTGGTGGAAACTGTCACGCCGCACTCCTGCAAGGTGCGGATCTTGTCTTCCGCTTTTCCTTTGCCACCGGTGATGATCGCTCCGGCGTGCCCCATCCTTTTTCCCGGCGGTGCGGTGACACCGGCAATAAAGGCGGCCACCGGTTTTTTCATGTGCTCCTTGATCCAGTAGGCCGCTTCCTCTTCTGCGCCGCCGCCGATTTCGCCGATCATGAAAACCGCTTCGGTAGCGGGATCCTGGTTGAATTTGTCCAGCACATCGATGAATTTCATGCCGATAATCGGGTCGCCACCAATTCCGACGCAGGTCGATTGTCCCAAACCAATGTCCGAGAGTTGTTTGACCGCTTCGTAGGTCAGGGTCCCGGAGCGGGAAACCACGCCGACCTTGCCCGGTTTGTGGATGTACCCCGGCATGATGCCGAGTTTGCACTGACCGGGGGTGATAACCCCCGGGCAGTTGGGGCCGATCAGCAGGGTCTTGCTTTCCGCCTGAACGGCTCGGGCCAGGACCATGTCGCGCACCGGAATCCCTTCCGTAATGCAGACCGCCAGTTCCAGCTCCGCTGAACATGCTTCCAGGATGGCATCGGCTGCGCCGGGAGGAGGTACAAAAATCATGGAGACATTGGCCTTGGTGTAGCGTACCGCTTCTTCCACCGTATTAAATACCGGTATGCCGTCAATGTGGATTCCACCTTTACCGGGGGTGACGCCGGCCACAATGTTGGTGCCGTAGTCACGGCATTGCTGGGTATGGAACAGGCCGCTTCGCCCGGTAATCCCCTGCACAACGATCCTCGAATTCTTATCGATCAGAATGGACATGGCCTATTTACCCCCCTGGCCGAGCATTTTAACGATTTTTTCAGCGCCGTCTCCCAGATTGTCACCAACCTGGATATTCAATCCGGATTCCAGTAAAAGTTGTTTTCCATCTTCCACGTGGCTGCCATCCATGCGCACCACGATCGGCAGATCGCATTTTACTTCCGAAGCCGCTTCAATGATCCCCTGGGCGATCACATCGCAGCGCATGATCCCGCCGAAAATATTGACAAACACACCCCGGACGTCCTTGTCTTCCAGGATGATCTTGAATGCCTCGGCAACTTTCTCACGGGTTGCCCCGCCTCCCACGTCCAGAAAGTTGGCCGGGTCGCCGCCAAACTCCTTGAGCACATCCAGGGTCGCCATGGCCAGGCCGGCACCGTTGACCATGCAGCCGATATTTCCCCCCAGTTTGATGTAGGCCAGATCGTACTTGCCGGCGGTGATCTCCAGCGGGTCGAGCTGGGAATAGTCCACCATGTCGGGATATTCGCGATGACGGTACACGGCATTGTCGTCAAAGGTCATTTTGCCATCCATGGCGAGTAACCAGCCGGCCTTGGTAACCACCAGCGGGTTGATCTCCACCAGGAAACAATCTTTTTCAAGGCAGCATTTGTACAGGTTGAGCAGCAACTCGACACAGTCTTCGCAGACAACACCGGTCAGCCCCAGTTCCAGTGCGATCTTGCGCGCCTGGTAGGGGCGTAGGCCCGTAAACGGGTCGATGGTCAGGACATGAATTTTTTCCGGTGTCTTGCGCGCCACTTCCTCAATATCCATCCCACCTTCGGATGAGGCGATCAGGCAGTAGCGCGAAGACTGGCGGTCGAGGGTGATGGAAACATAAAACTCGCGGGCAATCTCAACCGCTTCTTCCACCAGGATGCGTCTGACCCGCAGCCCTTCCGGCCCGGTCTGGTTGGTGACCAGCTTTTTGCCGAACAGCTCCTTGGCAACGTCGTTGGCCTGTTCCGGGTGATGGACAACCTTGACGCCACCGGCTTTACCCCGTCCTCCGGCGTAAATCTGGGCCTTGACGACGCAATGTCCACCCATCATCTTGGCAGCCCGCTCCACCTGATCAGCGGTCAGCGCTGCGCGGCTGCGCGGGACGGAAATCCCGTACGCGGTGAAAATCTCCTTGGCCTGATACTCATGAATGTTCATGGTCGTATGCTCCATCCGTAAGAATTTTGGGGAGTATATCAAAAAAAATTATGTATACAAGGTTATTTGAATAATCTAAGTGCTGACGGTTATGGCGCGATTGATTTCAGCATCGGAAGGACGGATATAGCGGGGAAGGAGAGTCTGCGGCTGATGGAGACTGTCGTGTCGGAACTGATGCAGCGCCAGCATGACGCCGGTGGCGGCCCGTCCCAGATTGTGGCTGGGGGGGGCAAACAGTGCCCGCTCTCCCAGACGTGCTGCCAGCTGGTCATGGTAGCGCACCGCTCCGTCTCCCACCAGGACGATGCTGCCAGATGTCTGCTGCTCCACCAGTTCCATGAATTGCTCCAGCGGCATGACACAATCATCGATCAGCGCAGTTGGCAGTTGCGTCCCGCAATCGTACAGTGCGGCATACACCTCGCTTTTGCGGGCATCCAGCAGGGTGCATACCGGAATCGCGGAACAAGGGAAGTTGAGCGCCCGCTGGGCCAGGCTTGAAAATCCGACGCACGGTTTAGCGACCGCCAGGGCCAATCCCTGAATCGTGGCCACTCCGCAACGCACTCCGGTGAAGGAACCGGGGCCGATTGAGGCGGCAAACAGGTCGATGTCATCAAAGTTAAGGCCGGACAATGACAGCAGCTGCTCGATTTCCCGGGAGAGGCGCCCTGAAAGGGAACGCTGACAGGTAAATGACAATTCTGCCAGCACGGTCGTCTCGGTGGTAATGGCAATGCTGGCCTGGGGTGTTGAGGTGTCGAGTGCGAGAATATTCATGGCGCCGACTATACGGCAGGTCGTTGGATCGAGGCAAGCAAATATAAAAATGACATTTTCTGTCATATGGATCTGCTATACTCCCTACCCATGACCACTCTATCCCTCGAACAGCGCCTGGCACTCCTGGCTGATAGCGCCAAATATGATGTCTCCTGCTCCTCCGGCGGCAGTAATCGTGGCGCTCAAACCGGCTGTTTGGGGAGTACCACTGCCAGTGGAATCTGCCATAGCTGGAGCGCCGACGGTCGTTGTATCTCGCTGCTCAAGATCCTGCTGACCAATGCCTGCATCTACGATTGTGCCTATTGCCTCAATCGCCGTTCCAATGATCTAGTGCGGACCGCACTGACAGTGGATGAAATCGTGGCGCTGACCATGAATTTCTACCGGCGCAATTATATCGAGGGTCTGTTCCTCAGCACCGGGGTAGTGCGGTCGCCTGACCATACCATGGAACAGTTGATCTCCGTGGCGCAACGGCTTCGGGAACAGGAACGCTTCAACGGGTATATCCATCTCAAACTGGTGCCGGGGGCTGATCCGCTGCTGATAGCCCGGGCCGGGGAGTATGCCGATCGGGTCAGCATCAACATCGAGCTTCCCAGTCGCCAGAGTCTGGCGCTGCTGGCGCCGGACAAGCCGCGTGAATCGGTGATCAATCCGATGCGCCAGGTCAGCGATCTGATCGTGGCATCGCAGGCTGCCCGCCAGGAGTCGCGCCATGCCCCCCGCTTCGTGCCGGCCGGTCAGAGTACCCAGCTGATCGTCGGCGCCACCCCGGAAAATGACCGTGAGATCATCACTCTCTCCGAAGGGTTGTACCGGCGGCTGGCACTGAAGCGGGTCTATTATTCCGCTTTTGTGCCGGTCTCCAACGATAACCGGCTCCCCATGTTGTCACCGCCACCGCTCCTGCGGGAGCATCGCCTGTATCAGGCCGATTGGTTGCTGCGCTTCTACGGTTTTAGCGCCCACGAGTTGCTGGATGAACAACATCCCAACCTGGATACCCGTTTTGATCCCAAGACCGATTGGGCGCTGCGGCATCTGGAGCTGTTTCCAGTTGATGTTCAACGGGTTGACTACGAAATGCTGTTGCGCGTTCCGGGGATCGGTGTCCGTTCCGCGCAGCGAATTGTTCAGGCGCGCCGGCACTGCCGGCTGGGAATAGCTGAATTGAAAAAATTGGGAGTAGTACTGAAACGCGCCCAATACTTTCTGACCGCCGCTGGGCGTTACCTGGGAGGGATCAAGCTGGACCGGTTGCTGGTGCAGCAACGCCTCCTGATGCCGGCCAGACGCCCGGCCCGCCTGGATCAACTGGAACTGTTCGCACCGCCAGCGGATGTTTCGGCTGTGACGGGGGAGTTGTGAGTTCATGGAGTTCATGGAGTTCGGGGAGTTCGGGGAGTTCGGGGAGTTCGGGGAGTTCGGGGAATCGGGGAATCGGGGAATCGGGGAATCGGGGAATCGGGGAATCGGGGAATCGGCCTGGAGGGTGTGAAACGTGACAATGTATCGTTTTGACGGCAGTTTTGAAGGCTTTATCTGTGCCGTTTCCCACAGTCTGGAGCAGGGAACGGCAAATCCGTCGTTTGTGCGGGGAGATGCTCTCCTGCAGCACGATTTATTTGGGGATCAAGCCATGTATGTTCCTGCCATACGGGCGGTCGCCGTTGATTTTCGTAAAAGGTTTGTTGCAGCAGTGTCTCCGGAGGCGTTTGCCACGGCGCGCTATGCTTTTCACAGCCAGCGACCGGGGATTGAACAGCTGGTCTGGCGCTATTTGAAACTCGGATGTGAGGCGGGACGGCGGCTGGAAGGGAAGCTGGCTGAGGAACCGGTTTATTCGGTTAATCGTATCGGACGGCAGGTCTGCCATGAGGCACATAAATTCAAGGGGTTTGTCAGGTTTCAGGAACTGCGGGAAGGGTTTCTCTATGCGTGTGTCGAGCCGCAGGCGGATGTTGTGCCGCTGATTGCTCCACATTTTGTGGAACGGGTTGCCGACCGCCGCTGGATGATTCATGATCCGGCGCGCCGTCAGGCAGCCTTGTATGATCTTTCCTCCTGGCGTCTGATCCAGGATCTGGAATTAACCGCGACCCCCGATTTGACTGTTGACGAACGTGAAGTTGCGGCGCTCTGGCAACGTTATTTCCAGCACCACGCCATTGCCGAACGGCATAACCCCAGGCTTCAGCAGAAACATATTCCGCTGCGCTATCGAAAACAGCTGACCGAGTTCGGGGGAACCTAAAAGAGAGCAGGTCATACTACCGGTTGACCGCACGGTTCAAATTGTCTACTATCAGCATCCCTTTTACTATTTTTATTTACGGACGGAACCTACGTGCCATGCAGAATTATCCTTATATTATAACTATTTCCTCTGAAAAGGGTGGGGTTGGTAAAACCACCCTGGCAACCAATCTGGCAATTTACCTGAAGGCCATGCGGGATGACCTGCCGGTTACCATTTTCTCGTTTGATAACCATTTTACGATTGATAAGATGTTCGAGATGAAAGGTGCCCCGATGCTCGGTACTGTCCATGACCTGCTGATGGGGGCGCCGGCGACGGGACTGGTGCATACCGGACAGTATGGCGTTGGCTATATCCCCTCTTCAACCGAACTGGGTGATATTAACGACCGGTTCAAGGGGCCGATGACGTTGGCGCAGATGCTGGCGGACTCCGGTTTGGGAGGGATCGTGATTATTGATACCCGTCCTGACCTGAATATTCTGACCCAGAATGCCTTGTATGCCGCGGACCGGGTTCTGATTCCGGTCAAGGATATGCCGAGTCTGGAAAATTGTCACAATATCTTTGCCCTGTTTGAACAGCGGGGGATCGATAAGAAATCACTGGTGTTATTGCCGTGTCTGGTTGATGAACGGATAAAGTTCGAAGGGATCTTCCGCGATCAGAAAACCTTTTTGCGCGCGTTTGCTGCCAATAAGGGGTACCGCTGTCTTGATGCCTATATTTCCAAGAGTCCCAAGGTGGAAAGCCTGAATACCAATCCCGAAGGGAAGATTTATCCAATTCTGACCCATGCCCGCGGTACGGAGGTACATGGCCAGTTTACGGAGATCAGCCGCGATATTCTGCGGGGGTTTGATGATACCGATGAAACCCGATCAGCGCTCTATCATCGCTGGTTGCTGGAAAAAGAAGGCAAAAAAAAGGAATCGTATCTGGCCCGTCTGGAAGGGCTGTCGGAGCGCTGTCTGATCTGTGGGGCTACCTTTGCTGAAAAACCGCAGGGGCGTGGTTTCTATTTTGAAACTTCAGACCGTTCCAACCGTGGTTTCCTGCATGACGATTGCTTTACCGACATGTTGTGTGCCGCGCTGTACGGCATGACCAGTGATTCCCAGGCCTTTGGCGCGGCCCGCATGGTGGTTGCCGACAAGGCGGCCAAAACGGTTTCCTATTTTGCGCCCCGCAGTGACCAGCATGATGCGCTGCTCGACTACCGTCAGTACAATGGTGGCGGGGAACAGTTGTTTCAGAAAGACATTCAGTTGACCGGATTTTCCGAAGGGTTGCTGGACGGGATGAATAACGGGCTGTATCTGTTGTTGAATGAAGCGCTGGCCGGGTATGAGGGACGCTTGCGTTCAAACAGTTGGCTGGCTGTTCATCCGATTGACGCTGCCAATCCGGAGGCAGTGTTGCATGATGACTACTATCGACGCATTCAGAAGATGCAGCAATTTATCGGCAATGCGGTTTAGCTGTTTGGGAATAACAGCAGTGATCTCGTGAGAACTGAAAAACATGGACGTTATACGCGCGTCATCATCCAGCCGGGAGAATATTTTTCCTGTCAGAACGCGACGGTTATTTCAACGCTGCTCGGTTCATGCGTGGCCGCCTGTCTCTATGATCCGGTTAATAAAATCATCGGTATGAATCATATCATGCTCAGTAATCCCCGTTACTCCAAGGATTTGCCAAACTATGCTTCCGAGGCGGGGCGCTATGGCATTAATGCCATGGAACTGCTGATCAATGACATGATGCATAAGGGGATGGAACGGCGTCATCTGCGTGCCAAGGCATTTGGCGGAGCGAGCATATTCAGGAAGGATGAGTCGGTCGGCAACTTCTTGTGTGTGGGACAGGTAAATGTCCGCTTTATCAAGGAGTTTCTGGCCGATGAAAAAATACCTCTGGATGCGGAAGATCTGGGGGGGGGGCATGGGCGGGTCATTCATTTTTCCAATGGTGACTTTTCGGTGTACCAACGCAAAATCAAAGCAGACCGCAGTCATCAGCTCGCTTTGCGTGATCGTGAGTGCTGGATGAGAGCGATAAAAAGGCAGGAGATAACTATGCCTGATATCGAATTGTGGTGAGGTTTGGCGCTATCAGGCTGGACTTCCGCTGACTACCAGGCTGCAGTTTCAGGATCAAGGTCTCAAACAAAAAGCCCCCGGCAGAACCGGGGGCTTTTTGTTTCTCGCTCTATTTCAGGCAGTGGATCAGGCGGCAGTAACGGCAACCTTGACAGCTACCGACAGCTCCGGATGAACTTTAACCGGAACGGTGTATTCGCCTACGGATTTGATGTGATCCTGCAGCAAAATGGCTTTGCGATCAATCTCAATCCCATTTGCTTTCAACGCAGCAGCGATGTCCATGTTGGTTACGGAACCGAACAGTTTACCTTCTTCGCCCGCCTTGTGTGACAGGGTCAGGGAGAGAGCTTCCAGTTTGCCGGCCAACAACTTGGCTGATTCCAGAACCTGATTCTTTTTGTATGCCAGTTGACGTTTGGCATGTTCCAGTTCTTTGGCGTTTTTCTCGGTAGCCGGGAGTGCCAGTTTTTTGGGGAGCAGGAAGTTACGGGCGTAGCCGGGAGCTACCTTGACGATGTCACCGATGTGGCCGAGGTTTTCAACATTTTCCTTCAGGATTACTTGCATTGGTACTCTCCTTTTCAAGCCTGTGATTTACAGGTTTTCCTGTTGTTTTGGGGTGCGAAAATCACCCCACAGGTCAAATATTCCGATAATTGTGATCAATGCTGCCAGATAGGGCTGTAACAGCAGTACAACATACAAACCGACCCGCAGCATTCCCGGCATGCGTTGGCGGGCAATGAATGTCAGGACGATCCCCCACCCCTGAAGAAAATAGAGCAGGGTGCAGATGGCGAGCAGGTTCATGGCCGGTATGGTCACGAGTGGAGAAGAGGCCAGCAGTGAAAAGCCGGAAGCAATCAATCCCCAGATCATGATTTCCGGTGTGCGATACTCTTTCAGTTGGCCGATGGCCAGTTCCGGCAGGGTTAAGGCAGCTGAAAAACGTTTCACCAGCGCCAGGTTGATTCCGGCAATCATGATGTAGCTGATGGTGATGATGGCCGGATAGATTTTGAGCACCATGTCGCCAGCTGCCTGGATGGTTTTTTTTGCCAGATCCAGTTCTTCACCTTTGATGCCGTTCTGCTCGTACAGGGTGATTGCCTGGCTGACGCTCTGCTTGATCTCTGCGGATGCCATGGCATGCAGGTTAAACGATGTGCCGGTGGCAGTGAGCGCCATGACGGCAACTGTTACGGCGATCACGTTGATCGTGGTTGTCCAGGCAATTGAGCGCGAAGCGCCATACCCTTTCAAAAGCAGTTCCGGCATCAGTAACGCTATCAAGCCGCACTGCACCAGGTACATCAGGGCTGTGGCCGGGGCAAAGTAGGTGGCCAGCGCCGCCGTAGCGCCGCACACTGCCAGCAGTGCCGCCATGCGCCCGAATCGCAGGCGTAGAATCAGAATCGGGAACGGAGCGATCATGCCTGATACCAGGCCAACCAGCGGTACGGCAAGATATGCCGCAAAGAGAATACACGAACCGGCCATACCGAGAATTGCTGCCACAAGGGAGAAAGTAACGGTATGGCCGGCTTTGTTCAATTGAGTCATCAATCGATTGATGTTACGGCATTACGTGGTTGGCAGCTACCGGCAGCAGTGCGATGTTGCGAGCACGCTTGATAGCTTCGGTGATCTGACGCTGATGATGCGCGCAGTTACCTGAAATACGACGTGGAACGATTTTGCCGCGTTCGGTGATGAAATAACGCAGAGTGCGTGGCTCTTTGTAATCGATCGTCAGGTTCTTCTCGGCGCAGAAACGGCATACCTTGCGGCGCTGGAAAGGACGGCGTTTGCGGGGGCCGCCAGGGCCTGCGTTAGGGCGTTGTCCTGCTCCACCTGCGGGGCGCTGATAGGAAGAAGTTGGTCTTGTTGTTGGTTCACTCATGCCTGCACCTCCGTTTCGCTTACGGTTTCAACGTCAGCTTCAGTTTCAACTTCGACAGCCTTGACAGGCGCCTTCTTTTCTGGCTGGTCGGTGATGTTGACGCTCTGGTAACGAAGTACCTTTTCGTCAAGACGCAGACGGCGTTCAAGTTCGGCGATCATTTCTGCTCCGCCATCAAAGCGGGCGTAGTAATAGCGGCCACGTGCAAACTTCTTGATCTGGTAGGCCAGTTTTCTGACGCCCCAGTCATCCATCCGGTACAGTTCGCCCTTGTACGACGAAATTACGTCCTTGGCCTTGGTGGTGATGACGTTGATCTCGTCTTCGCCAAGGTCAGGCTGGAGGATGAAAATTGTTTCGTACTTCCTCAACATGATAATGCCTCCTCACGGTTTTTTAGCTCCGGTCTTCCCCGGAACAAGGAGATGCGACGATATGCCGCTTCTTTAAAAGAACGAGCTTTATATACCATTTTTGTGAAGTGTGCAAATTATTTGTTGTGTCGGATCAAGAATATGTTGTTTTGACAGAAACTCGTGTTACATCTTAGCTGGTAAACAAAGTTCTAGTAATGCCGTTATTGATCGTCGTAACTCTGGTGTGATCGTTTTCTTGAATACGATATGGTATTAAGTTGATATAGAGCACAGCATGTCGCATCATGCCGTAAAACTGTGATAAAACAGCTTTGATGCGATCAATTACAGGCTGGTCAGGAGAGTTGTCTTGATAAAGTAAAAATATGTTTTGAAAATACTGTTTGAATCGTGTATAAGGCAACTGCTCTTTAAATCCGGACTGAACGACGATCAAAGGAAGAAGTGAATGATGGCACACGCAGCACTCGTATCTGAACAACAAGGATTTGTCGGTGCCGTCAGTGGCATGTCTCTGGCTGATATTATTCAGGTCAAGGGAGCAAATCGTTATTCAGGATGTCTGGTCGTCGAACATCTGGGGAAAAACGGTGTGATCTATTTTCGGGAAGGAGAAGTGGTGCATGCCGAACAGGGGGCTCTGGCAGGCGAAGAGGCCTTTTACGCCATCATGGGATGGGTTGGCGGTACCTTCCGCAGTGAACCGAAAGTTGCCACTACCAACCAGACCATCAACCAGTCCTTAAGCTTCCTGATACTTGAGGCGTTGCGCCGTTTTGACGAAGCCAATAACGTACAGCAACAGACACGGCAGCAGGCGCAGCAGACCCAGTCAACTGATTCAGTCAGTCCAATAGCTTCCCGCAAAGGAGAAGGTGTGAGCGACATTCAGAGAAAGCTGAGTGGTATTCCAGGGATCGAACAGGCGTTGATCATGACCAAAGACGGCGTGGTGGCTGACGAAACTTCCTATGAATCCCAGTTTATCGGGGCGCATGGACTCTTCCTGGCGCTCTTTGCCGGACAACTGGGGTCGAGCTTTGGTCTTGGCTCGTTCAAGTCGGCCACGGTTGAGGGGAATGACCATCACCTGATTCTCTTTGAGTCCAAGAGTCATCACCTGTGTGTGTCGGCCAAGGGGAGCGGCAATGTCAATGCGCTGGACGCGGAAATCCGGCGGGTACTGGTTCAGAAATAGGAGCGTATGATGCAGTCAATAATGCTGGGCTTGACATCTGTACCGGGCGTGATGGGGGGCATGCTTTCCGACGAGCGCGGTAATGTGATTGCCCATTCCTTTCCGGCGTTTTTCGATCAAAGCGCCATGAATAGCGTGGCCGAACTGCTGCACGATAATACCATTGGTCTGCATGATGCCACCGGTGGCGCCAGGATGTTTGATTTCCGCTATGAACTGGGAAGAATAATTGTCAAGGCGTTGCCCGGTAAATTTTTGGCCATACTGTGTCAGCCGACGGTTAATATTCAGCTTTTGTATATCTCGCTCAACGTGGCGATCAAAAAGCTGGAGAAGGTTACAATCGATACGCAGCTGGTACAGGCGGCACAGCTGGCAGCGCCCTTGGTACATGTCAATCAGCCGGCGCCATCCCTGAACCGTTCGGCGGTTGTAGCGCCTGCCTATTCGGACTACCGGGCGGTTGCCGACGCCAAAGGGGTGTTGCTGGCCTGTGAAATTATCCAGAAAACAGCCGGTACCTACTGGGATTCAATGCTGGATAGCGGCAGCATCAACCGGACGACTGCCTTGGAAGTGAGCAATTTCCTGAAAACCGGCGCTTTCAAGAAGCTGACCATCACCAATCGGGTGACCGGGGAGAAAAAACATATTCCGGTCAGCGTGATCGAGCATGACCGGGATCATGCCTATGACGGCAAGATCCTGATCACCCTGGCTTTGGCGGAAGCGTTGCATCTGAAGAACGGCGATCATGTGCGGGCCGAGGTTGTGATTGCCGGCGGTCTGTTTGGCTGGGAAGGGATCTGATTTCAGGTTTGCATTCAAAATTGCCGGTCTAATAGTTGAAACGATGCACCATTTTTTTCAGCTTATCAACCTGTTGTTCGAGGTCGTGGGCGGCTCCCAGCGATTGTGAGGCGCTCTCGGCATTCTTGTCAGTCACACTACTGATCTCGATGGCTGTCTTGCTAATTTCTTCCAGCCCGGCGGTCTGTTCGTTAATCGTAGTTGAGATGTCGTCGGCAAAGGAGCTGAGAGCATGGGCGCCTTTAACCGCCCCTTCCAGCTGGCGATCGATTTCCTGGGAAAGTTGCACGCCGCTTTTGGAAAGCGTGGCCGATGTTTTGGTAAGGGTGGTGGTTTTGTTGGCGGCGTCGGCCGATCGGCTGGCCAGACTGTGAATCTCATCGGTCATGACCTTGAATTCGTTGCCGGCCCCCTCCACATGGGCGGCCTCAATGGCGGCGTTGACTCCCAGCAGGTTGGAAAAACGGGCAATACTGATCAGGTTGGCAATCAACACACCAAATTCTTCCTGCTGTTCCGCTCCCATCTTCTTTTCGAATTCTTTCATCGCTTTTGCAGTTTCGGCGCATTGACTGGACAGTTTGCGGATTTCCTGGGCCACCACACCGAACCCTCCGGCCGAGATGCGCATCTTGACCGCCTTGTCCACCGCGCTCCCAGCCAGAACTCCGGTTTCCTTGGCGATGGCGTCGATTTCATTGGCGATCAGGGTGGTTTGGGTGGTGGCGTTGCTGATGTCGTTCATGGAGTCGACCATGCGGCTCATGGATTTTTTGGCCATCACGATCGAATCGGTGGCCTGCAGGGCGCTGTCATGGGCCTGGGCTGTGCTTTGGGCGCTATGCACGGCGCTTTCCGAAAGTGTCGCCAGACTCATGGTGGTCTGATTCAACTGTACGCTCTGCTCTTCGGCTCCCTTGGTGACCAGCGAACTGATACGGGTGATCTGCTCCCCCACATCGGAAACCAGCCCCACTGTTTCCGAGACCTGGGATATGGCTTCGTGCAGCGATTCGGCGGTGCTGTTCATCGACTTGCGGATGGCAGCATGCTCTCCCCGGTATTTGCCGTTCATCCTCGCCTTCAGGTCATACTGCGCCAGCCGGTCGAGTACCGCGCCAGCTTCGGTGATCGGGGCAATCACCGCATCCAGTGCGGTATTCATGCCGCCGATCAACTCTTTCCAGATCCCTTCATAATCCCAGTCGTTGCCGCGGGTTCTCAGTTTTCCCTGGCTGACGCTGTTGATCAGATGTTCGGTCTCGCCGTGCATGCCGTACAGGATCGCCAGCAATGAATTGATGTTCTGCTTGATCCGGTTGTACTCCCCCTGGTACTCGTCAATTACGAAGGGGGGAAGCCGGCCATGGGCAATTTCATCCAGCGCATTGCCAGCCAGGCGCATCGGCGTCGCCATGGCGTCGATGATCTGGTTTACCTGCTGTACGATTTCGGCATCTTTGCCATGCAGGGCGCTGCAATCTCCCCGGACATCAAGTTCTCCTGCTGTCATGGCTTCCGATAACTTCCGTATAACGCTATGTACGGTTGCACTCATATGGCTACTCCCGGCACCAAGGCCTGTATCTTTTGCACTGCGGTATCAAGGGCGGCAGACACCTCCGCACTCATAAACTCCCGGGTCCGGTTAAAACAGCGCCCTTCAATACCGACCAGGGTCGCCTGGCGTGGCATGTGGCCGGGGTAGAGGGTTTGCCCGATCTCCATGGTTTCACGCAGGCCGAGTCCATGGGAGGAAATCGCACTGCTGCCGGCTGGCAGAGCTTCCCACGGCATGACATGCACCGTGCCGATCGGGGCGCCGAATTGAACGGCATCCACCACGATCAGATCCGTTTCCCCTTCCAGCATCGGCAAAATATCGATTCCGCCAACACCGCAGAACTCCAGCCTCAGACGATGGTTGCCCAACTTGGTGAGTCGTTGGTAGATCTCGAAACCGGCGGCATCATCGGCAATCAGCTCATTGCCGATGCAGATGATTATTGTACGGCGATCTGCAGGGAACATTGTTCACCAACCGATGACAGGGTCGATTTGACCGGCCGGCAGAACAGGCCGTTGACGATTCCGTCGAAATAGGAATGGAACAGCTGGCAGAGCGGCCCACCGGTGGCGATCTTTCTCAATCCGCACATCTCCCGGATGATACACGACTTGAAGTGCAGTTCCCCCTCCAACAGGGAAAAGTCGAATCCGGCCTGCATCTGCCGCTGCAATGTGGCAATGATCTCCTCCAGGGTCGGGTTATGCAGCTCCAAGGGGAGCTTTTGGGCCGTATCGCGACCGGCAATTCTTCCGACCGGCGCCGTGTTCCCCCCCATGATGTTGTCGATGGTGCTGGCAAAGGCATCCAGCAGGAAGGCCACTTCCACCATCGCCTTCTGGTAATCTTCTGCCGAGAGATCAAGTACATAGCTGCTGTCGGTGGTATTCATAGGAATTTACCCATCCTTTGGCAAAAATCTGCGTCGCGGTAGAAATTTTTCACGGCGTGATAATCGGTATGGGTGATGGCGTTGGAGGGACAGATGTAGGCGCAGGAGAGGCAGGCGATACAATCCTCCGTCCGTTTGACCACACAAAGTTTCTTGTCCGTATCCAGCTCGAACACCTTGGTCGGGCAGATATCGATACACAACTGGCACCCCCGGCACGACTGCTCATGGACGCTGATGCTAAGGCTCATGGTTGGCTACCTCCGGATGGTTCTGACGGTCTCGCCGCCGGTTGTGATCGCAATTTCCAACGGCATCTGGCCAACGGCGTGGGTGGCGCAGGAAAGGCAGGGGTCGTAACAGCGGATGCTGAACTCGACCGCGTTCAGCAGTGCAGTGTCGTTCGGCTTGTCAATTACATGGGATTGCGCCGCCTGCTCCACCGAACGGTTGATGATGGCGTAGTTCTGCTGGGTGGCCACGATCAGGTTGGCGGCACGGATGATCCCCTGTTCGTCGATTTCGTAATCATGGATCAGGGTGCCGCGCGGAGCTTCCACATGACCGACTCCCCGTCCTCCCTTGAAGCTGACCGGGACGCGGGTTGCTCCCCAGATGGCCGGATCGTTGATGATCTGATCCCCCCGTTCAATCGCCCAGATCATTTCCACCAGCTTGGCATAGGTCTGAAAGACCGTCAGGTGACAGGGACTCCCCCCCAGTTTGGCAAACTCTTCATATTCGGCATCGGCCAGTTCGGTCCCGAACCGCCGCATGGCGTTCATGCGTGCCATCGGACCAACCCGGTATTCGTGTAAAGCTCCCTCGATGTTGAGATGCACCTTTTTCATGTATGACCAGTCGACCACCGACTCAACCAGATACCGGTCATACTCTTCCACATCGAATTCCAGCCGGGTGGCGCCGGTGGCATCAATCGCCCGCAACCGCCCTTCGATCAGGGAAATCTTGTCATCCCGCACCGTACCCAGGGCCCATGAGGGGGTGACCCAGTCATTGAGCATGGCCGGGTGCCGATCCAGTGCCTTCAGCAGCAGCCCCTTGACCGCCGGAACAACCGCCGGCAGCATGGCGCGCGCCTCATTGAGCCACTCCTGAATAATCCTCTTTTTTTCCTGATCCAGGGTAAAGGTGATCCCGCCGGCCACCGAGGTTATCGGATGGGTGCCCCGGCCACCGACCATTTCGTTGATCTTCTGCCCGATGGTTCTCAGACGCAGTGCAATTTTAGCCAGTTCGGGGTTGGCCTGTACGATGCCGACCACATTTCTGACCGCCGGATCGGCATCCAGTCCCATCACCAGATCCGGTCCCTGCAGTACGAAAATCGAAAGGCTGTGGGAATGGATGATGTGCCCCATGTACATCAGTTCCCGCAGCAGCATGGCAGCCGGTGGCGCTTTGACGCCAGCAGCATAATCAAGGGCGTTGGAGGCGGCAATGTGGTGTGCTGTCGGGCAAACCCCGCAGATCCGGGCAGTGATGTGTGGCATGCGATCCGCTTCCATGCCGATCAGAATCTTTTCAAACCCGCGCAGTTCGTTGACCACCAGGCCGGCATTTTCCAGTTTACCGTCGTCATCCAGGTTGATGAACACCTTGGCATGCCCTTCGATCCGGGTGACCGGGTCAATTCGGATAGTTTGTCTCATGCCACCCCTCCTGCTTCATAATCTGCGTTTTCATCTTCAATCCATTTTTTGATGTGAAAGGTTGGTTTATTGCCGATCATGGCGGTGGCCATGGTGTAGGAGTAATGGGATTTGGCGGTCCGCTCCAGGGCCGTGATGATTGTGCTGCGTTCGATCCTGGTCAGCCGGGACATGCGATCGGCGATTTCCGTGCGGATATCGCGGTTCGGTTCAGTCAGAATCTGCAAGGTCGCTCCGGCGCAACCGGTGCACGGAACGCCATTGGCCGGGCAGGGGGCCAGGCAGCGGTCGATGGTGACCGATCCCATGCAGCTGTACCCCTGGCTCAGGAAACATTGCTCGTCATTAGGGATTCCTTCGGAGTTTGACTTGAGTCTGCTGATCTCGGTTTTTTCCATGCTGCGCTTGCACTTGGCGCAGACCGAGCGCTTGTTGACTTCCGGCTGCCTCCCTTCCACCAACGCGGTCAATGCCTCGAAAATAAAGGCCGGATGCGGCGGGCAGCCGGGGAGGTAGAGGTCGACCTCAATCACCGAGTCAATCGGGGCAACCACCGCTTCCAGCGGAGAAACTTCCCGGCTGGGGGGAGGGGCCGCGGTGGTGGTCTTGTTTTCCAGGTAGACCGCCCGGACGATTTCCGCCGGGGTGTGGATATTGCCTGCCCCGGCCGGGCCGCCGAACACGGCGCAGGAGCCCCAGGCGATCACGATGTCGCAGGCCTTGCGCATTTCCAGCGCGGCATGGCGATCATGCTCGTTGCGGATGGCTCCCGATACCAGTCCTACGGTGGCGTGGGGGTAGTCCTTGATGTCGGTCAATACCGGGCAACGCTGGATTTTTACCGCACTCAGCACGTTGAGGATTTTTTCGTGCAGGTCGACGATGGCAATGTGACAGCCGGAACAGTCGCTCAGCCATTCGGTGTTGATGGTCACTTCACTCATGCCGACCTCCTGACGACCAGCTTCTTGTAACAGGCGTTTTCACCGGCGTGGATGATTTCCAGCGTTGCCACCCGCCCCATGATATTCGCCAGGGCGCCGGCAAAGAAGCCGTACATCATGTTGCAGAGCGATCCTTTCTGGCTGTGCCCGAAGCGGAACAGCGATTGGCGGATCATGCAATCCCGGAACACCAGCATCACCTGGCTGCTGTCGTCGTTTTCCACGATCATGGTCGGCTGTTCCGATGGCTGGAAGGTCTCAAATAGCCAGAGATAATCATTCTTTTTGAGCACTTCTCTGGTGGCGTCCAGTGCCTGTTGGATGTCAGTTGTGCGGGGACCTCCTTCGGACAGCTTTTTGCCAAGATTGACCCCGGCCAGATAGGAAATGCTGTTGGCTGATTCACCGATTGCCTGCTCGGTTCCCGAGGCGATGGCGCCCAGAAATACCATAGCATCCTGCAAGGCCAGTCTCTGTGTCTGTGTTTCCATTGACGTCTCCATGGTTTCAGGTAAGCGCTTCCAGATTCAGGAAGATGATCAGTTTTTGATTGTGGTGCAGAATCCCTTCGATCCACGGTTGTGAGACGCCATTGAGGGGTGGCTGCAGGTCGCTGCGTTTGATGCGGATGACATCGGAGATCTCGTCAATCACAAAGCCGGTCAGCTCCCCTTTAAAGTCCATTACCGCAATACAGCTGTCGCTGTTGTCGTTCAAGTCCGGCATGTTAAAGCGATTCCGCAGGGAAATGATCGGAACGATTGCCCCGCGCAGGTTGATCACCCCTTTGACATGTTGGGGCGAATTGGCGGTTTTGGTGATCTCGGTCATGTCGGTGATTTCCCTGACCTGCATGACATCAACGCCGTATTCCTCGCCATTCAGAAGGAAGGTGACCATTTGAATTTCCCTGTTCGTTGATAAAGCGATCACGTCACCCCCTTGCTGTAGCTTGTTGCTGTACTAAAAACAATTACTAATGTTTGTAGCAAATTATATTTACTTTGTATACACGGATTGTAAAATAATTTTTGAAAAATGTTGAATGTTTCGTCGTTATGTTTTGCCGGGATGTCGTTACAGCTGACTCAGGACGATTACTGAAGATGAGTTGTATAGCGCTGGCGCAGGTATAACGAGGAGTGTGGTGGGGTGAGTTGTTTTGTCAGATGTTTGATTAAAAATATAACGTTGATTTATTGTTGTGTTTGGCTTGTGAGGGGGGGCAGGCCGGGGTGTAATGGGGATCTATAACAACAGGTTTGTTATTGTGCTGGTTGACAATCGGTAATAGTGGGATATGTTTAAAACAAATTTAACAGGTGTAAAGCTGTTTTACATACTTTTTGCGTCGTCAGACCGTAATTACATATGCAAAATCTGCATGGTTGTAATCGCAATTGTTATTGAAAACTCATGATATTGAATGGTTGTGGCGTTACTATAGTCAGGCCTTTTTTATGCATACCCATAACTACAAGCACTTTGAATTATAGATGCCTTTGTGAGGTTAGTCATGAAAACAAGCATGCCAATAGTATCTCTCCTGACCTTATCAGTAATCTTTCTAAGTTCGATTGCCGTTGCTGCCACCATGAATGATTACTGTGTCGTTCCTCCGTTTATCCAGGAGAATGCCAAGCCAAACCTGCTGATGCTGATAGACAATTCGGCCAGCATGTATGATTTGGCATATGTGGATAAAGGGAAGAAACATTGCTCGGTTACTACCGGGCTGTCCTGTTTTGTTGATTCTGACTGCAATCATTGTTCAACAACGACAGCCACAAAATGCTCCGATAATACCGCTTGTCCCTCCAGCGAAACCTGCCTGACGAGTGAAACCTGCAGTGTGTTTGACCGGGACCCGTTTTACTGTTTTGACCAGACCTATCATGGTACAAACACCTACCTCGGCTATTTCAGCCGCTTCCAGTCCGATGAAATCACGAAACAGTATTATGACTATGATTTTACCGTCGGACTGACCACAATCGGTTCCAGTTCAATACCAGAACGCAACAGCAAGTTTGATCCGGTCTCCACATTCAGTTGTACTGCCGGGAGCGGGCAAACCATGAAAAAAATTGATAACGAGCTCTGCATTCTTTATGACGCATCCCGAAGCCCAACAGATCAGGTTGTCAAGTTCCTGGCATCAGGTAATTACCTCAATTGGCTTGTTGCATCAAAATTTGACATCGAAAAAAAGGTTTTGACCGGTGGACGCTATTTAACCGGTTCGGGCACACTTGCCGGAGAGTCGAGAGGGTGCGTGGGACAAGGCTTTATCAAGGATGCCTTGACCGCTAATTTCACCAATTATAACAATAGCGCCTGGAGTACCAGCGGGAACAACCAGTTGGGGGTCTCTTTCAGAACTAAAGGCCCCCCCAATACCTTCAACCCGGTTTCTCCTTCAAACGGTGGGGCAACCTATATCGATATCTGGGCAAATGCCTCAAAATCATATGATTTTGAAACTTGTCAGAAGGCGATTGCCGACATAGCAACGGGCGGAAATGCCGATATCAAGAAGTCTGTTGACGATTGCCTCCAGAATACAACCCCGGCTGTCGGTTCCTGTACGATCAACGGTCAGGCATGTGTCAGCTCATATTATGATCCCTCCAATCCTGTTGGCTCAACACCCAACTGCGATAATTCGATTGTCCCGCAACACTGCCAGAATGGTGATCCGGGCAAGCTTTGCACGGATGCGATCTACACCGGTGGTGCCTGTATCATATCCGGGGCAAAACAATGCTCAAATATTTCATCAAGAACCTGTGCAACCGATCCTAACTGCGATGTGAAAGTTTGCTCGCTGGATGATGCGGTGACCTGTTCTACCGTCGGATCGACTGCCGGGTGTGTGACTGCTGAGACAATGGGTAGTTGCTCCAAGGGAACCGGCACGTGCAGGGTTGCCGGTGACTGTTCCAACAAACAGGCTCTGTGCGTCGGCTATCTGCCAGCAACGAATAAAGGTACCTGCACACTTAAATCTTCAGGCACCTGTCAGTCGGGTGATGTTGATCAAGGGCCATGCGTGGCCCAGAGCGGCGGCTATGTTGGTCCATGTATTGAGGTGGCCGGGGTTTGTGAGACAGCCTGAGGGGTAAAATAAGCAATGTAC
>DAINBV010000054.1:0-38118 GCA_036732725.1 Geobacteraceae bacterium | reverse complement strand
ACGTAGGCCTGGCCGTCGTGCACCTTGTGGTGGTAGAGCATGGTGTGCTTGGCGGTGTACATGCAGCAAACCTTGGAACAGTAGGAGATCCCCTTCTCCCGGGCCCGCGAGCCGATACACTGGATAAAGACAATCTGCTTCGGTTCCTTGCCATCCGAGGGACGCAGAATCTTGCCGCCGGTCGGACCGGAGGCCGAGGCCAACCGTTCAAAGGTCATGCCGTCGATCACGTCCGGAATCTTGCCATGGCCGAATTCGCCGTACCCCTTGATCATGGACCCCTTCGGTTTTTCATCGATGCTGTACAGGTCGAAACCGGTGGCCACCACAATCGCCCCCACCGCTTCCACGATCAGTTGATCTTCCTGCTGGTAATCAATGGCCTCCGGACCGCACACTTTCTGGCACAGCCCGCATTTGCCGCTCTTGAACCTGAGGCAGTTGTCGCGGTCGATCACCGGGGTATTGGGAACCGCCTGGGGGAAGGGGACATAGATCGCAGGACGCATCCCCAGGTTGCAATCGAACTGGTTGGGGATCTTCCTGACCGGACACTTGGACATGCAGGCCCCACAGCCAGTGCATTTCGACTCATCAACCGAGCGGGCCTTGCGCTTGATGGTCACCTGGAAGTTGCCGATGTACCCTTCCACCAGCTCGATTTCACTGTAGCTGTAGAGTTTGATCTTGGGGTGGTTGGCCACGTCGACCATCTTGGGGGTCATGATGCACTGGGAGCAATCGAGGGTCGGAAAGGTCTCGGAGAGTTGGGCCATGTGACCGCCGATCGACGGTTCGCGTTCCACCAGGATCACTTCGTGACCACAGTCGGCGATGTCCAGGGCGGCCTGGATGCCGGCAATACCGCCGCCGATCACCAAAGAGCGTTTGGTGACCGGTACGGTGATGGCCGGCAGCACCCGGTTCTTCTTGACCCTCTCCACCATCATGCCAACGATCTCCACCGCCTTGACAGTCGCCTCTTCCCTGTTCTCGTGGACCCAGGAACAGTGCTCACGGATGTTTGCCATCTCGCACAGGAACGGATTCAGCCCGGCCGCTTCAACCGCCTTGCGGAAGGTCCGCTCGTGCATGCGCGGCGAGCAGGCCGCCACCACCACGTGGGAGAGTCTTTGCTCCTGGATCGCCTTTTTGAGCAGGTTCTGTCCCGGATCGGAGCACATGTATTTATAGTCGGTGGAGAAAGCGACACCGGGCAACTGCCCCACTTCCCGCGCCACCCGTTCCACATCAATTGTCCGGGAGATGTTCTCGCCACAGTGGCAGATGAATACGCCGATTCTGGACATCTATTATTCCTTTTATATTGTGCTTATTCAATCAATCCCAGTTGTTTGAGCGTTTTCATCAGCTTCTCCGGCTTGACCGGTTTGACCAGATGGGCCGCCGACTGGGCCGAGATGTAGGACTGGATAATATCCTTGGGGGTATTCAGGCTGGAGAGGACAACGATGTTGACCCCCTGGTCGATCGGAATCCCCCGTTCCTGCTCCAGGCGGCGAATCGCCTTGGCCGCCTCATGCCCGTCCATCTCCGGCATGATGATATCCAGCAGGATCAGATCATAGGGTACGCTGTCAAGGGCGAGGGTGAATTTTTCCACCGCCTCGCGCCCATTGACTGCCGTATCGCAGCGGGCTATGTCATGCAGATTCAGTATCAGCAGTTCACGCCCCAACTCATCATCATCGACCACCAGGCAGTGTAACGGTTTCATCAGAGCAATCCTTTCTCTTTCAGCAACGGCAGCGGGTTGACGATCATCGCCTCCAGTCCGAGTTTATCCGGCGTGAGTCCGACCGCCAGTCCGACCAGTTGGGTCAGGTAGAAAACCGGCAGACCGTATTTCACCTGGTAGACCCCTTCGATCTCTTTCTGACGGATATCCAGATTGCCGTGGCAGAGGGGACAGCCGACCATGATGCAGTCGGCGCCGGCCGCCTTGGCCGAATCCAGGATGGCGTTGGTCAACTGGATCACCACACCGGGACGGGAGAGGGTGAAGTTGGCGCCGCAGCATTCCAGACGGTGCGTCCAGGCGACGGTTTCGGCACCGGCCGCTGCCACCACCTGTTCCATGATGGTCGGGGCTTCCACGCAATCCAGGTTGGGAACATCCGTGGGGCGGGTCAGCAGGCAGCCGTAATAGCAGGCAACCTTGAGCCCTGCCAGCGGTTTGCTGACCCTGGCGGCCAGCTGTTCCAGCCCCAGATCTTTGGCCAGGATCTCCAGCAAATGCTTGACCTTGCTCTCCAGCTTGACCGGGGCATCAATTGCCTTCTCCACCTGCTTGCGCTTGACCTCGCTCTCACCCAGCACATGCTGGGTGGTCTTGAGACGCGAGAAGCAGGCAGCACAGGCAACGGCCAGATCACCCGGGATCTGTTCGGCCAGTTCCAGGTTCTTGGCGCACAGGGAGAGCGACAGCAATTCGTCCACGTTGTGGGCCGGGGTGGCGCCACAGCAAAACCAGTCCGGGACTTCGGTCAGGCCGATCGCGAGCGCCTTGAACAGCTCGCGGGTGGAGAGGTCGTATTCACCGGCCGAGGCATGCAGGGAACAACCGGGATAATAGGAATATGAGAGTTTTGAGTTCATAGAGTTCATAGAGTTCTTTGAGTTTATAGAGTTACATGAGTTAATGGGTTTATGGGTTTATGGAGTTTAACTCTCAACTCCTCAACTCCATGAACTCTCTAACTGCCTTTTACAGCGCTTCGCCGTTTTTCCTCATGGTTTCTATGCGGCTGAAGATCTTTTCGATTTCCGGCAGGTTCCTGTTTTTCTTGTGGAACATCTTGAGTTTACCCTTGGCCAGCAGTTTGGGGCCGAGCATCAGGTCTTTCAGGAACTGGCCGGATTTGACGTTAAAGACCGCCGCCAGCCGCATTTCGTACTGGCGTCCATAGCTGCGGATGTTCTCCAGGAACAGTTTGTTGGCCAGCTGCACGTAGCTTTCCTTGGACGCGCCTTCCGCATCCCAGGAGAGCTTGCGCAGGGCGTCCATGATCGAGGCGAGATGAACCCGGTTGGGGCAGCGGGTGGTGCAGGTTTCGCAGGAGGCGCAGTACCAGATCGAGCGGCCGGCCAGGATCCGTTGCCACTGCCCCAGCTGCAGCAGGCGCACCACCCGGTTGGGGGGGTGTTCCATGAAGGTGGCCATGGGGCAACCGGCGGAGCATTTGCCGCATTGGAAACAACGGCGCACCGAGGTACCGGAGAGCGCTTCGACCTTGCGTACAAAGTCGACATCCATCGTCTCCTGGGATAAGATCATTTTTTTCTTTTTCACGGGAACACCTTTTTACTATCACTAAAGCAGCGACATCACCGACCGACCATAACAACCGGGCTTTCACCCTGGTAACGACGACAAAATAAAATTCTTTTTGGGCCGTATTTTCCAGAGACTTAACAAATTACGCTTCAAGAAGCAAGGTAATTTAACATCTTGTGCCAAACGGTACTATTTTAGTATCAATAAACAGCGAGAGCAGCCCGGCAGATCCACTAATCCTGTTTTATACGCAAAACCGGATAATTTGCCCAGCAACTGCAGCAGCCGTGCCGCACCTGCTTTTAGGCGCAGCAAAAAACAGTCCTGTTTTAGAATTCCCGCCGGTTGAAACTGAGACTATATATTGACTGAATACGGCCTGAATGATATTGATTTCCCCGCTTGATCCGGCACTTCGGATCCGGGTTCCCGCGCTGACCTACAATACAGTGACGACATCTCCGCACTCAAAGCTCCACTACCATAACAGGCCATACTATACTAGAACACTATGAAAATAAAACGACTTGAAATATCCGGGTTTAAATCCTTTGCCGACCAGGTACTGCTCGATTTCCAGCAGCCGGTGACCGGCGTGGTCGGCCCCAACGGCTGCGGCAAATCCAACATCGTGGATGCCATCCGCTGGTGCATGGGGGAGCAGTCCGCCAAGCATCTGCGCGGCAAGGCGATGGAGGATGTGATCTTTGCCGGGAGCGAAACACGCAAGCCGCTGGGACTGGCGGAAGTCACCCTGACCTTTTCCACCGAGGATGGCCGGGCACCGGCCAAGTACCTGGACTATGCCGAAATCCAGCTGACCCGCCGCCTGTACCGTAACGGCGACAGCGACTATCTGATCAACAAGACCCCCTGCCGCTTGCTCGATATCACGGAACTGTTCATGGATACGGGCGTCGGAACCCGCGCCTATTCGATCATCGAACAGGGGAAGATCGGCCAGATCCTCCATTCGCGACCGGAAGAGCGCCGCTTTCTGATCGAAGAAGCAGCCGGAGTTACCAAATTCAAGGCACGCAAACAGTTGGCGCTGAAGAAGATCGAGAGCACCCGGCTGAACCTGACCCGTCTGGCCGATGTGCTGGGGGAAATCCGCCGGCAACTCTCCTCCCTGCAGCGCCAGGCCAAAAAAGCGGAGAAATTCCGGGAATTCCGCGATGAAGTGCGTGAAATTGACCTGATGTTCACTGCCCGCAATTATCTCGACCTGGTGAAGCAGAGCCAGAAAACCGCCCTGGAAATGTTTGCCACCCAGCAACGGCTGAACGAACTGGAGACCGCCCTCGCCACCACCGATACGGATGGGGAACAGATCCGGCTGACCGTACTGGAAGCTGAAAAAGGGTTGAATACGGCCCAGGAAGAAATCTATCGCATCAAGAGTGAATTCAACACCGCCGAAAACCGGCTCCAGTTCCGCCGCAAGGAACAACAGACACTGACGGCACAGCTGGAACGGCTGGCTAGCGAAGCAACCGAACTGGATACCCGCCTGCGGGAATGCGAAGCAAAGCAGGAAAACCTGGAGCTGCGCAAAACATCATCCAGCACCGATACCACCTCCCTGGAGGAAGAGCTGATCCGTCAGGAGGGAGCACTGGCGGAACAGCAGCAACGGGAGGAAGAACGAGCCCGCCAGCTGGAAAGCGGGCGCAAGGAGCTGTTCAACCGCTTGTCGGAAAGCGCCCAGTTGCGAACACGCCATGAAAACAGCAGCAAGCGCTTGACCCAGCTGACGGAGCGGATCCTGCGCAACGGTCGCGAAGCGGCGCAGCTGGCGGAACGGCTGGCAGCCACCAACGGCCGGCGGGGAGAATGCGAGCTGGCGTTACGGCAAAAGCAGGAAGATCAGGAACTGGCGCGGGTCGAACAGGCCGCCTTGCGGCAGCAGGAAACCGAGCTGAACCGGCGCTTGCCGGAGGTTGAGAAACAATGGCAAACCGTGCGGGACGATCTCAACCGCTCATCATCCCGCCTGCATTCCCTGAAAGAACTGGAGGCTCAATTTGCCGGTTTTGGCCAGGGAGTCAAGAACCTGATGAAGTCCAAGGAGCTGCGCCCGCTGTTCGACGGGGTGCTGGCCGACGCCATCCAGGCGCCGGCCGAGTTCGAGGCGGCCATGGAAGCGGTGTTGGCCGATAAACTGCAGGCGCTGGTCTGCCACAATCAACAGGATGCCCTGCAATGCCTCGACTTCTTGCGCAGCAGCAAGGGGGGACGGGCACTCTTTGCTCTGCCGCTGACCGTCACAGCGCCGTTGCCGGCCAAGGTTGAGGGAGCGATTTCACTGGCCGAGCAGGTGCAGTTCACCGGAACCACCGCCGGCCTGCTGCAGGCGCTGATTGCTTCCGTGGTGGTGGTCGATTCCCTTGAGCAGGGGGTGATGCTGGCAACAGCACATCCCGGCCTGACCACGGTTACCCGCCAGGGAGAGCTCGTCACCGCCGGCGGCATCATCACCGGTGGTTCCGGCGAGCAGCTGCAGGGAGGGATTATTCATAAGAAGCGCGAGATCCGGGAACTGGAGCAGCGCGTGACCACCCTGGAACAGGAGTTGTCACGCTTCAGCGCCGAACGGGAAACATTGCGCCGACAATCACAGGAAGTGGCCGCCACCCTGAAACAGGTGGCCGCACAGCTGCATCAGGCCGAACTGGCGCTGACCGGGCTTACCAAGGATCGCCAGCAGATCGAGGATGATGTGGCCCGCATCCTTGATCGACAGAGCGTCCAGGAACTGGAAAACGACACCCTGGCTGAAGAGCAGGAACAGCTGCAAACCGAAATCAGTCAGGCGGCCAGCGCCATGGCAGCGGCCAACCAGGCTGCAGCCGGACTGGAGCAGCAGGTCAACCGCCTGAAAAGCGAGCTGGAGGCCGATCGCAGCCAGCTGGCCGTCACCCGCGAGAAGGTGACCAACGTGCGGGTACAGGTTGCAACCGTGCGTGAGCAACACGAAGCCCACCTGCGCGGCATTATCGATCTGCAGCAGCAGGTGCGGCAGATTACCGAGCGGCGCAGCAGCCTGGCCATCGACCGGGAAAAGTCAGCGACCGAACTGGAAACGGTGGCTGCGGCGATTGCAGCCGACAACCAGGCGCTGGAAGCGTTGCTCGCCACCCAGCTGACCGTGGAGCAGCATCTGCAGCAGGCGCGTGAAACCTACGAACTGAGCACGGCACGGCAAGCAACGATTGAGACCGGACTAAAAGGGCTGCGCGATGAGATCGATCTGCTGCGCCGTACCCATTCCGAGCTGTCAGTCAGCTTTTCCACCGTTTCCCTGCAGGCCGAGTTATGTGAGCAGGGGGTGCAGGAACGCTCGCGGATCCCGATTCAGGAAGCGGTGGCCCGGCTGGAGGCGATCTCCTTTGATCCGCAGCAGCGTGAGGCGCGCCGTAACGAGTTGCAGGGGAAACTGGACGAGCTGGGAGAAGTCAACCTGATGGCAATCGAGGAATACGCCGGGATGGAAGAGCGCTTCAATTTTCTCTCCTCCCAGAAAGATGATCTGGAGGAATCGCTGCACAGCCTGCAGCAGGCGATTCAGCGCATCAACCGCACCACCCGCCAGCGTTTTCAGGAAACCTTCGAACTGGTCAACGCCAAGTTCAAGGAAGTCTTTCCCCGGCTGTTCTGTGGCGGCTGTGCCGAGCTGCGCCTGACCAACGAGGAAGATCTGCTGGAATCGGGGATTGACATCATCGTTCAGCCACCGGGGAAGAAGCTGCAGAACGTGATGCTCCTCTCGGGGGGAGAAAAGGCGTTGACTGCCGTGGCCCTGATCTTCTCGATCTTCCTGATCAAGCCGACCCCCTTCTGCCTGCTGGATGAGGTGGATGCGCCGCTGGATGACGCCAACATCGGCCGTTTCAACGACATGGTACGGGAGATGAGCGCCATATCACAGTTCATCATCATCACCCACAACAAGGCGACCATGCAGGTGGCTGACACGCTCTACGGCATCACCATGGAAGAGCCGGGCGCTTCAAAGATCGTGTCGGTGCGGTTGCATTAATTATTGATCACGTCATCGGGGGAACCATGACCGCTTCCCGTCTCTACCGCTTCAAACTGTTGTTGCTGCTGATTTCCCTGCTGCTCTGCACCCTCCCTGCCTATGGCGGCCAAGCGCCGGATCGCCCGGTCACGGTTGTGATGGATAACAATTATCCCCCCTTCGCCTTTCTCGACGACCACGGCAACCTGCAAGGGATCCTGGTGGATCAGTGGCGGCTCTGGGAACAGCAGAGCGGCGCCCGGGTCGAACTGCATGCCATGGAGTGGGGTGAGGCTCTGCGGCGCATGAAAGCAGGGGAGTTTGACGTGATCGACACTATCTTCACGACCGGCGAGCGACAGAAACTGTTTGACTTTACCCCCAGCTACCAGAAGATCGAGGTGCCGGTTTTTTTCCGTAACGATATCTCCGGCATCACCAACATCGATTCGCTGAAAGGTTTTCCGGTGGCAGTTAAAGCCGGCGATGCCGCCATCGATCTGTTGACGGAACATGGCATCACCCAGCTGGTCACGTTTCCCAGCTACGAGGCGATCATCCGGGCCGCCGCCGAGCACAAGGTCAATGTATTTGTGGTCGACAAACCGCCGGCGCTCTATTTATTGAACAAGAGTGGCATCTCTGATCAGTTCCGCACCTCGGAACCATTGGCCATCGGTGAATTCCATCGGGCGGTCAGAAAAGGAGATGGCCGGCTGCTCCAGCAGGTTCAAAAAGGATTTGCCGCCATCTCTCCCGCCGCCTACCGTAAGATTGACAAAAAATGGTACGGCAGCAAACTCACCGGTATGGTTTCACGGAAGCAGGCCGCCTCGATCGGCGGAGCTGCCGGACTCCTGATCACACTGTTAATCGCCTGGAACCTGATGCTGCGCCATGCGGTGGCCAGGCGGACGGCGGAACTGGCAGCAGGCGAGAAGCGTTACCGGAGCGTGGTGGAGCAGACCGATGACCTGATTAGCAGGGTCGATACAAGCGGGCGAATCGTGTTTGTCAACCCGGCTTCAATCAAATTCTGGGGGTTGTCGCCCCAGGAGTGTATCGGCCGTTCGGCCTTCGAGTTCGTTCATCCCGATGACCAGCCCTCTACCGCGCTAGAGTTCCGCAGCTGGCTGGCCAGCGGCCGGGAAAGCGCAGGCTTCGAGAATCGCCAGCTGCACTCATCCGGACGTTCCATTGACACACTCTGGACCATCAGCATCCACCGCGATGAAAGCGGCAAGGTGGTTGAGATCTCCAGCATCGCACGGGATATCACCGAACGCAACCGGGCCCAGCAGGCTCTTAAAGACGAGCAGGTCCGGTTGAGGACCTTGCTGCAGACCATCCCCGACCTGTTCTGGCTGAAGGATCCAGACGGGGTTTATCTGGCCTGCAACGCCCGTTTCGAACGTTTATTCGGCGCCTCTGAAACGGAGATCCTGGGTAAGAGTGACTACGATTTTGTCTCCCGGGAGTTGGCCGATTTCTTCCGCGAACATGACCGCCAGGCGATCGCCGCCGGAGGACCGTGTTTCAACGAGGAGCTGGTGACCTTTGCCGACGACGGTCACAGCGAACTGCTGGAAACGATCAAGACCCCCATGCGCGACTCCCAGGGGACGTTGATCGGTGTACTCGGGATTGCCCGGGACATCACGGAGAAACGCCGGGCCGAGCATGCGCTGCGGGAGAGCAAGCAACGCTACCGCGATCTGGTGGAAGTTTCTCCCTACGCCATTTATGTGCACCAGAACGGGAATTTCGTCTTTGTCAATCCGGCCGGCTGCCGGTTACTCGGCGCTGCCACGCCGGCCGAGTTGATCGGCACCCCGATCCTGGAGCGGGTACACCCCGATTTCCGGAATTTAGTGGCTAACCGTGTCGGGGAAGCGTATAGCTCCGGCCAGCCGGTGCCCCGCCTGGAGGAGGTCTTCCTGCGGCTGGACGGCAACAGCGTGGAGGTCGAGGTGGTGGCCACCGCTCTCAGCTATCATGGCGAGCCGGCCATGCAGGTTCTGGCCTGCGACATCAGTGAACGCAAGCGCCTTGAGGAGGAGCAGCTGCGCGGCCAGAAACTGGAATCGCTGGGGCTGCTGGCCGGCGGCATTGCCCACGATTTCAACAACATCCTGACCGGTATTCTGGGTAATGTTTCTTTTGCCCGCATGCTGGTGGGAGAGGAACACCGCGCCAGCACGCGCCTGGCAGAGTGCGAAAAGGCAGCCAGCCGGGCCGGCGAACTGACCCGGCAACTGCTGACCTTTGCCCGGGGAGGAGCGCCATTGCGCAAAGCGGTGGATACCGGTCTGGTGATTGGGGAGGCGCTTTCGTTTGCCTTGCGGGGAGGAAACGTCAAGGGGAATCTGGAGTGCCCTTCCGGGATCTGGCAACTTGACGCCGATGCCGGCCAGATCAGTCAGGTGCTCAACAATCTGCTGATTAATGCCCGGCAGGCGATGCCGCAGGGAGGTGAGGTAATGGTGGTAGCCGAAAATCTGTTAATCCCTGACAACGACCCGCTGAACATTCAAGCGGGACGCTATGTACGGTTCAGCGTGACCGACCAGGGGGTGGGGATCGCCCCGGAACATCTGACCAGGATCTTCGATCCCTATTTTACCACCAAGCCGGAAGGAAACGGTTTGGGACTTGCCTCGGTCTACTCGATTATCAAACGGCATGGTGGCAGCGTTACGGCCACATCCCGGCCAGGGGAGGGAAGCTGTTTCACCCTGCTGATTCCGGCAGCAGCGCAAGCAGCAGACAGCAGCGCAGCGGCGGAGCAGCAGGTCAGTTCACCACCAGGAAGTGGCAAAATCCTGGTGATGGACGATGAGGAGATGATCCGGGAACTGCTGGTGGCAATGCTGGAAGAGCTGGGATACGTTGTTGAGGAGTGCCCGGATGGGGCGGCCGCGGTCACCCTGCATGCCGAGGCGCTGGAAAAGGGGAGCCCTTATGCGGCCATCATTCTCGATTTGACCATACCGGGAGGGATGGGAGGACAGGAGGCAGCGGCCTTGATCCGCAGCAAAGATCCGCAGGTACCGCTGATCGTTTCCAGCGGCTACTCCGACACCTGCTTCGCCAACGAGTACACCGAGCATGATTTTTCCGGTTTCGTGATGAAGCCGTACACAATTGACCAGCTGGCAACGGAGCTCTCCCGCTGCATCGCCGGCCAGAGCCGGACCTGACGCGACTGGCTCTTTATAACTCATTATCTTTCGCAGCAAACCCCTCCAAACCTCCCCTTATCAGGGGAGGCTTAAAGGCTTCCCCCCTGACAAGGGGGACTGAGGGGGGTTACTATTTATGCCACTACCTGCCGGGCCCGCTGCAGCCGCTCGATCGTCTCCTGCTTGCCAAGCGCCAGTATTATCTCGCCAATTCCGGGAGCCTGGGTTCCGCCAGACAGCGCGATCCGGACCGGCTGCCCCACCTGGGGCATTTTCCAGCTGTTTTCGCTGCAGACTTCCTTGAACAGCGCATCGTATTCAGCAGCGGTTTCGGCTGCGGCACTTGACAGTTTGGCAACCACGGCGTCATAGGCCGCTGCCAGGTGCGTTTTCTCGAATTTGGCCAGTGCCGCTTCGTCGTAACTCTCGGGCGCCTGGTAAAAGAAGACTGCCCGTTCCGCCATCTCTTCCAGGGTCTGGGCCCGCTCCTTGAGTGTGGCTGCCACCACCATCAGATCAGGTCCGTTGAGGGTGCTGACACCACGGGAGGAGAGGTGGGGGAGCAAAAGGTCTGCCAACCGCTCCGGATCACACCCCTTGATGTAATGCGCGTTAAGCCAGTTCAGTTTCTCCGGATTGAAGACGCTGGCAGAACAGCCGACATTCCTGATATCAAACTTCTCGATCATCTCTTCCCGGCTGAAGATCTCGTCATCGCCATTACTCCAGCCGAGACGCACCAGGTAGTTGATCAACGCTTCCGGCAGATACCCCATGTCGCGGTAGGCCATGACGCTGGTAGCGCCGTGACGTTTGGAAAGGCGGGTTTTATCGCTCCCCAGGATCATCGGCACGTGAGCAAACTGGGGAACCGGAAAGCCGAGCGCCTGATAGAGCTGAATCTGGCGTGGGGTGTTGTTGACATGGTCATCGCCGCGGATAACCGTGGTGATCTGCATGGTGGCATCATCAATCACCACACAGAAATTATAGGTCGGCGTGCCGTCGGTGCGCTGTATGATTAGATCGTCCAGCTCACTGGCCGGAAAGGCGATCCGCCCTTTGATCAGATCGTCAAAGGCCACCTCACCATCCTGGGGGGCACGGAAACGGACCACGTACGGCCCATCGGGATTATCGCTCCGCTCGCGGCAGGTACCGTCGTACTTCGGCTTGCGCCCTTCCGCCATGGCCAGGTTACGCTTCGTTTCCAGTTCTTCGGCGGTGCAGTAACATTTGTAGGCTTTGCTGTCATCAACCAGTTTCTGCACGTATTCCTTATAGAGCTCAAAACTGGTGGATTGATAAAATGGACCTTCGTCCCAGTCGAGTCCCAGCCACTCCATCCCCTGCAGAATGGCATCCACCGATTCCTTGGTGGAACGTTCAACATCCGTATCTTCAATGCGCAGAATAAAGGTTCCCCCCTGTTTCTTTGCTTCAAGCCAGTTGAAAAGGGCGGTACGGGCACCACCGACGTGAAGGTAGCCGGTTGGGCTGGGGGCAAAACGAACGCGTAATTGTGACATGGTCAAACTTCTCCTTGTGAGCAAAATGGAGGTCATAGTAACAAGGTGAGTGCCTGAATACAACGGGTTATTTCACGGCTGCACGGAGAAAAAAGTGTCTACAGCGCCCATCACTCTATGGTACATACAGCATCATGAAGATCGGTATTCTGGGAGGTACATTCAATCCGCCGCACCTGGCTCATCTGCGCTGCGCAGAAGAGGCGCTGGCGGCCTGCGCACTCGACCTGGTGCTGTTTGTTCCGGCCCACGATCCGCCCCACAAGCCACTGGCCGGTGCGGTATCGTTCGAGCAGCGCTGCCATATGGTCCGGCTGGCGATTGCCGGACATCCCGCCTTCCAGCTCTCACTGGTGGAGGGAGAGCGGAGCGGCAAGTCGTATTCGGTCGACACCTTGAGCCGCCTGAGCCAGCTCTATCCCGACGATCAACTTCATTTCATCATCGGCAGCGATTCATTCCTGGAGCTTGGTCTGTGGCACCGCTATGCCGAGCTGGTGCGCCTCTGCCATCTGATCGTGATGGAACGGCCAGGGAGGGAGATTACGGATCCGCTCGCGGCGCTGCCGGTTGCTATCAGAGGCGAGTTCAGGTATAGTTCCGAAACACGGCACCTGCTTCATACCTGTGGCACCGGCATACGCTTTGTGACCGGAACGCCACTTCCCATTTCATCCACCGACATACGGGCGCTCGCCGCCGCCGGGCAACCGCTGTCACAGCTCGTCCCTCCCAGCGTGGAGGACTATCTACGTACGCAAAGGATCTATACCTGACATGCCAAAAACCAACGCCGCTGCCGCAAAAACGACCTTGACCTCCCTGGAACGGGCACAGAAATGCGCCCAGCTCGCCTACGACAAAAAAGCCTACGACATCTGCGTTCGCGACATCTCCCGCGTATCCACCATTGCCGATTACCTGGTGATCATCTCCGGTTCGTCCGACAAGCAGAACCAGGCGATTGCCGACAACATCCGCACCGGCCTGAAGAAATACGGCAAGATCAATGACATTGAAGGGGCCACCGACGGCAAATGGATCGTCATGGATTACGGCGATGTGCTGGTGCATGTGTTCCACGACCAACTGCGCAAATATTACGACCTGGACGGTTTATGGGGTATGGCACCCAAAATGGAGCTACCGGCCGAGATCAGCGCTGCCCGCAAGGAATCTGATTTTTGAAACTGAAAGTTCTCTGGGTCGGCAAAAGCCGTGATCCGTGGGTCAAGGATGCCATCGAGGAATACTCCGGCCGCATCCGGCGCTATATACCGCTTGAACTGGTAGATATCCGCGACGAGAAGGGGGCCGAGGCCGAGGAGATGCGCCGCCGCGAGTGCGAACGGCTGGAGAAGCAGATACCACCCGGCGCGACCTTGGTGTTAATGGACGAGCGAGGAGAACAGATGGACTCCCCAGGTCTGGCCTCCTTTGTCGGCAAACAGCGCGACAGCGGTGTCGGCGAGCTGATCTTCGTGATCGGTGGCGCCTACGGTTTTTCCGAGGAATTCCGTAAGCGGGGCAAGCTGTTGGCGCTCTCCAGAATGACCTTCACCCACCAGATGGTGCGGGCCTTCCTGCTGGAGCAGATCTACCGGGCGTTTACCATTCTGAATGGTGAACCGTATCACCATTGATGGACGTCAGCCATGCAGTTTCATAGTCTCAAACCGAAATTCATCCTCGTTATCGTCATCCTCTCCCTGGTCGTCGGCCTGGCGATGTTCTCCGCCTTTTACTTCAGCTCCAACAATATTATCAAGGGGTTTGCGCTACGATTTGCCACCAAGCAAGCGCTGCTGGATAAGAACAAGATCATTTCGCTGATTGATCGCGAAGTCGTACTGGCCCGGAAGATGGCTGACGATGCTTCCCTCCGGCACTGGTCGGTGCATGAGGAGCAACCGGAACTCAAACGGGAGGCCTTTGAGGAGCTGGAAAGCTATCGCAAGCTGTACCGAGACAAGAGTTTCTTCATTGCCCTGGCCGCTTCGGGTCACTACTATGTGTATAATCGGGACCAGCAGCACGAACGGGTGGAAATGTCGCTCCTGTTGCCCTCCAACCCTTCGGACAAGTGGTTTTTTGAAGCATTGCGCAGCCAGGATGACTATGCTTTGAATCTGGATTACAACGCCACCTTGAAGCAGAGCAAGGTATGGATCAATGTGGTCATGAAAGGGAAGCAGGGAGAGAAAACCGGCATCTGCGGCAGCGGCATCACTATTACCGATTTTCTCCACGAGATTGTTTTTTCCCATGAAAAAGGACTCTCAACCATGCTGGTCGATCAGGCCGGGATCATCCAGGCCCACGAAGACCGCTCCATTGTCGAGCACAACGCGGCTGCCCGAAGCAACGATGAAAAAATCACCGTATTCAGTCTCATGGATCTTCCGGATGAACGGGAACAGCTGAAACAGGGGATCAATGACCTGAAGAACAGCAAAAGCAACGTGGCAGCCTTTCCGGTGCAGGTCGGCGGCAAGGTTTACCTGGCAGCCATCTCATATTTACAGGGGGTCGGCTGGTTCAATGTGGTGCTGGTGGATGTATCACAGGTCATCAGCATGCGGGCTTTTCTGCCGATAATTGCTATCATGCTGCTTTCGTTCGTGCTGGTCATTGCCACGCTGGCGCTGCTGATGAACCGCATGGTACTGACTCCGCTCACCCGGCTGACAGTTGCCTCTCGGGAAGTCGCCGGAGGACGTTATGATATCGTCATTCCGGTGACCGGCAGGGACGAGCTGGGTGAATTGAGCGGTTCATTCAATCGAATGACGGCCATGATCCTTGACCACACCAACAATCTGGAGGATAAAGTCAGGGAACGCACCTGCCAGCTTTCCAGCGCCAACCGGATGCTGGAGGAATCACAGAACCGGATCATGGAGAGTATCAAGTACGCCCGCATCATCCAGAGCTCGATTCTGCCTGATGAAGAACTGTGCCGCAGCTGCCTCGGCGACAATTTTGTCATCTACCGTCCCAAGGATCTGGTAGGGGGTGACCTGTATTACCTGCGCCGGTTTACCGGTCATTTCCTGGTGGCTGTGATCGACTGTACCGGTCACGGCGTGCCGGGGGCGTTCATGACCATGACCGTCAACGCGGTACTCAATCATGTGGTAGACATGGTCTGCAACGACGATCCGGCCCGGATTCTGGCTGAGCTTAACCGGGTTTTACGTCAGAATCTGAATTTCCGGGACGTGGATGCCGGACTTGATATTGCGCTCTGCCTGGTTGACCGGGACTCCGGTCGGCTGGTTTTTGCCGGAGCCGGGCTGTCGCTCTACCTGGCATCATCGACTGATGTCAGAGAGATCAAGGGTGATCACCAGCGGGTCGGCTACAAAGGGTCGCGGCTTGATTATACCTATCACAACCATGAGCTGCCCATTACGGCTGGTGACTGCTGTTATCTCTCCAGCGACGGCCTGCTCGACCTGCCGGGTGGTGAAAAGGGTTACGGTTTCGGTTCGCAGCGGTTCAGGGCTCTCTTGGCCGGAACGTCAGAATATGATATGAAGGCTAGAGCCGGGGTAATCACGCAGGCTCTCTCCAGCTATCAGGGAGATTTTCCTCAGCGGGATGATATGACGCTGGTCGCTTTTCGTCTGTAAAAAACAGTGATACTCGGAGGCAACGATGGATCTCTTCCAACTGAGAGAGCAGTTCTCGAAAGACGGCATCATGATGTGTTTCAACGGCCCCTTTTCCCACAGCATTATCGAGGAGTTGGGAACCGCCATCAAAAACCATCTGGCCAATGAAAACATTGCCCGGGTGGCAGTGCAGGATGTCTTTGCCGCGTATATCGAAATGACCCAGAATGCCCGCAACTATTTGACCAAACGGGATATTCCGACCGGCGACACCGGCTCCGCGACCATCATGATTGCCAAAAAAGATGATGTTTATGTGGTGACTTCGGGCAATGTGGTACTACGGAACGATATCACGGAACTCACCTCCCGCATTGACGACATCAATCTTCTTGACCAGGAGAGCCTGAAGAAAGAGATCCGCCGCCAGTTACGTAGCGAACTCCCACCGGGATCGCTCGGAGCCGGGATCGGCTTGATGGAGATGGCCAAACGCTCCGGCTTTGGACTCGAATATTCCATTCGCGACATCGATGACCGCTTCTCGTTTTTTACGCTCAGGGTGCAGATACAACAAGCCTGATTACTACATTTTTTAACGCACGGGGCTCGCGCTGCAAGGGCCAGGAGGAACAATGATGCGTATGCTTGATATAGCACAATCCCAGTCAACGCCACGGATCAGTTATGATCCAAAAGAACATGTTTTGACGATTTCGGGTGAATCGTATCCTGAGAATTCGTTCGAGTTCTATGCTCCGGTCAGCATCTGGTTCAAAGAGTATCTGGCGGCTGAGAACCGGCTGCGGCTGGACATCAATGTCAGTTATATGAACAGCAGCAGTACCAAATGTATGCTGGATCTGCTGGACCTGCTGGAGGAAGCGCATCAGAAAGGAATCACCATTGACATTGTCTGGCGTTACGACCATGACAACCCCCGTTCTCTCGATCTTGCTGAAGAATTCAAGGAAGAGGTGACATTTCCTTTCTCGATTATTACCGTAGAGCAGTGAGCACGTTATGACACGCCGCAAACCGACCAGAAATGATGAAACCGTGATCAGAGCCGAACAGGTTCTGGCCAATATTGACGCTCCGTCACTCGACCTTGCCGGCGAATATGCCGCATTGATTGCCGAATATCGCAAACAGCAGCGCAAGCTTCACAAAACCTTGACCATCAGTGATTCCTACCAGGCGCGGCTTAAGGATACGCTGAAACTCCTGGAAGACACCACGGCCAAGTACCGCCAGCTCAAGGATGTGGCGTTGCCGATCTGCATGTACTGCAAAAAGGTTCGTGCCGATAACAACTACTGGCAGAAGCTGGAAACCTATTTCGGCACCCATGCCGATATCATGTTCAGCCACGGCATCTGCCCCGATTGTATCGAAACCGCCTGCAACCAGATGGGGGTACCGCTGAGCAGGCGGATAAAACTTGAGACCCAGGCAGCCGCAGAGAAGCAGGCCGCCCGGCAGGGACATGAACCGGTCGAAGACCCGGCCTTGAGCGAAATGCGGGCTCTGCATAGCCGCACTGTTGCTGATGGCAACCCGGTGGCGCCGGAGCTGGAACAGATTATTTCCCGCTACGCCAAACTTCAGCGCCGTTTTGCCAAAACCATGTCGATCAGCGATGTCTATCAATCGCAACTGATGGATTTCAAAGCACGCCTGGAAATTGTGGCCCGCACCGATCTGCTTACCGGGCTGTCCAACCGCTGGGAAATCATGGCCCGCCTGGAAGCGGAGCAGAGCCGGGCCAAAAGGTACGGCACGACCTTCTCGCTCTTGATCTGTGACCTCGATTATTTCAAAGCGATCAACGACACCTTTGGTCACTGTGCCGGTGACAAGGTGCTCAGGACGGTCGCCGATTTGTTGCGTAGTACGCTTCGTAATGAGGATTTCTGTGGCCGCTGGGGTGGTGAAGAGTTTTTGATCATGCTCCCGGAGACAGGTGTGGAAAAGGCGGTTTCAGTGGCAGAGAAGCTGCTTGCCGCCGTACGGGACGTGCGTGTGCCTTGGGAGGATCAGACTATCTCGGTTACCATGAGTGCCGGGATCGGCGAGTTCAAACAAGGAACGAATATCGATCACTGCCTCAAACAGGTGGATGATGCACTCTATGCCGCAAAACATGGCGGGCGGGATCGCTATCTGCTGGCAGCATAATTTATTATAATTAACATAGTTACCGGGAGGCATTACATGTCAAAAAAACCTTTACTGCTGATGATCCTGGATGGCTGGGGAATCAACCCCAACCCTCTCCACAACGCCGTTGCCCTGGCCAAGACCCCCAACCTGAGCAGTTACCTGAATGACTACCCCCATACCCAGATCCTGACCTCCGGCATGGCGGTCGGCCTGCCGGACGGCCAGATGGGGAATTCGGAAGTCGGCCACCTCAATCTTGGCGCCGGGCGGGTGGTGTATCAGGAGCTGACCCGCGTCACCAAGTCGATCCTGGACGGTGACTTCTTTACCAATCCGGTCCTGCTCGACTGCCTCGCCAAGGTCAAGGCAGCCGGTGGCAGACTGCACCTCTCCGGCCTGCTCTCCGACGGCGGAGTTCACTCCCATAACACCCATCTCTACGCTTTCCTGGAACTGGCCAAACGTGAAGGGGTGAAAGAGGTCTTGATCCACTGCCTGCTGGATGGGCGCGACACCCCTCCCCAGAGCGGCATCGACTACCTGGCACAGCTGGAAGCGGAGATCGACCGGATCGGCATCGGCACCATCGCGACGGTCATGGGTCGCTACTACGCCATGGATCGCGACAATCGCTGGGAGCGGGTCGAAAAAGCGTACAACGCCATTGTCTGTGGTGAAGGAGAGCAACGCGCCAGTGCCAGGGATGCCATCGAACAGAGCTATGCTGCCGGCGTACACGATGAATTCGTGGTGCCGGTGGTGGTGGCTCACAATGCCACCCTGGATGACGGTGACGGCTTCATTTTCTTCAACTTCCGCTCCGACCGGGCCCGCGAGATTACCCGGGCACTGGCGCTGGACGACTTCAGCGGCTTTGAACGGGCTAAACGGGCCAAGCTGGCCGGGTATGTCTGCCTGACCGACTACGACGCCACCTTCGGCCTGCCAATCGCCTTCGGCGCTACCGAACTGACCAACATCCTGGGTGGCGTGCTGGCCAATGCCGGGCTGAAACAGCTGCGCATTGCCGAAACCGAGAAATACGCCCATGTCACCTTCTTCTTCAACGGCGGGGTAGAGACCCCCTTTGCCAATGAAGAGCGCGCCCTGATCCCCTCACCGAAAGAGGTGGCCACCTATGACCAGAAGCCGGAGATGAGCGCCTATCTCGTGACCGAGGAACTGCTGACCCGCATAGACAGTGATCAGTACGACGTGATCATCCTCAATTTTGCCAACTGTGACATGGTCGGTCATACCGGCATCGAGGCGGCGGCCATCAAGGCGGTGGAAGCGGTGGATGCCTGCGCCGGACGCGTGGTAGCCAAGGTACGCGAAAAGGGTGGCGCCGTACTGATCACTGCCGACCACGGCAACGCCGAGCAGATGCAGGACGAAAACGGTGAGCCGTTCACCGCCCACACCACCAACCCGGTGCGGCTGATCCTGGTGGATGACAGCCGTAAAGGAGTGACCCTGCGTGATGGTGGCCGACTGGCCGATGTGGCGCCAACCATGCTGGCCATGCTCGGGCTGCCACAACCGGCTGAAATGACCGGTACCAGCCTGATACAATAACCTGGCAAACACAGCAGTTGCAAACTGTCGGAATGAGTGCATCAGGGATGTTTCGTCGTAATTCCTGGCGAAATGGAGCGTCAACAGCCGATACTGTCTGAGCCCGCAGGGCGAGTTTATCCGCTGTAGCGCAATGAGCTTGGAATTACAGAAACATCACGTCAGCACGATTGCAAATAGTTGGCAACTGCTGAATCAACGTGCCAACAGAAACGGGCAGCCTCTTGGCTGCCCGTTTCTGTTTCTCTACCTTGTGAATCTTTGCATGGATCAGATCGTCAGGACGCAACAGCACCCTGGCGCTTGGCCCGTTTTTCCTCCTGCAACATGTCAATCGCCAGCAGGGTCACCCCGACACAGATCAGGGAATCAGCCACGTTGAAGGCTGGCCAGTGATGGCTGTACCAGTGCACATCGAGAAAATCAATCACCTCTCCCAGTCTGACCCGGTCGATCAGGTTTCCCAGGGCTCCGGAGAAGATCATGGCCAGCGAGAACTGGGGAAGCTTCTGGTCATCACGCAGCTTGTAAAAAGCAGCCAGGATGGCAATTGCTGCCACGATCGTGATGGCAATGAAAAACGGCAGTCGCCAGGATGCGTGGGAAAGAAAGCTGAAGGCCGCGCCACGATTGCGCAGGTAAGTGATATGAAAAAAATTCGGGATCACCGGAATCGATTCGTACAGTCGCATGCTCCCATCGATGAACAGCTTGGTCGCCTGATCGACGGCAATCCCGATCACGGTAATCACGACTAACAACAGCGAGCGAGTTTTCATCAGACCACCGCAGCCGTGCATTTGGGGCAGATAGTCGGATGTTCGCTGTGACTCCCCAACTCTTCGCTGTAACACCAGCAGCGTTCACATTTGACACCCGGAGCAGCTGTTACCTGGATCGACAGTCCCTCGATGGTTTCCGATGTCCAGCACTCGCCTGACAAGCTTTCCGTTAAGGTCACCTTGGAGACGATGCAGATGCCGGCCAGTTCCTGTTCGTATTCACGTAAAAACGAGAGCAGATCAGCCGGTGGCGCAATGGCAACCGCTGCATCCAGCGGATGACCGATCACCTTGGCGGCGCGCGCCCGTTCCAGCGCCTTTGAAACATCTGCCCGGACCTTCATGATCCGCGCCCAGCGCTCCACCAGGGAATCATCTTTGACTTCCGGGGTCAGGGGAGGGAAGGAAGCAAGATGGACACTCTGCTCCTTCTCACCCGGCAGATAGCGCCACGCCTCATCGGCCGTAAAGGAGAGCACCGGTGCCAGCAGCCGCAACAGGGTATCGATGGTACGGTAGAGTACCGTCTGGGCGCTGCGGCGGCTGATGGAATCAACCTTGCTGGTGTACATGCGGTCCTTGAGAATATCCAGGTAGAAGGAGCTCATTTCCACGGTACAGAAGGCGTTCACATCCTGGTAGATGACATGGAAAGCATATTCCTGATAGGCGGTCAGCACCCGCTCCTTGAGCAGTTCCAGCTGATGCAGCGCCCAGCGGTCGAGCTCCGGCATATCATTGAGTGCTACCGTGTCACGAGCCGGGTCAAAGTCGGGGATACTCCCCAGGATATAGCGGCAGGTATTGCGAATGCGGCGGTATGCTTCGGAAACTCGGGTCAGGATCTCTTCCGAGATCCTGGTATCGTCGCGGTAATCCTGGGCGGCACACCAGAGGCGTAAAATATCGCCACCGAACTTCTTGATCACATCCTCGGGAGCCACCACGTTCCCCAATGACTTGCTCATCTTGTACCCTTTGCCATCCAGTACAAAACCGTGGGTCAGGACACTCTTGTAGGGGGCTACTCCCCGGGTGCCGACGCTTTCCAGCAGTGAGGAATGGAACCAGCCACGATGCTGGTCACTCCCTTCCAGGTACATGTCAGCCGGTGAGGAGAGACCGGGATTCGGCTCCAGCACGGCAGCGTGGGAAACACCGGAATCAAACCACACATCCAGGATATCATTTTCTTTTTCAAAATGGGCGCCGCCACATTTGGGGCAGACCGTCCCGGCTGGCAGCAGCCTGGCAGCCTCCCAGTCAAACCAGACATCGGAGCTGTGCTCTTTGAAGATCTCCGCCACATGATCCATAATTTTTCCATCAGCCACGTATTCGCCGCAATCTGTGCAGGAGAAGGCGGTGATCGGAACTCCCCACGAACGCTGACGCGAGACGCACCAGTCAGGGCGGTTTTCGATCATGCCATGAATCCGCTCCCGTCCCCAGCGGGGAATCCACTGTACCTTGTCAATCGCTTCCAGCGCTTTCTGGCGCAGATCGTTGGCTTTCATGCTGATGAACCACTGCTCGGTGGCCCGGAAGATGATCGGCTTTTTGCAACGCCAGCAATGGGGGTAGGAGTGGCTGATATTGGATGTTTGCAGCAGCGCCCCGACTTCGGTCAGCTTTTCGATCACGCTCTGGTTGGCGGCAAACACCTGCTGGCCGCCGAAGAATTCCAGGGTGGAGATATATTTGCCATGGTTGTCCACCGGGTTGTAGATTTCGAGCCCTTCCTTGAGGCCAAGCTCGTAGTCTTCCTGACCATGGCCGGGAGCGGTATGAACACAACCGGTTCCCGCTTCCAGGGTAACATGATCTCCCAGCAGCACCACCGAGTCACGGTCGTAAAACGGATGCTGACAGTTCTTCCGCTCCAGCAGGGTGGCCGAGAAGGTTGCCACGACCGTTCCGGTCAGCCCGACGGTTGTCAGGAAGGAATCTTTCAACCCTTCAGCCACAATCAGTACACCCTTTTCCGTTTCCAGCGCCACGTACTCAAACTCCGGGTGCAGGGCTACCGCCAGGTTGGCCGGAATTGTCCAGGGAGTAGTGGTCCAGATCACCACGTAGGCCTGTTTTCCTGCCAAGGCCGGAATGACGGTGCCCAGATCCTCCTTGAGCGCAAAGCGGACAAAAATCGACGGGGAGGTGTGGTCGGCATATTCAACTTCCGCCTCCGCCAGCGCGGTTACGCAGGAGGAACACCAGTGAACCGGCTTGCGGCCACGGTACAAGCCGCCATTGTGGGCGAATTTTGCCAGTTCGACGGCGGTCAGCCCCTCATATTGGTGGTTCATGGTCAGGTAGGGATGTTCCCAATCTCCCAGCACACCGAGCCGTTTGAATTCTTCTTTCTGGATCCCCACAAATTTGGCGGCATAATCGCGGCAGAGCTTGCGCATTTCCAGCTTGGAAACCTGGCTCTTCTTGGAACCGAGATTTTTTTCAACCTGCAACTCGATCGGCAGACCGTGACAATCCCACCCCGGAATGTACGGCGCATGGAATCCTTCCATCCGTTTCACTTTCAACACCACATCCTTGAGGATCTTGTTGAGAGCATGACCGATGTGAATATGGCCATTGGCGTAGGGAGGACCGTCGTGCAGCACGTACAACGGCTTGTTTTGCCCCTCCTGCTCCAGCTTTTGGTACAGCCCTTCCGACTCCCATTGGGCCAACATCTGGGGCTCACGCTGGTTCAGATTGGCTTTCATCGGAAAGTCGGTAACGGGTAGATTGAGGGTTTCTTTATATTCCATGGTGATGCCTCCCAGTAAGGTGTGTGGTAAAAATTGAAACAAATTACAGGTATATATACCCAATGTCAAGAAACACGACTTGACACCTGCAGCTTTTATCTTGACTTCCCGGCTCTTTTCTGCAATATATTTGCGCCTTTTTGGGCGTAGAACCATACCATACACGGTTATTCCGAGGTACAAACCATGACCACAAAACCAGCGAAAATGAAGTGGGAAGAGATCCAGGATCTTCTGCTGAAAATGAAAAAAGAAACCCTGACGGAAATTTCAAAAACACTTAAAAACGGTGTTGATACGAATCTGGCGACCGATCCGAGCGGTGACATTTATGATCAGGCATCATCGGAACGTGATCGTGAGCTCGGTTTGCTGTTGGGAGATCGTGAGCGCGAAAAATTGCATGCCATCGATGAGGCACTGCTGCGGATCGAAGAGAATGAATACGGCATTTGCGAAGAGTGTGACGAAGAAATACCTCTTGGCCGCCTGAAAGCGATGCCCTTTACCCGGCATTGCGTCAAGTGCAAATCAGATCTGGAAAAGATCCAGGCCCAAACCCGGCGCACCGAAGAAGACCGCGCCTATCGTGAAATACCAATGGGCGGAGAAGAAGAGGAAGGCTAACGTTTCACCACCAGAGCAAGCAATTGAGCCAGCACTCCACGATGAATATCCATGGCATCGTGCGGGCACAATTCCCGGCAGCACCAGCAATGAATACAGCGCCCACCGTCAACGGTCAGGGCGCTGTTTTGTATGCTGATGGCAGCCGGCGGACAGGCATCACGACAGATTCCGCAGCAGACACAGACTTTGCGATCCGCCTTCGGTAAAGGAACCAGAAAACGCTTCAAACCTTTGCGCACAAACTCCGGCAAGCCAAACTGGGTATCAACCCCCTGGGGGAGTTTGAACGGCGTACCCTTCCCGACTTCATCAACAGCACCGCAGCGTTCAACCTGGCTCGGCTCGGCGCCCGCCAGTCCCATCAAGCGTGCTTCCTGTTCCAACGGCAACAGATCAACCGGAATCCCGGCCACTTCACCCGCCACCAGATCCACCGCCACCGGGTTGCTCCCGGCCAGCAGCAGGCTGCGCTGAATCGGCGTACCGCTTCCCGGACCATCCCCCTCCATAGCAACCACCGCATCAACAATATTCAAGGCCGGCTTTTTCAACAGATATATTTCCAACAGCAGTCGGGCAAAACGTTGCCGCGACGATCCTGCTTTCAGATGCCACCCCGCTTTTTCAGCTCCCACCACCGCACCGAACAGGTTTTTTACGGCGCAGGTCATGGTCATCATTTCATGAGTCTTGAGCTTGGGAAGGTTGATGATCAGATCCGCTTCCCAATAGGACGTAGCCAGATCAATCCTTTTGAACAGGCCGGTTCCAGCCACCTCGGTGGTAGAATCGAACGGGGCCAGTTCGGCGCCGCTGAGACGGGCTGCCTCGGCAATGCCGCTTTTATCGGCCACCTTCTGAAAGCTGCCGATTCCGGGGCTGTCACCGATCTGTACCTGACAGCCGGCCTCCCGCACCAGTTCCGCCACCACCCGTACCAGAGCAGGGTGGGTGGTCACCGCCTGGTGGGGATGTTTTCCCGCCAGCATATTTGGCTTGAGCAACACCCGCTGCCCGGATGTGACAAAAGCCTCCAGACCACCCAGCGGTTCCAGTAACGAGAGCACAGCGCTACGCAGCTGCTGATATTCATAGGTATGGCACTGCCAGACAGATACTCGTTCCATGATAGTAACATTCATCCCGGTCGCCGGGACCTAGAACCTCTGTCCGCACGGCTTACCGTTGCAACCACCCATACCGTTGGGCTGATTACAACCGCCAGTACTGGAGAAGCATTCCCCATCCCGCTTGCCACGATCCGGCAATCCGTTTTGTACCCGGATTTCAGCTATTTTTGCCTGTATCATCTTTATTTCGCCCCCCAGCGCCGCAATTTTAGCAGCATCCGGTGTACCTTTTAGATTTTCTCGTTGCACTTCAAAACGCCGCAGCATCATTTCCTGGCGCAGATCAATAGTTTCCTGTTGAAATTTCCGGAACTGGTCGTTAGCTGAGGGGGGCATCATTCCCTGGGGGCAGTTTGCACAGCCACCATCTCCCTGAGCCATTGCGGTTCCGCCCAGCGCCAATGCCAGGGCAAATAGTATGACGGTTGAATATATTTTTTTCATGGTGTAACTCCTTCTGAGTGAAATCACTCTGATATTGGGGTATGAATCAATCTCATGTCAATTACAAACAATCATGAAGAGTAGTGACGTTTCGTGCAGTGCAACCTTCTCCAGTGATCTCCACTTGCATCGCTTTATGTTTCCACGGAGCGTACCAGTTCTGCCAGACAGGCGATAAAAGTCGGTGAACTGTTGAGTGACTCCATCCGTTTAAAATTGGTGATACCGAGGGCATGGGCAACTTCGGCATATTCTATATCAATTTCATGGAGCGTCTCGATGTGATCGGAAACAAATGATAACGGTACGATCAGCACATCTTTGTGCCCCTGGGCTGCCAGTTCTTTCAACTTTTCATCGGTTGATGGTTCAAGCCACTTGACCGGTCCGGCGCGGGATTGAAACGCCAGATGATGCGTAACATCGTTGAAATGTTCCATCACCAGCCGCACCGTGGCAGTGATATGATCCAGATACGGATCGCCATCGCTGATAAATGATTGCGGCAGTGAATGGGCGGAGAAAAAGAGCTGCACCCTTGATCGATCCGCAAATTGCGCCAGCCCCTGTTCGATCTTTTCCACCAAGGCGGCGATGTAGAGTGGATGATCAAAGAACTGCCGGATGTAGCTGACATCAAGACTTGTGCCGCAATCTTTCAATGCCCGTTCCAGATCGTTAATACTGGAACCGGAGGTGGCACGGGAATAGTGGGGGTAGAGCGAGAGCGCCACAATTCGCCTGATCCCCTGACCGGCGATCGCCTGCAGGGCTTCCGCAGCAAACGGCTTCCAGTAGCGCATGGCAACAAAGCTGACATACTGGTCGCCAAGGTTCTTTTCCAGCTCTTTCCCCTGCTGGATCGTCAATTCCAGCAACGGCGATTTACCACCGATCTGGCGATAGTTTTCAGCACTTTGGGGGGCACGGCGTTTGACAATCCGCCGGGCGATGAACGGTTGCAGAAAAGCAGGGCCGATCTTGATGATATCGCGATCGGTAAACAGATTCAGGAGAAACGGCTCAACCGCTTCCAGCGAGTCAGGCCCCCCCATCTGCAACAACAAAATGGCAGTTTTATCCATGTGCTTGTCCATACCCTACGCCCGAATCATGACCAGCAGCATTTTGAACGGCTTGACCGCCTTCACCGCGTGCGGCTTGTGGGCTGGCATGATAATCATCTGACCGGCTTTGACGGTATGGATATCGTCCTCAATGGTTACCTCTGCCTCACCGTCAACCACCTGGATAAAGGCATCATAGGGAGCGGTGTGTTCCGACAGCCCCTGTCCGGCATCAAAGGAAAAGAGTGTTATCGTCCCGATTTTCTTGTCAATCAGCGTCTTGCTGACCACCGAGTCAGTCTGATAGGCAACCAGTTCATCCAGCGAAAGCGCTTGTCCGATTAAACTCATGTCTGTTCTCCTCTGCAACTCAATTTTGATACAAAAAAGCCCGGCTCTCCAGGAGGGGTCAAGAGAGAGCCGGGCAATAAGAGGGAGCACGCCCCCTCTCTCAACGTTATTGGTTAGTCAACTGATTTTCTCAGGAACGTCGGAATGTCGTACTGATCCTCATCTTCATCGATCATCGATACCATCGGACGGATCCGGGCAACATTTTCCGTTTTCTGACGATCACGCATAAAGGTCGGGCTGTCGAGCGAAGAACGAACGGACGTTGCCGGAGCAGCATGACGCTCATTGACATGCTGCAGGGGGGTGAAGCTCCGTTTGTGCCCGCGCTCGGCATCAAAGCGATCACCGAAACCGGTAGCAATCACGGTCACCTTGATGGAATCGCCCATTTCATCGTCACGCACAACCCCGATCTTGATGTTGGCATCTTCATGAACTTTTTCATGCACAATCCGGTTGACCGTGTTGTAATCATCCATGGTCATGGCAGCCGAACCGCTGATATTGACCAGTACCCCTTTGGCGCCGGAAATATCGTTGTCTTCCAGCAACGGACTGGCAATGGCATTATTAACGGCATCGGCAGCACGGTTCTCGCCACTACCTTCGCCAATCCCCATCATGGCCATGCCGCGCACACTCATAACCGTTTTTACGTCGGCAAAGTCAAGGTTCATGAAACCGGTGGAGGTGATCAGTTCCGAAATCCCCTGAACCGCCTGACGCAGTACGTCATCGGACGGTTTAAAGGCATCGAACAGTGACATGTTCTTGCCGGCCTGACTGATCAGACGGTCATTGGGAATGATGATCAGGGAATCAACATGTTTTTTGAGATCATTGATGCCGTATTCGGCAACTTCGGATTTCGATTTTCCTTCATAGGTAAACGGCTTGGTGACAACCCCAACCGTCAGGATACCAGCCTCGCGTGCTGCTTCGGCAATCACCGGCGCCGCACCGGTTCCGGTGCCGCCACCCATACCGGCGGCAATAAAGACCAGATCGGCACCTTTAAGGGTTTCCACAATCTGCTCACGGTTTTCCATTGCTGCTTCTTTACCGATCTCTGCTTTTGTTCCCGCTCCCAAACCTTTGGTCAGTTGACGGCCGAGCTGTATTTTTACCGGTGCCTTGGAATTGCGCAGCGCCTGCGCATCCGTATTGGCAACCATGAAATCTACTTTATGAATAGCGCTGGCAATCATGGTATTAACCGCGTTACCGCCGCCACCACCAACTCCGATTACCTTGATAACTGCGCCTTGGTCAACAGTTTCATCAAATTCAAACATCATTACTCCCCCTTGCAAGATGGCGATATAAAACGGTAAGACATTAGAAATGTAACCTCAATTTTTCAAACAATCAAAGGAAAAAATCAAATAATTTAACTTTAGTAAGTTAGAAATTAATTTCTGCGCTTTTCAGGCAGAAAATAATTTCGTTAACGCACTTATCCTGTTTATCAGGGTTAGGTAAAATCAATACAAAATCAGATCAATTGTCGCTTTATGTCACATCAACCATTGAATCAGAAGAACTCCTTGAACCATGCTTTCATCCGTTGCATGGTGGTTCCAAAGATCTTGTCATCCGATTTGCCTTCCTTGAAATGTTCACGCGATCCGGAGTTACGGCTGCCGTAAACCACCAGACCAACGCCGGTGGCATAGACCGGAGAATTGACCACATCCACCAGACCGCCAATCCGTTGCGGCAAACCGCGGCGCACCGGCAGGTTGAAAATCTGTTCCGCCATTTCCGGCATACCTTCCAGAATACTGGAACCACCGGTAATCACGACACCGGAGGCGATGCTGTCATCCAGGCCGGAACGGACGATTTCGCGGTTAACCAGGGTGAACAGCTCTTCCACGCGTGGTCCGAGAATCTCACACAACACGTTGCGGGAAAGTTCACGCGGCTTGCGCCCACCGACACTCGGCACTTCAATCTTGTCATCCTTGCCGACCAGCGACGAAAGACAACAGCCGTATTTCTGTTTGATTTTTTCCGCTTCTGCAAACGGTGTGCGCAGACCAACCGCAATATCGTTGGTCAACTGATGCCCGCCCAGCGCCAGTACGGAGGTATACTTGATCGCCCCTTCGGCAAAGATGGCGATATCGGTGGTGCCGCCGCCAATATCAACCAGGCAGACTCCCAGCTCTTTTTCATCCGCCGAAAGCACCGCTTCGGAGGATGCCAACTGCTCCAGCACAATATCAGCCACATCAAGGCCTGCCCGATTACACGACTTGACAATGTTCTGGGCGCTGGCAACCGCACCGGTGACAATATGTACCTTGGCTTCCAGCCGGACACCACTCATGCCGAGTGGCTCGCGGATGCCATCCTGTTCATCGATAATAAATTCCTGGGGGAGAATATGAATCACTTCCCGATCCATCGGAATGGCAATCGCCTTGGCTGCCTCGATCACGCGGCGCACATCCTCCTGCGACACTTCCCGCGCCTTGATGGCAATCACACCCTGGGAATTGATCCCCTTGATATGCCCACCGGCAATACCGGCATATACGGAACGGATTTCACACCCGGCCATCAGCTCCGCTTCGTTGACCGCCTTGCGAATCGCTTCCACCGTGCTTTCGATGTTAATCACAACACCTTTGCGCAAGCCGCTGGACGGACTGGTGCCAATACCGACAATATCAATGCCGTCTTCGGTGACATTACCCACAATGGCACATATTTTAGTCGTTCCGATATCAAGACCGACGATCAAATTATCTTTTCTGGTTGCTGACATATTCCCCCCTACGGAATCATTGTATCTGTAGCCAATCAGCTCTTTTTGACAACGATCTTGTCATTATAGTCAAGATCGATGTAATGCAGTGTCGCTTTGTTAGCCATAACATCGGAATAAATACGGGCAAAACGTTCCAGCTTGGCGGCGTAATCTCCGCTCCCCATTTTGACCGGCAGCGACCCGGAAGCGGTAAACAGCGTAAAACCATACCCTTTATCGTAATGAATCTCCGAAACGTCCGCAAGAATAAACGTCCCTTTTTTCTGCAGAATATCAAGCAATCCGCAGGTTTCCTTAAGAGCGTCCTGCACCCCTTTCGGGTCACTCCCCATCTCTTCTTCACTAAAACCGGTTATCACCGGGTAATCAAGCCGGTCTCCCTGGCTCAAAACCTTGAATACCGTTCCCGATGCATCCAGGTAGTACATCACTCCCATGCTGACAATTGCCACCGGTTCACGTTCAGTGACTGTCAAGGAGAGCAAATCAGGATAGTAACGACGTATATGAACCGATTTAACCCACGGATTGCGCGTAATCTGCTCCCCCATCAGCTTCAGGTTCATGCGCACCATATCCTGCCCCGGAGCGATCGAAGCGAGGGAAAGAATTTCCTCACGGGTTATCCGCTTGGTATTTGAAACCTCAACCGCCTTCAGACGGCAAAAGGTCGTTGAACCAATCACTTTGTACAATGAGTAGCCGGCAGCACCAATCACACACAACGCGGAGAAACCAAGCCCCACTTTTTTGAGCGGACGGAGATATTTTTTAAGATCCAGCGGCTGGCGCTGAGTCTTCACCTTGTTCGGCGCAATTTTTTTTCGCGGAGTAACGGTTTTGGAATAATCGCGCATGTATGTTACCGCAGGTTGATGGAAAGTGCTGCTGACTCAATAATCGTGGCAACCAGCTGTTCAAAGGATAGTCCGCCACCCTTGGCGGCGATTTCCGGCAAAAGCGACAAGGCTGTCATACCGGGGAGGGTATTGACTTCCAGCACATAGCAGTCACCCGCTTCCGTTACCAGCAGATCGACCCGGCTATAACCACGACAACCGAGTGCCCGATGCGCCTGAATTCCCACCTGCTGGGCTTTCTCATATAACGCCGTCTGCAACCGGGCCGGGAAAATATGTTCCGCCATGCCATCGCTGTATTTGGCTTCATAATCGTAAAATTCGTTTTTGGGAACAATCTCGATGGCGCCAATCGGCTGGTCATTCACGATACCGACCTGCACTTCCTGCCCCTTGATGTACTGTTCCACCAGAATTTCATCATCGTGGAGGAATGCCAGGCGACACGCTTCATCAAACTGATCCGGTTGTTTCACAATTGAAACGCCAACTGACGACCCTTCCTGCACCGGCTTGACCACCACCGGCAGGGGAAAGGGGAGTTGGGACAACCGGGCCGTTTCGCCACGTCGCAGGTGATAAAAGGGAGCAGTCAGAATTCCACTGGCGGCAAAAGTTTGTTTGCTGTAGAGCTTGTGCATGGCAAGCGCACTGGCAAGCACACCGGAACCGGTGTAGGGGATCCGCATCAACTCCAGCACTCCCTGCACACAACCATCTTCACCATAACGGCCATGCAGGGCAATAAAAGCAGCCTCAACCTGTTCCCGGCGCAGCACATCTGCAAGATCATGGCCAACATCAACCGCAATGGCGGCATACCCCTGGGAAAGCAACGCCTGCAACACGGCAGCACCGCTTTTGAGTGACACGTCGCGCTCCGCTGACAAACCACCCATCAGGACCGCTATTTTTTTCGCTTTCATCTCCATTGATCCGCAGCTCCGGCACCCATCAAATTTCGCCCACTATACGCACTTCTTCTTCAAGTGTCACGCCCGATGTTTGAAAAACCGCATTTTTTACCCGTGACGCTAACGTAAAAAAATCGTCTGCCGTGGCGCCACCGGTGTTGACCAGAAAATTGCTGTGGACCGGCGACACCTGGGCCCCTCCAACCTGGGCTCCGCGCATTCCGGCAGCATCGATCAAACGCCATGAGACCTCCCCGGACGGATTTTTGAAAAATGAGCCGGCGCTGGGATATCCCACGTTATGCTTGGAACGCCGCAGCTCCAGATCCTTTTTGATCTCCTCCTCCGTGCAGGCCGGGTCACACTCGTGCAACACGAAAACCGCTGCCAGCACCAGATCCCCTGCTTGCAGTTCCAGATGACGGTAGCCGAATTTCAGCTGATCCATGCAGAATTCCCGCACTTCTCCGTCACGCAGCAGTGTCAGGCAGGCGGTATGCTGCAAAATCCCCTGGCCATAGGCGCCGGCATTCATACGTACTGCGCCGCCAACCGTGCCGGGTATCCCGCACATAAAGCCGATCCCTCCCCAGCCATGTTGCTGGGCGTAACGGACCGCGGCCAGGTTTTCGACCCCGGCGCCAACCGTGAGCCGTCCGTCAGGAGCAAGTTCCATCTGCTGAAAGCGTTCCAGCGAGATCACCCCACCGCGAAATCCCTTGTCACGCACCAGCAGATTATACCCTTTGCCAATGGCAATCCAGGGGATCTCGTGTTCCTGAAAATAGCTCACCAGCTGCTGCAGATCATCTGCATCAGCGGGGATGGCATACAGGTCTGCCGCCCCACCCACCTTGAGCGAGGTGTGCCGACTCATCGGCTCATTGTATAAGAGTTGACCCCTGATCTTCACCCGAATCTCCCGGACATTTTAATGTCTGCTTACGGCGCCATTCTAACGGCCTATCCCGTAAAACACAAGCAGCCAGGCATATTTTTGACAAAGCAGTCCTGATGCGTTACAAGGTAGCCATGAAACCGAGTTCACCACAACGCAAACAGATGCTGATCCCCTTGCTGATGACAGTGACAGCCCTGATTCCGGTTGCCCTGATCAGTTACGCCGGCCAGGCGCTTTACCGGCATCAGGTCGATGAAGGGTTTGCCGTTGTTCAGACTGCGGCTGAGCAGGTCTATCAGGAGCAAGTGCAGCTGATAGCATCTCTGGAACAACTCGTCACAACAATTTCACAGATCCCGGCGATACAGCAGCGCCAGCCACGGGAAACAGAACAGCTCCTCTCACGTCTTGTCACAACCAATTACCGTATCGCCAGCATGATGATCAGCGATCTCAACGGAACCGTATGGGCCTCAACACTCCCCCACCCCCCCGGACTATCCCTCAGCAATCATCGTTACTTCAGACAGGCCGTGGCAAATGGCGCCTTTTCTTCCGGTGAATTCGCCATGGGTAAACAATCGGTCCCAAGCCTTGGCTTTGCCTCCCCGATCAAAAATGCAGCCGGGACAATTACCGATGTGATCGTGATAACAGTCCCCCTGAACGGCTCACACCAGCTGAAGCAACCTGTCGCACCACCTGTTTCGTTACGAATTGACGATCATCAGGGGATCATTATCCATGACTCGGATGACCGGAACCTGTCCGGCACCACCGATCAGCCATCATCCTACGCCGCCATGACAGCGCTCCCCGCAGGAGGGTGTTTTGAAGAGCGTGCGCCAAGCGGAAGAACGGTTATATCCGCTTTCAGAACCATAAAGCTGCCACGGGAAAGCTCCCCCTTTCTCTATATCCGCGCCACCCTCGATAAAACGAGCGTTGTTTCAGACGTCTACCATCAGATGTACATCATCCTGCTCGGTTTTGTGGCACTCCTGGCACTGACTGCTATCATCATCCGCCATTTCCGCAGGCGCTGGATTGCCACCAACGTAACCCCGCTCCAGGAGACGGTCACCAGACTTGCCAAGGGTGAGTATTCTCCCGGCAGCGCCACGGCAATTTCCAGCCCGGAACTCGGCGAAGTTGTACAGTCGTTTGACAACGTGGCGCAAAAGCTTGGTAGCACCATGGAAGCGTTACAGCGCTCCGATGCTGCCCTGAAAGAAAGTGAAAAGAATTACCGCGAACTGGTTCAAAATGCGCAAAGCATTATTTTAAAAATGGATAACAGTGGCGCAATCACCTTTTTCAATGAATACGCCGAAACATACTTCGGCTTTTCCCACCAGGAAATTCTGGGGAAAAACGTGATTGGTACCATCGTACCGCCAACCGAATCCAGCGGCAGAGACCTGAAAATCATGATTGCCCGACTGCTGGAACATCCATCCGACTATGTCCACAACATCAATGAAAACATGCGCAAAACCGGTGAACGGGTCTGGGTATCGTGGAACAATCATCCTCTGTTCAACGAACAGACCCAGACCCAGGAAATTCTCTGCATCGGCCAGGACATCACCGAACGCCGCACCATCGAACAGTCGTTGCGGCTCAGTGAACAACGCTATCGCACCTTTGTGGAAAATGCCAATGACGTGGTGTTTGCCCTCACCCCGAGCGGTATTTTCAGTTATGTATCACCCCAATGGAAAGAGGCCTTCGGCTATGAGATCGAGGAAACCATCGGCCAGCCATTTGCACCGTTTGTACACCCTGATGATGTGCCGGGGTGCATAGAATTTTTGAAACAGACGCTCTTATCGGAGAAGAAACAACGGGGTGTCGAATACCGGGTTCTGCACAAGAATGGTTCCTGGCGCTGGTATACCGCCAATGGTTCACGGGTGATCGATCAGGAGCACGGACTTTCTTTTATCGGCATCGGTCGCGACATAACCGACCACAAACAGTTGCAGGAAGAACAGCTTAAATTGCAGAAGCTGGAATCACTCGGCATTCTTGCCGCCGGCATAGCTCACAATTTCAACAACGCCCTGACCGGTGTCATCGGTTACATCTCGTTTGCCAAAAAGCATTTAAAAGAGCCGGATACGATCAGCAGCATCCTGGAGGCGGCTGAGAAATCATCCCACCGGGCAGCAAACTTGGCACGTCAGCTACTTACTTTTGCCAAAGGTAATACACCAAGCAAGAGCCCCCACGACCCCTTCACTCTTTTGCAGGAAGCGATGAATCTGTTTTTGAGCGGCACCTCTATCAAGGGAAGTGTCACAACCAGTACGAAACGCTTCATCAATGTGGACGAGGAACAGTTCCACCAGGTCTTCAACAATATTATCATTAATGCCGTGCATGCCATGCCGAACGGAGGAGAGCTGAAGACAACCATCTCCGACTACGACGTGGAAAGCAATGTTCCGGGCGGGCTGCCGCCGGGAAGTTATGTACAGATACTGTTTACGGACTGTGGTTACGGCATTGCACCGGAAGATATACCTAAAATATTCGACCCCTACTTTACCACCCGGGCCAGCGGAACCGGACTCGGTCTCTCCACCACCCACTCGATCATAACCCGCCATGAGGGACGGATTGCGATCAGTTCGGAAGTCGGTATCGGTACAACCGTGACGATCGTGCTCCCGGCCTACCGCGAAAGGCCAATGATTCCGGTTGACGATATCACCAGTACCGTCTGCGAAGAATCAGCAGCACCGCACGGTTCGGTGCTGATCATGGACGATGAAGAGGATATCCGGGAGCTGGCCGTACGCCGCTTGAGTGAAGCAGGTTATGTGGTGCAGACCTGCTGTAACGGTGAAGAAGCTGTGGAAATCTATCGTGAGATTTTGAATCGTGGTGATGAGGTACCGGTTGTAATTCTTGATCTCTCGGTGCGTGGCAGCATGGGGGGAAGTGAAGCAGCAAAGCAGATCCTGACCATCGACCCCGCTGCCCGCCTGATCATATCCAGCGGTTATTCCAATGATCCGATAATGGCAGAAGCTGCCAGCTACGGCTTCTGCGCCTCGCTCCCCAAGCCATACCCCTTTGATCTGCTGCTGCAGACGCTGCAACGGGCGCAGAGAGTTGACCTCATAGAGGAGTAGCTATGAGCGCTGCCGGGCAGCGATGGCAGCCAGGATCAAATCCGCCAGGGCATTCTTGCTCATCAGGTCGTGCTGTTGACGGCTCCCATCCCGGAACAGGAACACGGCACGGTTGGTGTCAACGTTGAAACCGGCATCGGATCGGCTGACATCGTTGGCAACGATCATATCCAGATTTTTGCTCACCAGCTTGGTAGTGGCATATTCGGTCAAATTGCTGGTTTCAGCGGCAAAACCGACCAGAAAGGGGCGCTCGGGCAATGCCCCCAGACCGGCCAGGATATCGGTATTTTTCAGCAGATCGAGAACCATGCGATCGTCATGTTTCTTGATTTTCTGGCTGTTCGGCTGTGCCACACGGTAATCGGCCACGGCAGCCGACTTGATCACCACCGTACACTCCGCCACCCGGTGCATGGTCGCTTGCAACATATCGGCCGCGCTCTCAACCCGCACCAGTTCCACCCCCACCGGCGGAGACAACGCCACCGGACCACTGATCAGAATAACTTTTGCACCACGCCTGACAGCCGAACGTGCCAAAGCATACCCCATTTTGCCCGATGAATGGTTGGAGATGAACCGCACCGGGTCAATTGCTTCACGGGTCGGACCGGCGGTGATCAGGATCGTCTCACCTTCCAGATCATGGGGGGAGAGGAGTTGCACAGCCGACTCGAAGATCGTCTCCGGCGCTGCCAGCTTCCCTTCCCCTTGCCAGCCGCAAGCCAGGGACCCGGATACCGGCGGCACAAAATGAAAGCCATGCCGCTTCAGCTTGGCTTCGTTTTCGCGGTAGATCGGATTGGTGTACATATTGACATTCATGGCCGGAGCAATCAGGATCGGCGCCTTGGTTGCCATCAGCGTGGTGGTCAGCATATCATCACAAATCCCTCCCGCCAGCTTGCCGATTACGTTGGCGGTCGCCGGAGCAACGATCACCAGATCGGCACGATCCGCCAGGGCGATATGGCCGATCTCCCGTTCGGCAATCAGGTTGAAAAGCTCGGTGTGAACCGGATTGCCTGAAAGGGTCTGGAAGGTCAGCGGAGTCACAAACTGCTGGGCAGAGGCGGTCATGATCACATGCACATCAGCCCCCCCTTTGGTCAGCAGACGCAACAGCTCGACCCCCTTGTAGGCGGCAATCCCGCCACTGATACCGAGCAGTACCGTTGTATTGGTCAGCATGTGCATGATCCTTAAAAGTAGGGATTGTTCTGCTTTTCGTAACCGATGGTGGTCGCTTCCCCATGTCCGGGATAGGCGGTTACGTCGTCGGGGAGCGTGAAGAGTTTGCTGCGGATTGAGGCGAGCAGCTGCTGGTGGGAACCGCCCGGCAGATCGGTCCTGCCGATGGAATCGGCAAACAGGGTATCGCCGGTGATAATCCGTTTTTCCGCTTCCAGATAGAAGCAGCACCCACCCGGAGTGTGTCCCGGGGTATGCAAGACCTTGATACTGCATGACCCGAAGTTCAACTCCTGGCCATCTGTCAGAAATTGATCGGCAGCCGGTGAATTCTGACCACCCCGGATGCCATAACGCTGGGCAACTTCCGCGACCCGCTGCAGCAGGTCGGCATCGGCGGCATGGATCAGCAACGGCGCTGCATAGCGTTCAACCAGCTGACGATTGGCGCCAACATGATCAAAATGACCATGGGTGTTAAGAATAAAACTGATCTTCAATCCGAGGCGCTCCACCAGCGCGATAATACGATCAGCATCACCACCGGGATCAACCACCACCCCCAGCTTGGTCTGTTGGCAGCCAAGTACCGTGCAATTAACCCCCAGGGGCGCCACTTCCAGTTGTTCGAAAATCATCTCTCCTCCATTTAATTGACAACCATGATGAAGCTGCTACAATGCACCCAGCCTTGTCACGGAGATCATACCAATGGACAAAAAACCGGTTGTTGCAGTTGGTTGCTGTATCAGTTGCGGGCTCTGCGTTTCCGTCTGCCCGGAAGTATTTCGTTTTAACCAGGACGGCAAATCAGAAGCCTTCAATCCCCAAGGGGGAACCGAACGTAAAATTCAGCAAGCTATCGATGGCTGTCCGCTGCAATGCATCAGCTGGCAGTAATTACCACCACAAAGGAGCTACATCATGGAACGTTATGTCTGCACCATCTGTCAGTATGTGTACGATCCCGCTCTCGGCGATCCCGACCACGGTATCCCGGCCGGCACCCCGTTTGAATCATTGCCGGATGATTGGACCTGCCCACTGTGCGGCGCCGGCAAAGATGTGTTTGAACAGGAATAATTCCAGATCAAAGCAAGGCACCTACCTGATTTGAATGGACATGTACATCGTAGTAAAACAAACAGCCCCCGCGAACGGGGGCTGTTTTCATTTAAGCAGGTTTCGCCGCCGGTTTGATAATATCAATTATCGCGACGCCACTTTCCATCTTCACCCGCCACACCAGACCGCAGGCGCCGCACTCCTTAACCGGTGATTCTTCCGATGTAAAACCGGATGAATGCATATCAAGATCGACTTCAGTTCTGTTTCCACAATTAGGGCACTTCATAGTGACACCTCACTTTCATTATTTATACCATTGAATCATCAACCTATCAGTAGCACCTAGGTTATGCCAATTCCGGCATAACCTCCACCATCGCCGCAAACAATCCTTGCAGGTCAGCTTTCGTCATGTCACCCATGTGGGCGATCCGGAACGTTTGTCCCTTGATTTTTCCATAGCCGTCATCAAAGGCAAAACCCTTATCGGCCAGCCCCTTTTTCAGACCGGCCAGATCTATGTTACGGGTATTACGGGTACAGGTAAGGGTTTGTGAACAATATTGCCGTTCCGGGAAGAGCTCAAAACCGCGCTCCAGCACCCAGCCGCGCACATACTCCGCCATCTCGTCATGCCGCTGGAAGCGGGCATCGATTCCTTCGGCAAACATCCGCTGCAGTTGACAA
>DAINBV010000053.1:0-41086 GCA_036732725.1 Geobacteraceae bacterium | reverse complement strand
ATCATACGGTGCTGACCTGCTCTGCGGCACAACAGATGGGCCTGGCCGTCCGGGGGGTGCTCATCAACGATCTTCCGGCAAATCCCTCCCTGGCAGAACAGAGCGCTCCCCATCACATCGGCTCCCTGTGTGGCGCACCGGTTTTGGGGCTCTGGCCGCACAAGGATCAGCTTGATGAATCCGAACTGGTTGAAAATTTGGCTGACTGGCTTGACGGGCAGCCGGAAACCGACCTGATTCTGCGAGAACTGGGAGTATCGGCACGATGAACAGCGAATCGACCGCAACGTTGCAAGCCTGGGACAAACGTCACATCTGGCACCCCTTTACCCAGATGCGCGATTGGGAGCAGGAGACCCAACCGGTAATTGTACGGGGTGAAGGGTGCTGGTTAATCGACTCTGATGGTAATCGCTATCTGGACGGTGTGGCCTCCATGTGGACCAATGTACACGGTCATTGCCATCCTGAACTGAACGAAGCGCTCAAGCAGCAGGTCGATCGCCTGGAACATTCAACACTGCTCGGCCTGGCCAGTGAACAAAGCATCCTGCTGGCCCATAAACTGGCAGAGCTGACACCAGCCGGCCTGGATCGTTTTTTCTTTTCCGACAACGGTTCAACCGCCATGGAAGTAGCCGTGAAAATGGCGTTTCAGTATCAGCAACATTGCGGGAAAAAAGAAAAACAGCGTTTCATCACCTTCCGCCATGCCTACCACGGTGACACCCTCGGTTCCGTCAGCGTCGGCGGGATCGACATCTACCACGCCACCTTCAAACCATTGATGTTCGAAACCATTCAGGCCTCGCCACCCTATTGCTACCGCTGCGACTTCGGCTGTCATGACGCTGCCACCTGCGGCTTCAAATGCCTGCAGGCGCTGGAGCAACTGATGCAGGAGCATGGTGACCGGTGTGCCGGCCTGGTAATTGAGCCGCTCCTGCAGGGAGCCGGTGGCATGCTGGTGCAACCGGCCGGATTTCTCTCGGCGGTACGGCAATTATGCCACCGCTACGAGATCGTGATGATCGTTGATGAGGTAGCCACCGGATTCGGGCGTACCGGAAAAATGTTCGCCTGTCAGCATGAGGATGTTGTCCCGGACATCATGGCACTTTCCAAGGGGATTGCCGCCGGTTATCTGCCGCTGGCCGTGACTGCCGTTGCTGACCACATATACCAGGCTTTCCTGGGGGAATACAACCAGCTGAAGACCTTTTTCCACGGCCACACCTTTACCGGAAATCCATTGGCCTGTGCAGTGGCGCTCAAAAACCTGGAGCTGTTTGAACGGGAGCAGTTGCTGGAACAGTTGCAACCGAAGATCGCTTTCCTGGCGGAGCGTCTGGACCGGATTGCCACCCTTCCACAGGTGGGAAATGTTCGCCAGTGCGGCATGGCCGCCGGGATTGAGCTGGTGCAGAACAAAAAAACCGGAGAAGCATATCCGTGGGAGCTTAAAATCGGGATCCGTGTCTGCCAGGAAGCTCGAAAACTGGGGCTGTTTTCCCGCCCGCTCGGCAATACGGTGGTTATCTTTCCGCCATTGGCCATCTCACACCACGATCTGCAATTCCTGCTCGACACCCTTGAAACAGCAATTACAACCGTCACCTCCCCTTCGGATCTGCCACAATGAAAGAAGCCACCCGCATACTACTGGTTGATGATGATCCAACGGGGCGGGAAGCGCTCGAACTGTTACTCCGTACCTGCGGATATTCGGTTCAGGCAGTTCCTGATGGGAGATCAGCCCTGCAGTTGCTGGACAAGGGAATCTTCCAGGTGATTGTCTGTGATTTGTTGCTGCCGGATGTCAATGGTATCGAAATTCTCCAGCGGGTGCGTCACATTTCCCCGACTACGGAACTGATTGTAGTCACCGGGCATGCCTCGGCTGAAACAGCGGTCCGGGCCATGAAGGAAGGGGCTTTCGACTACATCACCAAGCCGATCAATTTTGACGAGCTCAAGATTGTCATAACCAAGGCCATTGAAAAACAACAGTTACTGTCGGAAAACATTTACCTGCGCAATCAGCTCTCCGGCCGTTTCGAATTCAGCAACATCATCGGCACATCGCCGGCCATGAAAACCGTTTTTGAGCTGATGAGGCGTATCGTCAAAACCGATTCCACCGTGCTGATCAGTGGAGAATCGGGAACCGGCAAGGAACTGGTGGCGCGGGCACTTCACTGCAATGGACATCGCAAGGAAAAGCCATTTATTGCCGTCAACTGTGGTGCATTACCTGAAGCATTACTTGAAAGCGAGCTTTTTGGACATGAGCGCGGTTCCTTTACCGGGGCCTTGAAGGACAAACCGGGTAAATTTGAAGCTGCCAACGGAGGCACCCTGTTCCTCGATGAAATCGGAACCATGCCGGTGCTGCTGCAATCCAAATTATTACGGGTACTTCAGGAGCAGGAAATTGAACGGGTCGGGTCGAATAAAACCATCAAATTGAATGTACGGGTGATCTCGGCCACCAATGCCAATCTGGAGAAAATGGTGCAGGAAGGGACCTTCCGGGAAGACCTGTTTTACCGGTTAAACGTGATTCCGTTGCACCTCCCCCCACTGCGTGAACGCAAGGAAGATATCATACTGCTGGTGGAACGATTTCTGGAGAAGTTTTCCCATATCATGGGTCGTGACAAGCTCTCGATCAACAAGGAAGTGCTGGAGCTTTTCGAGCAGTACACCTGGCCGGGAAATGTCCGGGAACTGGAAAACATGATTGAACGGCTGGTCGCCCTGACCGACGGAAACAGCATCAAGGCTGAGGAGCTCCCCACCCACCTGCTGGCAGGAAAATCAACAACCGATGCGCTGGTTCAGATGAACCTGCCTGACCAGGGGATTGATATGGTGGCAACCATTCGCGCCATTGAACAGAACCTGATTGAAAAAGCGATGAAGAGAAGCAAGGGGGTCAAGGCACAGGCAGCAGCGCTGTTGGGAATCAACCGGACAACGCTGGTGGAGATGATCAAGCGGATGGGATGATAAAGACCCTCTGCAGCACAAAACGCCCTCCCCCTGTCGAGGGCTCAAGGGAGGCGACTGCGGCCAGATTACCGTTAGAGGTAAGCCGTACCAGGGTAGCCGAAGTAATGGTGAGCGGTTCGGACAGCTGGGTATCATCCCAGAGCGGCGCCACACCAAAGGAAAGTTTTTTGAGACCGGAAGCCGCCAGAGCTACCTCGGGCAGGTGTCCCAGTGCAGCCGAGGAGGTGATACACAATTCTTCAACCGTGCCCGCTGACTGCGCTTCTTCCAGCTGTGCCAGCGTAACCGCCTTGTCAACCGTAAAGAGGCCACTGGCGGTTCGTCTCAGCTGTTGCAGGCTGGCGCCACAGCCAAGTTGTTTCCCCATATCATCCGCCAGTGTCCTGACATAGGTCCCCCGTGAACAACAGGTCGCAAAGCTGACCAACGGCAACTCCCACGACAAAAGTTCCAGGCCATAAATTACCACCGGACGAGGTTGACGTTCAACCTCGATTCCTTGCCGTGCCAGCTTGTAGAGTGGTTGCCCATCCCGTTTGAGGGCAGAATACATGGGGGGAACCTGCAGCAATGACCCGGTAAAACGGGTAAAGACTTCCTGCAGAGCTTCAGCTGTGATATGGGACGGGTCGCTGCACGACAGTACCGTACCGGTCAGATCAAGGGTATCGGTGGTAACCCCCAACCGCATGGTAGCGGTGTAACATTTCGTCGCTTCGTCAAGAAACTGGATCGCCTTGGTTCCTTCATTGACAGCCACCGGCAGCACACCGGTTGCAAAAGGATCAAGTGTCCCGGTATGTCCGACCTTGCGCGTGCCGAGAATGCGGCGTACCCGGTTAACAACGTCGTGGGACGACATGCCGACCGGTTTATCAATGGTTACAAAACCATGCATCAAAGCGCTGCTTCCACCACAGCGTAGACTTTCCTCTTCACCTCGTCCAGGGTGCCATCCACGGTGCAGCCGGCAGCATTGTGATGCCCTCCGCCCCCCATGGCAGCCGAGAATGCGGCGACGTTTACTTTCCCCTTGGAACGAAAGCCGACCTTGACTTTATTGGCTTCCAGCTGGCGGAAGAAAATTGCCACCTCAACCCCCTTAATGGAACGGGGATAATTGACGAACCCATCGGTCAGTTCGGCATTGGCGCCCGACTTGTCATACATGTCCAGCGTCACCGTCACCGAGGCAGCCAGGCCATGGTGAATAATTTCAAGGGTTGGCAGACAGAGTGCCAGGAGCTCAAGGCGTTTTCTTGGCTGGTTTTCGTATAACTGTTCCGCCACATCCCAGGCATTGACACCCGCCTCAATCATGATGCCGGCCACCGTAAACGCTTCACGGTTGGCATTGGAATAACGGAATGAACCGGTATCGGTGATAATGGCGACGTACAGACAGAGCGCTGTTTCAGGATCAATGGCATAACCGAAGTGCGAGATAATGCGATACACCAGCACACCGGTTGCTGCAGCAGCAGGATCAATCAGATTGAAGGTGCCAAAATTTTCACAGGAGAGATGATGGTCGAGGTTGATGGACGATGAAACTCTGGTAAAGGAACAGAATTGATCTCCTGCCCTTCTCCGTTCACCGATATCAAGTACACAGGCGACGTCAAAGTCACGATCGGGAATGGCGTGGCTGACAGTATCGGCACCAGGCAGGAAACGATATAATTCCGGAACCGGGTCCTGATAATGAACGACCACATCTTTACCAATTTTTTTCAGGAAGGAAGCGAGAGCCAGAGACGACCCGACGGCATCACCATCAGGTCCTTCATGGGTGGTAATCAGAAATGATTGTTTGCTGCGGATTTCCTCAACTATGCTCTGTATCGTCACCATGTTCGTGTTCAATCTCCTTGAGCAATGAATCAATTCGACTACCGTATTCCTGTGAATGATCATAGACAAACATCACGTCTGGTATAAAACGCATGGCCAGAACGCGACCTAATTCCCGGCGAATGTACGGCTTGGCGCTGTTAAGCCCGGCCTCGCTTTTCTGTTTTGATTCATCATCTCCGATAACCGTAAAATAAATTTTCGCCAGCCGGAGATCCTGGGTAACATCAACCGCAATAATGGTCACAAATCCGATGCGCGGATCATTAAGACCCCGGCTCAGTATGCCGGATACGGTTTCGTGAATAGCTTCTGCAACTTTATCACAACGTTTATGTAATTTCATGTCCTTGTTCCATCTAAAAGACAACCATGGAGAACCGGCTACACAGATTGTCAAAGCTTATCTGTGAGCGTGTCTCCATGGCAGACTGATTTCTATTTATAATTTGGTGGCAACTTTTTCGATTTCAAATACTTCTATGATATCACCGAGTTTGAGGTCATTGTAGTTTTCCAGCCCGATACCGCACTCATAACCACTGGCAACTTCCTTGACATCGTCCTTGATACGTCGCAGCGATGCCAGCTTCCCTTCATAGATGACCATGTTATCCCGCAGCAACCGTGCCTGGGCATTACGTACAATCTTGCCATCCTGAACGTAACTACCGGCGATATTACCGATTTTGGGAACCGAGAAGATTTCACGGATTTCCGCACGACCGAGGTATTTTTCCTTGAGTGTCGGAGAGAGTAACCCTTCCATCGCTTTTTTCACATCCTCGACCGCATCGTAGATGATGCTGTAGAGACGGATATCAACCCCTTCTTTTTCAGCCAGATTCTGTCCTTTGACTTCGGGGCGTACATTGAAACCGATGATAATGGCATTCGATGCCGCCGCCAGGTTGACATCGGTTTCGGTAATGGCGCCAACGGCCGAATGAATGACGTTGAGGCGGACTGCATCGGTGGAGAGCTTGCGTAGTGACTCACCGACCGCTTCAACCGAACCTTGTACATCACCCTTGACAATAACATTGAGATCTTTGACTTCACCGCTCTGGATCTTTTTGTACAGATCTTCCAGCGACAGCTTGGAATGCTTGGCCAACTCCTGTTCACGGTATTTGATCTGACGCAGAGTGGCAATTTCCTTGGCCTGTTTCTCATCTTTCATGGAGACAAACACATCACCGGCATCAGGCACACCGGACAGACCGATGACTTCGACCGGCATGGAGGGACCGGCAGTGAGAATTTTTTCACCACGGTCATTGTGCATGGCGCGAACACGTCCGGAATGGATGCCAACCACACAGTAATCGCCATTTTTAAGCGTCCCTTCCTGAACCAGAACGGTGGCAACCGGGCCGCGTCCCTTATCCAGCTTACCTTCAACAATGGTTCCCTTGCCGAGTTTGTCTGGGTTTGCTTTCAGATCCATCACGTCAGCCTGCAGCAGAATCATTTCCAGCAGACCGTCAAGGTTGATGCGCTGTTTGGCCGAAACCTCAACCATGGTGGTATCTCCACCCCATTCCTCAGACACCAGACCATGCTCCGTCAACTCCTGCTTGACCTTCTCCGGCCGTGCTCCCGGTTTATCGATTTTGTTGATCGCAACAATAATCGGTACCCCGGCTGCCTTGGAGTGATTGATAGCTTCACGGGTTTGAGGCATGACGCCATCGTCGGCAGCAACCACCAGAATTACAATATCGGTGACCTTGGCCCCGCGGGCACGCATGGCGGTAAATGCTTCGTGTCCCGGCGTATCGAGGAAGGTGATCTTGCGACCATTCAGCTCCACGTCATAGGCGCCGATATGCTGGGTAATACCACCCGCCTCGCCTGCGATGACGTTAGCTTCACGAATCGCATCGAGCAATGATGTTTTACCATGGTCAACATGCCCCATGATGGTCACCACCGGTGGACGTTTCAGCAAAGTTTCCGGCTCATCGGGAACTGATTCAAGAATTTCATCCAGATCAACTGCCACGTTTTCGACTTCATAGCCATACTCGGAAGAAAGAATAACCGCCGTGTCATAATCGAGCGGGAAGTTGATGGTTACCATCATTCCCATTTTCATCAAAGATTTGATCAGGTCATTAGCCTTGATTCCCATTCGTTTGGCAAGCTCGCCAACCGAGATGGTTTCAGAAATCCTGATAATACGCTTGATTGCCTTGGGAGTCGTGATTTCGGTACTTTTGGTAACTGCAACCTGACGGTTCTTGTCGCCGCGTTTCTTGGATCCTTTGTAAGGATCAAACACCCGTTCACGTTTTTCCAGGAGTTCCTGTTTACGTGGTTGTTCCTTCTTTTTTACCGGAGCAGGCGCTTTTTTGCCCCCCTTGGAAGCATCCGGCCCAAAACCGTCCTTCTTGGGAGCCGGTCGACGGCTATCCATGGCAGGCGGTGCAGCTGGCGCAACCTGAACCTGTTTCATACGTGAACGATCCGAATCAGTGGCAGCACCGGCATTTGCTGAAGGTGTCGGACGTGATGAAGGAGATGGTCTCCGCTGTCCCGCATCTGTCGGACGAGGCGTGGAGTTACGATTTTCATTGGGTCGCGGCGTATAGGTACGCTGTTCTCCCGGTTTTTGATCAGCCGGACGCGGTGCCGGTGAGGTGGGTCGTGCGGAAGCAGGTCGTTGGCCGGCCTGGCGCGCCGCTGATTCGTTGTTGGAACGCTGGTCAGGTGAATAGGTGCGTGGTGGATGACTGGCAGATTGAATTTCAACCCGTCCGAGAATACGTGCCTGATTCGGATTAACGACCACCGGTGCCGGCGGCGCTGGCTGCACGGCAACAACTGGTGCAACCACATTTTCAGAGACTTGAGGCACAGCTGCAAGCTCGGGAACGACAACTTTTGGAACAGGAGCAGGAGCAGGAACCGCTTCCGCTACGGGAACAGCGACGGGTGCAGCGGCAACCTCCGGTTTCTTTTCCACGATCGGTGTGGTCACAACGGGCGGCACTTCCGGCTGTACGGCTTTTTCAGCTTCCGCCGTTGCGGTTATCGGCTCATCCGCAGGAGTAGCTTCCTCTACCGGAACTACCTTGGCGCGGCGTCGGATAATATTGCTGGCGACACGAACCTCATCAGGTCCACCTGGTTTTTTCTGGGCTTCCAGTTTGCTGACAACGGAATCATCAACCATTGATGTAGCAGTTTTGGCATCAACACCAAGTTCCTTGAGGCGGGAAATCACCTCTTTCGCTTCTATACCAAACTGTTCCGCCAGGCTACTCACTCGTATCTTGCTCATATTTACCGCACCTCCCCCAGGAAGTTTCTATATCGTTGAATTTCATTGATCAATTGTGCCACAAATCCCCCCGGCTTGACTGCCAGGGCACTCCTTGGCGCTTTACCCAAAATGGAACCAAACTCGTCTTTGCTCATTACCTGTAAACACGGAATTGAGTGTACTGATGCTGACAACTTGATTTTCTCCGCGATTGCAACGGAAATATCCTCAGCCAGCAGAATCAACCCCGGCTTGTGTGCACTCTTGATGGCATCACTCACCATTGAACCACCCGACTGCACTTTACCTGCTTTATTGGCAAGACCAAGATACCCGAGAATACGAGACTGCATACGCTCCGTAATCATGGCTACCAGCAACTCGGTCGTAGTTGCCGCACACTCGGCCTTGAATGCCCGATTAAACTGACGCTTGAGGACGGCATCTCTGACACAGGTAACATTCAGACAGGTATAAGCTCCCCTGCCAGGAAGTTTCGCATCCAGATCGACCACCACTTCACCATCGGGAGCACGTACAAAACGAAGTAAGCGATCGCGATCGGCAGTCATGCGACATGCAAGACAACTACGCTGCGGCTTCACCTTATCTGTCTGTCGGGGCATACCGGGCACTTACTCAACAACCTCTGTTTCCGCCACGGCAACCTCATCCACTACCACTGTTTCCTCTTGAATATCAGGCGAGACATCAACTGCCTCTGTTCCATCAAAAGAAGAGAACTCTTCCGCTTCTGTTTCTGCCGGTTGTGATTCTTCCGCTTTTGCTTCATTCTCTTTTGATTCGCTCTTGATATCAATACGACATCCGGTCAGGCGGGCAGCAAGACTGACATTTTGTCCCCGTTTTCCAATTGCAAGTGACAATTGATCATCGGCAACGATGATTTCCAGTACCCGGTTGTCTTCATCTACAAACACTTTCGATACTTGCGCTGGCGCCAAGGCATTGCAGGCAAAGCGGGCAATATCTTCCGCCCACGGAATAATATCGATTTTTTCGCCCCGCAATTCCGACACCACGTTCTGAACACGCGCTCCACGCATACCAACACAGGCGCCAACCGGATCAACATCCCGATCATTGGATGAAACCGCAATTTTGGCACGACTGCCGGGGTCACGAACTACTCCGTTGATTTCCACAATACCTTCACTTATTTCAGGGACTTCTGCTTCAAACAGCTTGGCGAGCATGGTCGGATGAGTACGGGAAAGGATAATCTGGGGACCTTTGGTGGTCATACGAATTTCGGTAATAATTGCCCGGATACGATCTCCCGGACGATAGACTTCACGCGGCATCTGCTCCTTGGCGGGGATAACGGCATCAGCACGGCCAAGATCAACCAGCAGCTCCCCTTTTTCAAAACGGCGCACCATGCCGGTAATGATTTCCCATTGACGGTCACTATATTCGTTAAAAATAGTCTCGCGCTCAGCTTCGCGAACCTTTTGAATAATTACCTGCTTGGCTGTTTGGGCGGCAATACGGGTAAATCCGCTGGCATCCAGCTTTTCTCCCAGCGAATCGCCAAGCTCAACTTCCGGATCAATTTCCCGGGCTTCTTCATAATCAATTTCCCGGTATGAATCGGTAACTTCCTCCACAACAGTTACAAATTCAAACAGTTCGACTTCACCCGACTCGTGATTATAATGAGCTTCAAGCTCTCGTGTATTGCGATATTTTTTATTAGCAGCCGTCAGTACCGCCTGCTCCATAGCTTCGATGACGATGGCACGATCGATTCCTTTTTCTTTTACAATCTGTTCAATAGCGTGCTTGATATTGACGATGGTGTCCACTGTTGCTTCTCCTTGCTAACTATTTGGTAACCTGATTAGATTTCAAATTCAAGATTTGCTTTGGCAATTTTATCAAACGGAATACTGGCCGTCTGCCCTTCTTTCAACGTAATTTGTACCGTTGAATCGACATATCCGTTCAGCGTACCCAAAAATGTTTTACGCTTATTGCCGGCATCATCACAGTACGGCTCAAAGGTTCGCACCTTGATCAAGCGGCCGTTAAAGCGTTCAAAATCAGCAGCTTTTTTAAGTGGGCGATCAAGACCGGGTGATGACACCTCCAAGGTGTAATAGCTATCAATCACATCTTCCACATCCAGTATCGCCGAAAGCTCATGACTGACTTCGGCACAATCATCAAGCATTACGCCGCCGTCCTTATCAATAAACAGGCGCAGCACAAAATCCCGGCCAGCCTTGACATATTCAATATCCACGAGCTCCAACTGCCGCTCTTCCAGAATTGGCCGAGCCAGATCAGTTACCAATTGACAAACATCATTTTTTGTTGGTTTCATTTCGAGTATCTTTCACAACAAAAAAAGTGAGCCTTGAGAGCTCACTTTCTAGTGAACAAAAATTTTGTAATTAAATAACACGTGAACCAGCAGATTGCAAGGGAATTTTCAAGTTTTATGATTATGAGCGCAGCTTATTTGATACAGACGCGGCGTACTTCATGAATATCTGTCACGCCTTGCAACACTTTTTGAATGCCATCCTGCTTCAGGGTTGTCATCCCGTCCTGTGCTGCCTGCTCACGTACGGAATCGGTGTCAGCCCGGCGCTTGATCAACCCTTTCAGTTTGGGAGTACATTCCAGAAGCTCATAAATACCAAGGCGGCCACGATAACCGGAAAAGCCACAGCGCTCACAACCGACTGCCCGGTACACCTGAAGATCAGCATACCCTATCCCGGTATAGGTAAACGCTTCCCGGCCATACTCATCCACCAGCTCCTCAAATTCTTCGATCGGCATATCGTAATGTTCCTTGCAATCGCTGCAGAGGCGACGTGCCAGACGCTGGGCAAGAACGCAGATCAGAGAATCTGAAAAACTATACGGATCAAGCCCCATCTCAAGCAGACGGGTAACCGTTTCCGGCGCGGAGTTGGTGTGTAGTGTCGAAAACACCAGATGCCCGGTCAGGGATGCTTCTACGGCGGTGCTGGCGGTAATTTCATCACGCATTTCGCCGACCATGATGACATCAGGGTCAAGGCGCAGAAATGAGCGGAGTGCGGCAGCAAAGGTAAAACCGATTTTAGGATTTACTTGCACCTGCCGCAAACCGGGCTGGGTAATTTCAACCGGGTCTTCGGCTGTCCAGATTTTACGATTAGCCTGATTGATCATGGCCAGACCGGAATGCAGTGTGGTTGTCTTACCGGAACCGGTTGGCCCGACCACCAGCACCAGTCCATACGGGCTGTGAACCGATTCGGTAAAAATCCGCATATTGCGTTCCGTCATTCCAAGGTCACTGAATGATATCGGGTCGCCGCTGGCCAGTACACGGATAACCACGTCTTCCAACCCACCGACCGTCGGCATGGTGGCAACGCGTAATTCAATATCAAGGGGGCCGAACTTCTTGAATTCAATCTTGCCGTCCTGCGGCTTGCGCCGCTCGGCAATATCGAGCTCCGCCATGATTTTAATTCGCGAAGGTATGGCAAATTTATATTTATAAGGAATTTTCTGGTACACGGAACATTGACCATCAATCCTGATCCGCACAACCACATCTTTTTTACCGGGATATGGCTCAATGTGAATATCAGAGGCTTTGCTCATATAGGCATCATAGACAATTTTATTGACCAGCTTGACGATGACACTATCTTTTTCCGTTACCTTCTTGGTTTCTTCTTCAATCTCCGGTTCATCACCTGCCGAGGTCTTGCTGAGCAGGTCAACGATACTGTCGGGAACCATATCAAGATTAACTTCTTCATTTGCCGTAACTGCACTGGAAGCGACATCGATACCGTAAAGACGCTTCAGTGCCTTGAAGATCCCCTCTTCGGTAGCAATGGCTGAAATTATTCTCAATCGAATACTGTCTTCCAGATCCTTGATATCGTGGTTTTTAAGCGGTGTGGCCATGGCCAGCGTCAAGGTATTGCCGATTTTCGAAATCGGGGCAATCTTCTGTTTCTGGGCATACACGGCGCTGATATAACGGGAAAGGGAGAGATCAAGATTAACATAGTCAATCAATACGTAGGGAAGATCGTATTGACTGGCAACGGCCTGCGCCAACTGTTCTTCGTCAACATACCGCAATTTGAGCAACGCCTGCTCAAAGGTGATACCGTTTTGTTTACTGACTTCACGGGAATGGGAAACTTTCTGCTGATCAACGATCCCGTTTTTAAGCAGAATATCACTCAATTTACGGCGTTTGTTTTTCTGGTCAAGCACGTAACTGAGATCGCTCTCCTTGATAAAACCGAGTTTGCAGAGCAGTTGTCCAATCGGTTGTTCCGGAAAAACTTTCTGTAATTCGAGTGCCTCTTCCAGTTGTTCCAGCGAGATCAACTGTTGTTCGACCAGCAACTCCCCAACTTTTTTTACCCCAACGACAGCACCCATACCCGCATTCTCCTTGCGTCTGTAACCGATTCCAATCCAGGGAACAAAAAAAACGCCCGTTACGCAGACATAACGAGCGTCTTATAGCAAACAATTGCTCAAAATAAAACCGGTTTCAGCGCGTGGTCACCGTGTAGCCATTTTCCGTGAGCACATCGCGAATAACACGATCAAGATTCAAATCAGTGAAAAAGAGCCCGTCTGTTCCGGGTGTAGCGCCATCCAGCATAACACCCGACATCTGCAACGCATAACTGTTGCTCCCGTTTTTCACCAGCGTATGCTGGCGATAGGAACCATTCAGATTCATGCGGTTCAGCAGTTTTTCGCTGATTTTGCGGAAATCATCCTTGCTGTCAAGAATAACAACCTGATATCCCTTGGTTTCCAGAATTCTGAACAGTGTATAGGTGATCGGATCACCATCAAAGCGGGTAATTACAAATCGCTGGCCACTCCGTTCAAAATAGCGTTCGGCCTTCACCGAGAGTGAAATTCCGTTATTGTCGGCAGCAAACACATCCATCTGTCGATCGATGGTGGGTGTAATCGAGAGTACCCCCAACAATGAATCTACAATTTCCGGTTGGGTTTTCGCCGTTATCTGAAACAGCTGCCGTGGCGCGCCAACTACATAGGTTTTAAGCGACGCAAACGGTTCCAGCAACGTGAACCCTTCCTTTTTAAGCAGGTCGGTAATGGCCGGCGGCATGGTGTCACGCCCGGTATTAACGAGAGTAACATCCTGTTGAACCAGACTGTTTTTAGTCTTTTCAATTTTGAAATCAGCATTGACGGTTAACTTGGGGTCACTCCCGAAATCCATGCTGAAATTTTCTTCCAGAGAGTAAAATCCGGCGGATGCAAGCAATGATGACAGAAAACGCCGGTTGTTGGCAGCCGAATCGGAAACGATACGAATTGAGGGATCTTTTTCCGTTATCAGCGATTTAACCAACGCTGGAATTGATCCAGTGGAATCAACCAGGATTTTGCCACCATCCATGGCAGCGTACACCGGATAGCGTTTGGGATCCAGGGTCAATGAAAATGTTGACGAAGAGAGCGAGATCGGTTTTTGTTCTTCCTTGCCAGGGGGGATCATACTGTCCCAGGCCTGTCGAATCCGATCTGATGCTTCCTGCTCCGGTAATGGTGCAACCGGTGATTCAAGTTTTAATGATTGCGCTAGCTGAGCGGAAGGATATTTTATATTTTTTTTCAATGAACCGTCAGCTTTGCGGCGCAGCATCGGTATGGTGATTTTTTGGCCGACTTTAAGTCGCTTGATATCAAGGATGTTGTTCTCACGCCTGATATTTTCTATACACGCTTCAGCTTCCTCATTGGTAAGACCGTAATCGCGCATCAGGATTTTAAATAGATTGTCACCGTTACGTACGGTATACACGACTGCATGCGAATCCTCATGGCTACTTGGTGAACGTACCCGGGAAGAACGTTGTTCCCCCCCCCTGCCGGTCCGGGGAGTGCCAACGGTCGAACCGAGAGCCTGCATATCAAGTTCAAAGCGGGGATCCATGGCACAAGCTTGTTGCACTGGCTGAAGTGCCAACGCCAGAGCCAACAGACCGGCGCACAGAAGATATTTTTTTCCGCCATCTAATACATCCATCAATAAACTCCCTGTACATTCGGTACAGACTATTTCTCAATTTGTTGAATTATTTAAGTGATACGACAAAAGCCTTGATAACTCCCTGTTTACGGTACACCAGCACTTCACCTTTTGCATCGATCACGCCCCGGCTGACCTTAAAGCCGAGCTTCTGTTCAGTCGATGTGATCTTATAGCTATCGGTTCCTGTCAGCAGCTGCAAAACCTCTTTCAAACGTGTTTCACCAATCGATTTTCCCTTGAGCGACAGCACCTGTATCGCCTTGAGCTGTCCATCGGCACGAAACAAGCGAAAATCTTCATGGGTGCCAACATAGCGTTCCCATCCCGGTTTTCTGGCTGCAAAAGCAGCATCGCGACCTTTGACCGGAATGAATGACGGCAGCGCCGGCAGTTGCGCCCTAGATCCCGCCGTTTTGGCTGCAGCAGGTGTTGACGGCTGTGAAGCACTATTTTTATGGTTAGCCGGCGCAACTGTCGTTGCGGGTGCTGCGGATGGTGCCGTTTTTACTGCCGAGGCCGGTGCTGTTCCGGAGGCAGCGGGAGTCGACTGTGCTTTATTGGCAGGTGCAGCAGTTTTTTTGTTCAGAAAAGAGAAAAGTTGCGGTTTTGTTTTACTCAGATACCATCCGCCACCTCCGATCACCACGGCTGCGACCAACACCCCGGCAATCATTTTACTGCGCACAACCGACTGTGAACGGAAATTTTTTTCAAACTCAAGTAACAAATCTTCCGGTATGGTCTCCTGCTCTTGCTGTGGTGCGGAGACGGTAAAATCAGCCGGTTTTGCAGCAAGCGCCGAAGCCGGAGCCGATACAGCACTCATTTCCGGTAATTTGCCAGCACCAGGTTCCACCGCCACAACAGGTTTCTGCACCATTGAGGCAATCACTTCACGTGCCCTCTGTTGTTCAGTCTCAACGGTTGATACAGCTGCTGTTTCCGGCTTGATATCGGAAACTGCATTTGTGAATATCGAACCGGCTGTTTGCGGTGCCATTACTGCCACGTCTACCGGAGCGGAAGTTTCATGAATAATAACAAAAGGATTATCATCCTCAACCGCCGCAGGTTGACCGGTTTTAACGCTATTTGCCTGTTCCGTCAGCAAGCTTACACAGTCATCAACACTTAATTCTTTCGGTTCCCCTGACTGGTTGTCATCCGGACCGAGCGAGTCAAGATCTGAGATCAGATCATCAACCAACTGATCGGCAAACTGTTTTGTTTCCGGCGACATGATTGCAGCCGCCCGTTGTGCCATGGTATTTGTCACGGGAGAAATATAGATTTTATCCCATTGGCTACCGAGCAGAGACTGGAGTGTGGCTAGTATATCAGCAACCAGCTTGTCTGCCGGTTGATTCAAATCGATCAAATGGTCAAATAACCCCTTGATCTTCTTTGTACGGGGATTTCCTTCATGCATCAGAATAAACGAGGGAGCACTGCTTCCCAACAGCATCTGGATGTGACGGGCAACACTCTCACCGGTAACACCGGCAATCTGTTCCTGAATACAAACCGTTGAGGGACGTTTTTCAAAGACATCCTTCAAACCATGGTCAAAATCAGACACAACGTCAATTTTTGCCTTCAATAACGGTTGAAGAGCAGTTTTGACATTTTCTATGACCGGGCTATTGGTGACAAATAAGAGACTAACCATAAGTTACCTTTTAGACTTAAATTTACACGTTATTACAAGTAGAAGTACATACTTGTCAAGAGAAGACCGCAGCGACGGAAATCATTTCTTCTCATTCCTTGACAACCGATCTCTTTCAGCTACTATTGTTCGGCCCGAAACATCATAACCATATAAAATCGGTATTAAGCGTCACAACAGCACAAAGGAGATAACGCATGGCAAAAGCTCTTGTTTCGACATCATTTGATACATCCAGCAATGAACTGATTCAACTGGTAAGCTTCAAGCTTGACAACGAAGAATTCGGTATTGAGGTACTCAAGGTACGTGAGATCATTCGTATGATCACGATCACCCACATGCCCAACACACCTCATTACATGGAAGGTGTCATCAATCTGCGGGGCAAAGTTATTCCGATTGTTTCCATGCGCAAAAAATTCAACCTGATGGAATCTGAAAACAACAGCCAGACCCGAATCATTGTCATGGATGTGGGAGGTGAGCTGATGGGATTCATCGTGGATGCCGTATCAGAAGTCATCCGGGTGAGCGCCAGCGAAATCCAGCCGCCTCCCAACGTGGTTTCCGGCGGGATTGACCAGGACTGTATTACCGGAGTCATCAATCAGGCTGATCGTCTGCTGGTGCTTCTGAACCTTGAAAAACTTTTTCCGGCCGACAACAAACAATTCTTGATCGGTCTCTAATTTACCAAGCGAGGACGTATGAAAACAGCATTACTGATCATGGCACACGGCAGCCGCATCGCCGAAGCCAATAACGATGCCCGGCAGATTGCTGCCATGGTACGGGGAATGGTTGACTTTGAAATCGTTGAAGTTGCCTTCCGTGAGCTTCATCAACCGGATATTCAGACCGGAATCGACGCCTGTGTGGCACAGGGAGCTGACCGCATCCTGCTGATGCCCTATTTTCTGTTCATGGGAGCCCATGTACAAAGCGACTTGCCGGAAGAGATAGAAACCGCTCAAAAGCGGTATCCCAACCTGATCATGGCCATGGGATCACATCTCGGCGTACATCAAAAACTGGCGGAAGTCGAAGCCGAGCGGGTGACCGAAGCGCTCGACCGTCTGGGGTGGCGCTGATGGAATCACTCGCCATGAAACCGGAAGAGATTGAGACCACTTCATTCCGGATCATTGAACAGGAAACCGGTATTCACGATTGGTCGCCCGAGGAGTGGCAGATTGTTCGGCGAGCAATTCATACCAGTGCTGATTTTGAATACAGCCACTCCATGATTATTTCCGATACTGCAGTGACAGCTGCGACAACAGCTCTCAAGCAGGGAGCAGCCATTATTACCGACACCAACATGGCGTTATCCGGAATCAATAAAACCCGGCTTGCTCCCTACGGTTGCAGCGTTACCTGCCATGTGGCCGATCCTGACGTGGCAGAACAAGCTCGCCTGGAAGGAATTACCCGCTCGGTGGCTGCCATGCGTAAAGCTGCAGCATCGGCAGACAACGCAATTTTTGTGATTGGTAATGCTCCGACCGCACTGTTCGAGCTCCTGCGGCTGATTCAGGAAGGGACAGTCAAACCCGCCTTGATTATTGGCCTGCCAGTCGGTTTTGTCGGCGCGGAAGAGAGCAAAAATGCCCTGGCAGCCGGTGGACATGAAATTCCCTTTATTACCAACATCGGACGTAAAGGTGGATCAAATGTCGCCGCAGCCATTGTGAATGCGCTGGCAATCCTGGCGGCCGGTTAAATCCGTTTTTTTTCAACCGCCACTATTTTTTCATAATTTAGTATGCTATATAGATTTGGCTTTATGTGCGTACGGCTGACCGTCACACAACTATTTCATGCAAGGGGGCAGTAATGAGTGAGATTGTAGATGTCTATGCCAGAGAAATTCTTGATTCCCGTGGTAATCCGACACTTGAAGTAGAAGTTTACCTTGAATCCGGTGCATTTGGCCGTGCAGCAGTTCCTTCCGGGGCTTCCACCGGTGAACGGGAAGCTCTTGAAATGCGTGATGGCGACAAGTCGCGTTATATGGGTAAAGGTGTGCTGCAGGCAATTGATAATGTCAACAACCGGATTGCAGATGAAATCATCGGTATGGATGCAGAAGACCAGGTTGGCATTGATATGAAGATGATTGAGATGGACGGCACCGAGTACAAGAGCAATCTTGGCGCCAATGCCATTCTCGGCGTTTCACTCGCAGTTGCCAAGGCAGCTGCTGAAGAAGCAGGACAACCGCTGTACAAATATATCGGTGGCGCCAACGCCCGCGAACTGCCGTTGCCGATGATGAACATCCTGAACGGTGGGGCACATGCCGACAATAACGTCGATATCCAGGAGTTCATGATCATGCCGGCTGGTGCAGGCTGTTTTGCTGAAGCGCTACGTATGGGTGCCGAAATTTTCCACTCCCTGAAATCAGTATTGAAGGGCAAAGGATACAATACGGCTGTTGGTGACGAGGGGGGATTCGCTCCCAACCTGAAGTCCAATGAAGAAGCGCTGGAAGTGATCATGGAAGCGATCGTCAAAGCCGGTTACAAACCGGGTGAAGATGTTCTGCTGGCACTTGACGTGGCATCTTCCGAGCTTTTCAACAAAGAGACCAACATCTACACACTTGAGAACGAAGCACAAAAAGAAAAGACGCCGGCTCAAATGGTCGATTTTTATGAAAATCTGGTCAACAAATATCCGATTATCTCCATCGAAGACGGCATGGCTGAAAACGACTGGGATGGCTGGAAACTGATGACCGATCGTCTCGGTAAACGGATTCAGATCGTTGGCGATGACCTGTTTGTCACCAACCCCAAAATCCTCAAAGAAGGAATCCAGAAAGGGATTGCCAATTCGATCCTGATCAAACTCAACCAGATCGGTACCCTGACTGAAACGCTGGAAGCAATTGAAATGGCAAAACGGGCCGGTTACACCACCGTCATCTCCCATCGTTCCGGCGAAACCGAAGACACCACCCTGGCTGACCTGGCTGTAGCTGTCAACTCCGGTCAGATCAAAACCGGCTCGCTCTGCCGTACCGACCGGGTCGCAAAATACAATCAATTGCTCCGTATTGAAGATGAACTGGACAGCTGTTCGCTCTTCAAAGGACACGATGTATTCTACAACATAAAGAAATAGCCTCTATCATATTGAAATATAAGGCGGGGCTCAACACCCCGCTTTTTTTGTGCACTCACTACCGGAGGAGCCATGACAACACCATCATTATGGAAGCGCTACAACGATTATTTCTGCAACTGCCCGGAAATCGGGCTTTCGCTGGATATCAGCCGCATGAAATTCGCTGATTCTTTTCTGAATGCCTGGGAGCCGGAAATGCAGCGGGCATTTGCCGACATGCAACGGCTGGAACAGGGCGCAATCGCCAATCCTGATGAAGGGCGCATGGTTGGACATTACTGGCTACGAACACCGGAATGCTCCCCCTCCCCCGCCATGACCGTGGAAATCCGGGAAACGGTCGCCGCAATCATTGCTTTTTGCAATGATATTCACAGCGGAAAGATCAGCGCACCAAGCGGTGAATCGTTCACCAGTTTTCTGATCATCGGCATCGGTGGTTCAGCTCTCGGCCCCCAGTTTATTGCTGAAGCGCTCTCTGCGCCAACCAACAAGATGAAACCATTTTTTCTGGACAATACGGATCCGGATGGCATGGACCGCGTGTTGGCAGAGCTTGGAAATCAGCTGTCAAAAACCCTGATCGTCGTGATTTCCAAAAGTGGCTCCACCAAGGAAACCCGTAACGGAATGCTGGAAACCGCGGCAGAGTATCAACGCCAAGGGCTTGATTTTAGTCGTCATGCCATTGCCATTACCGGCGCCCATAGCGAACTGGATCGGCTGGCGACTGAGCAGGGGTGGCTGAAACGCTTCCCCATGTGGGACTGGGTTGGCGGGCGAACCTCGGTCACCTCAGCCGTTGGCCTGCTCCCGGCCGCGTTGCAAGGGATCGACATTCAGGCACTGTTGCAGGGCGCCAAACTGACCGATGAGATCACACGCAGGGACGAAACCCGCAACAACCCGGCGGCGTTGATGGCGTTGATGTGGCATTACGCCACGGATGGACGGGGGACCAAAGACATGGTCATGCTCCCCTACAAGGATCGCTTGCTACTTTTCTCCCGCTACCTGCAGCAACTGATCATGGAATCACTCGGCAAAGAGCTGGATCTATCCGGCCAACGGGTCAACCAGGGACTTACGGTCTATGGCAACAAAGGTTCAACCGATCAGCATGCCTATGTACAGCAGCTCCGGGAAGGGGTTGCTAATTTTTTTGTGACCTTCATCGAAGTGCTGAACGACCGCCAAGGTACCTCAATGGAAGTTGAACCGGGAATTACCAGCGGCGATTTCCTGTTTGGCTTTTTCCAGGGGACCCGTACGGCATTGTATGAAAACGGCCGGGAATCCATGACCATCACGGTCGACCGGATTGATGCCGCCACCATTGGCGCCCTGATCGCACTGTTCGAACGAACGGTGGGGTTGTACGCAGCACTGATCAAGATCAATGCCTACCATCAACCAGGGGTTGAAGCCGGGAAAAAAGCTGCCGGTGCGGTGATTGTCCTGCAACAGAAGATTGTTGCTGCACTGAAACAGCGCCGGACACCGGCAAGCGCGGCTGAGATTGCAGCAGATATCGATGAGCCGACTGAAGTTGAAACTGTTTTTGCCATCCTGCGCCATCTGTCTGCCAATCAGGATCGCGGCATCAGGGTAACAGGAGACAACCGGCCTGATCAGCTCCAATTCAGTATCACCACAACTGTTTGAGTAACGCCATCCCCCTTCTGTCCAATGGGGAATTCAAGGAACCACAAGATACAAAGAGGAAATTATGCTTGATTCAACCGTTGTAATGCTGATTTTAGTTATTGTTGCAGCACTGGTATTCGATTACATCAATGGCTTTCATGACACGGCCAATGCCATTGCAACCTGCGTTTCCACTCGTGCCTTGTCGGTCAAGGCCGCCATTATTATGGCCGCCGTGCTTAATTTTGCCGGCGCCATGGTATCGACCAAAGTAGCCACCACCATCGGCAAAGGGATTGTTGACAAGGATAATGTCACCCAGATGGTGGTACTGGCCGGGATTGTGGGCGCCATACTGTGGAATCTGATTACCTGGTATTATGGCCTCCCCTCATCATCATCCCATGCCATTATCGGCGGTATCATGGGAGCTGTCATGGCTCATGCCGGTTCCTCAGCACTCAAGTGGGTCGGCTTGAAAAAGATTGTAGCCGGTCTGGTATTTTCCCCGATTGTCGGCACAATAATCGGCTTCCTGTTCATGATCCTGATTATGCAGATCTTTGCCAAAAGCTCGCCCGGACCGCTCAATAAAAACTTTCGCCGGCTGCAGGTCGCTTCGGCGGCACTGATGGCATTTTCCCACGGAACTGCCGACGCACAGAAATCCATGGGGATCATCACCATGGCATTGCTGTCAAGCAATGTGATACCAACCTTTGACGTACCGATGTGGGTAAAAATGGCCTGCGCCATATCCATGGGGTTGGGAACGGCCGCCGGTGGATGGCGGATCATCAAAACGATTGGTCGTGACTTTGTCAAATTACAACCGGTACACGGCTTCTGCGTCGAAACAGCTTCGGCCGGCGTCATTCTGGGCGCTGCGTCAATCGGCATGCCGGTCTCCACCACCCACGTGATTACCTCCACCATTCTCGGTGTCGGTCTCTCAAAGCGGATCACTGCCGTTAACTGGAAAGTTGCTCAGCGGATCGTGGTAGCCTGGGTTCTGACAATCCCCGCTTCTGCTCTGGTAGCCTACATGGCTTACCAGGTACTTACGCCACTACTGGGAAAATAATCAGGATTTAAACGTAACTCAGGCGGGAATTTAGCCTTGATAAAACCCACTGATTCCCCTACTATGTACAGGTTTTATACATTATTTTATGGAGGAACACACCATGACGACCGCACCGGGAAAAACCAAATTTCAGATCGATTTACGCCAGCATCTGCGTGATCAGAACATCAGCGGCAATCTGGTCCACCTGATTTGTGAAATTGCTGAAGCGAGCAAATACGTTATTAATGCTGTCCGTACCGGCGAGCTTGGTGTTGCCGGAACATCAAATCTCTACGGCGAAGAGCAGTTGGCCCTGGATGTACTTTCTGACCGCATCATGCGCAAACGTCTGCAGCATTCGGGCGTTGTCTGCAATATCGCCTCGGAAGAGATGGAAGAAATCTATCAAGTGACCAGTAATCCCCAGGGTATGTTTTCCGTCGCCTACGATCCATTGGACGGTTCATCACTGGTGGATGTCAACCTGGCAGTCGGTACCATCGTTGGCATTTACCAGGGGAATGATCTGCTGCAACCAGGTCGCAACATGGTTGGCGCCATGTATATTCTCTACGGACCAAGGGTTTCACTGGTCTATTCGGTCGGCAAAGGGGTCTACGAGTTCACCATGAACCAGTTGATGGAATACACCCTGACCCGCGAAAAGGTCACCATGAAACCGGCGGGAGACATTTATGCTCCCGGCGGACTACGAAAAAAATACAGCCCGGAAAACGAACAGTTTATCCGCTACCTGGAAGACAAAGGTTCAAAACTCCGCTACTCGGGTGGTTTTGTTCCCGACATCAACCAGATCTTGATGAAAGGAAAAGGGCTATTCATGTATCCGGCTCTTTCCGACGCTCCCAATGGCAAACTGCGCATGCTGTTTGAACTCAATCCGATGGCGTTTTTGGTTGAACAGGCCGGCGGCGCTGCCACCAATGGAGAAACCCCGATCCTTGATCTTGTTCCCGATTGCCTTGACATGCGTGCTCCGGTGTACATCGGATGCCGGGAAGATGTTGCCAAAGCTGGTGATTTCTTGCGGGGAGAATGCTAGCAATGGAACAACAGCAATACGATGCAGAAGCGCAGACTCCAGAACCGAAGCAACCGGAACAACGCCTCTGCACCGAAATACAACTTTTTGATTTGTGTGAGCTTGAACGCTGCAATTTTAAATCAACCCGTTATTGCACCAACCCTGAATTGTTGCAACGCTTTGAACAGATCGAAGAGCGGGAAGAGACCCGGTGTCCCACAGCCACGGACGATGATGAAGAATGGCTTGATGATGACGATTATCCCGATGATCTGGATGACGACTATCAGGATGATGAAGGCATGTATGACGACCAAGAGCCATAATCCGAATTATTGATACATTAAACTTGCAATTTATATGAACTATCGGTACTGTACTTAAGTTTACAAAGACAACCAGTAGTGAGGAGTGGTATTACGAATGAGTAAAGAAGAAGCAATTGAAGTTGAAGGAACCGTTATCGAGCCCCTTCCCAACGCCATGTTTCGTGTCAAACTTGAAAATGAGCATGTTGTTCTGGCACATATTTCCGGAAAAATGCGCAAGTATTTTATTAAGATACTACCCGGTGACAAAGTTACGGTTGAACTTTCACCATACGATTTGAGCCGCGGACGCATCACCTATCGCGCCAAATAATTTTCCCTATAGAATTAAATCACACAACAGGCCCATGTTTACAATGGGCTTGTTGTGTTTCAAAAACACGAGAGTGAGGAACATTCATGTACACCGTAGCAGACCTTAAAAAAGGGCTTAAAGTAACACTTGACGGAGCTCCCTATCTTGTTACAGCCTTTGATTTCGTCAAACCGGGCAAAGGACAGGCGCTGTATCGCACCAAAATGAAAAACATGATCAACGGCACCATCCTTGACCGCACCTACCGCTCCGGCGAGACCTTTGAACCGGCCAGCCTGGAAGAGCGTCAAATGGAATATCTGTACAAGGAAGGGACCCATTACACCTTCATGGACCAGCAAACCTACGAACAGGTTGTGATGGAAGAAGAAGCCATGGGGGATGCCAAAAATTACCTTCTGGAAAACCTGAAAGTCGATGTATTGCTGTATGGTGAAAAAGCAATCGGCGTCAGCCTGCCGAACTTTGTAAATCTGCGGGTTCAACAGACCGACCCGTGGGCCAAAGGTGACACCAGCGGCAATGACTCCAAACCTGCTACGGTTGAAACCGGTTACGTCCTGCGCGTTCCCCCCTTTATTGAAGAAGGAGAACTAATTACCATCGACACCCGCACCGGAGAATATTCTACCCGCGTCAAGGGGTAGTCACAAGCAGGTTGTACCTGATTGATGCAAAGACGAGTCACACTGGTGACTCGTCTTTTTTATTGAAGGAGAATGAAATGAACAGTGCCAAGCGAAGCAACAACCTGAAACTACGTGCCAAGATTCTGCAATCAATCCGTATGTTTTTCCAGCAGCATGATTTTCTGGAGGTGGAAACACCGTTGTTATTGGCCGCTAACGCGCCGGAAGAATATATCAATCCTGTGGCGGCAGGGAGCCACTACCTGCAAACATCACCGGAACTCTGCATGAAACGTCTGCTCTGCCGCGGCCACGAAAGGATCTTCCAGATATCCCATTGCTGGCGCCAGAGTGAGCGGGGACGCCATCATCTGCCGGAATTCACCATGCTGGAATGGTATCGCAGCAACTGCGATTACCGCCAGCTGATGGAAGATTGCCAGGAGCTGCTCAACCACCTCGCTCCACTCTGTTCCCCTGCGACCGCGGAATATTTCGCCTCCCCGATTACAACGCTGACCGTACACGAGGCATTCAGCCGCTACGGGGAAACAACCGTACATGACGCACTTCTTAATGACACCTTTGACGAAATCATGGCCACCAGAATCGAGCCGACACTGATCCGCACCCCACTGATACTGATGGATTATCCGGCCGAAAAGGGAGCTCTGGCCCGCTTGAAACAGGATCAACCTGCCTGTGCCGAGCGTTTTGAACTGTATGCGGGGGGAATTGAGTTGGCGAATGCCTTTAGTGAGTTAAACGATCCGGAGGAACAACGCCGGCGCTTTGATGCCGCCAACCAGGTTCGCTTGACCCAGGGAGAACAAAGATTGCCTATGCCGGACAAATTTTTATCGGAATTGGCGACCTTACCCCCTTCGGCCGGAATAGCATTTGGTATTGACCGGTTGGTAATGCTCCTGGCAGGCGCTGCCAACCTTGACGAGGTGGTTGCCTTTACTCCCGAGGAGTTGTGATCTTTACGGCAAATCCGCTGTATGTATTCAGGCAGCCAGATAACTCAGGCACAAAAAAAGGTAACATGCCATATCTGGCAGTTACCTTGAATGTATTAATGGCGGGGTTGACGGGGCTCGAACCCGCGACTTCCAGCGTGACAGGCTGGCACTCTAACCGACTGAGCTACAACCCCCGACGAATTAACCATCGTTTTATAGCAAAAGCTGCCAAGCGTGTCAATCATAAATTTGATATCAGCATTTTTTTCTGGTAATAAAGATTCGAATCATCACTTCCTGAGGTGCTACCATGACCCACACAACATCTCCACCTCCCCTGCGCAGCGGCTTCACCACCGGCAGTTGTGCCGCTGCTGCTGCCCGAGGCGCCGTTATCATGTTGACGCTTCAACATCCTGTAAGCCACGCCACCATTACCCTGCCGGGAGGGAAACAAGCCACCTTCGAACTGCATGGCCAGACAATATCACCCGGCTCGGCATCATGCCATGTAATCAAAGATGCCGGCGACGACCCGGACATCACCAACGGAGCAGAACTACACGTTACGGCAACGAACTTGCCACCATCCGGCCAGCCAATGGTGCTGCGGGGCGGCATCGGTATCGGCATCGCCACCAAACCGGGACTGGCAATAGCTCCCGGAGAAGCGGCCATCAATCCGGTCCCGCGCGCCATGATAGCTGAAGCGGTACAGGAGTTTTTAACTCCCGAGCACACATTACAGATCGTGGTATCTATCCCGGACGGTGAAGAGCGAGCCACAAAGACCCTCAACGCACGACTCGGGATCATGGGCGGCCTTTCCATCCTCGGCACCACCGGCATCGTCCGTCCCATTTCCGCCAAGGCCTGGACAGATACGATTGACACCGCCCTGGATGTTGCCAAAGCCTGTGGTTGCCCGACGGTAGTGTTATCCACCGGCCGCACCAGTGAAGTGGCGGCGCAAGCCTACCTCCCCCAGCTCCCGGAAGAAGCGTACGTCATGATGGGTGATCATGTGGCCCACGCCCTGATTGCCTGTCAGCAACGCGGCTTTAACCAGCCATTCATCACCTGCCAATTCGCCAAGCTGCTCAAAATAGCCTGTGGTCATGCCAATACCCACGCCACCGCCTCGGAACTGGATCTCCATCAACTGGCGGAGTGGGTAGCTGATAGTTCGCTACCGCCACAACTGGTCGAGAAAATATGTCACGCCAATACCGCTCGTGAAGTGATTGTTGATACAATGTTTAATCCGCAACTGATTGAACTCGTCAGCCGCGCCGCCGTATCCGCAACCTGTCACCACGCTCCAAATCTGTCGCCACGTTTTTTACTGACCGACTACAATAAAACGATTGTCTTCGCATCGTGACAGCAGTTTTTTGATCGATTATTCGGTTTTTTCTCCCCTGACATAATTTTTTATGTTAATGTTTCGAGCTTGTTACAGGGATATATCAAGGAGGTAGTTCATGCCACACTATTATGAAGGAACACTCGATGCAAAAGGACTCACCTTCGGCATAATTGTCAGTCGTTTTAACAGTTTCATCACCGAGCGCCTGCTGGAAGGAGCTGTTGATGCTATTGTGCGGCACGGCGGTAACGATGGCGACATCCATGTTGCCCGTGTTCCCGGTGCCTATGAGATCCCGCTGGCCGCCAAGAAGATGGTAGATACAGGTCGCTACGACGCAGTTATCTGCCTGGGTGCCGTTATCCGTGGTTCAACCCCTCATTTTGATTATGTAGCCGCCGAAGTATCCAAGGGTGTCGCTTCCGTATCGCTCGACAGCGGTTTGCCGGTAGTTTTTGGGGTCCTGACTGTTGACACCATCGAACAAGCCATTGAGCGTGCCGGAACCAAAGCCGGCAATAAAGGCTTTGACGCCGCCATGACCGCAATCGAAACCATCAATGTATTCAAGGTACTGAAATAATGGGATTACGAAGAGAATCACGCCAGCTGGCGCTGCAGATGCTGTACGCCCTTGACTCCAACACAGCCTACACCCTGCGGGAAACCTTGCAAACCTTTCGCGAAGTACAGACCGAGGTGCTCCCACGCGTGCGGGAATTTGCCGAGGCTCTGGTAACCGGAGTCTATCAGCATCGTACGGAAATAGACGCCGCCATCACGGAACGTTCAAAAAACTGGTCCCTTGCCCGCATGCCGAAGGTCGATGTAAATGTCATGCGTTTGGCGGTATTTGAGCTCAAATATCGTCCCGATATTCCCAAGAAAGTCACTATCAATGAAGCGATCGAGATTGCCCGCACCTTTGGTGACAAGGAATCACCGGCTTTTGTCAATGGTATCCTGGACGATGTGGAAGCGTGTGAGAAAAATGACGCCATGAGTGAGGAACAATGAGCGATATACAGGTAGGTTTGATCGGATTTGGCAATATTGGGGCCGGAGTAGTCAAATTATTACAGCAGAATGCTGACACTATTCGAGCCAAGGTGGGAACCGGGATCAAGCTCAAACGGATCGCCGACCTGGACATAACCAGCGATCGTGGCGTGACCGTACCACCAGGTGTACTGACCACCAATGTCAACGACATCTTCAGCGACCCCGAGATTTCAATCGTAATCGAGTTGGTTGGTGGCTATGAACCGGCCAAAAGTTTTGTCCTCAAAGCAATCGCCGCCGGAAAGCACATTGTCACCGCCAACAAGGCGCTGCTGGCGCTTCATGGAACCGATATCTACGCTGCAGCGGCAGAAAAGGGGGTCGAGGTACAATTCGAGGCCGCCGTCGGCGGTGGTATCCCGGTGCTGACCGCCATCAAGGGAAACATGGCCGCCAACAATTTTGGCGGAGTCTTCGGCATCATGAACGGCACCTGCAACTACATCCTGACCCGTATGACCCAGGAAGGCGCCGATTTTGCCGATGTTCTGCAGGCAGCCAAGGAATTGGGATACGCCGAACCGGATCCGACCTTCGATATTGAATGTATCGACACCGCCCATAAGCTGGCTCTGCTGATTTCACTCTGTTTTGGTACCCGCATCGATTTCAAGGACATCTACACTGAAGGGATAACTAACATCAGCGGACTGGATGTGATCTTTGCCAACCAGTTCGGCTACCGCATCAAACTGCTGGCAATCGGCAAATCGGTCGATGGTCAGGTCGAAGCGCGGGTACACCCGACCATGATCCCCCTGCACAACCCGTTGGCAGACGTTAATGGCGTCTTCAATGCCATCCGCCTGACCGGTGATTTTGTGGGACCGGTCATGTTTTATGGTCGCGGAGCTGGACAGAACCCGACTGCCAGCGCCATCGTCGGCGATCTGATCGGTTTGGCCCGCACCATGCAGGCCGGCGCCGGTCGTCGCATGGCGCCGCTCGGTTTTCTGGACGACACCGTCAAAACACTGCCGATCAAGAAAATGGACGAGATTGTCAGCAAATACATGCTCCGTTTCAGCGCTCTGGACAAACCGGGCGTGTTGGCAGCCATTGCCGGATCACTCGGCAACCACGGTATCAGCATTGAATCAATGGTCCAAACCGCCCACCAGGAGCTTGATTCCGCTCCGGTACCGATTGTCATCAAAACCCACGAAGCGCGCGAAGGATCTATCCAGTCGGCGCTGAAAGAGATTGATGCCCAGGACATTATTTGTGAAAAAACCGTCTTCATCCGGATTGAGGATAATCTGGAATAATTGATTGTAAAACCTGCCAATTTATTTTCAAGGGAGTCCGCCACCATGAACACCAAAATCCTGCTCAGTGAAGATCAGATCCCACGGCAATGGTATAACATTATCCCGGACATGCCGGGACCGCTGCACCCGGTCATCAATCCCCAAACACTCAAACCGGTTACTCCGGATGACATGCTGACCATTTTTCCCATGTCGTTGATCGAACAGGAAATGTCAAACCAGCGCTGGATTGACATTCCCGATCAAGTGCGTGAAATCTACAAACTCTGGCGTCCCTCCCCGCTTTATCGTGCCCGCCGCCTGGAACAGGCACTCGGCACACCGGCCAAGATTTACTACAAATATGAGGGCGTTTCACCAGCCGGATCCCATAAACCGAACTCTGCCATTCCCCAGGCCTATTACAACAAACAGGCCGGCATCCGCCGTTTGGCCACCGAAACCGGGGCAGGACAGTGGGGAAGTTCGCTGGCCTTGGCCTGCTCCATGTTCGGGCTGGAATGCACGGTCTATATGGTTAAAGTTTCTTGCAGCCAGAAACCGTACCGCAAAAGCATGATGCAATTATGGGGCGCCACCGTGATCCCTTCGCCATCGGAACAGACCAATTCGGGACGTTCGATCCTGGCCCATGACCCGGATAATCTGGGAAGCCTCGGTATTGCCATCTCGGAAGCCGTGGAAGACGCCGCCACACACGCCGACACCAACTACGCCCTCGGCAGTGTGTTGAACCACGTCTGCCTGCATCAGACCGTGATTGGTCAGGAAGCGCAGGAGCAGCTGAAAATTGCCGGTGATTATCCCGATGTTGTCATCGCCTGTTGTGGCGGTGGTTCAAACTTTGCCGGCTTGACCTTTCCGTTCATCGCCGATCGCGCCAATGGCAAAAACGTGCGCTGCGTTGCCGTTGAACCTGCCTCCTGCCCGACCCTGACCAAAGGTATCTACGCCTTCGATTATGGCGATACAGCCAAAGTAGCGCCAATCACCATGATGTATACCCTGGGTCATGACTTCATGCCCCCCGGCATTCATGCCGGCGGACTGCGCTACCACGGTGAATCACCACTGGTGTCCCAATTGTATGCCGCCGGTCAGATTGAAGCCAAGGCGTACAAACAGAATTCCTGCTTTGAAGGTGCAGTGCTGTTTGCCCGCAGCGAAGGGATTGTGCCGGCTCCCGAGTCATCACACGCCGTACGGGCCGCCATTGATGAAGCGGTGCTGGCCAAGGAAGAGGGAAAGGAACGGGTCATCCTGTTCGGTCTTTCCGGGCACGGACAACTCGACATGGGCGCCTACGATGCCTACCTCTCCGGCAACCTGGAAGATTACGAGTATCCGGACGCCATGGTCAAGGCGGCACTGGAGCGCTTACCCCAGATCAGCCTGTAATTAAACGAGATAAGGAACAAGGGGGAGGCAAAAGACAATTCCAGTTGTCAGCATCCCCCTTTCACCGTTTTTATGTTCAAAATTAAAATCTGCGGCATAACATCGCTGGAGGACGCATTGCAAGCACACCAAGCCGGGGCAGATGCTCTCGGCTTTGTGTTTCATCCCCCCTCCCCCCGTAATCTGTCGGCTGAAACTGCTGCTGCCATCATTGCACACCTCCCCCCCTTTATCCAGACGGTCGGGCTGTTTGTCAACCAGTCGCACCAGATGGTCAATCAGATCGCTGACCGCTGCGGACTCGACATCATCCAGCTCCATGGCGAAGAAACGCCCGACTACTGCCGGAACATCACGCGGCGGGTTATCAAAGCATTCCGGGTTAAAGACCGGACAGTTCTGCAGCAGCTATCGTCCTATCAGGTGGCCGGTTACCTGCTGGATGCATGGTCAGCTGCAGCTCACGGTGGGACCGGTGAACGTTTCAACTGGGAGATTGCGGCAGACGCCGTTTCGACACACGATCGCATTATCCTGGCTGGTGGCTTGACCACTGACACAGTGGCCGGCGCCATCCGCAGCGTCAAACCATATGCCGTGGATGTATCCAGCGGCGTTGAAGATGCGCCCGGCAAAAAAGACCCGCAACTGCTCCATTCATTTATTCAAACCGCACGGGAGGCTTATCGTGACATATCCTGACCAACAGGGACATTTTGGAGATTTTGGCGGACGCTACGTACCGGAGACACTGATGCCGGCGCTTCTGGAACTGGAACAGGCCTACGAACAGTACCGTAATGACAAGGAATTCATGCAGGAATTTGACTACTACCTGCGGGAATACGTGGGGCGTCCCAATCCGCTCTACTACGCTGAAAAGTTGTCAAGAAAACTGGGTGGCGCCAAGATTTACCTCAAACGGGAAGACCTGAACCACACCGGCGCTCACAAGATCAACAACACCATCGGTCAGGGATTGTTGGCCAAGCGGATGGGAAAAAAGCGGGTGATCGCCGAGACCGGCGCCGGACAACACGGGGTGGCAACAGCTACCATCGCGGCCCTGTTCGGCATGGAGTGCGAAGTATTCATGGGTGAAGAGGATACCCGCCGCCAGTCTTTGAACGTTTTTCGTATGAAGCTGTTGGGCGCCAAGGTAACCGCCGTCACTGCCGGCACGGCAACGCTGAAAGACGCCATGAACGAAGCGATGCGCAACTGGGTTACCACCATTCGCAACACCTTCTACGTGATCGGCACCGTGGCCGGTCCCCATCCCTACCCGATGATGGTGCGCGATTTTCAGAGCATTATCGGAGTGGAGGCACGGGAGCAGCATTTGGCCAAGCAAGGTAAATTACCCGATTGTCTGGTGGCATGCGTTGGTGGCGGGAGTAACGCCCTCGGCCTGTTTTACCCGTTCATACAAGACCCTGGTGTCAGAATGATCGGTGTGGAAGCTGCCGGACACGGCATCGACACCGGCAGACACGCCGCAGCGCTCTGTGCCGGTTCACCCGGCATTTTGCACGGTAACCGTACCTACCTGCTGCAGGACCAGGATGGCCAGATCACCCATGCCCATTCCATTTCAGCCGGCCTTGATTATCCCGGCGTAGGTCCGGAACATTCCTGGATGAAGGATTCGGGGCGGGCTGAATACGTATCGATTACCGACGAAGAAGCGTTGGAAGGGTTCAAGGAATTGACTCGCGAAGAAGGGATCATGCCGGCGCTGGAATCATCCCACGCCATTGCCTATACCCTCAAACTGGCGCCCACCATGCCAAAGGATGCAACGATTGTGGTCTGCCTGTCAGGACGGGGCGATAAGGATATTCATACGGTGGCAGAAGCGTTGGGTGGATATTAACAGCTGAGTCGCGGGAACAACAGATACACAGAATTCAAAACGTCCCATATTTTAAAGATAGATGCAAATCCCCATCCCATGAAACCAGGGTGCGAGAAGTCCCTCTCATCGCGCCCTGGTTTCATTTTATCTCCTACAGCACGCTCAAATTCGAACTTTTTCAATGGCAGCACATAACTTGCTGAACTCAACTGGTTTCACAATATAATCGATCACACCGATTTCACTGAATTTTTCCCGGCTGTCTAAATCGCTGTAGCCGGTAAGTACGATGAAGTTTGCACGGTCACAGATCGATCTGATTTCACGGGCCATTTGAATACCGTCCATCTCCGGCATATTGATATCCGTGATAACCAAATCCGGCAAATGTATTTTGAAGAGTTCCACACCCTGTTTACCGTTATTGGCATGATGGGTGACGACACCGGGAAATATGAGCTCAACCATGGCACACATCATCTCACTGACGTCAGTTTCATCTTCAACAATCAGGATTATTGAACTTTCTTGTTTGTACAAACCGGTCATTTCAAGGGCCCTATGGTATCTGTTGTCCAGCGCTCATACCAGACTGCACCAAATGTTGATTTGTTAGCATCTTACATGTTTATAGAGGAATTTGATCGCAGAGTATGTCTGATTTTAAGGTCGGTTTTTCAGAAAAACTGCAGAGATTTTGTCCTACGTCGATACGGGGGGTGATCAGGATTACTGTTCACCCCCTGCAATCTACTGTTTCTTCAACCCGGCATCCTCCAGCGCGGCTTGCTCGGCTTCATTCCAGCTGCTCAGCCCCCCACCATGGGATGTGGTAAATCTGCGGGCAGCAGCTTCGGTTGCAAATGCCCATTTGGGGCGCTTAGTCATGACACCACGCTTATCCCCCCCAATCACCCAAAATGCCTTTTCAGCCCTGATTAGTTCACGACTGTCACGATCGGCCACTAACAAAGAGGCTGTCACGTCTCCCTTGTGTGCCTCACGTTCGGTGACGGCACAGTGCAGACTGCATACTCCGGCCTGACTTCCATCCCCATAGTTGACCAGCATCCTGCTGTAGCCATAGGCCTTGCGATCCATGCCGCACTGGCTACAGGAACGAAAGTGACGGATATCATCATCCTGTGTCACGCCTATCGCCAGATTGGCGAACATAGCCAGCAGAAAAAAAGAACCAAAGATAATTTTATTCATCATACAGTGCTCCTTGTGCTGTTGAAGTCTATTGTAATCCGGCCAGGATCGAGGCGAGCCGTGAGCCATCCCGGTAATCTTCGTTCATCCGGACAATGCCACTACTGTCAATGACAATGGTTGTTCCCATGGTTCCCTGAAAACCGTTCAGCAGCTGGTGAGCGGTATCGGCCAGAATCGTGAAGCTTCCGTCACCATAGCCATTGGAAACTGCCGAATTACCGGCATCGGCCACCGAACCGGAGACATAATCCACCGCGTAAAAGCCGATTGCGGGGAAAGCTGGAATCGTACTGCTGCGCATATGGCTCATGTGGCTGTCACAAATCGGACACCACATGGTGAAATAGAGGACAACCCCCTTGCGAGTGGCAAGCGCTGACGCGAGGGATACCGCCACTCCCTGGGTGGAGGTTACAGAAAAATCAGGAGCTTTCTGTCCGACAGCATAACCGGTCGTACCAGGCTGTACCTTCGGGCGTTGATCAGTGCCGGAAGGAATCAGGTTGTCCCCGCACCCCGCCAGTAGCATCAACAACAGAAATAACCAGCAATATCTAGCGCAGCACATAGCGAACCCCCACGGTAAAAATATCGGTGGTCGGGAAATTCTTTCCCCAGCCATCCTGCTGGATGGCATGATTCCACCCTGCCCGGACACTCCAGTCACTATCGTTGTTGGCATAGGCGATCGTCCCGCCGACTGCCTGTTTATGGAAAGCGCTGCTGCTGTCAGCCACACCATTGTAACTACCTTCACTCTCCGCCAGATACGAATAGGCTAGCGTACCGGTCAGCATGTCACCACCGGTGCCCAGCACGTAGGTGTACCCCAGGGAGGCCGTGGCCGAAGTGCGGTCCCCCAACTGTTTGCGGTACGGCTCCACATATTTGCCGTATTCCCGGTTAATGCTCCGCTCGAAATAGGTGCCATACGCCAGAGCAACACTGGCACTCCACGGCTGGATGCTTTTCTCGATCAACAGATTACCGTCGAGCCGATAGAAACCGCGACCGGTGATGTCAAAGCTGCTGTTTTTATCATCATAAGGTGAAATACCGGTGGGGAGCAGTAACGAAAGCCCCAGGGAGACCGAGGGAAGCATATCCTTCAGCTCGTACACCCTCCAGGATGACTTGTCCTCAACCGCTTCGTACCACAGGGAAAGCGTGGTATCGCCAAGTCCATCGCTCTGGGTTGACTGCCCGGAATAACGGTTGTCATTGAGAACATAGGGGAGCGAGATGCTGGCCTGCCAATCCTTTAAAAACCGTTGTGCATAGCCGAGATTGACACGGTACTGTTTAAGATCTGATCCGGGCGGATCGGAAGTGTGTTTGCCATCCTGGTTCCAGAACCCGTCATAGATCTCCGTGTCAAAAGAGAGATCCGCAATCGCCTTGGCGTATTTGGGCACCATCAGGGAAGTAGCCGAGCCACCGCCACAACAGGAAGCGCCCCATGAGGTGAGTGGTACAAAGGTGGCACCCCCCCCCAGGAGGAGTGCCAAACTAAAAATTCTGACATGATATCGCATGGAGTTTGATCCCTTCCGGTCAAGGTGTGACCGTAAAATTGACATACCCCTTTGTCCCCGCGGCAGCAGCGCCGTCGGTCGATTTCTGTTCACCATTGATCGTCAGCCTGACATTGATCGTACCGTTCACTCCGGCGGTAAGCCCGGCCAGACCGCTAAAGGTCCAATGACCTGCTCCGCTGCCGGCTGTGGCCGGTATCCAGCTGACGCCACCATCGGTGGAGGCCTCAACCAGCATGGTTTGGACGGTTAAGCCGGTCAGTACCGTCCCGGTCGACACCGCCGGATAACTCATCAGGCTCTCCTTGGCGGCAATGAACAGCTTGAAGGTGTAACCGTTGTTGCTGGGCGTCAAACCGTCACGGAACAGGTAATAGGAGCGTTTTTCACTCTTACCCATGGAGCTGATTGAATCGGCAACCCCTTTCAACGTGCCGCGTACGGTGCTACTCCCCATGGCCATGGCGACCGGGGGATAGAAGACAGCCGTTTCTGCCGTTGTTCCACTGCCAATGATCACTTTCAGATCCCAGAATCCCATTCCGGCGCCGGATGCCATCAGGTAATAGACCGTACAGGAATAGGTGCCATCGCCATTGTCAACCACCGCGTCAACCGGTGTTGAATGGGACATGGTCGCCATGTGCATGATCGGTTTCAGGGTAATCGTTTTGCCACTGGCCGGAGTGCCGCCTGAGCGGTTGGTCAGCTTGATCTTGAAGCTGCTCTTCCCCACGCTGGCAGCCATGGTGCCGGGAATATATTCAACCTTGTAGCTGTTGGTCACGGAACATTTGTTAAACGGGAGATCGCCGATTTTGTCTGCCGTCAGCTTCGATTTATTGAGACTGCTCCCCTGGAAGGCCACCATCGCACTGGCAAACCTGTTACCAATATCCTCACCAAGCGGCGTGCCGGAAGCGGTCATCACCACAATCCCTGATTTCTTGCCGTCCAGCACGTCATCGGACAGGTCTTCTGCCAGGGCCTGAATCAGTTCGAACTGCTTGTGCGGAGCGAGTCCCAGCTCCTTTGTCAGCTGGCTGAAGCTGGCGGCCTGAAGCCCGGCCCGACGCTGCGCATCGCTTGAGGGGGTGGAAAGATTGGCAAAGGCCGGTTTGATCGAATAATCGGCTGGGTAGCCAAATGCGGCGCTGAAAACGCTTTCCGCGGCAGTTCTGGTTTTACCGCCGCTCACCAGCTGGCGGATAATGCTGCTGGAAGGGTCGATGGTTATGTTCGAGCCGGCAGCCAGGGTGCCACCAGGAACAAAGGCGCTCAGCATCCCGAAGCTGACATTCCTGTTGTTGGGATCATCGTAGGTTGCCTCATCGGGAAATGTTCCGCCGCTCGCCTCGAACACCAGGTCAGCTGACAAGGCCGACGCCGGAATAATGCCACTGTAGCTGCCATCTCCGGCTGTAATAAATGGTCCGGCGACTATGGTGCCGGTTGCTGTCTTGACAACCACGGAGCTTCCGCTGGCCGGCCCGGCCACGACCATGCCGGAAACAGCAGTTGTGGCGCCGTCACTATTTTGGGAGGCGCTGGAACCGGCGCCGGAACCGCCACTACAGGCACTGAAGAGCGCCAGTGCGATCAGCATAAGTATGGAGCGGATATATCTTGTAGAGTTCATGATGGTATCTCCTTGTAACATGAAATGATTGGTTGGCACGCCTCAGCACCACGCAAACGTGTACACTCCCTGCCCATGGCAGGGTGGCATGACTTCAAAACAACGGTAGTTCTCCATTGTCAGATCACCACCTTAACGGTAAATCCCCCCTCCCCCCCCCTTCAAAAAAGGGGGGAACTTTAAAACCGCCCCCTTTGCAAAGGGGGATTGAGGAAGATTTGCTTTTGAGTGTGACAACGTAGAAGTAGCAATGTGTTAACAAGAGATACCAAGTTTTGGCGGCGGATCAGGCGGGTCATGGTCACGGGAAACCATGCGGTGTGATTGGTGCTGCTCAAGCAGCATTTCGGTCATAATCGGTTGTGTCTCGTGAAACTGACACGGCATCAGTTCGTTGTCTTCTGCCACCCACGGTAGCTGCGTCGTTTCACTTCCGCAACGGCAGGTGGCGATTGTCACGGTGGTTTTGCTCTGTTTATTTTTCCGGCAGCAATCGGCATTTTGTCGATTGAGCTTTTCCTGTTCTTGCTCCTTCTTCTGCCAACAGCAACAGGTATGTGATGCTCTTCGTTCCAAAGAGCAGCCGCAGATAGCGCAATCACCGCTGCATTCCCCGCTGATTGCGTGATGCACAGCGAGCGGGCGCAGTGCCAGACGCGCAACCGGACTAACACTGATCAGAGCGTAGATCACGCCCAGCAAGCACGCTATGTAATAACGGGTAACAGGTTTCATTGGCGCTTCCCATGGTTTGATGTTTTTTTGCCAATCTGGTGTTGATCAAAGTATATCCGCTGCAGGGTAGCTGATACTTCGGTTGATGACCGATAATGCCATCCTATTCAAAGGTAACGGGAAACGAGATTTTGTCCTATGGGAACGTTCTGTTGAATGACAGCTTGAGTGAACGGCAACCAGACCAGACGCGCTAATCCGATGAAAATATCAGACAGACACTGATCATGAGTCCAGACCAGCATTGCTATTATGGCCGTAGGAGCATCAGCAGTAATTGCTACACAGCAGAGGTGAAACATGGGAACATCAACTTCACACAGCCTGTCTGACAAAAACACCAATGAGTTGCTGCGCATGCTGCTGGTTACGGCAATCGTTTCGATCCTGCTGATACTCTCCGTATCGAGCTACGGTTTCTACCGGATCTTTTCCGGCTATGTAGTTGCCAGTGCCGAGCAGGATGGAATCAAGCACTGCGAGATCCTGGTCCGGGAATGCCAGGATGATCTATTCAAGCATGATCAGCATGGCATGTCGGTCTTCGTTGAACCACACAAACTGCCGGTTCTCGACCAAAAGCTCCGCCAGCTGCTGCCGCGCTACCAGATCATTAAAGTCAAAATTTATGACGCCAGTCAGCGCATCGTCTACAGTACGGAAAAAGATATCATCGGACTGGTTGACAGCGCTAATCCAAGACTGCAACGCGCCATGCAAGGGAAGGTCGATTCACAACTGGAGACCAGCAAAAAGATACATGATTTGTCGGAAGAGCGTGTTATTACCGCGGATGTTGTCGAGACCTATATCCCGATCAGAAACATGGCCGGCAGGCCGGTGGGAAGCTTCGAAGTGTACATGAATGTGAGCAAATACAAGCAGGATATGCAGCATGGGCTGATTATGGCGGTTTCATTGCTGGCCATGGTCAGCATGGTGGTGTTTGGTTCGTCATTCATCATGATTCGCAGCAGTTCCCTGCATTTGCGTGAATACCAGGAACGGCTCGAACTGATGGCCATCACCGATGTATTGACAGGACTGGCCAACCGGCGTCACCTGCTGGAGCGCGGAGAGGAGGAGTTTCTACGGAATATCCGTAAGAATGAGCAGGCCACTGGCAGTTCTTCCCTGGGATGTATCATGATTGACATCGATCATTTCAAAAAGATCAACGACAACCATGGCCACCTGATCGGAGATCACGTTATTCGAGAACTGGCCAGACGCCTTGATCTCTGCATGCGCCCCTATGATATTGTCGGAAGATATGGCGGCGAAGAGTTCGTTGTGCTGTTATCGGATACTTCTTTTGAAAATTGCCACAACGCCGCCGAAAGGATCAGACAAGCTATTCGCACGGAACCATTTCAGGTTGATCAAGGTTCAATCCGGGTGACCATCAGTCTCGGCATAGCCTGCTCAAGCAAGGCTGACTGCTGTCTGAATGATATTCTCAAACGTGCCGATCAGGCAATGTACAAAGCTAAAGAGGGGGGGCGCGATCAGGTTGCCTCGGCATAATGCCGGTTCCCCCGCTCATCCCGGTCCAGCATATCCCGCACCTTGTGTAAAAATTCAATCGGATGAACCGGTTTGCTAATGACTTCCACCTCTTCATCATCAACGCCACGACTGCGGATAAAATCCGCCGTATAACCGCTCAAGTAGAAGGCTTTCACCTTCGGCTCAATCATTCTGATCTCTTCCAGAGCCTCCTGACCATTTTTCAGCGGCATAATCATATCCATCAAAACAAGCGCAATATCCTTGCGGTGAGCCATAAACTTCTCAACAGCATCCTGGCCATCATACGCCAGGATCAATTGGTAGCCGTTCGTAACCAGAATTCTTTTGATCACGCCACGTACACTCGGATCATCTTCAACCAGCAGTATGGTTTCAGTTCCACGTTTGGGAGCAATGCGGGCAATGATCTCTTTCCGTTGCCCCTGTGCCGTACTGCTCAGCGGCAGATAGATCCTGAATTCCGTACCAACCCCGACGTCACTCTGCAGCGTAATATAGCCGTTATGCTGTTTGATGATTCCATAGACAATGGCCATGCCAAGTCCGGTTCCCTTACCAACCTCCTTGGTCGTAAAAAACGGCTCAAAAATCTTCTTGCGTATGCTTTCATCCATACCGCAGCCATTATCAGCAATCGTTATACAAGCATACTCTCCCGGTAGTCCATAGCCATGGGTATGGACAAACGTTTCACCGATAGTATCCAGTCCGGTACCAATGGTAATCGCCCCCCCTTTCGGCAGGGCATCGCGGGAATTGGTAGCCAGATTGATCAGCACCTGTTCGATATGCGTGGCATCAACATTAACCATTATTTTCAGATCAGAACATTGTATGTTCAGCTGGATATCCTCGCCGATAACCCGGACCAAAAACTTCTGTACGTGCTTGACAATATCATTAAGGTTAAGGTGCTCGAAATTCATCGGCTCCTTGCGGCTGAAGGTAAGCAGACCTCTCGTCAGCCGGGCAGCCCGTTCCGAAGCGGCAACGATCTGGTTTACTTCTTCCAATTGCAGTTGTTCCAGCTGCGGGTTCATCTGTAGCAGATTGCCATACCCCATGATTACGGTCAGGATATTGTTGAAATCATGTGCCACACCTCCTGCCAGCTGTCCTATGGCTTCCATCTTTTGTGAATGCCGCAGATGTTCCTCCATTATTTTGTGTTCCGTCACATCATGAGCCAGCGCAAGAAGACAGGGGCGGCCATCAACCGTAATTATTTCTGCGTAGTAGACACAGATGATACTGTTCCCCTCTTTGGTACACAGCTGCAATTCCACCCCCGGCACACTTCCCGTGTTGTGCAACTGCACCATCAACTGCTGCCGTTGTTCCGCGCTGATCCAGCCAAGTTGATCCGATTTTTTACCAACCGCCTCGGCATAGCTGAAACCGGACAGTTCCGAAAACTTTTTATTCACATCCAGATAGGTTCCATCATCCATGGTACTGACCGTCATCATGATCGGCGCATTATCGAACGCTTTTGAAAACTTCTCTTCACTCATGCGGATCGCTTCTTCGGCCTGGCGTATCTCGGTTATCTGTTCCTCCAGTACAACCGCCTGTTCCTGGAGTGTCTCCTGTGCCATCTGACGTTCCGCCATTTCATCTTCAAGCTGTAGCGTCTGCTCATGCAGCGCTTCTTCGGCCTGCTTGCGATCGGTTATGTCACGATTACTTGCCCGTATGCCATTCATCTTTCCATCGCCGCCATACACCACCCGGCAGACATGGGAAATCCAGCGCGTGCTGCCACTACTGGTGACAATACGAAAATCCATTGATTCCGAAGTATGCTTGCAGTGATGACCATAGGCATGTTGTTCATAACGGGAGCGATCATCGGGATGGATAACCTGCATCATCAGAGCCGGGTCACGGTAAAACTCATCCTGACTATAGCCGCAAATCGTGACACAACTCGGTGACATGTAACGAAACGTGCCGTCCGGCATCATCCAGTACTCCCAGTCAGCGGTATAATCAGCTACGGTACGGTAGCATTCTTCACTCTCACGCAAGGCATGTTCGCTACGGGAAAGTTTACGCGACCCCACGCTTAACATGCCAAGCCCAAACAGCCAGATTGCGCCGTGGGCAACCGCACCGCCCGCAATCTGCATGTCATGGGTTCCGGCAACCTTGGACAGCGGCACCGACACACTGATCCCGCCGCGTACATCCCCGACCTGGTACCCTTGATATTCATGGCATTTCAAGCACCCCTGTTCAGTGATCAGCGGACGCATCAGACGCAGATGTTGACTTCCCTCCACGGCATTAACTTCGCTTACCTCTGCCACGCCGTTCTCAAAGGCATTCAGCGCCCTGATTTCCCACGCATCAGGGGCATTATGCGGGTTGATCACCTTGAGACTGGTTGTTGATTTCCGATTTATATGACCTTCAATCCCCTAATTATTTTGACCATTTGAT
>DAINBV010000052.1:0-41273 GCA_036732725.1 Geobacteraceae bacterium | reverse complement strand
GGCGCCGACTTGGTCGGTAAGGTCGAAGCCGGTATCCCCGAGGACGATCCCCGCAACCCGGCGGTGATCGCCGACAACGTGGGTGACAACGTCGGTGACTGCGCCGGTATGGCAGGCGACCTGTTCGAAACCTATGCCGTAACCCTGATCGCCGCCATGTTGCTCGGCGCCATGGCCTTTACCGGCAACACGGCCGCTGTCAACTATCCGCTGATCCTGGGCGGCATCTCGATCATTGCTTCCATCATCGGCACCTACTTTGTGAAACTGGGGAGCAGCCAGAAGATCATGCCGGCGCTCTACAAAGGCCTGATCGCCTCCGGAGTACTCGCCTGTATCGCCTTCTGGTTCGTTACTGCCCAGATGTTTCCCCAAGGTCTTACCAATGCCGAAGGGGTGACCTTCAGCGCCGTTAACATCTTCATCTCCGCCCTGGTTGGCCTGGGCGTTACCGGCGCCATCTTCTGGATCACCGAGTACTACACTTCCACCGAATACGCCCCGGTACAACATATCGCCCAGGCTTCCACCACCGGTCACGGCACCAACGTCATTGCCGGTCTCGGCATCTCAATGAAGGCGACCGCTGCACCGGTAATCGTGATTGCTGCCGGTATCATCATTGCTTACAAATGCGCCGGCGTCTACGGCATCGCCATTGCAGCCGTATCCATGCTCTCCCTAACCGGTATCGTGGTTGCCATGGATGCCTATGGTCCGATTACCGACAACGCCGGTGGTATCGCCGAAATGGCTGAACTGGATGATTCCGTTCGCGCTGTCACCGACCCTCTGGATGCGGTTGGCAACACCACCAAGGCTGTCACCAAAGGGTATGCCATCGGCTCCGCCGGTCTGGCTGCCGTGATCCTCTTCACCTCCTATGTGGACGAACTCAAGATGGCCGGTAAGGCGATCACCTTTGACCTGTCCGACCCCTACATCATCGTCGGCCTCTTCATCGGCGGTATGCTCCCCTACTACTTTGCCGCCATGTGTATGGAAGCGGTTGGTACAGCCGGTGGCGCAGTTGTTGTCGAGGTTCGTCGTCAGTTCCGCGAAATCAAGGGGATCATGGAAGGAACCGGCAAACCGGATTACGCCGCTTGTGTCGATATCGTCACCAAGACTGCCCTGAAAGAGATGGTTATCCCCGGCCTGATCCCAATTCTGGCACCGGTGATCGTCGGCTTCACCCTGGGACCAAAAGCTTTGGGTGGTGTGATCGTCGGTACCATCGTCACCGGTATCTTCGTGGCTATTTCCATGACCACCGGTGGTGGCGCCTGGGATAATGCCAAGAAGTACATCGAAGACGGTCATCACGGCGGCAAAGGTGGCGATGCCCACAAGGCTGCCGTTACCGGCGACACCGTTGGCGACCCCTACAAGGATACTGCCGGGCCTGCGGTCAACCCGATGATCAAGATCATCAACATCGTATCGTTGCTGATTGTTCCGCTGCTGGCAAAAATGATGTAATCGCAGCAAGAAAACATGCACATTAAAAGCGGCAGGGGAGTTAACTCCTCTGCCGCTTTTTTGTGTTTAACCAGCGCCTACCATACCTATTCATCCACAATAGTGAGTGGCAACATTCACCGTAATGGATACATTTTTAAAACGGCCTCCGCTTCACGTCTGATGTCATTGCAAAGCTGCTCAGGAGCAAGCAGACGTGCGTCCGCACCAAACGAAAGAATCCACTTTTTCACATCATACCAGCCGGATGTTTTCATCCATAAGATAATTGACCCGTCCTTGTTCTCGGCTATCTCCTGGTTTTGCGACCATTGCCGTTCCTGAATATAACGGGCCTGATCAGCAGAGAACCAGATTTTTACTTCCAGCGGATCATCATAAAACATACCAAAAGCACGATCCAGCAACGCCTCCGGATCAAAGTCTTTCGGATATTCGAAAAGCGCATTGGCAAGCTCAATCTGGTTGATACGCTCGACAGCCAGAATTCGAATATCTCCATAACGTGGTGATCGCACAAACAGGTATAAGCCGCCATCTCTCTCAAATAACCGTAACGGGTCAATCATAAATTTCTTTGTCGTATCATCAGTAAAGGAGTGATACTCAATCAGGCAGGTATGCTGCCCGAAGATGGCTTCGGCAAGCATATCGATCAGCTTCTCTTTGCCGGCATAGTTTTTAGCAAAACGAACAGACGGCACAAACAGGCCACGTACCCGTTCCAGTTTTTCACCCAATCCATCAGGCACGAAGACAGCCAGTTTGGCAAAAGCCCGATCTATCCCCTCACCAACATCAGTACCTTTGAACAACTTGGCATGACCTCGCAGAAAGTGAAGCGCCACAACCTCATCCATGTTCAAGCTCAACTGAGGAACCTTAACTTTTGAAAGCTTCTCGCTTTGCCCGACAGCTAACGCAAAACGCTTGCCTCCGCTATCCAGCTTTTCCTCATCCAAAATAAATCCCAAATCATCCTGCAATGAATTCATGAAACGATATACTTGACGCGTCTGTATTTCCAGCTTGCGCCCCAGTTCTTCAACCGTTGTGCCGGTTGGTTGAGACAGTAGTGTAATTCCCTGAATGAATTTCTTCAAAATTAGTCCGCGCATTAGTCTTCTTCCTGAGCCTGCCAAAAATTATCGTTTGTGACCAGAAATGACACTCGACTGTTGCAATACTATCACTATCGCAACAACAATAAAGGAGAAAACAACATGGCAGACAAAGACATTGATAAGAAGAATAACAGCCTCGACGACTATGGCATCATTTACATTTCAGGAGCCATTGATGGCAACAGGGCAGAAGCAGTCTGCAAGGAAATCATCGCACACAACATCAAAACCGAAGTCAACCAGATCCAGATGATTATCAACTCGCCCGGTGGCTCCTGCTCGGCTGGTTTTTCCATAATCGACATCATGGAGTGGTCATGTATTCCGATCTACACGACCGGAATCGGTATGATCGCTTCCATGGGACTTTTGATTTTTATGACCGGCGAAAAGGGTCATCGAGTTATCACACCGCGAACATCAATTCTCTCACACCGTTTTTCCTCCCTCAGTGCCGGAAACCATAGTCAACTCATTGCCGGTCGCAAGGAAGAGGATCTGGAGCATGAGCGTATACTGCAACACTACCTGACCTATTCCGGCATCAAGGAGAAGGAAGAGCTGGAGAAATACCTGCTACGTGACGTGGATACCTGGCTTTCATCTGATGAGGCAATTCAGCACGGATTGGCCGATGTGATTGAGACTGTGCGGAAACGCTGAACAACCATTTGAAAGGAATCAACATGAACAGCTCCATGATGCAGACACATACACACGACTCGGCCCAGTCCGCCCAAATAATAGCTTTTTCACAGACGCGGGAAAACCAATCCGAAAACAACTTGCAACCATTCACCGACAACCTTGACCACCTGATGGCACTAGAACTGGAGTGTAAATGGATGCTGACGGTTGCGTTTCTGCGCTGTGGCGAAAACAAGCATGATGATAAAAATGAAGAATCAGGCAAACGTTTTTTATCGGCTTTCACCGAAGGTATTGACCTGAAACAGGGTGAACAGCTTTTGGAACTTACCGTCAATAACAATCGCCGCCGCGAGGAACTTTCTCTCAAGCAAGGCATAGATCTCAAGTATCTTGAATTTTGTGATACTTGGCAGCTCGACGCCTTCGAGCGAAACGTGGTCATGCTGTTACTTATGCAGTATGCCGCCCCGGATTTTATCGCAATGTACAAGGAAAGCGGATTCGAAAGTTACAGTTACAACGGCATGGAGATTGGCCCTTTGCTGCGTCTCATATCTTCCGATCTGCGTGGTCAACTTGCCAACAGACGCTATTTTAGCGTCAACGCTACATTGCTGAAGAACCGCGTGATATTGGCAGGACAAGTGGAGAGTACAACCAATATGCTAAAGAGTTCGGTTTGCCTCCATGAAAGTAATGTCTGCTTTATCCTTGGGGACAGCAATCACTATCATATGGCTTTCAGCTTTATTAGGGAAGAGCGGAGCAATATAAAGCTGGAACAGGTTGTGCTGCTGGATAAATTGAAACGTGATGTGGCGAACTGTGTTGAACATTACCTGACGGGACGACAAAACGGCACTCTTGAAGAACTGGACACGTTTTTCGGCTATGGGACCGGCCTGGCGCTACTCTTTCATGGCCCATCCGGAACCGGCAAGACCATGCTGGCCAAAGGCCTGGCAAATCATCTCGATTGCCCGCTACTCTCCCTGAATCTTGATGAAATCAAGGAAGTAAAGATGAGCGATGAAGACATTCTCAGCTTCCTTTTTCGTGAAGCAGCTCTTTTGAGGGCAATCGTCTTTCTGGATGAATGCGATGATCTGTTCAGCGGTGCCGCCAATACGAGCTTGAGCCGTTCCCTACTGCTGGAGATGGAGAAATCGCGTTGCATCACCATTCTGGCAACCAACAGACCTGTGGAACTAGATCCTGCCATGGAACGGCGGCTGGCCATGAAAGTTCACTTCACCCTGCCGGATGCCGCCTTACGTTTGCACATATGGAAAGCGCTTATGCCTCGATCAGTTCGATTTGCCGCTGATGTTGATCTTGCCGAATTTGCCGGTCGTTACCAGTTTACCGGTGGCCTGATCCGAAACAGCATTTTCCTGGCTATCACTGAAGCGACCCGTGACGATGACAACAGACCGCTGCTCACCGCCGCCCTGCTGCATAGCGCCGCAGAAAAACAAGCCGCTACTCTTGGTGATGAAAGCGGTCTCTGCCAAATTTATCCCCCGCAAGTGGCTATTGATTCTTTGCCATTCAGCTCACGGCAACGTGCAGAGCTAAAAAACCTTGGTAATGTTTGGAAGTCGCTTGACTCCCGGCAACTTGGCCTTTCACTTCTAGTCAGTTCATCGGACATTGCCGCCGGTGTTCAGGCAGTGGAAGGGCTTGCAGACGTATGCGGCCTTAAAATACGCTCCTTTGATTACCGTCGAGTCATCTCTCTGGTGGATAACGACAGGGTTATTGATCCGGTTACTCAGCGGAAGATTCTGCCGATGGATTATGCTTTCTCGCCTACGGCCTGCGACGCTTCGCTGACGCTGTTTATTGACCATGATGGCTTCATGCAGCAAAAGCTTAATGACAAAAAAGACGATTCTCTGGATCTGCTCATGCGTGATCTTGTTGCCAGACTGCGCCGTCATAACGGCCTGTTTTGCATGGTCACCAAGGATATTAAACGGAGCCATGTGCCGCAGGAATTCAACCTGCACATCGACCTGGAATATCCGCCAGAGGAATGGCAAATTCGACAGTGGGAAGAAGTGCTTGGTAAAGGAGCTGTTGATGACAATGAGTTGGTGAAGCTGGTGGAAACCCATCCCATGCACATTACCCAGATTGATGTTATTGCGCGTCAGGCTGAGATACTCGCAACCATCAAAGGGAACATGACAGGAAAACCGCGCCTTGCAGATATTTGTGAGGTTATTGGACGATACCGGCAGATGCAAGTGAGACCGCTTTTGTTTGGGGGGAAGTGAACACGGTGACGGACGAGATTCAGGATGAAATTTCTGTGGTAGCCTAAAGGCCTGTGTTATGTTGTAAAAATCTTAATCTAAAGTCGGATCATATAGTTTGAGCTGATTAGAATACTAAAAGGAGATTTCAATGTTTAAAACCATGCCACCATATCCCATGCTTGGAAATTTCACAGAAAAAGTACATTTTGTTCCTTGGGTTGGCCAAAACTACACAGCAAATGGCATGTTTACTCAACGTATTCTTGTGCTTGGCGAATCGCATTACAGCAAGGAGCACTTTAACAAACCGACAGAAATCACGAAGTATTATACACGACATATAATGCAATATTGGGCAGTCAATAGAAATGCTGCCTTTTATTCAAAGGTTCGTAATGCAATACTCAGGGGCAATGGCTTGTCAGTTAATGGATATGAAAAAAGTGAGTTACGTCAAAAATTTTGGGACTCAGTTGCATTCTTTAATTATGTACAAGGGTATGTCGGCACTGGTGCAAGAAAGAGACCTCAACCTCAACAATGGTCTGACGCAGAGACTGCGTATTGGGAAGTAATAGAAAGACTTAAACCAGATATTTGTATTGTTCTCGGCGAAGAATTATGGCGGCACTTGCCAAAAACGGATGACGTCCGGGTGAGTTCAAGTAAGGATAACATTACTGGAAAAACCTTCAAACGTGTTGTAATCAATGAGCATGAAACCATATTAGCACATACGCCGCATCCGGCATCTTTTGGGCTATTTAACAAGAACAAGGTAGTACCGATAGTAAAGAGGCTATTGGAGCTTGATTCTGTAAAACAGAAAAGAATGCCAGTGAATATTTGAAGTTAAAACTTATGACTAATGTAACCGCAAAAGTCGGCATCTTCTTCAAAATCGGCAACGACTTCCTGATTGACGCCGTACCGCTTGTCGAGGGCGAACCTTACGGCGACGCCATCGGGTATAGTGGACATTATGATTTTCATAAAAGCCTTGTTCCATCCACACCACCCGAGCGCCGTTTCAAAGCGCATGACTACGACTATTATCTCCGTGGCAGAGTTGTTGGTTTTCCGAAGAAAAACTCTTTTACCCTCTGCACCGATCCCTGTCTGACGCCAGATGACATCAACAAGATCATCAGCCTGTTTGCCCTTGACAGCCAAACGGTCGAAGTTGCCGGTGATGAACATTACCGCTGCTCAAACGGTAACAAGTCATATCTGGAATAACTAACGAGCCTCTTTCTATCAAATCAGCCCGACTATAATCGTCGGGCTTTTTTTTATACAACATTGACCAAAAATGACACTTGTCCATGTGACAGTCGGATCAAATACATCTGACTGGGAGTGCATCATGACAAACAGCAAAAAGGAAACGACAGCGGTTCAACAGAAAAACATCTGGTTGGCCATCGGGTTGAATTTCGCGTATCTGGGAGCAGGATATTTCTACATGGGGCGCAAGGTGCTGGGGGTGGTATTGATCCTTATTGCCACCACATTTGCAGTGGCAATGCTGAGCAACCCATTATTGTTCAGTCTTGTTTCAAGCGCGTGGTTTGGAGTTTTCATCATCACCTGCATTGATATGCTGATTCTTCACACCAAAAACAGGAAGGAGACCACCAGAGCGTGTCCTTATTGTGCAGAGCCTATCAAGAACGAAGCCATTTTTTGTCTGCATTGCAAGAAGGATCTTGTGGGGTAAGCTAACAGCTGAATGTCAATAACAATATTGAAAACGTAATTCTTCACAAATTTCAGGAGGAGTTATGAAAAGACTTATCGTAATGATATCAGCAGTAGTCATTCTGGCAGCCTGTAGCACCGTCTTTGCAGAATCACAGAAACTGATTGAAGGTAATAACGTCAATCTCGTGGGTAAGCTGGTTATTGCTGAAGATGAAGGTAACGAAGGGATGGTTAAATATCGTGCCATTCGACTCAACCAACCAGTCATAATCAAGCACGAAGATGGAGAAACCGCTGTAACGACCGTAACTCTTTGGTTTTCTGATAAAAGGCAGGAAGCTGTTTTCAGGAGATTTAAGGGTAAGCAGGTTCAGGCTATAGGAACGTTACGATATTTCTGGCATGGTCCAAGTTCGTTGCCAAACCCGGCTAAACTTGAAGTGATAAACATGTACCCATGAATATGAAAACCTCTACCTCCTCGATGCTTCGATGATCTGTATCATCTCAAGCAACTCGGCATAAAGCGTTCGGGTTTGAATATCGATCGTACATTGGGTTGTTCCTCGGTGTCTATGGCGATGCACTTCCTGAGATGGTAATCTGGTTGTGTTGGAGTTGAAATCAGGTGAGCTGATTGTGCAGGAAAAGATTGATGTGTAGCAGATTAATATTAGTTCCCACGTTGATGCATCAATATTAGCAGATGTTACAAACAGCTTGGCAGTTAATGTTCTAAATAGTGGCTCAACTGTTTTAGCGACTTTGATCACTCTTGCACTGTCTGCACCAGTTCGTTGGCAATAACAGGGCTTTCAAGCCGCATGATACTTTCTTCCGCACTGCCAAAACTCAATAGATTGATGCTCCCATACCAGACAATCTTTTGATCTATCAACGCAAACTTTTGGTGAATGTGCGGACGAAACACGACCTTTACACCAGCGTCCTTCAAAACATCAATTGTCCCCTGCAAAACTGCCTGGTCCTTATCTCCGTATTCCATAACAGCTTTGGTTACCACAATTACCCGCACCCCATTTCGCAACGCAACCTCCAAGTGCGGTACCATCAGCATAGTGCGCCGTTTGGTGACAAATGGGCTGACAATCAGGATCTCACGTTGTGCCGTCAGGATGTCATTAGTGTACACTGACAGGAAATTACGGCTGTCAAAGATGCTGTCAATCGAGTCCTTGTCAACGATTCCGCTTTTCGCCTTATAGCCGATAGCAGCATAACCATTGAGCCGCCGGTGATACATTTTCTCCAACATCTTCACATGGATATCCACATAGTCATAGATCCGCACCTCGTTTTTGCTCTCATGCAGCCGATGAAGCCTTCCGGCATACTGCTGCAGAGTTCCTTTCCACGATATCGGCATAGTCAAAAACAGCGTGTCAAGACGCGCTTCGTCGAAGCCTTCGCCGATATACTTGCCGGTGGCAACCAGCGTCAACTGACTCTCTGCGAGAGTATCGGATATGCGCTTGAAGATTTCTCCGGCTTCCTTCACCCCCATTTTCCCCGTGAGCGTTATGACTTCAGGGATCTTTTCGCCCAACTTTTCGGCAAGTAATTTCACATGTGCGGTTCTTTCCGTCAGGACAAGACAACTCCTCCCCTGCTCATAACAAGTTAGCACATCATCAACAATCAGCTGATTGCGCATTTCATTGACAACGATCTCCGAATAACACTCCTGGATGGAGACATCCTTTTCATCCCTGCCCAGGCGGATTCGCAACGAGCTGAATCGCGGGATTATGAAGTGATCGAACGGTCTGTTTTCAGCCTGCTTTCTTGCATCATCCCGATAGCGTATCGGACCGCACTGCATGAAAATGATCGGATGATGCCCATCCTTTCTGGTCGGCGTCGCTGTCAGACCATGGACATACTTGGCGTTTGTGGTTTTGAGAACAGATTCGAAGCTGAATGCTGCGGCATGATGACATTCGTCAACGATAATCATGCCATAATTTTTCACGCATTCGCTGACCTCGCCTTTCCTGTTCAACGACTGCATCAAAGCGATATCGATAATTCCGGTCACAGTGTTTTTCCCGCTTCCCAGTTGCCCGATGATGCTCCTGCTCTTTTTCCGGCCTCTCTTTTTTTGGTCAACCTCTACTTCCGGCAGAGTCTCGTTGATGACAAGAAATTCCAGCAACCGCTTTTTCCATTGCGAGATCAGCGTGACCTTGTCAACGATGATGAGTGTGCTGACCTTCCTTTCCGCCATCAGCCTGATTGCCACAATCGTTTTGCCAAAAGCGGTCGTGCCGGAGAGCACTCCGATATCATGCGCAAGCATTTTCTCCAACGCCAGGGTCTGTTCATCCCGCAATATGCCGTTGAATTCAACATCAATGGTCTTGCCGCAGAAAGTCTTGTCCCTGCAGGTAACTGCCACCCCCTGTTCGCCCAGAAGCGTGCACACCTCCGGCTCGCACCCTCTCGGCAGACAGAGGTAGGCGCTGGTTTCATCGGCGCAACAGATAATTCTCGGCTTGTTGAATGTCGGCATACGCATGGCCTGATGCTTGTAGAAATCGGGATTTCTGAAAACCGCCAGACGCTTCAACCGGTTGAGTGCCCGCTGTGATATACCGGTTTTCGGGATATACAGCATGTTTGCCCTGATACATTCAATCTCACGCGGGAAGTCACTTTGCTGCAAATCAACCCTGCTCACATCCCATGGTCTTTGCACCTCCTCTTCATCGCTCCTTACGACACCAAGCTCGCTTCCCGGGGAAAGCTGTGCGGTAAACATCGGCACGTCATCTTCGGACAGCTTCCGGATTGTGCTCAAAAACGCCCATTGATCGGTGTATGACTCGATTTTTTCGTCAATGAACGAGCTGTTTCCGGCATTTCGGGCCTCTTTCTGCAGCGGGAGTGCAATCAGGTTTCCCATACCTCCCTTGGGCATGGTGTCCTGATTGGGAAAAAATCTGTCATAGGATTTGAAGGTGATTTCGTGTCGTTCGTTCATGGCACGGGTAAGGAGGGAAGTCCCAAATTTTCTTGCCAAAACTGCTGATACAGGGGTTTCAAAGAAGAACCAGACATGACCTCCGTTGCCGGAACGTGAACGCTCGATGGCAAATGGAATACCGAAAGCAACACAGACATCTTTCACAGCGGCGACATCGCTGTGCCAATCACCATCATCGAAGTCAATTGCCAAAAACCAGCATGTTTCATCAGAGAGCATCGGAAATATTCCGGCAACCATGCTTCCCCGCAAATGATTGTCAACGACACTCTCATCCAAAGGCGCATACGCCTTATTGCCACATTTGGAGCAAGTCGACTTCGGTTTGCCGCATACCCCCCGTTTCCATTCATTCTGACAGGCGGGTGAATATCCTGATGTCCTTTTCTTCTTGTTCTCCCATCTCCGGGCATACACATCATCCCGCCCTTTGAAGAGAGACATGAACAACCTGATTTTTTCAGCCGATTCTGAACGATTACAGATGGTGGGAGGGGAATGGTCGATGGTTGGTTGTGGAATGATACTTGCTGAGGCGGGCTCGCGGGGAAAAAACAGATCATCTCGTTGCTGTAATTCGCTGGCAGGCACTCCAGCTTTCAAGGTATTGAGTTCTTCTTTCAATAACCGGTTTTCAGCCAGCAAGGCCTGACACCTTGCCTGAAGTTCCTTAAATGAAATCGGGTTTTCATTAGTCACGCCCTAACCTCTACGATCAGGATGGGGAGCCAGGCGATTCAAACGCATAAAGCGTTTCCGGAGCAATATCAATGTCGCCGGGCCACGTCACCGTCCCATAATTAACGCGGGCCAGTGAAAAAAAAGCTGGATTTTTAAGCTTTTGGAAAACAGGGTACTGTAAATATGGCGCCATATCAAAAATCCGACGCTCACCATTTTGAAAAGTTATAAGAAGGTTATATTCCTGACCGATTTCAACGTGACAGACTTCTATCATGGCTCGCCTCCATTAGCGTAACGGATCAATCGGGAATACCGGCTCGCCGTTTACTGCCAGTGACCAGTCAGCCATCAACTCTTCCTCGTGAATATCGATCCATGCCTGCAACATCCGCAGCTTTTTACTTGGGAGTTCACCTTCCAGCAGTTCTCCGCCTGGGATAACAATCACCGCTTTCTTTCCCTGATATTCAACATGAATATGTGGCAAGTGATGCTGTTGAGTATCCATGAACAACATTCTGACAATTATCCCGTAAAACATGCTGATAGTGGGCATGACACCTCCATGAAACGGATAAGAATATATGAAAATCATAAGTTAGATGACAGGTGTTGTCAAGGTGTGGAAAACCTCACCCTTTTCCATCCCCGCAAAACGCCGCAAACAATTTCTCCAAACCGGAAAATCCGACTGCATCACAGCCGGTTCCGGCAAGGTGATTTTCAGATGACATGCGTTCGGCGATATCAATTTTCACGATCCTACAACTATCCGCAAGCACCCAAGTTATAACCTGTTGCCTCACATCCCCGCATGCCGTACAATGCAATCCAATTTTTGGGAGGTAGCAGTATGATTGATCTCTTGCTCATTACCGACATACCGAGGGTACGGAAAATATTCTCCCGCCTGACCGATGATCGAAATATCCGGCTACGGATTGCCAACAACCTTGAAAAAGGGGCTGAAGAACTGACAGCGGAAAAACCGACGGTCGTGTTTGTGCAGACCCATCTTTCCGGGCTTTCGGCCGATATCATCCTGATGCACCTGAAAAAACAGCTTGGCCGCAAGCGCACCCACTTTGTGCTGCTGGCGACCACCGACCAGGTCTCACGCGAAACGATTGCCTCATACCACGGTCATATCGACATAGCCCTGTCAGACGAGGCGGTACAACTCTCGACCCGGGAGTTACTGGCAACGCTGCTGGCAAAACCGGCCAGGAAAGCTGCCGCTCCATCACCGGTCCCCACGACAGCTGGCGAGCCGGTTCCGGTAACTTTTGCCTCCCCGGCACCGGCCAGGGAGATACCCCCGGTAATCACGCCACTTTCGCTTCCCAACCTCGGTTCAACTGCGGTGCAAGCTCCCATTCCCGACACAGCTTCTCAACAGGCGTCCCAGGAATTGCCAGTCGAACTGTCTCCACAAGAACAGGGAATTGCCTATCCTTCCCGCACTCCCCTGTCGGTTTATTCAGAATTTAACAGCTCATTTGATTCCGCGGTCGAGACCATGCCTCCACCCACTGCGGTGAGCGACAACATGCAACAACAGCAACGAGTTTGGAAGTCACTCGACATGGAAACGACTCTCCCGGTTGCCGCCCCTACGAAACGCACATTCCTGCTCTGGTTGATACCGGTGGTGGCTGTGGTAGTTGTGGTCACCGTGCTGCAGCAGCAACGGAGTAAACCGGAGATGATCGCCATCAAACCGGCCAGCGCTCCGGTCATCCAACCGGAACCGGCCAAACCGTCGCCAAAACCGGCGGTGCCTAGCGCCCCGGCAGCAGGTGCGACTGCACCAGCTGCAGCGGTGGTCACACCTCCGGTTGTCGCGCCCCCCACGGTCAAGACACCGGTTGCCGCCCCAGCTCCGGTGCTTGCACCAAAGCCTCCAAAGCCAGCACCAGCACCGTCAACAACTACGCCACGGCTGAAAAAGCTCCCTGATTTTATCCCGCGCTACGGGTATGACAAAAAATACGGCACTGAGAATCCCGGCTGGGAACGCTACAAGGGACAGGTCACCGAATTCAAGATTCTACGGGAAGGTGAGGGAATCAAGGCGATTCAGGTGCTTGACCGTGGCGGTCGCGGGGTTCCCGAGTCATTCATGAAAGGGGTGCTGCGGCAGCTGGCCAAAAACCCTGTCTTGCTGGTAGAATCGACTGAAAAAAAAGAAGGGTACCAAATCCAGCGGGGACAGCTGTCCGAAACCCAGGATGTGGTCTACTACCGGGATTCCGATGGTGGCAGATTACGTGGCTTTGTCGTAACGTGGCACTAAAAAATCAGGGGGCGAACAGGAGTTTACCATGACCATAGCAAAAGCAGTTTCGTTTATCGCCAAGTCGGGAACCGGCAAGACCACCCTGCTGGAAAAAGTAATTAGCGAGCTGAAACAACGGGGATACCGGGTCGGGGTGATCAAACATGATGCCCACCGCTTTGAGATCGATCATCCGGGTAAGGACAGCCATCGTTTGACCGCTGCCGGCGCCGATACCATGCTGATCACCTCGCCGCAAAAACTGGCGCTGATCAAGCAACACGACGAGTCACCACCGATCGAGGAGCTGGTGGGCACCTATTTTGGGGATGTGGATATCATCCTCACCGAAGGATTCAAAAAAAGCGGACTCCCCAAAATCGAGATCCATCGTAGCGAACGAAGCCCGACCCTGTTGTGTCGCGGCGCAGAGCACGACTCAACGCTGATTGCCGTGGCCTCCGATGAGCCGCTGGAGCTGGATGTGCCGCTGCTTGACCTGAACAACCCAAAGATGGTGACTGATTTTGTCGTACAACGGATCATCCACGGACACAGTTGATTCCACCGGCCTGCTCCCTCGACGTCACTTGTTTTCCTGCTCCATGGCATACAACCAGACCAGGATTTCCGCCACGGCCCGGTACAACTCCGGCGGAATGTACTGATCAATATCTACCTGCATCAGTAGCTTCACCAGCTCCGGGGATTCGTGGATAAACACCCCTGCCTCGCGAGCGCAGGCGATGATCGCTTCAGCCACCACCCCCGTGCCGCTGGCAACCACGGTCGGCGCATAATACCCCTGTTTGTAGGAAAGCGCCGCTGCCCTTCTTTGATCCCGGTCAGGCTTCATGTTGTATCCTGATTTCTTCCGCCACTAAACCAGCCCCCGCCAGTTGATCCACCAGTTTTCCCTTCCCCAGCTCCAGTGTTGCCACCGATGTTTCATCGGCAGCAGTGACCTGCAGTTTGATCCGCCCACCATCCAGGGTCAACCGGGCATTGATTTCACCGAGACGGGGAAGGTCCAGCGACAGCGTGGTATCCCAGCTCCGCTCTTCGGCACCCGAACGGTTACGATGCTGCTCCCGTTCCTGAATTGTCCATTCCATTGGCTGGCCGGGACAAAGGTTGCCGCGAAAGAGCAACTGGTTGCTTTGCAAGGTTGCCAACTGATCCTGCACCAACGGCAGCGCCCGCGGATCAACCGCTGATTCTGCGGCCGGGGAACGTGTGCCGGCGCTCAGCAGAGCCGCAGAGTGTTCCTCCAGAGCATTGATCTGCTGGTTGTTGTCAAGCTGCGCCTGGGGGGTTCCCGGAACCAGCAACTGTTTAAGTGTCGAAAGCTTCCCCTGTGGTTCCTTGAGCAGTTCCTCCAGTGGATAGTTGTCTCCAAACCAGCGCCCCAGATGGGACTCGTAAAAAAGTCCGCTCTGTTTGAGCGACTGGGCCAGCATCTGGCTGGTGCGAGCTGCATCGGTCGGCGGTTCACCCAGAATAGTGCGAAGTATCCCGGCCATGCCGGAGGTGGAGTTCTGCTCACGTGGCAATTCCTGCAGGGTGACGAGCCAGCGTCCGGTCTGACTGACGGTGGAATCACCCACTTCGCCAAAACGAGCCAGCAGAAAGGTCGGCCGGGGAGTGCCGGTGATAAAGAACAGCTGCAGCCGGTCACCGGTTGTCACTCCTTTGGGAAGCATGAATTCCATCGCCCTCCCCGCCACTTCCAGCATGAATCGTCCACCACCCAGCGCGGCCAGTACATCCCCCCGCATCTGCTGACCCGGCATCAATCCGGTCGGCAACGCCTGCTGATTAATCGCCTCCAGCAGCGCCAGCCGATTCCCCTTGATCAGCGCCTGCAACAGTTTTGCCATATCATCATGCAGCACAATCCCGTTGCCGGTCAAAGGTCCGGGGTGCAGGGAGGCGGCTGCCGCCGATGCCTCGGGGGACGGCCGGCGGAGCATGGCATCATAGGTCAGCGCCTCATCACGGATGGCGGAGTAGGCTGGCGAGTCGGGGGGGAGCGAGCTGATCACCGTGTTGAGCCGTTCCAGTACATTCATCTGCTGGCTGCTGACCCCTCCCTGGCTATGCTCCAGCACGCTGAGCCAACGCCCCGCCTCGCTCAAGCTACCGGGGAGATTTTCCTGGATGGTGCGGGGGAGTGCAAACAACGGCTTGGGGAGCGAGGCGAGATAGGTCAGGCGGATAATACCATCTTTGGGGAGTGCACCGGGAATCACCAGTTCCAGTGACGTTCCGGCAATCTGCACAAATACTCGCCCTCCCGGCAGCGTTCCGGTCACGGCGGCATTGATTTCATCCCCCGGTATCAGCGGCAACGGCGTCGCCGGTTGATTGACCGCCTCCAGCATGGTAAAGCGTGAATTGCGGGCAAGTTGCTGGAGAATCTGACCGGCATGGGCTTCAAACGAGTTGCGCCCCGCTTGCTCAGGAAGCGAAGCCAAACCTGCGCCTGGGGGAGGAGCGGATGACGATTTGGGAGTGTAGGTAAGCGCCTCGTCCATCACCGTGGCAATCAGATCCGAGTCCTCGGTTTGATGCAGCAACTGGCTGACACTCTGCAACGATGCCCGCACCTGGGGATCGCCCATCATCTGCTGATTGCCGAGCAGCAAACCCAACAGTCGCGAGGCATCGGAGAGCCGCACGGGAGGTGAAGTTTCCCCCGGTCGCGCCATGGCAAAGGTCGGGCGCGGTTCCGAGGCAACGTAGGTCATTTCCAGATTCTGCCCGACCCGCACCGCCATCGGGAGTTCCAGATTAAGCCGGGCAGTTCCTATGTTGACCTGGGCACGCCCGTAGGGGAGGAGTGATACGACTTCCGCCACCACCTGCTGTCCCGCTGTCAGCCCGAGAGAACCGGTGTCGGCCGCTTCTCCCCTGACAAACGACACATTGGAGGTTTTGGAAAGGAGATCAAAAATATGCTGCTGAATGTTGGCGGGGATCGACATGGCGTATGCCTCAGGCTGACAATCCGGCCATGGCGAGGATGATCTGCCACTGTTCACCGGTCACCGGCTGAATCGAAAGACGGCTCCGCTTGACCAGCGGCATCTCGGTCAGCAACGGGTGTGACTTGATCTGCTCCAGGGTGACGTTACGGGGAAGATCGCGCTGATAGCGCACATCGACCAGATACCAGATCGGGTTGGCAGGGGTAGCCTTGGGATCAAAATGCTCCCCCTGCGGGTCAAGGGCGGTTGCATCCGGGTAACCGCTGCGGCTAACCTCGGCCAGACCGACCACTGCCGGCTGTGCCACGTTACTGTGATAAAAAAGGATCTGATCACCAGCCTGGATCGTGTCGCGCAGAAAATTGCGCGCCTGGAAATTACGGACACCATCCCACGGTTCGGTCCGATTCGGCCGCACTTTCAGATCGTCAAAGGAAAAACAGCCCGGTTCGGTCTTGAACAGCCAGTATGCCATACCATCCCCTTTCCCCATCAATACTCAATAAGCTTCTGCGATGCAAGACGTAATCCACGCCATACAACAAGACACAAAAAAAGCCCCGGATTGCTCCGGGGCTTTGAAGTATATAACTCACGCCGAGCGTGGATTACACACGCACTACGTTGGCAGCCTGAAGGCCTTTTGGTCCTTTGACAAGCTCAAAAGTTACGCTATCGCCTTCTGAAAGGGATTTGAAACCTTCGCCCGTAATAGCTGAAAAGTGAACGAATACATCATCTCCACCTTCCTGCTCCAGAAAACCAAAACCCTTGCTGTCATTAAACCATTTTACTGTTCCGTTTACCATGTTCGTCTTTCTCCTGATACTTCTCTTTTTGATGTTGCCCAAGGTTTCCCCTGAACGTTTATGTACCCTACCAGTATTGAGAGAAGAAAGTCAAAGGATTTTTTTATTTAACAAAACATTTTTTTAACCCGTCAACCCTCCCCATGAACCTTGTGCAGATAGTAATCATAATCCCCTTCGTAGATCCGCATTTCGCCATGATCGATCTCATACACCCGGTCGACCAGCAAGCGAAGAAAGTGACGGTCGTGGCTTACCAAAACCACCGTTCCGGTAAATTTCTTTAATGCTTCCAGCAGCATTTCACGTGAACGGATGTCGAGATGATTGGTCGGTTCATCCAGTATCAGCAGGTTGAGGGGACGCGCCAGCAGAGTCGCCAGCACCACGCGGCTTTTTTCTCCACCGGAGAGGTTTTCAATCCGCTTGTCAACCGTGTCGCCGGAAAAGAGGAAGGCGCCCAACAGATTACGGATCACGCCGATATTGGCCAGCGGCATGACATCCTGCAAGGTCTCGAAAATGGTTTTCTTCGGATCCAGCACCTCCAGGGCGTGCTGGCTGAAATAGCCGATTTCCACATTGGCCCCCAGGGAGAACGTCCCCCCGGTTGCCTCGGTCTCTCCGGCCAGAATCTTCAGCAAGGTTGATTTCCCGGCTCCGTTGACCCCCACCACCGCCACCTTGTTCTGCCGGCGAATAACTCCCGAGACGCCGCTGAACACGGGATGTTGCTTCCCCTCGGGTGTCAGCCAGACCTTGGAAAGGTTATCCATGACAACCACATCGTCGCCGCTGCGGGGCGGCTCCTGAAACTCGAATTTAACCGCCCGTTCTTCCGGCGGAATTTCAATCCGGTCAATCTTGTCAATCTTTTTCACCCGCGACTGCACCTGGGCTGCATGGGAAGCGCGGGCCGCGAAGCGGGCAATGAACTCCTCTTCCTTGGCCAGCATATCCTGCTGCCGCTTGTGGCTGGCCAGCAACTGATCCCGGCGGATATCCCGTTCCCGCTCGTAAAAATCGTAGTCACCGTTATAGGTGGTGATCGCTTTGTTGGCAATTTCGATGATACGGGTTACTACCCGGTTCATGAAATCGCGGTCATGGCTGGTCATCAGCAAGGCACCATCAAACTCGTTGGCCAGCCACTCTTCCAGCCAGATAATCGACTCCACATCCAGATGGTTGGTCGGTTCGTCCAGCAGTAGCACATCCGGCTTGAGTGTCAGTATCTTTGCCAGGGCAATCCGCATCTTCCAGCCGCCACTGAACGACTCCACCGGGTGATTGAAGCGATCCGGGCCGATACCAAGACCGGTCAGCACCGCCTGGGCACGGGTATCGAGATCATAGCCACCCCGGTGCTCAAACTCTTCCTGCGCCACGCCGTAACGTTCCAGCAAAGCTGCCATGGCATCGTCATCCATCGGGTCACACATGGCGGTCTCCATCATTTGCAGTTCTTCTGCCAGCTGCATGGTGGCGGCCGAACCGGCCATGACTTCTTCCAGGGCAGAGCGGCCTGCCATATCCCCCACATCCTGGGAAAAGTAGCCGATGGTGGTACGTTTGGCACGGGTGATCTCGCCGTTGTCAACCTCTTCTTCACCGGTAATAATCCGGAAGATCGTCGTTTTACCGGCGCCATTCGGGCCGACCAAGCCGCTGCGGGAGTTGGGGAGAATTTGAAAACTGGCATCCTTGAACAGGATTTGGGAACCATGCTGCCGACAAATGTTGGAAAGGTGAATCATGTACAAAAACTCCTTCATAAAATAAATAGATGCATCAGATAGCATGCCGATTGACGGGGAGCAAATGAAAAGATACTATTATCCACCGGAAGGTTCACCCCTGGAGGTAACCCATGCGCCTCACAACCTTATTCAGCGCTTTCTTTTGCCTGATCACTCTCCTGATATGCTCCCCCGCACTCGCCCTTGAAAATGTCACCATGCAGCTCAAATGGCTGCACCACTTCCAGTTTGCCGGTTATTACGCTGCGCTGGAAAAAGGATTTTACCAGCAGGCGGGACTGAACGTCACACTGCGCGAAGGTGGGCCTGATGTTGAAGTCGAACAGGAGGTCTTGACCGGCCGGGCCGATTTTGGGGTCGGAACCTCGGCACTGCTGCTCAACCGTGCCAAGGGAGAAAACCTGGTGGTAGTCGGGCAGCTGTTCCAGCATTCCCCGGCCATCTTTCTGACTCCGCGCAAAACCGGTATCCGCTCCGTGGCTGACCTGGCGGGAAAACGCTGCATGTATTCCAACCAGCACGGCGACATGCTGGCGCTGCTCAAGCTGAACAAGGTGGATGCCAACAGCCTGATCAAGGTTCCGCACCAGGGAGATCCCCGGGATCTGCTCACCGGCAAAGCAGACGTAATGATGGCCTACAACTTTAATGAGCCGTACGCCCTTGAAGAGACCGGCGAACCGTACCTGACCTTTTCTCCCCTGTCGGCCGGGATTGATTTTTATGGCGACAATTTTTTTACCACCCGTCAGTTGACGGCCAAAAGACCGGAGATGGTCAAGGCATTTCGTGAGGCGACACTCAAAGGATGGCTCTACGCACTCAAAAACAAAGAAGAGATCGTTGATCTGATTCTGGCAAAATACTCCCGCGTCAAGAGCCACGGATGGCTGATGTTTGAAGCAGATCAGATCGACAACCTGATTCAGCACAACCTGGTGGCAATCGGGCACCAGAACCCGGAACGGTGGGAGAAAATTGCCGACACCTTCGCCAGCCAGGGAATGCTCCCCAAAGGCTTTGATTATACGGGGATCATCTACACCCCCAAACCGGCCACCGATTATCAGCTGACCATCGGGATTACTGCCCTGGGTGGCATTATCATCACCGTGCTGGCAGTTATCATGTTGAGCTTCAGGAACCTCAACCAGCAGCTACACGACAAAATTATCGAGCGTGATCGCGCCGAAGCGGAACGGATCGCCAGTAACGAGCGCTTCCGCACCCTGTTTGAGACCTCCCCCACCGGAATCATACTGCTTGATCCCACAGGATGTATCTGTCTGGCCAATCAGCGCATGGCAGACCTGTTTGGTTACCCCCTGGAAGAGCTGACCGGAATTTCATACCCGTCACTGCTGCATCCGGCACAACGGGGCGCCGGCGACGAAAACATGCGCCGCCTGATGAATCATGAGATCGACTATGTGGATGTGGAGCGCCACTATCGCCGTAAAGACGGGAGTGATTTTTGGGGACATCTTTCCGGGCGGCGCTATGAGGATGCCGATGGCAACCTGATCAATCTGTTGGGGCAGATTGCCGACATTACGGAACGCAAGACCGACGAAGCAGCCCAGAAACAACTGGAACTGCAGATGCTGCAGACCCAAAAGCTGGAGAGCCTGGGAGTGCTGGCGGGGGGAATTGCCCACGATTTCAACAACATACTGATGGCGATCATGGGGAATGCCGAGTTGGCCTTGATGCGCCTCAACCCGGAATCACCGGTCATCGACAACCTGCAACGGATTGAAAAGTCGGCTGCCCGGGCAGCGGATCTTGCCAGGCAGATGCTCGCCTACTCGGGTAAAGGGAAATTTCAGGTTGTGGCGCTCAGCCTTAATCGTTTGGTGGAGGAGATGCTGCACCTGCTGGAAGTTTCAATTTCCAAGAAAGCGATGTTACGGCTCAATCTGGCCAAAAATCTCCCTTTGGTTAATGCTGACGCCACCCAGATGCGGCAAATCATCATGAACCTGGTGATCAACGCTTCGGAAGCAATCGGCGACAAAAGCGGTGTAATTGCGGTCACGACCGGTTACATGGAGTGTGACAGCAACTATTTGAAAGATGTGTGGATGAATGAAAATCTGAGCGACGGGAGGTTCATCTTCTTGGAAATTTCCGATACCGGTTGCGGTATGAATAAGGAGACCATGGCCAAGCTGTTTGACCCGTTTTTCACCACCAAATTCACTGGACGCGGCCTGGGAATGTCGGCGGTGCTCGGCATCGTGCGGGGACACCACGGCGCCATCAAGGTCTACAGTGAACCGGAAAAGGGGACAACCTTCAAGATTTTCCTCCCGGCCAGCGATATAACGGCAGAGCCGTTTAACGGTCACAACCACCCCGATCACTGGCAGGGGAGCGGCACCGTACTACTGGTGGACGACGAAGAAACCGTGCGGGGGATCGGGACGGAAATGCTCAGGGAGCTCGGTTTTGAGGTGATCACCGCCGTCAATGGGAATGACGCCTTGATACGCTTCAGGGAACATCCCGACATCAGCTTTGTACTGCTCGACCTGACCATGCCCAAGATGGATGGTGAGCAGTGTTACCGTGAATTGCGCAGCATCAAACCGGATGTCAAGGTGATCATCAGCAGTGGTTACAGCGAGCAGGAAGTGGGAGAGAAATTCCTCGGCAAGGGACTGGCAGGTTTCATCCAGAAGCCGTACCGCCTGAGTGTGTTGAAAGACGTTATCAGGAATCTCAACGGTGCCGCCGTATGAATCCGGTTCTGCCGGGAAACAGCCCGTTACGCGCCCGCAACGGGCAACAGCTTGGTTCCCTGACCGATATCAATCGACTGGAGCTCGATGAAAAAGAACGGATCTATGCCGGATTACTCCCGCTCCGCCTCTTCGACTACCTGCAGATTTCGCCCCAAAGTTTGTGCGGCGCCGACGGGCTCCGGCGGGTGACGATCATTGCACCGGAAGGGATGGCGCTGCTGCGCCTGGAAGTCCGCCATCAGCCGGATGATACCCGGCCGGTCTTTTTCCTCGATCTGGCCGAAACCCATTTTCACCAGATGGAGCTGGCATTCTGCATTATCCGTGACCCGTTTGCCCAACAGTTCGATGTGGATCTGGATGAAAATGGGGCGATCAACTATTTCGCCAGCCATGGCCGCAACATTCCGGAAGAGCTGGCCGCCATGAAGGCCGGTCTCTACCCCAACCAGACCAGCCGCGGCCTGACCATGTTCGGTGAGTTCTTCGCGATTTTTGAACGTTTTGTCGATGCGCTTTCCATGGACATGGTGCTGGCAGAACCGTTGACCTACGACAACGCCATCCGTTACGAAAAATACGGTTTTGATTATCTCTCCGGGCGGCGTCTGATGGGGGAAATTGATCGTGAGTTTGCGCCGGGAGGTGAGTTATACCAACGCATGGATGGTTCAACCCCGTTCAGGATGCGGGGAATGGAGACAACGGTTCATGGCAGAAGCTGGGCGCTTCATGACGGGGTGCGGGACGGGGCGTGTCAGAACCCGCTGCTGGAGCAACCGTGGGACGAGGTAAAAATCTACAAAACCGTGGGGGTTAATGCCGGTGTCACTACCTTTCGCAATCCCTCCCCGTAATTCCGCTACTCCGCGGCTACCACCTTGTTCCGGCCGCCGCATTTTGCCGCATAGAGCGCCTCATCGGCGGCATTGCACAGGGAAGGGGTGTCTTTATGGGTTGAAAAGCTGGCTACCCCGCAACTGAAGGTAACATTAAACGCACCATCTTTTCCCTGAAAATTGATCGCCGCAAACGCTTCCCGCAGGTTATTCATCACCACCTGTGCTGCCTCGGCATTGCAATTGGGCAAAATTACCGCAAACTCTTCCCCGCCAAATCTCCCCACAATATCAGAACTCCGCAGCCGGTGTTTCAGGAGTCGCGCCAGACTGATCAGCACCTTGTCACCGGTTGGATGACCATAGTTGTCATTGACCTTCTTGAAAAAATCGACGTCAATCATGGCAAAACAGAGCTCACTGGAGTTGCGTAACGCCAGGGCAGTTGCGGTCTCCAGCTGTTCCTTGGTGGTGGTATGGTTGTAGAGCCCGGTCATGCCATCCCGCAGCATATAGGAGCGAATGATATTCATCCGCTCCGCCCGCACCGTAACCGAGGAGATCAGGTGCTGCGGCTTGATCGGCTTGGTCAGGAACTCGTCCCCCCCGACCCGGATGGCATCAAACTGCTTGTCCGTATCGGTTTCGCTGGAAAGGTAGACGATCGGAATACTGAACTGGCTGTTGATCTGACGGATCGCCTTTGCCAGTTCCATACCGTTACATCCCGGCATATACATGTCCATCAGAATCAGGTCGGGTTTGAAATCATAGAGCGGTTCCATGACCTGAAACGGGTCGGTCACCGTCTGGGTAGTCATCCCGGCCTGTTGCAGAATCAAGGCATGGTAATCGGCCATCTGGGGATCATCGTCGATCACCATGATGCGGTACGGTTCCGGCTTGATCAGCTCCGTCAAGGCTCCCAGCCTGGCACACAGTTCGCTCACGTTGACCGGCTTGATGAAATAGGCGCTTGATCCGGCCCGGGCGGCCGCCAGACGATAGCTGATATCATTGTGGGATGAGAGGTAGACGATCGGAACCGAATGCGCTGTCTGCAACTGCAGTTCCTGCATGGCGGTTGCCCCTTCGTAGACACCGCCGGGAAAAGAGATATCCATCACCACCGCGCTCGGCGGTTCATTGGCGATGGCCCGCCGCAAATGGTCAAGCTCGCCGAACGAAACCACTTCAAAGCCGAAACATTCAATCTGGGTTGCCAAGGTCAGACGCTGGAAGGAATCACTTTCACAAACATAGACCCGTTTTTTTACATCCTCGGCCGTCAGATCCTTGCCGATCACCAGCCGTTCAGCCTGAAAATCCATTTCCAGACCCAGATCAATCAGTCCCGTTTCCTGTTCCATCTGCTTAAAATGTTCCTGCAACTGCTTATGCCAGCTGCGATCAGGTTCTCCACCGCTGGTCATCAACTCCTTGGCTAGTTTTTCCGCGGCCGCAGCAGTCGTGCTGACCCCTTTCAATCCAAAGGTGGCGCTTGCTCCCTTGAGTGTATGGATCTTGCGATGCAGCTCTTCCAGCTCCGGCAGCTCGCTTGAGCCATCCTGCACAAACAGGTTATACGCCTCACGAATTGCTTCCAACTGTTTGGGAAGCTGCTTGATAAACGATTCGCGGATTTTCTTCAGCTTCAGATTAACAAAGTTAGTGGAGTCGCCCATTGCGGTTTCCTTTACGAGCTGGCAAGCAGCCTGGTGAGCAGTTCGGGAAGTTTTTCCTGCAAGTCTTCATCCTTGGTCAGGATTTCATCGATCTCCGGATTGGCAAGCTTGAGCGGGGCGGCATCTTCACCGGTCACCAGCACAAACGGCTGACGGCACCCCTGTTGACGCAATTCGCCAAACAGCTGGATACCATCGATAAACGGCATGTTCATGTCGGAAACGATGGCGGTGATGCTGTTCTGTTCCGCCATTTTTTCCATGGCATCCATCCCCCCTTCGGCAATCACAACCTCAAACCCCGCTGCTTCCAGAATCATCCCGGTCAGTTCACCGGTAAAGGGGTCGTCATCGACGACAAGAATGGTCTGTTGTTCCTGGCTCATGGCACAGCTCCTTTGTAATAATAATCAGGGGACGTACAGGAATAGTTTCCCCGGTTCCCACCAGTTACCCGATCAGACTCTTCACCGTCTCCAGCAAATTAGACTGGTCAAAGGCCCCTTTGACGATGTAGGCATTGGCGCCAACCGTGATGCCGCGGCGCTTGTCTTCGTCTTTTTCCCGCGAAGTAACAATAATGATCGGTATGTTGCGATAGCGGCTGTCACCCCGGAGCTGTTCCGTCAGGGAGAATCCATCCAGCCGTGGCATTTCCACGTCGGTTACCACCAGGTCAAACATCCGTTCACGGGTGATCGCAAAAGCTTCCGCCCCATCTTCGGCGGTAGTAATGACATAGCCATAGGCTTCCAGAATACTCCGCTCAATCTCGCGGGTGTTATAGGAATCGTCCACCACCAGAATCTGGATGCTCTTTCCTTCCGGTGCCTCCTGATGCGCCGAGGGAACGTTACCGGTGTTTTTAGCCTGCCTGATCAATTCGTTGGCGTTCAACACATTGATAATATTGTTTTGCTCACCGATGGTAACACCGGTAACCAGACTCAATTTTTGCAGGTGCCCCGGCAACGGCTTAACCACCATTTCCTCACGGGCAATGATGTCATCCACCAGCAGGCCGAGTTTTTCCTCACCGTTGCGGATCACCACCATTACCCGCTCGTTCCTGTTGGGCGGCGTGTCGCTGCTGCGACGCAGGACCAGCGACAATTCTTCCACCGGAATAATCTGTTCCCGCAGACGAAGCGCCTTTTTGTTGACAATCACAATCAACTCATCCTCCTGCACGGTCAGCATCTCCACGATCGAGGTGGCCGGGATGGCGCAGGTAATGCCGGCAGTATGCACCAGAAACAGGGAGAATACCGCCAGATTGAGCGGCAGCCGCAACAGAAAGGTGCTCCCTTGCCCCTCCACCGTATCGATGGCGATCGAACCCTTCAACTCATCCACAATACTGCGGCGCACCACGTCCATGCCGACACCACGGCCGGAAAGATCGGTGATAATCGGGCTGGTGCTGAAGCCGGGCATGAAGATGATATTGATGATTTCCGAACGGGTCATGGTCGCCAGCGTCGCCTCATCAAAGAGCCGCCGGGCCAGCGCCTTTTCCCTGATCGAGTCCAGCCGCAACCCCCGGCCATTATCGCGCAGTCCGATGGTAACACAACCGCTGTCATACCAGGCCGAAAGGGTGATTGCCCCGCGCGGCGGTTTTCCGGCAGCCACCCGCTCATCCGGCGGTTCCAGTCCATGATCGATGGAATTGCGAATCAGATGGATCAGGGAATCACCGATCCGTTCGATGATTTTCTTGTCCAGCTCCGTATCGCCACCCTCCACCGTAAAGTCGATCTCCTTACCATGATCCTGGGCAATGTCGCGCACCGTGCGGCGCAGCGGATCAAAGACCGTGGAGAGCGGCTGCATGCGTAGCTTCAGGGCGGTATCCTGTAAATCGTTGATCAGATGTTCCTGCATGATCGAGCTGTCGATCAACGAGCGGCTGAACTGCTGGGTCTGACGCTGCAGTTCGATCGCCGATGCAATCACGTTGCTGTTTGCTCCCGCTCCGGACAGGAGTTCCAGATGCGCGGCAGCTCCCCGTTCCAACCCCTTGACCAGCGCCATATGCCGTTTGAAACGGCTGTTTTCCGAGATGATCTCCCCCATCAGCGCGATCAGGTCATCCAGTTTTTCCTGGTTGATTTTAAGGTACTGGGCCTGCTGTTTCTCAGGTTGCTGCTTGACTTCCGGCTGTTCCGGCTCTGGCTGTGGTGCGGCTGGCGTGGTTTGAGGCGACTGCGGCTCCGGCAGCGCCGTAGCGGCGACCGGCGTCACCACCGCTGGCGCGGCATCAACAGGGGGCGGAGCAGCAGGTGATGTTCCGGCAGCTGCGTCAGCCAGCGTCTGCGCCATCCCGGCCGGCGCTTCCGGCGCAAGATTTCCCGAGGCAACCTGATCCAGCATGGCGGAGAGCGCATCAACACTCTGCAACAACAGATCGGAGAGGTGTGAACTGAAGGGAACCTTGTTGCTGCGCACCGCTTCCAGCAGATCTTCCATGCGGTTTGCCAGTTCGGCGATGGTCAGCAGCTTCATCATTCTGGCCGACCCTTTGATGGTGTGGGCAGAACGAAACAGACCATTGACGGTTTCCTGGTCGTCAGGCGCCGTTTCCAGATTCAGGGTTCCTTCCGAAATCCGGGAGCAATGTTCACGTGCCTCTTCCACAAAGCGGGCGATAAATTTTGAGTGGTCAAAAGCCATCGGTTAGGGGTGCTCCTTGAGCAGGGAGAGCTTGTGGCGGGCAATCACCACAAACTGCCCGGCATTAAAGGTCAGTGGAAAGTACTCATGCCCATGGTCAACCGTACTCCCGCTGGCAGTAAGAATGTTCACGGTGATTTCGAACTCCTGACGGGCGCGGCGGTGATCCCCCTGCAGGAACAGGATTTCTCCCAGATAATAGTGGGCAAACCAGCAGGAGTTATTGAGATAAATTGCTTCCCGGAAACGCTGATGGGCCTGTTTTTCATCCCCCTCATGGCGGGCCACCATGCCGAGAATAAGGTACGCCTCCAGCACCAGCGGATCATGTTGCAAGGTTTGCCGGCAGACCTGGGACGCCTCCACGAAACGGGAATCATTCATCAGCAGACTCGCCTTGAGACAGGCAGCCTTGGTGAAGGAGCCATGGCTTGCCAAAAGAGTATCCAGCGCGCTCAAGGCCTGCTCATGCTTACCTTCGTGGGCATAGCTGAGCGCCTGGTCAAACAGCAGCTTGGGATCATCCGGCGCCACGACAGCTGACGGGCGCGACGGCAGCGGAACAGCTGCGCGGAGCGGCGCAACGCTCCTGGCCGGAGCCGGATTCCGTTTCAGCACCGCCGGAGCAACGGTTGGGTGACGTGGCCGTTCCGGCTGATCGCGGCTGGCGTTACGCCGCTCTTCAATCATGATTTCCGGTATCTTGCGGAAGAAAAAAACCGACTCTTCGGTGACCAGCGGCAGTATGCCGAGATCGTGGTACAAGGTTTCGGTGGCGCTGACAAACAGGGCGCCCCCCTCCACCAGCAACCCCGCCAGTTTCCTGAAAATTTCCCGTTGCACGTGGCTCGGAAAATAGATCGATACATTACGGTAAAAGATGATATCCGCATCTTGAAGAACATCCGGATAGTTTGAGGCGAGCAGGTTGACCACCTCGAAGGAGACTAGCTGTTTCACATCTCCCAGCGCGCAGGTATGGTCGGATAAGGGTGAGAAATAGCACTGTTTCAGTTCTTCCGGCAGGGTACGAAATGAACTCCTGCCATAGATTGCGTTACGGGCAGTGGCAATTACGGTGGCGTCAATGTCAAAACCGATCAGCGAAAAGAGTTGCCGGCTGTTTTCGCCAAAACGTTCATACAACATGATGGCGAGCGAATACGGTTCTTCGCCACTGGAGCAGCCGGCACAGACAATTTTGACCGGCCGGCTTCTGCCGTCAGCCAGCAACGCCGGAACCAGGGTGTTGACCGCCAGGTTGAGGTGATCCGGCTCACGAAAAAAATAGGTTTCGTTGACCGTCAACAGATCAACCAGGCACTGGAACTCCTCCGCATCACGCTGCAACAGCAGCAGATAGGCGGCAGGGGAGCTGATCTGGCACTCCTTCATCCGCTTGGCCACCGCCTCCACCAGGCTCCGTTGCCGGTTATCCAACGCAAACAGCAGACCGCAGCGTTCAAGCAGCATCTCCTTGAGCGGAGCAAGTGCAGCTATGCCGCTGGCAATGGGAGTCATTACCGGCAACCAGTCTTGTGGAGCAACAGGTCGGGAATCTGCGCCAGCGGTACGATCTGGTCGATGCAGCCACGAACAACTGCCTGCTGATTCATGCCAAAGACAACCGAACTCGCTTCATCCTGCGCCAGGGTTGTCCCCCCCTGTTGCTTGATTGCCACCATGCCGTCGGCGCCGTCATCCCCCATGCCGCTCATGATCAGGGCAATTGCCCGGCGGCCAAACGATTTGGCCACCGACTGCAGCATGACATTGCAACTCGGATTGTAGATATTGGAGTGATCCCGCGCGCCCAGGTGAATCACACCGGCGGCGTCCACCGTCATGGAGTTTTCCGAGGGATTGAGATAGACCGTGCCACCGCAGATTTTTTCCCCATCCACCGGCAGCTTGACCGTCAGCGATGATGAAGCATTGAACCAGGTTGCCATCCCGGCGGCAAAACCTTCCGCCACATGCTGGGTAATCACAATTGGGACCGGCAGGCTTCCAGGAAGCGTGCTCAGAATATATTGCAACGCCTGGGGACCGCCGGTTGATGCGGCGATGGCAATAATGGCAACCGATCTATCCGCCGGCTGCAGCGCTGGCGCAAAGCGTGACGGCGCTGTTGCAGCCACCGGCATGACTGAATTTGAGGCAGCAGACCTCACAGCGGAGCCAGGAGCCAGGGCACGGATATTGGCAACATTAACATCCGCCAGCGTCCTGATCTTGCGAATCAAACGCAGGGCACTTTCGGCACTGATATCCGGTTTTTCAACCGCCTCCAGCGCCCCCTTGGAAACCGCCATGAACGCGGTATGCAGGTCGTTATGGGAGGTAACCACCAGAATCGGGACCGGCCCAACCGCCATGATTTTTTCGATCGCCTCCAGCCCCCCCATTACCGGCATTTCAATATCCATGGTAATGATGTCCGGCTTCAGGGTGGCGGCCATATTAACCGCTTCCAGACCGTTGTGCGCTTCTCCCACCACGTTGATGTCCGGGATCCCCGACAGAATTTCCCGCATCAGATCGCGTGCCATGGCACTGTCATCCACAATCAGAACATGTATGGGGTGGGTTCTGCTCATGACGGTTACCCCGGATCCTGCGGCGGCGTGGCTGGGGAGAGCTTGAAGGTTGTTACCAGGCTCCGCAACTGTTCGGAAAGCGATGCCAGCTCATCAGTCACCTTGTTGGAATCATGAATCGAGGCGGTGGCGGCGTGAATCCCCTGCTCGATATCCTTGAGTGCCAGCACGACCTGGCTGCTGGCGATCTGTTGTTGCTGGGTGGAAAGTGAAATCTGGCGGGCGGCATTGGCGGTTTCTTCTACACCGCTCACATTCTCCATCAACAGCGTGACCGTGTTGATGGCAAATTCCTGCCCTTCCCGTGTCAAGAGCGAACTCTTTTCCGATGACATGACCAGCCGGTTGACCGAGTCCTGAATTTCGGTGATTTTGCGCTCGATTTCGGCGGTAGACTCAACCACACTATCGGCCAGCCGGCGTATTTCCACCGCCACCACACCGAACCTTTTTCCCGATTCACCGGCGCTGGCCGCTTCCAAAGCGGCATTAAAGGCAATCAGCCTGGTCTGGTTGGCAATGTTATTGATCAGCTCCATCACCTTGTTGATCTCTTTTGATTTCTTACCGAGATCAATGATTTCGTTCATATCGTCGGTGATCATGCCATAGATATCGTTGATCCGGGCCGACAACCCCTCCACTTCCTCGGCTCCCCGCTTGGTTTCCTCCAGGGTGGCGTCGGCCCGTTCCACAACCCCCTGGCTGTGATAGGCGATCTGGGTGGCGGTGGAAGAAAACTCTTCCATGGTGGATGAAATCTCCATCACCGAGCTGGAGAGCTGGGATGAAAAGCCCGATTGCTGGTCAACGCTGGAGGCAATCACATTGGCATTGGTATTGATCTTTTCCGTCACCGTGGAAACCATGCTGATCACCGCATGCAGCTTGGCGATGTATTCATTAAACCAGGCTCCCAGCATGCCGACCTCATCGTGGGATCTGACCGGAATCTTGATTGTCAGGTCGTTGTCAAAGGTCTTGATGGAGTTGCTGATGGCGGTCAGCGGACCGGTAATGTAGCGGCTGACCAGGAAAACCGTAATCATCAGCAACAGCAGTGACAGCAGCAGGGAGATCGCCAGGTATTGTCCGATGGTCGTTTTCAGCTCCCCCTGGATGACCGCTTCCTCTTTTGCCACCTGCTGTTCGATATCATCGATGTAGACACCGGTACCGACAATCCATGATGTTCCCGGGATGGTTTTGGCATAACTTATTTTGGGAACCTTGACTTCACTACCCGGCTTCCTCCAAGCGTAGTTCAGAAATCCACTCCCGTTTTCACGGCACAGTTTCGTGATTTCCTTGATGATCGCCACACCGTTCGGATCGGTTATGCCACTGCCATCCTTGTTATCCAGGCGCGGGTCGGGATGCAGAATCATGAAATTGTTGAAATCCTGAATCCAGAGGTAACCGCTTTCTCCGTATTTCATGTTCCGGGCAACTTTCTTCATCTCGTCGGGGGACATTTTTGCCAGGGTCCGCCCTCCCATATCGACCAGATTCTGCAGCTGCAATTTACGCTCGGAGAGGAGTGTGGCACGAATGCCGGCCACCCGTTCCTTTCCCCGCGTCTGAATGTTGGAGACCGAAATAAACGAAAGAACCGTTGCGATGGCAAACATGGCAACACAGACCAGTAACAGCACTTTTTTACGCAGTGTAATATTCATCATCTACCCCTTTTTCAACATTCTGCAGATATCAACAAGAAGCGTCAGCTGATTGTGTCGCAGCAGCACTCCCCAGATTCCGTTCTGATTGGTGCGGGATTCCAGCAGAGCCGGGACAGGCACCATTCGGGAGAGGCTGAATTCCGTGATCGCTTCCATCCGGTCGATCACAACCCGCTGATATCCGGCGTTCTCCGTTTTTACCGTGATCACGGTCGGCTTCAGATAGCTCGGCGCAGTGCCATAATCCGCCAAGTCGTGAAACCAGCGCAGATCATCATCGTGATTGTTATAGTCACTGATTTCCAGAATCTGGGAGGAATGGCAGCCAAAGTGCGCCGCTCCGACCGTAAAGAGCAGCAGATGGAGTTTTTCAATCCCGCTGTTTTCAGCGCTTTCGTTCATAGCGTAATTTTATCCGCCAACAGTTCAATGTCGAGCAAGGAGACCATCACCCCGTGATAGTCAAATTCCCCGCACACCAGTTCACGCGCTACGCTGTTCAAGGTAGCCAGCGGAGGCTGGATGCTGTCAGCCGGTATGTCGGTCACATCCTCGATTTCATCGATCAGGATGCCGGAGCGGAAGCGGTCGGTAACGGCCAGGGCAATCATGCAACGGGAACGGTCGTGGTTCCCGTCGCCGAGAAAGGAGTGAATATCAACCGTTGATTCGATATCCCCCCGGATATTGATCAAACCGGGGAGAAACTCAGGCAATCCCGGCACCCAGCTGATTTCCAGCGGCGGGAGAATTTCACGGATGATCCGTCCATAAAAGGCATAGTGCTGCTCCGAGGACCTGAAAATTACGACCTTGACGGTCTCTTCCTCAACATCCACGATCATGCGGGAATGGGCTCTCCGCTTGATTTCCTCCTGCAGCAGCCCGGAATCACTGGAATCCCCAACGTGCGGTTGCTGTTGTTCCTCCGGCGCCGTCATCCTTTTCCTCCCCGTTCAACCGGCAACATGACCGTAAAGATACTGCCACGCCCCGGCTGACTGTCAACCGCTATGCTGCCGCCGTGACGCGCCACAATCATCTTGGCAATCGGCAATCCGAGTCCGATCCCTTTCGGTTTATCGGTCATGACATCACCGATCTGACTGAACTTGTCGAAGATCCCCTTGTGCAATCCCGGCGCAATCCCCTTACCGCTATCGGAAAGTGTGATCATAATCATCTTGCCGGTTGCTCTGACACGGCAGGCGACCGTTCCACGCTCGGTAAATTTCAAGGCATTGGAGAAGAGATTGTGCACGACTTTGGCAAGATAGTAATCATCCCCCTGGATCAGGGGGAGATCGTCATCAACCTGGCAGGTAAAGCTAAGCCCCTTGTCTGCAAAGCGCATGGCAAACTCTCTGGCTGAACTCTGGATTATTTTTTGCAGCTGCAACGGTTCCTGTTTCAGCTCGATCGTCCCCGATTCCAGTTGTGCCAGTTCCAGCACCGATTCCACCAAGCCTGCCAGACGCTTGGTTTCAGAAATCAGCCGTTCGATATGCCCGTTGATTTGTGTCGCCTCGCTGACTCCACTCCCCCCTGCCGCGCTGCTATCCGCAACCATCCGTTCAAATTTGATCCGTACGATTTCCGCATAACCGATGATCGAGGTTAAGGGGGTGCGCAATTCATGGGAAACCGATGCGATGAACGAGGTCTTCATCTGGTCAAGCTCCTTGAGTTTTTCGTACGCCGAACGGAGGACATCGGTTTCTTCCAGGTTTTTTGCCAGCTGCTTGACTTCCCGTTCCAGGGTCGCTTTTTCAATGGCGCGGCGCAGAGTCAGCACAATCCTGCTGATCTGTGGCGGTTTTTCAACAAATTCGTAGGCCCCCATCTTGATCGCCTGTACGGCTGAAGCGATATCGCCAAACGAACTGACCATGATAACCGGCAGACAATGATCAATTTTCTGCAGTTCCTGCAAGGTCTCAATCCCATCCATCCCCGGCATCTTCAGGTCAAGCAGCACCGCATCGTAGCTGTTGTCGGCCACCAGGCTGATTGCCGCCGGACCGCTGTCGGCAGTTGTGGCGGTAAACCCCATTTCCTGAAGTTTTTCTTCCAGCACCATCCGGATCATTTCATCATCATCAACAACCAGTATATTCATGGGGGATACCTTTCAAGTTCTGGAAAGCGCCTCGGTGACCTGCGCCACGTAATCAGCCAATGCTTTAAAATGTTGCTGAAGCAGTTCGGTCTCCCCGGCCATTGCCGCTGTTTCCAGTGCAGCAGCATGGTTACGCATCTCCAGGGCGCCGATCATCCCTGCCGCACCTTTCAAGGCATGGGCCTGCAGTTCAGCCCCCTGCAGATCGTTGGCTGCCACCGCTGCCGACAGAACCGCCATCTGCTGCGGCACATTTTTTAAAAACAGGGCCGAGAGCTTGTCAAACATCCGCTCATCACCTTCCAGCCATTGCAGCGCATTGCTGCGGAAGGTATGTAGAGTATCATCCATGGCATACCTCGCTTGACACAACGGTATCATGCCAGCTTGTACCGGCTGCCGCTGTCGATAAAATTTGACCTTCCGATTAGTGCAAACAGCTGTTTTATACGATCGAGACCATACACAAGTTTTCTTGTAAATTCAACAATGATGGGAATTTTATAAAAGAAGATAAGCGGGCACGCCTCTCGGGTGGAGAGGCGTGGTTGGGAAGGAGGGACTTACTGGGTCGACTCGTTAAACTTTTGCTGTATTTTCTGCCGATAATCGACAATTTCCTTACGCAGCGAAGAAAGACGCGCCATCTTCTCGTCCACCAGATTGATATGGGTATCGAGTATGCGGATCAGCTCCGGTATCATCCGGTCGGTCTCCTTTGCTTCACCGTACACTTTATACAGATCCTGCATCTCCTTGATGGTCAATCCAAGATCTTTCAGCCGCATGATGAATTTGATGCGGCGCACCGTGTAGGGACTATAGCCGCGATTTGCGCCGTCGGGGCGCTCGATCGCCTCAATTATCCCGACCTCTTCCCAATAGCGCAAGGTACGGGTAGTCAACCCCAGGGTCTTGCACAGCTCACCGATTGTCATTATTTCTTCCGTTTCCTGCATATGTTCCTCCACGTGATCCTGCCAGCGGCACGCAATAATTTTCTACCTTGTATAGTGTTTCTGCCATGGTTTTTAAAGTCAAATTATCGCCCAGCGAGCAACATCAACAAACCGGAAAAATCGTTCTACTATAAATAACATATATTATCAATGTGTTGCAGTCGTCATGCGTAATACTTTCACCGTTTTATTCCCAACAGCATAAATGCTGTTAAATTTTGTGTTGACATATACGTAAGCGTGATATACCTATGTCGCAACATGCCGTTTTATAACGATCGACAAGAGCAGTCGTGCACGTAAGAATAATACAACGACCAAACCAAGCAGGAGCTACCCATCATGGCGAGAACAGGCGAACAACAGAGTCCGGTCTATGACACCAAGTCGGTTCACGTAACCCTGGATCTGATCGGACTGCTGCTGAAGAGCGAGGGCCGGCTTTCACTGGCAGGGTTTTCCAAAAATCTGGGGAGCGTCAGCCCCAACAAGGTATTCCGGACACTGGCGACACTGGAAACCCGCAATTTCATCAGCAGGAACAGCCGGGGTGAATACCAGCTGGGAGCCGAAGCATTCAAGCTGGCACGCGGCATACTGTCGTCAAAACTGACCCACGAGACATTTCTGCCGGTCATACAGCAGATCGCCACCCAGACCAATGAAGCGATGTACCTGGGTTCTTACTCCAAAGGTGACGTTGTTTTACGCGACATGGTTGCCGGCAGACAGGCGGTGCAGGTAGCCTGCTGCAGTGGTTGCAGCTTTACCCCTGCCAATCAAGTCAGGGGACATGAGCAGGGGGATAAAAACGGTACGATGCGGCTGTTTGTTGATACCGACAGCGTCAAGCCGGATGTCACCGCACTGACGGCACTCCTGGAAGCTGCCAATGGAACTCCGGCGGTCGCGCTGGTAATGCTGGTACCGAATTTCAGGCTGGCAGGCGAGAAACAAGAACAGCTACTGCAGATCTTGTCGCGGACAATCGCCGCACTACCGGGGGAACTGCAACCTGCCATCCCCCACCTCACCGCCGATCGACCGGCCACGGCACGCGAAAAACCGGACTCTCCCCTCCCCCCGTCCCCAACACCCCGCATCACCAGAAAACCGAACGGTTCTTCATCGAGCAGTCAACCATACAGAAAGGCGGAGGTACACCATGGCAGCGCACGCATATGATTGGGCGGCAATCGCCCGTAACCCGAAGTTCCTGGAATTAAAGAAGCGCAAGCGGAGTTTTTTGTTCAGCTGGTGGATCGGATCAACAATCTACTATTTTCTGCTCTCGATCCTGTCGGCGTTTGCACCGGAACTGTTCAAAATCAAGATGATCGGCGTTGTCAATTTCGGTTACCTCTTCATCCTATCGGAGTTTGTGATGTGCTTCATCGTGGCAGCCTATTACACCGTGGTTGCCAACCGTGATTTTGACCGCATGACCGACGAGCTGATCAATGAATTGCACCAGGGGGGGACAGTATGATTTCCAGACTATTTGCAGCAGCACTTTTGGTACTTTGCCTCGCCACGATCAGCATGGCGGCGGAACCTGGAAAAACAGCAGCAACCAGCCAGGAGAGTAAAACGCTCCAGGCTGGTCCGGCAGCCACAATGCCAACCCAGACGGCACAGGCTCCCAAACCGGCTGGCGCAGCTCCGGCAGCCACCAGCAAGGTCAAGCCGAATCGCGCCATTACCATCGGGATGTTTCTGGCAATCATCGGCATCACCCTGGGGGTGGTAATCTGGGCAGCAAAAAACACCACCACCGCCGCCGATTTCTACGCCGCCGGTGGCGGCATCACCGGCCTGCAAAACGGCTGGGCGATTGCGGGTGATTACATGTCCGCCGCCTCCTTTCTCGGCATGTCAGGGCTGATTTCGCTCTACGGCATCGACGGCTTCATGTACGCCGTCGGACCCGCATTTTCCTTTATCGCCATCCTGCTGGTGATCGCCGAGCCGTGCCGCAATGCCGGCAAGTTTACCCTGGGTGACATCCTCTCCTTCCGCACCTCCCCCAAACCGGTGCGCGCCGTGGCAGCCTTGTCAACCGTAACCGTTTCGCTCTTTTACCTGATTGCCCAGATGGTCGGCGCAGGAAAACTGATGCAGGTGCTGCTCGACATTCCCTACAAGGTTTCGGTGATCGGGGTCGGAGTATTGATGGTCGGTTATGTCGTGTTCGGCGGCATGAAAGCGACCACCTGGGTACAGATTATCAAGGCCGGGCTGCTGATGAGCGGAACCGTGCTGCTGGCATTGCTGGTCATGCTGAAGGCCGGTATGAACCCGATCGGTCTCTTTCACGATGTGGTCAACAACCCGTTGATCCAGGATCACGTGCGCCTGAACGTACTCAAGGAAGCAATACCGAAGGAAGGTTTTGATTACGGCCAGCGCTTCATGGAGCCGGGACTGTTCCTGAAGAACCCGATGGATCAGATTTCACTGGGAGTCGCCTGGGCACTCGGCGCAGCCGGGCTCCCCCACATCCTGATGCGTTTCTTCACCGTGCCGAGCGCCAAGGAAGCCCGCAAATCGATCGTGGTAGCCTTGGTGATCAACTCCAGCTTCTTCTTCCTGATCAATATCATCGGCTTTGGCGCAGCGCTCTACCTGAGCCCCCAACTGATCAGCTCCGTTGACAAAGGTGGCAACATGGCAACCCTGCTGCTGGCGCAGAAACTGGGCGGCGGCGCCGGCTCACTGGGTGGCGATCTGTTTCTGGCCTTTATCTGTGCAGTTGCCTTTGCCACGATCCTGGCGGTTGTCTCCGGCTTGGTGCTGGCAGCCTCGGCAGCCATTGCCCACGACGTGTACGTCAACATCTTCAAGGACGGCAAGGCCGATCAGCAGACCCAGGTCAAAGTGGCGCGGATCACCTCACTCTTCGTCGGCATTTCTGCCATCGTCATGGGGTTGATGGCCGAGAAGGAAAACGTGGTCGCCTTCGTGGCACTCGCCTTTGCGGTGGCAGCCTCCGGCAATTTCCCCTGCATCATGCTGTCGCTCTTCTGGCGTAAATTCAACACGGCCGGCGTTGTCTGCGGCCTCTCGATCGGCACCATCACCGCACTCGGCCTGGTGGTGATTTCTCCGGTCATGACCTATCCGCAACAGATTGCCGATGGCGCCAAAAAGATCGTTGTGGCGCTGGAGAAGAAACAGACGGAAGGGAAACTACTGGACGAGAAAGAACTGAAAACCCTCGACAAGGCACAGCTCGATTATAAAAAGAACAACGGCGGAACATCGATGGTCGGCTTGAAAGCCCCCATTTTCCCGCTCAAAAACCCCGGCATTGTTTCCGTACCGATCGGCCTGATTGCCGCCATCCTCGGCGCCTTGCTGTTCCGGGAACGTCGTGCCGAAGATATGTTTGATGAAATCGAGGTACGTCAGGTGACCGGGCTCGGCATCTCCGGCGCCAGCGACCATTGATTCTAAAAGACATTTGCCACGGAGACACGGAGCCACAGAGATAAGAATCAACAATTACACAACCATACGGGATCAATTGCGCTCACCACCAGGGTTCCGGGTAACATTCTAAAAAGCTGTCTGTTTTCCTCTGTGTCTCTGTGACTCTGTGGCCCAACAGGCGTTTCAGATTAATTCCGGATTGTCACCGTAGTGCATCAAGCCGGCTCCCCATCCCACCTTTGCCGGGATGGGGAGCCGATGGAAAATCGAAAGGAGCCAGACATGTCAAGTGCCGAGCGGGCAGGAGATGAAGGGATACGACTGTTGCATGATTTAAGCAAAGAAGAGCTGATCAAGATCATTGTGGATGACGCCAAAAACTGGCTGGCCCACGATGGGGTCTGGTTTCAGGCGCTGGAGAAGAAGCATGGCATGGAGGTGGCGGTCGACATTGATACCGATGCCTGGGGAATGTTCACGGTGATCGAAGCGAAACGGATCATGGAGCGGACCGGGATCAAGCCGGGGGGTGGCATACCGGCCTTGGTGGAGTGCCTGAAACACCGCTTTTACGCCCGTCTGAACCTGCAGGAGAGCATCGAGGTAACGGATCAGCGCGCCGTATTCCGCATGATCGACTGCCGGGTACAATCGGCGCGCAAGCGCAAGGGGATGGCTGATCACCCCTGCAAATCGGTCGGGATCGTGGAGTATTCCCAGTTTGCCCGCACCATCGATCCCCGCATCCAGACCCGCTGCATTGCCTGTCCCCCCGATGCGCACCCCGATGATTTCTGGTGCGCCTGGGAATTTACGCTGGTCGAATAGATCGATAAAAACGGCAGCCTGACCACAGAGGTCACAGAGGTTCACCGAGGATACAAACAGGTATGTACCAACAGCATACCACCAAACAGGTACTACTCATAATGCAGGTAACTATTTTGTTTTTCTCAGCTTTTCTCTGTGTACTCTGTGGCAGATGCTTTTTCAGGATAATCACACCGCTCCAAGGAGAGTCCCATGTCAACTCCCATTGCACCGTATAAATCCACCCACAAAGTCCGCTTCGTAACTGCCACCAGCCTGTTTGACGGCCATGACGCCGCAGCCAACATGATTCGCCGCCTGTTGCAGGCTTCCGGCGCTGAAGTGATCCACCTCGGCCACAACCGCTCGGTTAATGAAATCGTCACTGCCGCCATCCAGGAGGATGCCCAGGGAATTGCGGTCAGCTGCTATCAGGGTGGACACGTGGAGTTTTTCAAATACATGATCGACCTGCTCAAACAGCGGGGTGAAGCGCATATCAAGGTATTCGGAGGTGGCGGCGGGGTGATTGTGCCGGAAGAGATCGCCGAGATCGAGGCGTATGGGGTCAGCAAGATCTTTTCGCCGGAAGACGGGCGGCTGATGGGGCTGCAGGGGATGATCAACCTGATGATGCAGAGCTGTGATTTCAATGTCCAGCGCGATCCCCGGGAGCAGGTGGCACGCCTGGCAGAACGTGATATCCGGGCGGTCAACACCCTGGTGACCCTGGCAGAGCAGGCGGTCCATGAACATACCGGCGGTTATGCCGCCTTGCGCACCACCATCCAGGGGATGGCACGGGATGTCCCGGTGCTGGGGATCACCGGAACCGGTGGCGCCGGGAAAAGCTCGATCACCGATGAACTGGTGCGGCGCTTTACCCTCGACTTTCCCGACAAGAGTGTCGCCATTCTGGCGGTTGATCCTTCGCGGCAGCGCACCGGCGGAGCGCTGCTGGGGGACCGGATCCGCATGAACTCCATCAACAGTAACCGGATCTACATGCGTTCCCTGGCGACCCGCGAATCGCAAACCGAGCTTTCGGCGGCGATCGGCGATGCCATTGCCGTGACCAAGGCGGCCGGTTTCGATCTGGTGATCGTGGAAACCAGCGGCATCGGGCAGGGAAATGCCGGTATTGTCAGCATCTGTGACGTCTCGCTGTATGTCATGACCTGTGAATTCGGCGCACCCACCCAGCTGGAAAAAATCGATATGCTCGATTTTGCCGATCTGATCGCCATCAACAAGTTCGAACGCAAAGGGGCCGAGGATGCCTTGCGCAATGTACGCAAACAGTACCGCCGCAACCGCAACCTGTTTGAGGTGAGCGATGAGCAGCTGCCGGTTTTCGGCACCATTGCCTCGCAATTCAACGACCCGGGCACCAACGTACTCTACCGCGCCCTGATCGATTGCCTGAACAGCAAAAAGGGGAGCGCCTGGCAGTCGTCACTGCAGGTTAGCGAAAAGGAAAGCCTCAAGAAATATATCATTCCGCCGGAGCGGGTGCATTACCTGGGAGAAATCGTCACCGCCAGCCGCGGCTATCGCAAGAAAGTCGCCGAACAGTCGGGGATTGCCCGGCGCCTGTTCCAGCTGAACGGCGCCCGGGAAGTGCTGGCCGGAGATGCGGTCAGCAGCGCGCTGGACCAGCAGATCACCCTGTTCGATAGCCGGCTGCATGAAGAACCGAAAAAGATCCTCAAGGAGTGGCCGGAACTGAAGGCAGCCTATGCCCAGGACCAGCTGGTAACCAGAGTGCGTGATAAGGAGATCAGAAGCGATCTCTATACGGTCACCCTTTCCGGCACGCGGATTCCCAAGGTGGCGCTCCCCAATTTCTGCGACTGGGGGGAGATCGTCCGCTGGTGCATGCTGGAAAACGCTCCCGGATATTTTCCCTATACCGCCGGCGTCTTTCCCTTCAAACGGGCAGAGGAAGATCCCAAACGCCAGTTTGCCGGCGAGGGGAGCCCGGAGCGCACCAACCGCCGTTTCCATTATCTCTGCAAGGATGATGATGCCAAGCGGCTCTCCACCGCCTTCGACAGCGTGACGCTCTACGGTGAGGATCCGGACTTTCCACCCGATATCTATGGCAAGGTCGGCGAAAGCGGCGTTTCGATCTGCACCGTCAATGACATGAAAAAACTGTTTGCCGGTTTTGATCTCTGCGCTCCCAACACCAGCGTATCGATCACCATCAACGGCCCGGCGCCGATGATGCTGGCCTTCTTCTTCAATGCCGCCATCGACCAGCAGCTGGAGCGTTTCCGCGAGCAAAACGGCCGGGAACCATCAGCACTGGAATATCAACAGATCAGTGACTGCACCATCCAGACCGTGCGCGGCACGGTGCAGGCCGACATCCTCAAGGAAGATCAGGGGCAGAACACCTGCATTTTCTCCACCGAGTTCGCCCTGAAGATGATGGGCGATATACAACAGTATTTTATTGAAAAAAAGATCCGCAACTACTACTCTGTCTCGATCAGCGGCTACCACATCGCCGAAGCGGGAGCAAATCCGATCAGCCAGCTGGCCTTCACGCTTTCCAACGGTTTTACCTTCGTGGAGTACTACCTTTCCCGCGGCATGAACATCGATGATTTTGCGCCGAATCTTTCCTACTTCTTCAGCAACGGCCTTGACCCGGAATATACGGTGATCGGCCGGGTGGCACGGCGTATCTGGGCGGTGGTGATGCGTGAGAAGTACGGCGCCAATGACCGCAGCCAGAAACTGAAATACCACATCCAGACCTCGGGGCGCTCGCTGCATGCCCAGGAAATGGACTTTAACGATATCCGCACCACCCTGCAGGCGCTGATGGCGATCTATGACAACTGCAACTCGCTGCACACCAACGCCTATGACGAGGCGGTCACCACCCCGACGGAAGAGTCGGTACGGCGGGCCATGGCGATCCAGATGATCATCACCAAGGAGTTCGGGCTGGCCAGGA
>DAINBV010000051.1:0-42033 GCA_036732725.1 Geobacteraceae bacterium | reverse complement strand
GTAAGTTTGTGAAGTAATATCAAACACATATAATCACGCGACATCGTGTCGCGAGTAACGGGCATGGCTTTGACCTGCCGGGTTTTAGGGCAGGTCGTAAGCCTTGTTGGACATTGTTCTTATCAGCATAATTACGTTGTGTTGCTTAATTTTGAATGATTACTTTTTATAACTATATTCCTTGAGTCGTTCATTAAGTTTTGGATAATTTGGATATTTTGTTGCTATCAACTTGGCTTCCTTTTCTGCCAATATCCTATTTCCGCCCATGTAGTAGGCATGTAATAGATTCATGTGTGTGGCGGCATCTTCGTAGCCAAGACTTATTCCCATTTTGATCTCTTCTGCCGCTTCACTATTGCTACCAAGGCCGTTCAATGCGATCCCTCGCGAAATATGAGCACGAGCAAAATTACGGTCAATCCTTAGAGCCTTTTTGGCCCAGTAGTCTGATTTCAGATATTGTTTCATGTATTCAAAACCGATACTTATGTTGTTCATGGTGTTCGCATTTTGAGGATCTTTCTCAAGTTCAATAAGCCAAAGTGCAGTAGCCATCTCGTAATTTCCTGTATTAAAGATATTTTTGCCTTCAGCGTGCATCTGAGTTGCAGCCAGTTTTTCGTATTCGGGTTTCCTGAAGCGTCTTAATAGCTCATTTTCTAGAGTAGGGTCCGTTGCCTTGATAGCATCAATCTGCCGATCTTCCCCAATCGTTGTCCGCCCATTTTTCGCCGCATTTTCAACTTTTATTCGCATTGCTGGAGTAACAATGCCAAGACGAAGTGCTGCATACTCAGCCCATTCAGTGTCCCCCTTGTTATTATTTCGACGTAAAATCTCACGGTCAATTATTTCGCAGTGTTGCCATACGCGTGAAGAACATGAATTGGCGGCATCCACCAAAACCTCTAAGGAAAATAAATTCAGCGGATTCTCTTTTGTAATATTTTGGAATTCTTCCTTCCAAAAAGTATTGCCAAAAATAGATGAATTATTTGTGAGTTCAGATAGCTGTTCATTAGGTGTTGTCAATGGCTTGACCTTTATAACAGGCATGAACTCTGATCCAAAGAGAGAAACAGTGCTTCCGTATGGATCAAAATTGTCTAGGTATTTAAGCGGCTTGTGCTTCCATGTCGCCATTGTGACTGTGATTGCACTGTGCCCACTCATGTATAATGGAAAGAATAATACTGGAAAGGGTTTTAATCGGGCTGGAAGTTGTACGGCACCGTCTTCATCTGTAACCAGATCTCTCTCATAATACGTCCATTCTCCACCATAACCACCGACGTTACCTCTACTTCCTTTCCAAGTGAACCTAACTAGAATGCCTTTAATAGGTGAACGTGTCGTTTCATTCACGAATACTACTTTTGAAGGAAGAGTAATCGGTGATAAAAACCTCAAAACATCTCCAGTCGCAGCACTCAACATCAACATCTGACACACTCCAGGTAACGCAAGTACCAGAAGGATGACTCCGATCTTTTTCCAGAATTCTCTTGCCAAGCAAATTTTGATAATGGAATTAATTTTGTTCTGGCACATAAAAGTTTATTTCCGTTATCGCTTTTTTAGGTTCAACGGTTCGGAAAATCACCGGGCCTCACCGGTGCATTTTTCTGGTTATGCCAGAGAATGCGCCACGAAGATCAACCGTCCGATTTTACCGGACACTTCAAATTCAAGGAGATATGACATGGCAAGTAGTTCTTCTTCATCTGGCGGCATCGGCGTTGTTGGCCTTCTCGGAGTCGTTTTTGTTGTGCTGAAACTGACCGGGTACATTAACTGGTCGTGGTGGTACGTCACTCTGCCTTTCTGGGGCGGTTTGGTTCTGGTGCTGGTAATACTGGCTATCGTCGGCGTTTGCTACGGCATCAAGGCGCTGATGGATTCGCGGAAAAAGAAGGCCCGGAGTTTGAGGGCATAACGGCTTGGCAGAACAGCGGCGGTTTTTGGCCGCTGCTTCTGTCTGGTTGGACTCTCATGTCTCCGCCATGTTCCTCCGGCGGCAAATTCTCCGATTTTCTCCGGCTGTCCGCGCCAAAGCTGATGTCAGCGGCGTCTCAGGCTCCGCAACTTCCAGGCGGTTCCTCTCTTGGTTTTGCCGCTCTTCCTTACTGCTCCACCAGCGTGCTTCTTCGGTGAAAAACCTGCGGCACGAGATGTTTCCTGACTTTGTGGGTTTTGATAGATTTTCTCCGCTCTTCCTTGCCGCTCCACCAGCTTGCTTCTCCGGCATATTCGCGGCACTCAGTTACTTTTTTTCCCGTCCTCGCCAGTGATGCCAGGAAACGCCGACACTTCAGATTTCTGCTTCGCCTCTTTTGCGGCGTCCTCGCCGCTAAACTCTCCCAAACGCTCCGTTACACTTCTCTCATGGTTTTTTAAATAGATTTTTCCGGGTGTGTCTTGAAGCAAAAGTTCTGCGAGGCGGCGTAATGTGCGGCCTCAGCGATGTTTCCGTTTTTTGTTTTTCGTGGTTTTTGCTGCTCTTCCTTGCCGCTCCGCCATTTTGCTACTCCGGCATATTCGCGGCACTCAGTTACTCTTTTTCTCGTCCCCGCCACCGCCGCCACGAAATGCCGCCACTCCAGGTTTTTTCGCCTTTTTATGCCTTTGGCCAACGGGGTGCCCGGTTTACCCGCTTCGCCCATCTTTTCCGGGCGTGGCGGCGTGCAACCGGCTGGTTATGCCATTCCCGGCATTTCCGGCCAAACTGAGGTGCCCCCTACTTTGGGGGAGATAATGGAACTTTATCGGTTGATTTTTCGGGACGAGATGCCGAGTTCGTATTTTCAGTATGGCGTCGAGTTATTTCTGGTGGTTTTTGTTGTGACGGCTGTGGGAACATTCTCGGCAGGGCTAATTGTGCGACTCCTCCTGCCACCGCTCCTAGAATCGCTGCTAAAATAGTTGCAGTTACAGTAATATAGAGAAACTTTCTATTAGTCTTGATCTGCTCTTTTAATAATTCAGCATTAAATGTGTTTTGAATTTCAATTTGTTTCACTTGGTATTCATGTTGCCGTTTCATTTGTCGAGATTCGTAGACTACTTGGGCTATTTTTGTACCAACTTTCGAGTAATCATAGTCCAGCATTCTCCCGGCAAGTTCTTCGTCGGTTTGTTGTTCGCAGTCTTTATAGTAGTCCGCCCATTTTTCGGTATAAGCGTGAGGCATTAGCTACTCCTCTTCTCTGGTTTTGATCCGGGCCTCAGCCCGCAAGATAATTTGGTCTTTAATTCTATTTGCATAACTCGTAAATCACCGGTTAGAGCCGGTATCTAATATTATATACTGGTATCTAATACTATATGCCGGCATCTAATATTATATGCCACGGTGGTATATAATATTAGATGCTTTACTCGTTTTTGTTCTTCAATGAAGCATCCAATATTATATGCTTTTCCAAATCAGTGCCTTTGATTCTCTTGAACAGGATGTACCATAACCTTACTTCAGGATCCCATCGGCCACCCAAGTTCTTGGCCATTTCCTTCAGTGCTGTTTCCCTAAATGCAATCTGAACTGGTACAAGAGTATCGTCCTCTTTCTCATCTAGCACAGGTGACAATTCTTTCTTTTCTACAATAAGTTCCACCGTCTTTATCCGAGTGTGGCTTGCATCGTCATACCTGTAGCGAACACAGACAAGGTCGTCACCATATTTCTCGACCAGGGCTTTGGTTCCTTTTTGGCCCGGTTTCAGCTTAAGACGTGTGATCATTCTTTGTTCCGATCAGTAGTAAGTCGTTTCCATATAAAGTGGTGGGAATATATCATGCGCTTTTGTCTCAACCAATTAAAAAACTACTTGTTTCTACATTTGTGGTCTGAGAATATTCATACTTATGTCTTTGACATATTTTGACTTTCATTAAAGGTGGGCATCTTATGATTCAGATTCCGCATTCAGTTTTTGTCCAATATGAAGTAGCCCTCAATAAACGGGAAATACCTTCTTCTCTCTACGCCAATTATAAGAAGTGGCTACGCTATTATCTCGATTTCTGCGTCAAGCATGTGACTACCGGGGATAGGTCAGAACGTAAACAGCTTTTTTTGATGAAGTTGGCAGAAAAGAAACAAACCAATGAACAGTTGAAACAGGCTGCGCATGCAGTTTCGCTTTATTTTGAGATGCAAAGACATGAGACACCACAAGACAATTCTGTTCAACGGGCATCCCAACAGCCACGTCCTGCAACACCGTCAACGCAGGAAAATACTGCACCGGAATTACCAGCATCAGCTGTAAGGTATCCAACTTTCAGTCAGCGACAATCCCAATACTCTGTAGCAGGATACGAAGACAAGTCTGATTCACTTGAATGGGATGCTTTGCTGGTTGTTCTGGCCGATGAGATAAAAGTTCGCCACTATTCCCGCAAGACGTTGAAGACCTACGCACACTGGTCGCGCCAGTTTCAGCGATTCCTGAAGAACAAACTGCCACAGGAGTTGTCAACCGCCGACGTAAAGGAATATCTGACCTATCTGGCGGTAAAGTGCAAGGTCGCCGCAACAACTCAAAACCAGGCCTTTAATTCACTTCTGTTTCTCTTTCGCCATGCCTTGAAACGGGAATTCGGCGTTCTCAAAGACGTGCCGAGGGCAAAGAAGTCGCTGTATATTCCGATGGTGCTTTCGATGTCGGAAATTGACGCTATCCTGAAACAGCTCTACTACTCGTACAACCTCATTGTAAAAGTGCTGTTTGGTTGTGGATTGCGGCTATTTGAATGTCTGCAAATCCGGGTGAGCGACTTCAATTTTGATGGCGGCAAACTGCTGGTGCATGGCAAGGGGAAAAAGGATCGAACGGTGCCGATTCCTGAGACAATCACACAGGAACTGAAGGCTCAGATTGAAAAGGTGAGTAAGCTGCATGAACAGGATCTGGCGGCAGGATATGACGGGGTGTTTCTGGATGACGAGATTGAAAAAAAATATCCCAAGGCGCCGAAAGAGTTCATGTACCAGTGGGTTTTTCCGCAGCAGTCGTTGACCGTAGTAGAGGAAACCGGCCAGAGACGCCGTTACCACCTTCATGAATCCCAGCTACAAGGTGCGCTCTTCCATGCCGTCCGCAAGGCAAAAATCACCAAGAAAGTCACCGCCCACACCTTCCGCCACTCCTTCGCTACCCATCTTTTGCAGGCCAATTACGATATCCGCACCATTCAGACGCTGCTTGGCCACGCCAGTCTGAAGACGACAATGATCTACACTCACTGCGTACCGGTACGAACGATGAAAGAGCCGAAAAGCCCGCTGGATTTTTAGATCTACGTTGTCACATTCAAAAGCAAATCCGACTCACCGCCGACCCTGCAAACCCAAAATTCCCGCATGCGGGAATTTTGCTGTAACTATCCGACAAATAAAGTAAATGTCGAAAACAGACCCCAAATATTTCTGCCTTGCTTCCCGCCTGAAATGGATTCAACTAACTGTTATGTAAATGTTTAGCTACCCTTATCCCCGGCCAGTGTGACCGAAACCGCCACTTCCCCGCTGGCTCTCCTGACTGAATTGCTCAACCATCACCAACTCCGCCTGAACCACCGGCATGAACAACATCTGACAGATCCGCTCTCCCGGTTCGATGGTGTAGGGAGTGTTGCTGCGGTTGAAAAGCCCGATCTGGATCTCCCCCTGGTAATCGGAATCGATCACCCCGATGGTGTTGGCCAGTACGATGCCATGCTTGATGCCGAGACCGGAACGGGGCGCCAGAATGGCAACCAGACCGGGATCGTGGATGCTGATGGCAATGCCGCTCGGCACCATGATGGTTTCATGGGGGGGCAGTATCAGTGGCGTTGCGATGCAGGCCCGCAGATCGAGAGCAGCCGAACCGACAGTGGCGTAGCTCGGTAATGGTATCGTACTGCCGATCAGCGGGCTCATGATTTTGGTTTCAATTTTATGCCGGTTCATGTAAATTCCCCTTTTCAATTTTGCGGCACGATAGCAAAAGAACAGCTCAAGTCAAAACATTAAATTGCGGGTCGGGCAATGTTACGTCTTACAAACATCAACACTTTTTATGGCAAGGTCCATGCGCTGAAAAACGTCTCGCTCCACCTGGATGAGGGGGAAATCGTTACCCTGATCGGCGCCAACGGCGCGGGGAAAACCACGATTCTCAATACCATTTCCGGTGTCACCCCGGCTGCCTCGGGAAGTGTGCTGTTTGATAAGGGGGAGATCATCTCCCTCTCACCTGATCACATCGTCAAACGCGGAGTTTCACAGGTCCCGGAAGGGCGCCAGGTATTCAAGCCGCTCTCGGTGGAGGATAACCTGGAGCTGGGAGCCTATCTGCGTTATCGGGCCAGGGAGAGCAAGGCGTCTATCCATAAGGATCGCGAGTGGGTTTTCCAGCTGTTTCCCCGGCTGGAGGAACGTCGTAAACAGCTGGCCGGAACCATGTCGGGCGGCGAACAACAGATGCTGGCGATTGGCCGGGCCTTGATGGCCAAGCCGCGTCTGCTGCTGCTGGACGAGCCTTCCATGGGGTTGGCGCCGCTGGTGGTACAGGAGATTTTCCGGGTACTGGAACAGCTCCGCTCCGCAAGCGGCACCACGGTGCTGCTGGTGGAACAGAATGCCAAGGCGGCCCTGGCGCTGGCTGATCGCGGCTATGTGCTGGAAACCGGCAAGGTCGTGCTGGAAGGGGCGGCGGCCGAGTTGATGGAAAATGCCGAGGTTAAGCGTGCCTATCTGGGGAAGGATAAAAAAGAGGTCTGGGAGCGTTAAATGACAGCTGAAGAAGCCCGTAAAAAAATCATATTTGCCCTTGATGTGCATGGCATCCAGGATATCGATCGTTATGCCGCGCTGTTGTCCGATCAGGTCGGGATGTTCAAGATCGGCAAGGAACTGTTTACCGCCTGCGGGAGAGAGGCGGTCACGGCGGTGCAGAAGCGCGGCGGATCAGTGTTTCTCGATCTCAAGTATCATGACATCCCCAATACTGTTGCCAAGGCGATGGTGGAAGCATCGCGTCTGGGGGTACAACTGGCCAACCTGCACGCCCTGGGTGGTCGCGAGATGATGGAAACCGCTGTTCAGGCAGTTCACAAAGAGTGTGGCGAGCAGCGCCCCAAGCTGCTGGCAGTGACGATTCTGACTTCCTCCACGGCGGCAACCTTGCGTGAAGTGGGGATCGAACATCCGGTGGAAGAGATGGTGGTGCGTCTGGCAAAATTGGCCCAGGATTCCGGTATGGACGGGGTGGTGGCATCGCCGCTGGAAATCGGTCTGATCCGTCAGGCCTGCGGTAACGACTTCCTGATCGTCACCCCGGGAGTTCGCCCCTCCTTCGCCTCCCAGGATGACCAGAAACGGGTCATGTCGCCGGCCGATGCCGTGGCTGCCGGGGCCGACTATCTGGTGATCGGGCGTCCGATTGCCAAGGCGGATGATCCGGTGAAGGCGGCCGGTCTGATTGTAGATGAAATCGTGAAAGGTCTCTGATGAATAGTGATAATCTGGTATGTGGCGTTAATCCGGTCAAGGAAGCGCTGGCTGGTGATCGGGAAGTTTTTGAACTGTTGGTGCAGGTGTCGGCCACCGATCACCGCCTGGAATCGATCCTGAAAAAAGCACATGAGCGGGGAATTCCGGTCCACCGGCGTGAAAAGGAAGCGCTGACCCGTTTGTGCGGCTCGTCCCATCACCAGGGAGTGGCGTTGCTGGTCGCCCCGTTCCCGTACTGTGAAATCGATGATCTGCTCGCCATGGAAGGGGACGGATTTCTGCTGGTACTGGATGGGATTCAGGATCCCCATAATCTGGGGGCGCTAATCCGTTCGGCGGCCTGTGCCGGTGCAACCGGGGTGGTACTCCCCAAGGACCGTGCCTGCGGCATTACCCCGACGGTTGAAAAGGTCTCGGCCGGTGCGGTGGAAACCATTCGGATCGCCCGGGTTACCAATATTGTCCAGACCCTGGAACAGTTGAAAAGCGTCGGCTACTGGATTCATGGCCTGGCCGGTGAAGCCGGTTCCTCGATCTATTCGATCAATGCCAGCGGCAGTGTTGCCCTGGTGATCGGCAGCGAAGGAGATGGCATCCGTCCTCTGGTGCGTAAACAGTGCGATGTGTTGATGTCGATCCCCCAGTACGGCGGGGTCGGCTCGTTGAATGCGGCGGTGGCCGGTGGTATTGCGTTGTTTGAGGTTGCCCGCAAGCGTTTTTCCTGACACGTTAATAATCGGGCTTGACCTGAACAGCCATGGATGATACTGTCTGCGGCACAAATAATTTACCTTTTAATCTGGTACGAGAGACCGGCAAAGGTGCAGCCAATGAATACCCAACTATTTCATACCGAAGAGTCTTGCCGTGCGGCCACGGTGAGGCTTTTTTTTGTCTGCGAGGTGCGCCATGTCTGCTGAAACAACCGTGATATTGGATGGTTCCGGAGTGAAACGGGCTCTGACCCGCATTGCCCATGAAATTCTCGAACGCAACAAAGGGGTCGCGGAAGTGGTGCTGATCGGTATCCGCTCCGGTGGCGCCTTTCTGGCAGAGGAAATTGGCGCGATCATCAAGGTGATCGAAGGGGTGGATGTTCCGATCGGAGCGGTCGATATCACCCTCTATCGTGATGACATGAGTGGTCAGCTCCCGCACCAGGCGGTCGGGAAAACCGAGATACCGCTTTCCCTGGAAGGAAAGAAGGTGGTGCTGGTGGATGATGTGCTCTATACCGGCCGCACCATCAGGGCTGCCATGGATGCCATGATGGATTATGGCCGTCCGGCCTGCATCCAGCTGGCGGTGCTGATCGATCGCGGACACCGTGAACTGCCGATCCGGGCTGATTTTGTCGGACGTAATGTGCCGACCAGTCTCAAGGAAAATGTGGCCGTGCTGTTTGATACGAATAATCAACCGCTTGAGGTTGTACTGGAAAAATAGACCGGGGAGGGCGAGATGGCGGAGTTTAGGCATAAAGATATTATTGCGTTGCGTGACCTGACCAAAGAGGAGCTTGAGCTGCTCCTTTCGACAGCCGAGAGCATGCGCGAGATCAACAGTCGTGACATCAAGAAGGTACCGACCTTGCGCGGTAAAACCATTATCAATCTGTTCTACGAGGCATCGACCCGCACCCGCACATCGTTTGAAATTGCGGGGAAACGCCTGTCGGCTGACACGGTCAATATTACCCCTTCGTCCAGTTCCGCCACCAAGGGGGAGACACTCTCCGATACGGCCTTGAATCTGCTGGCCATGAAGCCGGATATCATTGTCATGCGCCATGCTGTCTCCGGTTCCCATTATTTTCTTTCCAAGTACCTTCCCCACTGTTCGATCATCAATGCCGGTGACGGCGCCCATGAACACCCTTCCCAGGGGCTGTTGGACATGCTGACCATGAAGGACAAATTTGGGCGGCTGGATGGCCTCAAGGTCGCCATCGTGGGAGATATCACCCACAGCCGGGTGGCCCGCTCCAATATCCAGGGGCTGACCAAGATGGGATCGGCGGTCTATCTGGCCGGACCTCCCACCATGATGCCGCCGGGTGTGGAGCGGTTGGGGAATGTGACGGTCTGCCGCAGCATGAAGGAAGCGATTCAGGATGCCGATGTGGTCATGATGCTCCGCATTCAGCAGGAACGGCAGGGGAAAACCCTGATGCCGAATGCCCGCGAATATTCCCGCTACTTCGGTCTGAATCCGGAGAATGTCAAGCTGGCCAAACCGGATGCCATGATCATGCATCCCGGTCCGATCAATCGCGGCGTAGAAATGTCATCGGCCGTGGTGGATGGCGACCAGTCGTGGATCCTGAAACAGGTGGAAAACGGTGTGGCGGTCAGGATGTCGATGTTGTACCACGTCTGCGGCGGTGAACTGGAATAAGGCTTTAAACACAGCAGGTTATGCTACGGGTGTTCACCGAGAGTACTATCACCAAACAGGTTAAGTTCATAAAGTGTTTAACGGTTTTATTTTACTCTGTTCTTTCTCTGTGTACTCTGTGGCAAATGTTTTTTTCAATTCAAACTTCATCTACGAGGTGACTTATATGGATTTGCTGATAAAAAATGGCCGGGTGATCGATCCGAGCCAGAAGCTTGATCAGGTGTGCGATGTTCTGGTGTCCGGTGGAATCATCAAGGAGATCGGCAGTGGTCTGACCGCTCCGGCTGGAGCCACAACCGTCGATGCCAGCGCTAAGTACGTTGTGCCGGGTTTGATTGACATGCACGTTCATCTGCGCGATCCCGGCCTGGAGTACAAGGAAGATATCATCTCCGGCACCCGGGCGGCGGTGGCTGGCGGTTTCACCTCCATCTGCTGCATGCCGAACACCAAGCCGTGCATCGATAACAAGGCGGTTGCCAGTTACATCATCAACAAGGCCAAAAACGAGGGGAGCTGCAATGTCTTCCCGGTTGGCGCCATTACCTATGGCATGGCTGGCGAGCGCATGTCCGAAATGGGTGAGTTGAAGGAATCGGGATGTGTGGCGGTCTCGGATGACGGGAAGCCGGTTGAAAATTCGGAGTTGATGCGGAGGGTGCTGGAATATGCCGGCGGCATCGGCATCATGGTGATTTCCCATGCCGAAGAGCTGTCGCTGGTAGGAGAGGGGACCATGAACGAAGGTTTCACCTCCACCGAGTTGGGGCTGAAGGGGATTCCCCGCGTGGCCGAGGATATTGCCACGGCCCGGGAAATCATGCTGGCCGAATATACCGGTTCAGCGATCCACATCGCCCATGTTTCCACCAAGGGGTCGGTGCGCATCATCCGTGAAGCAAAGGCGCGCGGCGTCAAGGTTACCTGCGAGACGGCGCCCCATTACTTCACCCTGACCGATGACGCCGTGCGCGGTTACAATACCAACGCCAAGATGAACCCGCCGCTGCGCGAAGCGGACGATGTGGCTGCCATCAAGGAAGGTCTGCGGGATGGCACGATTGACTGCATCGCCACCGACCACGCCCCCCACCACGCGGATGAGAAAGAGGTGGAGTTCAATGCGGCCATGAACGGTATTATCGGTCTGGAAACCTCCTTGCCGTTGTCATTGCAACTGGTGGATCAAGGGGTGCTGACCGTTGAACAATTGATCGAGAAGATGTCATGTAACCCCTCAACAATCCTTGGTTTGAATCGTGGTACCCTCGCCGCCGGCGCCATTGCCGACATCACCGTGATTGATCCGGCTGCCCAATGGACGGTGGTGGCTGACAAGCTGGCCAGCAAGTCCAAAAACTCCCCCTGGCTCGGACAAACCATGCAGGGTGCTGCGGCCTGTACCATTCTGGCCGGCACGGTCGTCTATTCTGCATAACCAACTATCTACGAAATTGGAGCAACCTACATGAAAGCAATCCTTGCGCTCGCCGATGGGCGCATCTTTGAAGGAAAATCGTTTGGCGCCACCGGTGAATCACGGGGCGAGGTAGTATTCAACACCGCCATGTCCGGCTACCAGGAAGTTTTGACCGACCCCTCCTACCGGGGGCAGATGGTGACCATGACCTACCCGCAGATCGGCAATACCGGCATTAATCCGGAAGATATCGAGAGTCGCGGTCTGTTCCTCTCCGGTTTTATCGTCAAGGAATACCTGGACTGTTACTCCAACTGGCGCAGCAGCATGAGCCTGGACGCCTACCTGAAGGAAAACGGTGTGGTCGGCATTCAGGGGATCGATACCCGGGCCTTGACCCGTCATCTGCGCGACAAGGGGGCCCAGAACGGCATCATTTCCACCACGGATCCGGACCACGCTTCCCTGGTGGCCAAGGCCAAGGCGATCCCCAGCATGACCGGGCTCGATCTTGCCAGCGGCGTTTCCTGTGACAAACCGTACCATTGGACCGAAGGGGTGTGGGATCTGGAAAGCGGGTATCCCCAGGTCGATCCGGCCAGCCTGAAATACAAGGTGGTGGCCTATGATTTCGGTATCAAGTACAATATCCTGCGCTGCCTGGTTGATGCCGGGTGCGATGTGACGGTGGTACCGGCCAGCTTTTCAGCCGAAGAAGCTCTGGCGTTGAACCCTGACGGAATTTTTCTTTCCAATGGCCCTGGTGACCCGGAACCGTTGCAGTCAGTACAGCAGGAAATCGCCAAGCTGGTGGGAAAGAAGCCGATTTTCGGCATCTGCCTCGGGCACCAGTTGCTCGGCCTGGCGCTGGGTGGCAAGACGGTCAAACTCCCCTTTGGCAACCATGGCTCCAACCTGCCGGTAATGGACATGCAGAACCGCAAGGTTGAGATCACCTCACAGAACCATGGCTTTGCGGTCGACCTTGCTTCTCTGGGAGATGCAGCCTGTCTGGGACATGTAAACCTGAATGACCAGACCGTGGAAGGGATCTGCCACAAGCAGTTGCCGGTGTTCTCGGTCCAACATCATCCGGAAGCATCTCCTGGTCCCCATGATTCCCAGTATCTGTTTCAGCGTTTTGTGGATCTGATGGAGCAGCAGCGCTCGCTCTGATCCGATGAGGTACACGGCTCTCCATGCATCGGGCGAATTGCTGCAACGTGTTCGTGAGGCGTACCGGCGGCTGGCAGCCTGTGATCTCTGTCCCCACGACTGTGGTGTCAACCGCATCAAGGGGGAACGGGGAGTCTGCGGCGCCGGGTTGCGTCCCAGGGTAGCCTCTGCCGCGATCCATCGCGGTGAAGAACCCCCTATCTCGGGTAGCAATGGTTCCGGCACGATCTTCCTCTCCGGCTGTTCTCTGAAATGCGTTTTTTGCCAGAACTTTCCGATCAGTCAGCTGGGGAACGGCAAGGAAATCACGACACGGGAACTGGCTGCCAGGATGCTCAAGTTGCAGAAACAGGGGGTGCATAACATCAATTTTGTTACGCCGACCCATTTTCTCCCCCAGATTCTGGCGGCGCTCTGGCTGGTGATTCCGGCCGGGTTTCAGCTGCCACTGCTCTGGAATTCCAGCGGCTATGAAAAGGTCGACGCGTTGCAGCTGCTGGAAGGGGTGGTGAGTATCTATCTCCCTGACATGAAATACAGTGATGATCGCCAGGCGCTGGAACTCTCCTCTGCCCCCGCATATTGCCGTTTTGACCGGGCAGCTGTAATGGAGATGAAGCGTCAGGTGGGGGATCTGGTGCTGGATGACAACGGCATTGCCACGGGGGGGATGATTATTCGTCACCTGGTGCTCCCCGAAGGGCGGGCTGGGTCAGGCGCAACCTTGCAATGGATTGCCGAACATCTGGGAGCTGCAACTCACATCGCCATGATGAACCAGTATTTTCCGGCCCATCGGGCCCATGGCCTGGCCGGGATGGATCGTAAGATCAGCGATGATGAATATGAGCAGGCGGTAGAGCTGCTGGAACAGTATTGTCTGGAAAATGGTTGGGTGCAGGAATAACCACTGAGAGAGAAAACCGGCTATGGCGATGGATATTCAGGAATTGTTCAATTCGTGCGCAGCATTGGAGAGCAAGGTGGCGCAGCTGTACTATCTGTTTGCCGAGCAATCCAAAGAAATTCCCGAGTTGTCCGCTCTGTGGAGCAAGACAGCTAGCGAGGAAGAAAACCACATGCAGCAATTCCAATTTGCCGCACGTCTGGCACGTTCTACCGAACTTCTGATGCTGGTTGACGGAGCAGAAGTTAAGCAGGTCAGCGATACCATCTCCCGTTTGACGGAAAAAATAAGTCAAAATCCGCCCGGTTGGCGGGCGTCACTCAGGTTCGCCATTGATCTGGAGGAAAAACTGGCCAAGTTTCATATGGATACGGCGGCCATTTATGTTGATCAACGGATCAACGACCTGTTCAAGGCGATGATGACCAACGACGAGCAGCATGTGCAATCACTGGGACGTTATCTGGAACAGGCCGACAATCCGGCGCTGTAACCTGTCGTCATGCGCACGATTGTATTGCTGGTTATCTCCAATATCTTCATGACCTTTGCCTGGTACGCCCATTTGAAGAATCTGCGTACCCGTCATTGGCTGATAGCGGTTGCCATCTCCTGGGGAATTGCTTTTTTTGAGTACCTGATCCAGGTTCCGGCCAATCGTATCGGCTATGGCAGATTCAATCTGGCGCAACTGAAGATCATGCAGGAAGTTATTACCCTCACTGTTTTTGTACCGTTTGCCGTGTTGTACATGGGAAGCTCACTAAGTTGGAATTACCTTTGGGCTGGCTGCTGTCTGGCCGGCGCCGTATTTTTCATATTTCGATAATCACACGAAGGAGTGCTGTGTAAATGCCTAAAAGAACAGATCTTCACAAAATACTCATCATCGGAGCCGGGCCGATCGTAATTGGTCAGGCGTGCGAATTTGACTATTCCGGAACCCAGGCGTGCAAAGCGCTGAAAGAAGAAGGGTTCGAAGTGGTGCTGCTCAACAGCAACCCGGCAACCATCATGACCGACCCCGATTTTGCCGACCGGACCTATATCGAACCGGTCACGCCGGAAATCCTGGCCAAGATCATCGAAAAAGAACGTCCCGATGCGATTCTGCCAACCCTGGGTGGGCAGACAGCCCTCAACACCGCCGTGGCGGTGGCCGAGATGGGGATTCTGGATAAATTCGGGGTCGAGTTGATCGGCGCCAAGCTGCCGGCGATCAAGAAGGCGGAAGACCGGACCCTGTTCAAGGCCGCCATGGAAAAGATCGGCCTGGCTATCCCCAAATCCGGTTTGGCCCATAATTATACGGAAGCAATGGAAGTGGTGAAAGAGATCGGCTTCCCGGCCATTATCAGGCCTTCCTTCACCCTGGGGGGAAGTGGCGGTGGTATTGCCTATAACCTGGAAGAATATGAAAAAATGGCGATCGGTGGCATCGATGCTTCGCCGACCGATGAAATTCTGGTGGAAGAGTCGGTAATCGGCTGGAAAGAGTATGAACTGGAAGTCATGCGTGATACCGCCGATAACGTGGTGATCATTTGCTCCATCGAAAACTTTGACCCGATGGGGGTCCATACCGGTGACTCGATTACCGTGGCGCCTGCCCAGACCCTGACCGACAAGGAATACCAGATCCTGCGTGACGCCTCGTTGAAGATCATCCGAGAAATCGGTGTTGATACCGGCGGGTCCAATATCCAGTTCGGCATTAACCCGAAAAACGGGCGTCTGGTGGTGATCGAGATGAACCCGCGGGTCTCCCGTTCCTCGGCCCTGGCCTCCAAGGCGACCGGTTTCCCGATTGCCAAGATCGCTGCCAAACTGGCGGTCGGTTATACCCTGGATGAAATCACCAATGACATCACCCGCGAAACTCCGGCCTGTTTCGAGCCGAGTATCGATTACGTGGTTACCAAAATCCCCCGTTTTACCTTCGAGAAATTCCCGGCTGCCGATGCAACCCTGACTACCCAGATGAAATCGGTTGGCGAGGTCATGGCGATCGGCCGCACCTTCAAGGAATCGTTCCAGAAGGCGCTCCGTTCCCTGGAAATCGGCGTTTGCGGGTTTGATTCCAAACTGTTCGACCTGGGAGCCGAAACCCGCCGTGCCCTGACTGCCAAGGAGCAGCAGTTGCTGGTGGAAAAATTGCGGGTACCCAATGCCGATCGTCTCTGGTATCTGGGGGACGCCCTGCGCAGTGGCATGAGCGTGGATGAGATTCATACCCATACCGCCATTGATGTCTGGTTCCTGCACAATATCCGCCAGATCCTTGAAAAAGAGGAACAGCTGAAACAGAGTTCCCTCACTTCGATTACTGCCGCATGTCTGCGTGAAGCGAAACAAATGGGATTCTCGGACAAGATGCTCGCCAAGCTTTGGCGGGTGACGGAAGACCAGGTGCGTGCCTTGCGTGCCACCATGAATCTTCATCCGGTCTACAAGCGGGTCGATACCTGCGCGGCTGAGTTTGTCGCCCATACCCCCTATCTCTATTCGACCTACGAAGATGAGTGTGAAGCCGAACCGACCGACCGCAAGAAAATCATGATCCTGGGTGGCGGTCCCAACCGGATCGGGCAGGGGATCGAGTTTGACTACTGCTGTGTGCATGGTGTCTTCGCCCTGGCGGAAGACGGTTATGAAACCATCATGGTCAATTGTAATCCCGAGACCGTTTCCACCGATTATGATACCTCGGATCGTCTCTATTTCGAGCCGTTGACTCTGGAAGATGTACTGGAAATTGTCGCCAAGGAAAAACCGGTAGGTGTGATTGTCCAGTTTGGCGGCCAGACACCGTTGAAGCTGTCGGTTGCCCTGGAACAGGCCGGTGTGCCGATCATCGGAACCTCACCCGATGCCATTGACCGGGCGGAAGATCGTGAGCGTTTTCAGGAGATGTTACACAAACTTGAGCTACGGCAGCCGGAAAACGGTACGGCGCGTTCCGCCGAGGAAGCGGTGATCGTGGCCGGCAGAATCGGCTATCCGGTGGTGGTACGCCCTTCCTACGTGCTGGGTGGCCGGGCAATGGAGATCGTGTATGACGATGAGAACCTGAATCGATACATGACCACCGCCGTGCAGGCTTCGCCAGAACATCCGATTCTGATCGACAAGTTTCTTGATGAAGCGATTGAAATCGATGTGGATGCCCTGTGTGACGGTACCGATGTGATTATCGGTGGCATTATGGAGCATATCGAGGAAGCGGGGATTCATTCCGGTGATTCCGCCTGTTCCCTCCCCCCCTATTCCATCTCCCCTGAGATCGTTGCCGAAATCCGGCGACAGACGGTGCTGATGGCGCTGGAATTGAATGTCAAAGGGTTGATGAACGTACAGTATGCCGTCAGGGGAGGAGATATCTACATCCTGGAGGTAAATCCCCGTGCGTCCCGTACTGCTCCCTTTGTTTCCAAGGCGACCGGTCGGCCGTTGGCCAAGATCGCGGCCAGGGTCATGGCGGGGAAAAGCCTGAAAGAACTCGGCATCACCAGTGACATCATACCGGAACATATTTCGGTCAAGGAAGCGGTCTTCCCGTTTGTCAAGTTTCCGGGAGTTGATACGATTCTGGGACCGGAAATGAAATCAACCGGTGAGGTGATGGGGATTGGTACCACCTTTGCCGAAGCCTTTGCCAAGGCACAGTTGGGCGCCAACGTCAAGCTGCCGCTGGCAGGGAATGTATTTATCAGCGTGCGGGATGCGGACAAGAAACATGTTGTCAGCGCGGCGGAAAAATTGTATAAAGCTGGTTTCGGAATCATTGCAACCGGGGGAACTGCTACCTTTCTGGAGGAGCGTGGTTTGCCGGTTCGTCGAATCAACAAGGTTCTGGAAGGACGGCCTCACGTTGTTGATGCCATCAAAAACGGAGAAGTCCAACTGGTGATCAACACCACCCACGGGCCGCAGGCAGTCGCTGATTCATTCTCCATCCGTCGCGAATCTCTCATGCATAGTTTGGCGTACTACACAACCGTAGCTGGTGCCCGTGCGGTTGCCGATGCAATCTGCGCTTTGCAACACAATGACTTTGGTGTGAAGCCGTTGCAGGACTATCTGAATGTTTGATCTGTTTCTGGGGATGTAGCTCAGTTGGGAGAGCGATGCGTTCGCAACGCATGGGCCGTCGGTTCTATCCCGATCATATCCACCACTTGAACACCATTGAGGAGCAAAAAAGCACGATGTCCCATTCTATTCCGTTGACAAAAGAGAGCCATGAAGCGTTGCAGGAAGAGTTGAAACGTCTCATTCGCGTTGAACGCCCCAAGGTCATTCAAGATATTGCCGAAGCACGCGCCCATGGTGATCTGTCTGAAAATGCCGAATATGATGCTGCCAAAAACCGCCAGGGTTTTATCGAAGGGCGCATTCAGGAAATCAATGGCAAGCTTGCCCGGGCCTATGTAGTTGATCTCTCCAATATGCAGCCGGATAAGGTTGTCTTTGGCTGTACGGTCACGCTCTATGACACCGCTACCGAAGAAGAGATTACCTATAAGATTGTTGGTGAAGACGAAGCTGATATCAAGTTGGCTAAAATCTCCTGCACCTCGCCGGTCGGTAAGGCGTTGATTGGTCACAAGCTGGATGATTCGGTCAAGGTGGTTGTGCCATCGGGAACCAAAGAGTACGAAATTATCGATATAAAATATGAATAGGGAGTATCAGAGGCGATTTAACGTCCCCTGTTTACGAGAAAATATTGAAGGAGAAGATACCACCATGGCTGATAAAATAACTGCGGATATGACTTTTTTTGAAGTGATGCGCATGCATCCTGATGCGGTGAAAGTGCTGCAAAAACATCATCTCGGCTGTGTGGGATGTATGGGGGCACAGAATGAAACCTTGGCTCAGGGAGCCAATGCGCATGGTCTGGACGTCAATGTATTGCTGCAGGATTTGAATGCGGCGGTTGCCGAATAGTCGTAAACAGTTTGTAACGGTTTCCATAACAAAACGCCTCGCCGGTTATCCGGTGAGGCGTTTTGTTATCTAATGCTGCTCGCTGCTCTAGCGATCCTTGCGCGGCACAACCACGATCCCGGAGTCGGTCACCGTATAACCGTTGGCACGGTCGACTGCCAGATCATAGCCAATCACGGCGCCGTCGGGAATCACGACCCCCTTGTCGATAATCGCCCGCTTGATCTTGGCATGACGCCCGATCTGGACGTTTTCAAACAGGATCGAATCTTCAATCACACTGTAGCTGTTGATCTTGCAGAGTGGCCCGATAATAGAACGACGCACCGTGCTGCCGCTGGTGATGCAACCGGCGCAGACGTAGGAATCGATGTTTTGTCCACGGCGATTCTCATCATCAAAGACCGTCTTGGCAGGTGGGAGATTCCCCTGGTTGGTAAGAATCGGCCATTTGTAGTTATAAAGGTTCAACTGTGGTGAAACATTGATCAAGTCCATGTTGGCTTCGTAGTAGGAGTCAATCGTCCCCACATCCTTCCAGTATCCGCGCTCTTCAGCTTTCATTCCCGGAATCAGGTTGTCGTTGAAATTATAGGCAAATATACGATCCTTGTTGGCCAGCATCATCGGAATGACGTGCTTGCCAAAATCAAGATCCTCGTACATTTTCTTACCTTCCAGCAAAACCTCGATCAGCTTTTTGGTGGAAAATATGTAATTTCCCATGGAGGCGAAACAGGTTTTCCGTCCCGGAATGGTTTCGGGAACCTCCGGTTTTTCAGTAAAAGCGGTGACGCGGTTGTCATCATCAACGGAGAAAACACCGAATCTGCTTGCTTCATTCTGGGGAACTTCCAGTGCCGCGATGGTGATATCGGCGCGATTCATGCGATGAAAATTGATCATCTGGGTGATATCCATCTTGTAAATGTGATCGCCGCCAAAAATGGCCACATAGTCGGCATCCGATGACTCCACGAAACGGAGGTACTGCAGGATGGCATCGGCGGTTCCCTTGAACCATTCCTCACTTTCACTGCTGGTTTCAGGGGAAATTGCCACGTAAAATTCCCCCAGGCCGGTCCACTTGCCCCACGATTCACGGATATGCTTGTTAAGAGAATAGGCGCGGTACTGGGTCAGTATGTAGACTTTTTTGATGCCGGAGTTGAAAAGATTGGAAAGGACGAAGTCGATGATTTTATATTTGCCGCCAAAGGCCACACTCGGTTTGGCACGGCGGTTGGTGAGCGGGCTCAAGCGTTCCCCCTTACCGCCGGCCAGTACCATAGCAATGGTGTTTCTCCCTACGTTGTCCAAAGAATACATGGTAAACCTCCTTGATCAGTTGTCGTTGTTTTGTAGTACGTGGCGAATCATGCAGGAGCCGGCAAAGCAGAGTAAATTGATCAGCACGATGGTCGCGCTGGTCGGCAGATTGGCGGCAAATGAGAGGCAGATGCCGATCACAACCGATAAACCACCCTGAAGCGCCGAAAGGAGTATGCAGGAACGGAAACTGCGCGCCAACTGTTGCGCCGATGCGGCCGGCAGAATCAGCAACGACGATATCAGCATGATCCCGACCAGTTTCATGGCCAACACCACCGAGAGCGCCGTCAGCATTACCAGTACGGCATTGATGACCCTGGTATTGATGCCGGAGATCTTGGCCAGCTCTTCGTTAAAGGTGCTTGCCAGCAGGTCGTTAAAAAACAGGGCTAAAAGAACAATCACCAGGATGAACAGCGCCAGGGCAATCCAGACTTCTTCCTGGCTGATGGAGAGAATGTTACCGAACAGGTAGCTTAACAGGTCGACATTGTAGCCGCCACTGACGCTTGCCAGGGTAATACCGACCGCAATCCCGACGGAGGAAACGATACCGATGGCGGTGTCACCGTTCAAACGTGCTTTTTCAGTCAACTTGAGTATACCAAGAGATGACAGGAGTACAATCGGTAATGATACTAAGAGGGAAGCGGCTGCATAAAATTTGAAGGCCAGGGCAATGGCGGTGCTGCCAAAGGTTATGTGCGCCAAGCCGTCGCCGATCAGGGAAAGACGACGCAGCACCAGAAATACGCCGAGTACCGAACAGAGGATGGCAATCAGGGTTCCGGCAATCAATGCCCGCTGAATAAAACCGTAGGATAGTATTTCAAGAATATTCATGCTGTTAGTGCCGATGACACATTAAATGTTGGGAGTGTTCACCAAACAGGGCCGACATTTCCGGCGAATGGCAAAAGTCATCAAAGGTGCCGTAAAAGAGCATCCTGGTGTCAAGGTAGAGCATCCGGGAGGCATATTCGCCAATCACACCGGTATCGTGGGTGACCAGCAGGATAGTGATCCCCTGCAGTTGATTCAATTCTGAAATCAGATGATAAAACTTGTGCCGGGTGTCCGGGTCAAGCGCTGCCGTCGGTTCGTCAAGGATCAGCAGTTCCGGCTCGTTGACCAGTGCCCGCGCCAGTAAAACCCGCTGTTGCTGTCCACCGGAAAGTTCTCCGATCAGTTTTGATCGTATGTCATAAATCCCCAGGCTTTCCAGTATTACATCGACGATCTGACGGTCGTGCTGGGTCAGCCGGCGGGGGAACTTCTTGGTGGAGAGCAGACCGAGGCTGACCACCTCGGCAACGGTGGCGGGAAATGATGGATTGAAAAGATGCAGACTCTGGGGGAGATAGCCGACTTTTCCCCATTGATCAAAGCTGCTGCAAGGCTTGCCAAACAGCGTTGCAGAACCGGAACAGACCGGCTTCAGCCCGAGTAGCGCCTGGATCAAGGTACTTTTCCCCGAGCCATTGGGCCCCACAATACCGATATAATCACCCTGACGAGCTGAAAAGGTTATATCTCTCAGTACGTACCCTTCATGGTAACGGCAGGTCAGCATGTTGGCAGCTACAATCTCTTCGGCCATGGAAATCCCTGTTTCTGAATAAGTCTCTTGATCACCAGAGTGCCAGCGAAGCGTACCCTACTACCTGGCGGTTGTCGCCGGTAATATCGCCACTGGTGCCATAGGCGAGCAATTCACCCTGGTGTCCCCCCAGGGCGGCTACGGCAACCATCATGATGGCAGCCGGAATCACGCCGCACATGCTGATCCTGTTGCGGTGACAGGTTTGCATCAACCCTTCAGGATTGAAATTCAATACCTGATCGAGGGCGGATTGATCCTTGTGGCGTACGGTGTCAGCCGGTTCATAATGGGTCATGTCCGAACTGGCAACGATCAGTACCGGTTGGTTAAAATCTTTAATTACCGTTGCGATGGCTGTTCCGATCCGATGGACAATGGCAAAGTCATCGGTGTGCCCCACACAGATCGCCGCAATCGATAACTCCGGCTGCAGATACTGGAGGAACGGAACCTGCACCTCCAGCGAATGTTCTGCCAGGTGGGCCTGATGGTCAAGGTTGATACCTGCTACGCCGGTGGCGAGCGCCTCGGTCAAATCGGAGTTGATCGCTACCGTTCCGAGTGGCGTCAGCCAGTTTCCCGGCGGATAGAGCGCCAAGCCGGCTCCAATCCCACGGTGGTTTGGTCCCAGGATCAGCACGGTGGCAGGAATTTCGATCGCACCGTACAGTTCGCCTGCCACGGCGCCGGAATAGATATATCCGGCGTGGGGAGCAATGACACCTTTGACACTTCGTTTGGATGCCGTACCCGGTATCATGCCTGCCAGATCAGCCCGCAGGCGGGAGGGGGAATCGCTGTAGAACTGTCCTGCTACCGCTGGTTGTCTAATCATGGTGAGTCCCTCGTCTGGTTAGAATAGGGGGGGGCGTTTCTTCCGAACGCACCGGATGGTCACTTAACGGCAGTTCATCCTGCAATTCAACGTGGGGTGTGTCATCAAGTGCCTGAATTTCTTTCAGGGTTGGCAGACTTTTCAAGTCCTTCAGCCCAAACAGTTCCAGAAATTCCCGCGAGGTTCCGTAGATCAGCGGGCGTCCGGGAATATCCTTTTTTCCAAGGATCTTGACAAGTTTCTTTTCCAGTAAAGATTTAACTATGCCGCCGCAGTCAACGCCACGCAGATGCTCAATTTCAACCCTGGTGATCGGTTGCCGGTAGGCGATGATCGCCAGAGTTTCCAGAGCTGACTGGGAAAACTTTACCGTTCTGGTTTTGATATGGCGCAGCACATATTCCTGAAAATCAGGGGCTGTCCGCAACTGCCATCCTCCGGCAACTTCCACCAGCCGGATGGCGCCCCGCCGCTCTTCGAAGTAACTTGCCAGCTGCCCCAGTTCCTCTTTGATGACACTACGTTCGAATTCCGGCAACAATTCGCACAGCTTGTCCAGCGACAGCGCGGAATCAGCCGTAAAGAGGATGCTTTCAAGTATGGGGTAGAGCGACATGCAACACCTTTTAGTAATTATGCCAGCAGCAGTTCCGGTTGTTCCGATGGTTCGGCAGCCACCGACGGTATAAACCAGATGGAGTTGTGCGCTCCATTCTGGAAAATCTTGATCAGCTTGAGACGGCAGAGTTCCAGCAATGCCAGAAAGGTCACCACGATCCGTTCGCGGGTCATATCCCCTGCTAACACTTCCTCAAACGAAAGCGACTCACGGTCATGCAAAAGGGAGAGGATTTCGTTGATGCAATCGGCAATACTGAAGGTTTCAGCCGCCGCCACATCATGAAACTGTTCCACCGGAATCCGCTTGAGCAGTGCCCGGAAGGAATCCACCAGTTCAAACAGATCCACTTCCACCGGTGTGTCGTCTGACGCTGCGGCTGTCAGCAACGGGTCGCAGGCGGTGCGGACAAATACTTCCCGCCCCAGCAGCGCACGGGAACCGATCAGCTGTCCCGCTTCCTTGTACTGTTGATATTCCATCAGGCGGCGGATCAGTTCCGCCCGCGGGTCTTCCTCTTCCTCATTCTCCTCATCGGCCTCGTCCAGCGGCAGCAGCAGTTTTGACTTGATCTGGAGCAAGGTTGCCGCCATTACCAGGAAATCTCCGGCTATCTCAAGGTTCAGCTCTTTCATCACCTTGATATAGTCCAGATACTGGGAGGTGATCAGTGATATGGAAATATCGCGGATATCAAGTTCATTCTTGCGAATCAGGTGCAGCAGCAGATCCATCGGTCCTTCAAAACTGTCCAGATGAATCCGGTAATGTTCCTGCAAACCGTCCAGTAAGGGCGGCTTTTCCTCCTGTGCCGCGATACGACGACCGGTCATGCTCAGAACTTGAGCGCTGATCGAACTTCAGACATGACGCTGTCGGAAATCAGTGATGCCCTGGCGCTCCCCTGTTCCAGCAGTTGATCCACAAACTCGGGGCGTTCCGCCAACGTTTCCCGTTTGGCACGGAAGGGGGCCAGGCGCTGATTGATGCACCCTGCCAGGATTTTCTTGCATTCAACGCAACCAATGGTAGCCCCTTTACAGGCCGGAATAATCTCATCCAGCTGTTCCTGCGGCACGTAGATCCGGTGCAGGTTAAAGGCTACGCATCGATCGGGGTCGCCCGGGTCGGTGCGACGGATGCGGGCGGCATCGGTCACCATTGATCTGACTTTCTTGTCGGTCTCTTCCGCCGAATCGGAAAGATAGATCGAGTTGTTGTACGATTTGCTCATCTTGCGGCCATCAAGCCCGAGTAATTTGGGAGTTTCCGTCAGTAGCGCTTCCGGCTCGGGAAACAGATTGCCGTAGAGATGATTGAAGCGCCGGGCAATTTCGCGGGTAACCTCCAGGTGGGGGAGCTGGTCGTGGCCGACCGGTACGCGGGTTGCCTTATAGAGGATGATGTCGGCGGCCATCAGCACCGGGTAACCGAGAAATCCGAAGGTGGAAAGATCCTTGGTGTCAAGATTCTCCTGCATTTCCTTGTAGGTAGGGCAGCGCTCCAGCCACGATACCGGTGTAATCATGGAAAGTACCAGATTCAGTTCGGAATGGTGTGGAACCATACTCTGTCGGAAGATCACGCTCTTTTCAGGATCCAGTCCGAAGGCAATCCAGTCCAGCACCATTTCGCGCACATTGGCACGAATGGAGGATGTATCGGCGTATTCGGTGGTCAGGGAATGCCAGTCCGCCACAAAGAAAAAACATTCAAAATTATCCTGGATCTTGACCCAGTTTTCCAGCACGCCATGGTAATGCCCGATGTGCAGTTTTCCGGTTGGTCTCATACCGCTAACAACGCGTTGTTTCATAATCTGTCAGAACTCCTTTTCGATCTACCGCATCATCAATCGGGTAACCCCCAGCACCAGACCGCTTTGCGGCCCTGCCAGAAGATGTACCGCCATACTGAGAAACGGTGAAATTATGTACGAAAACAGGTTGGTAAAAAAGACCAGGGCGATGATCAGCACCATGCCGTATGGTTCGATTCGTGCCAGCGCCTGGGCCTGGCGCCAGGGGAGCAGTCCGGTCAGTACCCGTCCGCCATCCAGAGGGGGGATCGGAATCATGTTGAAGATTGCCAACAGCAGGTTGATGTAGACCGAGAAGGCGAGCATCAGCACCACCGGTTCAATCAGCATGGCTGCCGGAGTCCCTGCTGCCGCCGGACTGACAAAACTGACGATCCCCCGTAACAACAGGGCGGAAACGGTGGCCAGCAGGATGTTGGTAATCGGTCCGGCTGCGGCAACCCAGATCATGTCCCGTTTGGGGTTACGCAGGTTTTCATACACCACCGGAACCGGTTTTGCCCAGCCGATGCCGACAAAGAAGATCATCAGCGTACCGACCAGGTCGATATGTTTCAACGGATTGAGGGTCAGCCGCCCCTGCATGCGCGCCGTCGGGTCACCATAATGCCAGGCGATCATGCCGTGGGATACCTCGTGGCAGGTGATAGCCAGCATTCCGGGAACCAGCATGATTGAGAGCTTAAAAAAGAAGTCTTCCAACGTCAGTATCCTCGTGTCTTGAGAGACGGTTTGTAAACATAAAAGCAGGCTGCTGTAACGGTTGTTAGTTGTCATATTGCAGCGACAATTGCAAGGGAAAACTCTATGTGCAGCCCATTCCTGCCGATGGTTGGGGAGATCAACTACACACTTGTCTTTCTTGACTTTATCTATTCTCTTTGGCACTATGCCCCACTATGAAAAAACAGACCAGACAACTACGTATAGGCACTGTGGCAGTGGGTGGTGACGCCCCCTGTTCAGTTCAATCAATGTGCAACACCGATACGCGGGATGTGGCTGCCACCCTCGGGCAGATTACGGCCCTGGCCGGGGTCGGCTGTGAGATCATCCGCTGTGCGGTTCCCGATATGGATGCGGCGGTGGCGCTGGGGAAGATCAAGGAAGCCAGTTCGCTGCCGGTGATTGCCGATATCCACTTTGATTACAAGCTGGCGCTGAAGGTGCTGGAGGGGGGGATTGACGGCCTGCGCCTCAATCCGGGCAATATCGGCGACAAGTGGAAGGTGGAGGAGGTAGTAAAAGCTGCCTCCGAACGGAATGTGCCAATCCGGATCGGGGTCAATGCCGGGTCGCTGGAAAAGGAACTGCTGCAGAAATACGGGCATCCGACCGCCGAAGCGATGGTGGAATCGGCCCTCGGGCATGTGCGGCTCCTGGAAGAGCTTGGCTATCAGGAAATCAAAATTTCACTGAAAGCCTCGGATGTGATGAAAACCGTGGCTGCCTATCGTCTCCTTTCCCAGCAGGTTGATTATCCGCTGCACATCGGGATCACCGAGGCAGGAACGATTTTCTCCGGCACGATCAAATCGTCGGTCGGCCTCGGGATTTTGCTGGCCGACGGGATTGGCGACACCATGCGGGTTTCGTTGACCGGTGATCCGGTGGACGAAGTCCGGGTTGGCTATGAAATTCTGAAGAGCCTTGGGCTGCGTCAGCGCGGGGTCAATTTTGTCTCCTGTCCCACCTGCGGACGCTGCCAGATCAATCTGATCCAGGTGGCCGAAGAGGTAGAACGACGCCTGCAAGGGGTTACCAAACAGATCACCGTGGCAGTCATGGGGTGCGTGGTCAATGGTCCCGGAGAGGCGCGTGAAGCGGATGTGGGGGTGGCCGGCGGCAAAGGTGAAGGGCTGGTGTTCCGCCATGGTGAGATCGTGCGCAAAGTTCCGGAAGATCAGCTGGCCGATGCGTTACTGGAAGAAATCGAGAAGCTGTAATAAGCAAGGGAAGGTACTGCCATGAGAAAACGATTTCTGATTGTGGAAGACGAGGCGCTCAGCCGTAAAATCATGGAAGATTTTCTTTCGGAATTTGCCGAATGCGCTACGGCAGCCGATGGGGAAGAGGCTTTCAAACTTTTTGAACAGGCCATTCTTGACGGTAAACCATACCATCTGGTCTGTACCGATCTGGTCATGCCCAATGTTGATGGGTATGAGCTGATTAAAAATATTCGTGCCTGTGAAGAATCGTTGCCGATCGTGGACTGTTTACGCACCAGGATCTTTGTGATTTCTGGCAGCGACGACCACCAGGATATGAGCCGTGCCTTGCTCGACTGTGATGGCGATGACTACATCGTCAAGCCGTTCCGCCGTGAGCAAATGCGATCGGTGCTGGAAAAATATAACTTGATTGACTATGCCAATGAACCTTGAGGTGAATTAGATGCTGTATTCCCGTTATTTTATACCGACGGTCAAAGAAACTCCGTCCGATGCCGAAGTAATCTCCCACCAACTGATGCTGCGTGCCGGCATGATCCGCAAGCTGGCCGCCGGAATCTACAACTATCTGCCGCTCGGTTTGCGTTCGATTCGCAAGTTTGAAGCGATCGTGCGTGAGGAGATGAACCGGGCCGATGCCATCGAAATGCTGATGCCGAGTGTGCAACCGGCCGAGTTGTGGCAGGAATCGGGGCGCTGGCAGTTTTATGGCAAGGAACTGCTCCGTTTCAAGGATCGCAAGGATGGTGAATTCTGCATGGGTCCCACCCACGAAGAGGTGATCACCGACATGGTTCGCCGTGAAATCAAGAGCTATCGCCAGATGCCGCTCAATTTCTACCAGATCCAGACCAAATTTCGTGATGAAATCCGTCCCCGTTTCGGACTGATGCGTGGTCGCGAGTTCATCATGAAGGATGCCTACTCCTTTGACGTGGACAGCGCTGCCGCCGATCTCTCCTACGAAAAAATGTTTAACGCCTATATGCGGATCTTCGAACGCTGCGGTCTCAATTTCCGTGCCGTTGAGGCAGATACCGGCTCCATTGGCGGTTCATCATCCCATGAGTTCATGGTGCTGGCCGATTCCGGTGAGGATGCGATTGTTTCCTGCAACTGTTGCCGTTACGCCGCCAACGTGGAGAAAGCTGAAGTCCGTCCGGTGACATCGATAGCTGCCGCCGAGCTGCAACCGCTGGTCATGGTTACTACACCGGAGATGAAAACCATTGCCGAAGTGGCTGCCTTTCTGGGGGTGACGCCGGATCTGACGGTTAAGACGCTGATCTATGCTTCCGATAAAGGGGAGTTTGTGATGGCGCTCTTGCGTGGTGATCATGAACTGAACGAAATCAAACTGAAAAACGCACTCGGCTGGGATGAGATCGAAATGGCAACCGAAGAGCAGATCCTGGCCTTGACCGGATCACCGGTCGGTTTCCTCGGACCGATCGGGCTCAAACAGCCGGTAACCATGATCGCCGATCAGGCTGTGCAGGGGATGAGTAACTCGGTACTGGGCGCCAATCAGCGTGACCAGCATTACACCGGAGCCAATGCCGGTCGCGATTTTACCCCGGATCGTTATGCCGATATCCGTTCCGTGGTTGCCGGTGACCGTTGCCCGCGCTGTGAAAACGGCGTAATGGAGATGTGGCGTGGTATCGAAGTCGGTCATGTTTTCAAACTGGGCACCAAATACTCCAAGGCGCTCAATGCCACCTATCTTGACGCTGACGGCAAAGAACAGATCCTGTTCATGGGATGCTACGGCATCGGTATCGGACGCACCGTGGCCGCTTCGATCGAGCAAAATCATGATGAAAACGGTATTGTCTTCCCGATCCCGCTGGCACCGTTCCATTGCTCCGTGGTGGCGCTTAATCCGACCAAGGAAAAGGGGGTGCTGGCTGCCGCCGAGGAGATCTATCTGAAACTCCAGAAACTGGGGGTCGAGGTGCTGTTCGATGATCGTGACGAACGCCCCGGCATCAAGTTCAAGGATAACGACCTGATCGGCATTCCCCTGCGGATCGTGGTGGGAAGCAAAGGGTTGGCGGAAGGAAGAGTTGAGCTTAAAAACCGTAAAACCGGTGAAATGCAGCTGTTGTTGATCGAAGAAGCAATTGCCCAGGTCAAGCAGGTTGTTGATGCTGCCCTGATCTACGAATAAGAGAATTTACCGTACGAGGTTGTGATGCAAAACACCATCTGGGATCCCCACCATGAATGCATGCCGCGTGAAGAACTGGAACAGCTCCAGTTGGAACGGCTTCAGGCAACGCTTAACCGGGCCTATAAAAACGTTACCTGTTACCGGAATAAATTCAATCAACTGGGGATCGTGCCGGAGGATATCACCTCGCTGGCGGATTTAGCCAAACTTCCTTTCACCACCAAGGAAGATCTGCGTCAGAATTATCCCTATGGCATGTTTGCCGTGCCGCTCAGGGAAGTTGTGCGGATTCACTCCTCTTCCGGCACCACCGGTAAGTCGACGGTGGTCGGATACACCAAAAACGATCTTAAAACCTGGTCGAATCTGGTGGCGCGTTTCATGATCGCGGCCGGCGTCACCCACGATGACGTGGTGCAGATTGCCTTTGGCTATGGCATGTTCACCGGCGCCTTTGGCCTCCATTATGGCTCGGAGACCATTGGCGCTGCCGTAATCCCCATGAGTGGCGGCAACACCGAAAAGCAGATCATGATCATGCAGGATTACAAATCGACCGTGCTGGTCTGCACCCCCAGTTATGCCGTTACCATTGCCGACCGGATGGATAAAATGGGAATAGATCCCAAATCGTTGTCACTCAAAGTTGGTCTGTTTGGTGGCGAACCGTGGTCGGAAGCGATGCGGCGGGAAATCGAAACCCGGCTTGCCATCAGCGCCACCGATAATTACGGTCTCTCGGAAATCATCGGCCCGGGGGTGGCGGGAGAATGCCACTACAAGTGTGGCATGCATCTGGCTGAAGACTGCTTTATTGCCGAAATCATCGACCCGGAAACCTGCCAGGTGCTCCCTCCTGGCAGTGTCGGTGAACTGGTGCTGACCAGCCTGACCAAGGAAGCGTTCCCCATGATCCGCTACCGTACCCGCGACATCACCTCCCTTGATCACAGCCGTTGCGAATGTGGCCGTACGCTGCTGCGCATGAAGAAAACCATGGGGCGCTCCGACGATATGCTGATTATCAAAGGTGTTAATGTTTTCCCGTCCCAGATCGAAGAAGTGCTGATGGCAATGGAAGGGTGCCAGCCCCATTACCAGCTGATTGTGGATCGCAAAGGCGCCCTGGATGAACTGGAGATCGACATCGAGGTAACGGAGAATATTTTCTTCGATGAAATGCGCAAACAGCGGGCGTTTCTGGAAACGCTGGAAAAGAAAATCCATGCCATGCTCGGTGTCGGGGCAACGGTCAAGCTGGTTGAGCCGAACAGCATACCGCGCCATGAAGGAAAAGCGCTGCGGGTGATTGACAAACGGCGGCTCTGATGCCGCTTTCCCGTGTAATCAGTACCACCCCGCCATCCTGGCACAATTTCATATCGTCTCTCCCTGGCGCCGGTTTGTGCACGGCGCCGTCCGATCCACTGACGCTGTCAGTAAAAAATCTCTCCCCTTCAAATATCATCAGGCTACGCGGAACAGCGAGACTTGGTTGCAGGTTGTAATCTATCGGGTATGCTGTAAGACGACTCTTTTTCAGGAGGTGAACCATGACAGTCCCTGATCGCACCCTGTTTGGTGGCAGTATCAAAACCAAAGTGACGCTGGCAACTGTTGTGACGTTGTCATTGGTGCTGATCGTTATTTCATGGGTGATGTTCAACTCGTTTCGTACCACCTTGCGTGAAAGTATTACCAAACAGCAATATGCCATGGTGGGCGAAATCGCCAGCCAGATGGAAACGCGGATACAGCTGGCTCACCAGCAACTGATGATCATTGCCGCCGATATTACCCCCCATTCCCTTGCCAATCCGTCACACCTCGCCAATATCCTGCACGATGCCAACCCGGTTCAGACCATCTTCGATGGCGGTTTTGCCATCATCGGCAACGATGGTCGCGTGATGGCCGAAGACATGGGGTATCCTGAGTTACTCAACACTGATCTCCGTAGCCGGGATTACGTAACTGAAACGTTGAAAAACGGCCAGCCGCAGGTTTCACAACCCTTCTGGATCATCCCTGCTCCCCATACACCGATGATTGCCTTTACCCAGCCGGTACGCAATGACAAGGATCAGGTGATCTGCCTGCTGGTCGGGTATCATTCGCTCAATGGCGGTCAGTTTCTGACCTCGATCTCTGCGGAACGCCTCGGCAGCAAAGCCTACGTGTACATCATGGCAGGACGTACGATTCTGATGCATCAGGACTCCAGACGGATCATGGAAACGGTAGCCGCAGGAAAAAACCGGGGACTTGATCAGGCGTTGGGGGGGTATGACGGCGCCCTGGATAATCTGAATTCACGTGGTGAACGGATTTTGAGTTCGTTCAGGCACGTGACAGGAACCAATTGGATCGTCAGTGCCAATATCCCCTATGCGGAAGCATTTGGGCCGCTGGATGCCCTGGTGATCCACGCCGCCTGGATCGTAGTGATCGGCATTGCCGTTGCCAGCCTGATCATCTGGTACATCACCCGCCGCCTCACTCGACCGATTAAGCAACTGATTGCCCACATCGACACGACCAGGGATGAGTCAAAACCGTGGCAACCGCTCTCGCTGGCCACCGGTGATGAACTGCAACGGCTGGCCGAAGCCTACGACAGTGCCATGGGAGAGGTGGCACTGGCGCGTCAGGCGCTGATGGAAGAAAAGGATTTTTTCAGCAACATCATTCAGAATGCCGCTACTCCCATGTTTATTCTGGACAAAAACCACAAGATTATCTTCTGGAACAATGCGCTGGCCAAGATGACCGGCAAGAGTTCCTTCCAGATGGTTGGCACCAAGCAGCATTGGCAACCGTTTTACCCGGAGCGTCGTCCGGTGATGGCCGATCTGATCATCGATCATGCCAACAAGGCCCAGGTTAATCTGCTGTATGACAAGAATGCCAATTCAACCTACACCTCGGGTGCCCTGCGTGCGGAAGGGTGGTATGAAATGGCGGGTAAACGGCTCTACCTGATGTTTGAAGCTGCGCCGATCACCAACCGGCAGCACGAAATTGTTGCTGCCGTGGAGACCCTGGAGGATATAACCGAGCGACGTTTAATGGAGGAATCGCTCTCCCGCCTGACCCGGGCAGTGGAACAGAGCCCGGCCACCATCGTCATGACCGATGCGGAGGGGAATATCGACTACGTCAACCCCAAATTCTGCCGGACTACCGGTTACAGCTTTGAGGAAGCGCTGGGGCAGAATCCGCGCATTCTCAAGTCAGGCGACCGGGATGCACTTGGCTATGCCGAGTTGTGGAACACGATTACGACCGGCCGGGAGTGGCGGGGTGAATTTCATAACAAACGAAAAAACGGCACGCTGTACTGGGAACAAGCCTCCATTTCGCCGCTCTACGACAAACAGGGAAAGATTAACGGCTATCTGGCGATCAAGGAAGATATCACCGCGCGCAAGGAAACGGAGCGGGAGCTGGCCGAGAGCCGGGCTGAGCTGGAAAAGAACCATGCCGAGCTTGAGTTGCTGTTCAAACAGGTGGCGCAGGGTAAACGGGAGTGGGAAGAAACCCTCGACCACCTGCCTGACTTTGTGATTTTGACCGATGCCGATAACCGGATCCGGCGTTACAACAAGCTGTTATCCGATATAACCGGCAAGCCGATTAACGCTCTGCTGGGGGCGGACTGGTGTGATCTGTTGGCCGATTCCGGTTTCCGGTTCAGCAGTTTCAACGGCAAGGAGGGGGAACTGCAGCACGAACCGTCTGGCCGGGTGTACGCCATCAATGTGCTGGAAATTACCAATTTCGAAGCGGTCGTGGAGGGACAGGTGGTATCGCTCAATGATATCACCGAACTGCGAGCTACTACGGCTGCGCTGGAAAAAGCGTACAGCGAGCTGAAAAACGCCCAGATGCAGATTTTTCAGCAGGAAAAACTTGCCTCCATCGGCCAGTTGGCTGCCGGAGTTGCCCATGAAATCAACAATCCGATGGGATTCATCAACAGTAATCTGGGGAGTCTGGACAAATACGTGGAGCGGATCAGCGCCTATCTGCGCTTGATCGATGAAGAGTGTCAAGCCGGCGCTTCGACCATTTCCCCCGAAATAGCAGCCGCACGCAAGCGGCTGAAAATCGACCGGATTCTTGATGATGCTCACCAGCTGATTGTGGAAAGCCAGGACGGGGCAGCCCGGGTGCGGCGGATTGTCCAGGATTTGAAGAGTTTTTCACGGGTCGATCAGGCCGAACGGGCGCTGGTTAACCTGAATGAAGCGCTGGAAACCACGATCAACATCGCCTGGAACGAAATCAAGTATCTGGCGACGTTGAACAAGGAGTTCGGCGACGTCCCCGACGTGCTCTGTTATCCCCAACAGCTGAACCAGGTATTTCTCAATCTGCTGGTCAATGCCGCCCATGCTTTGGGGGAAACCCAGGGGATCATCACCGTGCGCACCTGGAGTGATCCGGAACATGCCTATGTTTCTATCTCCGATACCGGCTGCGGCATTGCGGAAGAGAATATACAGAGAATCTTCGAGCCGTTTTTTACCACCAAGGAGGTTGGCAAGGGAACCGGGCTCGGGCTTTCGATCTCCTTTGACATCATCAAAAAACATGGTGGTGAAATCAACGTGGCAAGCGAAGTTGGCGCAGGGACCACCTTTACGGTACGCTTGCCGATCCGCCTGCCGGAGTAATGCAAATACGAGAGGAGAGGGGGGGCGATGAACAACAACCATAACTCGACAACCAAACAGACCCCGCTCCTGGAAAGCGCCGGCTGTCCCACTTCTCCGCTGCTACGGTTGCTGACCGGCTGCGGCTTGTTGTTGCTGATCATCCTGCTCCTGGCCTCATTTTCCCTGATCAAATCCCGTCAACAACGGCTGGACGATATGCGTACCGTGGCGCAAAGAAATGCGGCGGTGCTGCAGCAAGCTATGGCGGTTACGGTGGGAAAAGTCGATCTGAGTCTGCTCAATACGGTTGACGAACTGTACCACCAGCTGCAGACCGGCGGCATTGATCCACACCGTCTGGAAGTCTACCTGGAACAGCAACACCGGCGTCTGCCGGAGCTGGAGAGTTTACTGGTCAGTGATGCCAGCGGCATTGTCAGGTACGGCAGTGGCAAGGCAGCCGACAAGCCGGTTTCGATTAGCGATCGTGACTATTTTATCCGTCTCAAGCAAAACCGGGACGCCGGTTTGCAGATCTCACATCCGCTGATTGGCAGAGTCAGCGGCAGCCGGGCGATTGTTGTTGCCCGTCGTCTGAACGGTCTGGATGGCTCGTTCCGTGGTTGCGTCCTGGGAGTGGTGGCGCTGGATACCTTTACCACCATGATTTCCCAGCTGCCGCTGGATAACAACGGCCTGGCTGCCTTGCGTCTTGAGGACCATTCGCTGCTCAGTTATTACTCTCCCCATAAATCAGCTGGGGTGCATCCCTCTGGTTCACAGGTCATCAGCCGTAAATTCGAGGCCATGCTGCTGCGCAACCCGGCCGGCGGTGACTACCGGGCAATCAGCACAATAGATGGTGTGGAACGACACTATTCCTACCGTCGGGTTGGGAGCTATCCGCTGTACATCAATGTGGGGATGGCCATCGATGATGCCCTGAACGAATGGTATTCGCAGGTCGCCTGGACAGCGGCTGCCATTGTTTTTTTTATTGCCTGCGCCTCGGTTGTGGTTGTGACGACCCAACGCCACTGGAGAGAAACCGTGGCTGCTTTCAATAATAACGAGGAACTGCTGGTAATCAGCGAACAGCAGCGGGATAGTCTGCAGCGCTATCAGCAGGCGTTGCAGGACAGTGAAGAGCTGCTCTCGCGCTTCATGCGCCATTCACCGATCTACTGCTATATCAAGGAGGTGGAGGGGAACGAGAGCCGGGTGCTCAAGGCGAGTGAGAACTTCTACGATATGATCGGTATTACCGCCGAGAAAATGGTTGGTAAAACCATGCATCAACTCTACCCGGCTGAGTTTGCCGACAAGATTACGGCCGATGATCTGCTGGTGGTGGCCCAGAAACGGGTGATCCGGGTGGAAGAGCAGCTGGGGGAGGGGACCTATATCACCTATAAGTTCCCGATTGAGCTGCATCCCGGAAAATGGCTGGTGGCCGGTTACACCATAGATATCAGTGACCGCAAAAGAGTTGAAAACGAGATGCACGAACTGTTGTCCCAGACCGAGCGTTTTCGCGCCGCCCTGGATACCATGTCTGCTAACATCTATATGAAAGACCGGCGCTCCCGTTACATCTACGCCAACAAATCGATGCTGGAAATGTTCAAATGCTCTAGCAGCGAGCTGATCGGTGCGGAAGACTCCACTTTTTTCCCTTCCGAGACGGCCCTACGTTTGAGCGAGATGGATCAACGGGTTTACAATGGTGAAAAGAGCATGGAGGAAATTGAAGTCCTTACGGAAGGGGAGGGGAAACGGATTTTTCTGGAAATCAAATCGCCGCTCTACAGTGATCTGCATAAATCGATCATCGACGGGGTGGTCGGTATCTCCACCGATATCACCCGCATGAAGAAAGCCGAAGAACAACTGCGCAAGATGCAGATGCAGTTTCAACAACAGGATAAGCTGGCAAGCATCGGGCAGCTGGCAGCCGGGGTGGCCCATGAAATCAATAACCCGATGGCGTTTATCGGCAGCAATATGGTCACCCTGACCAGCTACGTGAATAAATTTGAAACCTACATTGAAACGCTGGAAACTGCGCTGAAGAAAACCAATGGCGGCGTCCTCCCGGAGAGCGTTTCCGAGCAGTATACCTCCCTCAAGCTCGGCTACGTGATGCGTGATATTTCGCTGTTGCTGCAGGAGAGTAATGACGGTGTTGAACACGTCAAGCAGATCGTGCTTGACCTGAAGACCTTTGCCCGCCCGGATGTCTTGAAAACCGCTGCTGCTGACCTGAATGCCTGTGTGGACAGCACGCTGAATATTGTGTACAACGAGCTGAAATATTTTGCCAATATCATCAAACGGTACGGAGAAATCCCCAAAATTCAGTGCAACGTGCAACAGATCAATCAGGTGATCCTCAATCTGCTGGTCAACGCTTCCCACGCCATTCAGGAATTGGAAATCCAGTCCGGCGATATTGTCATCACCAGCTGGCTGGAGGGGGATGATGTCTGTCTCTCGGTTGCCGATACCGGTTGCGGTATACCTCCCGAACGGTTGTCCAAAATATTCGATGCTTTTTATACCACCAAGGAGGTTGGCAAAGGAACCGGACTCGGACTTTCCATCTCCGCCGGTATCATTCGCAAACATGGCGGTGAATTGTCGGTGATCAGTGAAGTCGGCCAAGGGACCACCTTTACGGTGCGCTTGCCGGTGAAAGAACAGCAGGTCAGCAGGAGCGCGGCATGAACAGCACACCCAACAATCAGGACCGGCAAATGGAAGAGCGTCTGAATCAGCAGATCCGCTTTACCCAGGAATTAATCAATGCCATTCCGAATCCGGTGTTTTACAAGGATCGGGTTGGTCACTACGTTGGCTGCAACCGGGCCTTTGAACTTTTCTTCGGCATCGGACTGCTGGAGCTGACCAAACAGAGTATTTGTGGCAATAATCCCCCCCAACTGAGCGGCGGGATTCATCGGCAGATGGAAGTCGAGTGTCTGGCCACCAACGAAGCGAGGCGCTATGATGCCATGTTGTTAAATGGTAGTGGCGATACCTGTTATGTGCAGATCACGGTTGCTCCCTATCTGGTTGACAAGGGGAAATCGGGCGGGTTGCTGTTTACCGTTACCGATATCAGTGCCCTGAAACGGAACGAAGAGAGCCTTAAAAATATACAGGGACAGGTGATTCAGCAGGAAAAACTCGCCTCCATCGGCCAGTTGGCTGCCGGGGTGGCCCATGAGATCAACAACCCCATGGGGTTTATCGGCAGTAATCTCACCTCGCTGGGTAAATATGCCGATCGGCTGGATCAGTACATTGCCGCGCTCCAATCGTCACTCTTTTCCTGTCCTCAACATCCCGATACGGTCGAGATCGACATGTTGCGCCAGAAACTGAAGGTTGATTACATCATCAGTGACATGCGCGAGTTGATCAATGAAAGCCTGGACGGCGCCGCACGGGTGCGGCGGATCGTGCAGGACCTGAAGAGCTTTTCACGGATTGATCAGGTCGAGCAGTGTTCAGCCAGCCTGAATGAACTGTTGGAGACCACGCTCAATATCGCCTGGAACGAGATCAAGTACATCGCAACCCTGGAGAAACAGTTTGGCGAAATCCCCGAGATTGTCTGTTACCCGCAACAGTTGAACCAGGTGTTTTTGAACCTGTTGGTCAATGCTGCCCAGGCCATGGAACAACAGGGGGTGATTACGGTGCGAACCTGGAGTGACGACGGGGCGGTCTATGTTTCGGTGGAGGATACGGGGAAGGGGATGACGGAAGAGGTTCGCAGCCGGGTGTTTGATCCATTTTACACCACCAAGCCGAGCGGCAAGGGAACCGGGCTCGGTTTGGCTATTTCAAGCGACATCGTCAATAAGCACGGTGGTGAAATTTCGGTTGCCAGTGAAGTTGGTAAGGGGACTACCTTTACGGTGATGTTGCCGATACATAGATCAACAACCAGACAGGAGCAGGCAGATGACAACCTATAGTGAACCGATCAAAATTCTCTGTGTCGATGATGAGCGCAATGTGCTCCGCTCGTTGGAGCGTATTTTTCTGGATGATGACTACGAAATCGTACTAGCCAATTCCGGGGAGGAAGGGCTGGCGGCGCTGGATGAGAGCGGACCATTTCAGGTGATTGTCTCCGATTACCGTATGCCGGTCATGAACGGCGTTCAGTTTTTAACCAAGGTGTATGAGCGTTGGCCGGAAACGGTGAGAATCGTGCTTTCCGGGTATGCCGATGCCGGTGCCATCGTGGAGGCGATCAACCAGGGGCATATCTACAAATTTATTCCCAAACCGTGGAATGATGAGGAATTGCGGGTAACGATCCAGAACTGCCTGGAACGCTATTTCCTGCAAAAGCAGAACCGGGAATTGGTTGAAAAACTGGCGGCTGCCAACCAGGTGCTGGAAGACAAGGTGCGGGAACGTACCGAACGCCTGGAAGTGCAATTGGCGGCGCTCGATTTTTCCCAGCGTCTTTTTTCCCTGCTTCCGGTGGGGGTGGTTGGTGTCGATGAAAATAACATGATCGTGGTGTGCAATACGGTGGCGATTGAACTGTTGAACAGTGTTTGTAACATAACCCTGGGGGGAGATGTGAACAGTTCCTGTAACCTTGCCTTCTCCACCCTGGTGCAGAGGGTTCGGGATGAAAAACGGCTGGATGGCACGATTGACTTGAACGGAAGATCATGGCGGGTGTTGGGACAAAACTCCCGGATCAACGATAGTGACGCCACCATTCTGGTTTTTGTGGAGGTCGCAGCATGAAAACGGTTCTGTTTGTGGATGATGAGCAGTCGATTCGCAATGCCATTGAGCGGATGTATCTGGAACGTGATGATATTCGCTGCCTGTTTGCCTCTTCCGGTAAGGAAGGGTTGGAAATGCTGGCTTGTGAGGAAGTTTGGGTGGTGGTTTCCGATTATCTGATGCCGGAAATGCGTGGGGTTGAGTTCCTGTCAAAGGTCAAGGAAAAGCGTCCGGAAACGGTGCGGATCATGATGACCGCCTACGCCGATTTGACCATTGCCATTGATGCCATCAACAAGAGCGAGGCGTACCGCTTTGTCACCAAACCATGGAATAACCAGGAGCTGATGGCGGTGGTGGATGAAGCGTTGATGCGCTATCAGCTGCTGCAAACATTGACCAGCAAGGATGAATCGCTCTATTTTTCCCTGGCCCAGACCGTGGAGTTGAAAGATCCCTACACCAAGGGGCATTGTGACCGGGTGGCGCAGTACGCGACCCGTCTGGCCCATCTGGTCGGTCTGCCGGAAGAAGCGGTCAATGATATCAAGCATGGCAGCTGGCTGCACGATTGCGGCAAGATCGGCGTACCGGAGGGGGTGCTCAATTTCCCCGGCAAACTGAACGACGATGATATGGAAACGGTGATGCAGCATCCGCGCTGGGGATCAGAAGTCGCCCGCCAGGCCCGCATGTCCGAAACGGTGATTAATGTGATTTTGTATCACCATGAACAGTTCAGCGGCCAGGGGTATCCCGCGGGGTTGAACGGGAACGCCATACCGCTGGAAGCCCGCATTGTGGCGATTGCCGATGTGTTTGATGCCCTCTATTCCGATCGTCCCTATCGCAAGGCGTACAGTTTTGAACAGACGATGAAAATAATGAATGAAATGACTGCCACCCATTTTGATCCTGAGCTGATGAAGCTCTTTGTGGCGATTGCAGAGGAGGTGCGTTCCCATGGCGGAAGTTGAACAGACGATGACGGTGCTGCTGGTTGATGATGAGGAAAATATTCTCCGTTCGCTGACGCGGCTGTTGATGGATGAAGAATTTGAGGTGGAAACCGCCAACTCGGGTGAGGCGGCGCTGGAAAAACTCAAGACTCTCCAGCAGGTCGCCTTGATCGTATCCGACCAGCGCATGCCGGGGATGAATGGCGCCGAGTTTCTCGGGCGTTCCCAGGAATATGCGCCCGATGCCCTGCGAATTCTCCTGACCGGTTACTCCGACATCAACGCCACCATTGAAGCGATCAACAAGGGGGGCGCCTATCGCTATATTTCCAAGCCGTGGAATGATGAGGAACTGCTCCAGACAATCCGGGATGCGATCCGCCAGTATACGCTGCTGGCGGAAAACAAACGTCTGAACGCCGTGGTGGCGGCCCAGAACCAGGAATTGCAGGAATGGAACTCCAATCTCAAAAACCGGGTATTGCAACAGACCACCGCCATCCGGATCAAAAGCGAAGATCTCCAGAAGTCACTGGAACGCTCCCACGCCAGTTACCTGGGGATGATTGAAGCATTGTCACGTCTGGTGGAGATGCGCGGAAAACGGACCCATCAGCATTCCCAGAACGTGTCCCAACTGGCTGTCAATGCCGCCAAGGAGCTGGGAATTGGCGGTGAAGAACTGGAAACCATCAGAATCGCCGCCCTGCTGCACGATATCGGAAAAATCGGAATTTCCGAACGGATTCTCGGCATGGCGCCGGATGTGATGAGTCCCGAGGAGTTTCGCGAATACAGCCAGCATCCGGTGCGGGCCCAGTTGCTGCTTGACCGGATCGAAGAGTTGCGGCCGGCCGGGGTGTTGATCCGCCATCACCATGAAAACATGGACGGCAGCGGTTTCCCTGATCAATTGGCCAACGAGGCGATCCCGCTCGGTGCCCGTATTATTGCCTATGCCAATCAGATCGATAAGGCTGCCATGCAGAGTGTGGATGATGTGGCTGAACAGGCGATCGCCAGGACCAGTCTGAATGTGGGGCAGCAACTCGATCCGGCATTGCAGAGAGTATTCAAGAAAATTACCCGCTATTACTACTTCTCCAAGTCTACCCATGAACTCCATCCGAGCGGCGGGGTCGAACTGGAGTTGAAGCCGGAAGAGTTGCGGGTGGGAATGATGCTGGCCCGCAGTGTCTACAGCGGTTCCGGTCTGTTGCTTTTGCAGCATGGAGTGGCGCTCGATATGGTCATGATCGATTCGATCCGGCGTTATTACCGGATTGATCCGCCTGAAACCGGGATTTTTGTGCTGGTGGAACGCTAGCGAATGCTGCTGATTCAGGAAAAACACGAGTCTTGTCATGATTGAATTTGATGAACAACATATGCGGATGGTGCTGAAGATTGTGTACTACGGACCGGCCATGTCGGGAAAAACCACCAATCTTCTGGCACTGCATGATCAGCTCGCCATGGAGGGGCGTGGTGAGTTGATGCTGCTGGATACCACCGAAGATCGCACGATCTATTTCGACCTGCTCCCTTTTTTCTATGTCTCCCCCAGCGGCATGAAAATCAAGCTCAAGGTCTATACGGTACCGGGACAGGTGCGTCATGACGCCACCCGAAAAGCGGTCTTGCAGCGGGCGGACGGGGTCGTGTTCGTTGCCGATTCCCAGACCAGCCAGATGAACGTCAATGGGGAGAGCTTTGCCAACCTGGAGCAGAACCTGGCCATGGTCGGCATCTCGTTGGAACGGTTACCGCTGGTGCTGCAATTTAACAAACGGGATCTGGGGGAGATAACGCCGGAGAGCGAGATCCGCACGTTCTGGGAGGGAACCGGATTGCCGGTCTGTATGGCTTCGGCATTGCAAGGGTGGGGAGTCCAGGAAACCTTTGCGGAAATCTTGCGGCGTACCTTTGATGCAGTTAATGCCCGTTATGGGCTGACCGGGCGTTTCGATGTCGATCGGGAAGCATTTATCGCTTCGGTCATGCGTCCATCGCCCGGTTTGAAGGGAGTCTAGCCATGCAGACCCATCTGGAGTTTGTGGTCGGGGAGGAAAAACGGCTCACCGAAATTATTTCGCGCATGGAAATCGAGCCGCTCTTGCGCAGTCTTGTCAAAGCCGGTGTGCAGTCGGGAGCCGTGCTGGATGAGGATAATCTGCTGATATGTCAGGAGGGGATCAGCGATCCGCTGCTGACAACCGCGACCTTCTCCTATCCCTTGCTGGTGGAGGGAGAACCGAAAGGGGAGTTGCGGGTCGCTACCAACCAGGAAGGGGAGGTGGCGGTTGCCTTGGCAACCCTGGTCCGGGATGCCTTGCAGCTGATGATCAACAACAATCTCAAGCGGATGCTGACCACGGAAATACATACCGCCATCGTGCAGGAATCGTATCAGCAGCTGGTGGAAAGCAATAAACAACTCTCCGCCTCCGAATGCCGTTATCGTGAGCTGGCGATCTCTCTGGAACAGCAGGTTCAGGAGCGAACGCTAACCTTGCAACAAACCTACAGCCGCATGTTGCAACAGGAAAAACTGGCGGCAGTCGGCAGCCTGGCGGCCGGCATGGCGCACGAAATCAACAATCCCAACGGTTTTATCCGCAGCAACATCACTACCTTCGGACGATATTTCGAACGTCTGAAAGAGATGCTGAACCACATGCAACTGCTGATTGCCGCCAATACTCCCCTGCTTCAGCTGCAACAGGAGTGTGAGACGCTGCGTAAAAAGCTGAAACTTGATTTTGTCATGGCCGATGTGGCGCAGCTTGTGGAACAGTCGCTCTCCGGCTGTGACCGGATCGCCCGGATTGTGGCGTCGCTCAAGAGTTTCTCCCATGTTGACGAAACCGGCCTGGGTGATGCAAACATCAACGATGAGCTTGATAACCTGCTGGTGGTATTGACTCCCCAGATTCCGCCTGGTGGCGACATC
>DAINBV010000050.1:17194-42888 GCA_036732725.1 Geobacteraceae bacterium | reverse complement strand
TACGTTATCAGTGGCGCAGCAGATAACACAACCACCCGACCGGCGACCCGTCACCAAGCAACGAGGATATTACTACCCGCAGGTTGAAGGAAGCAGGTGAACTGCTCGGAATCCGTGTGCTTGATCATGTGGTTGTCGGAAATGATGGTGTATTCTCGTTTGTAGAAAGGGGAATGGTGTAATATGGGGCAATAACGTCAAAGGATGGATTGGAAAAACATCTGACAGTCTGGTTCAGTTTTTACGAATTCCTGCGTCCTTTCTCCTAAGTTCAATCAGCTCATCATGCCTTCCCATCTGTATTTTCATCAGTGCTGAAGGCAAACCCATTGACAAAATAAATGCAAATACTGCTGCTCCGAAATAAAGCTGTTCAAGCACTCCCGCAGGGCCAGGATATTTCTTCTCGATAAGACTTTGAACCGAGATAAGAAGGAGAACCACAAGGTATAAAATAAAGAGGTACTTCTGTCTGGAAAGTTTATTGTATATAGTTGGCCGTGATTGTTCAGCGAATCTCCAACTACGTGATGCAAAGCTAGTTGGGTCTCCCATTATTGCCATGATTGCAACGAGGAAACCCGCAAGAATAGAAAAAACGTTCACTATGACGCTTATTGCCCGTTCATTACCGTGGATATAAGGCTGGCCGTAAAAACCCGCAATACCCCCAGCTATTGCAGCAATGGCGATGAAAATTGTCCGTTTCCAGTCGATACCCATCTAGTTTACTGCTCCAATAGTCCACCGGTTTTTAATTCAAGGTAATAGGCTTCAAGCTCATTCCAAGCATCGTCACAATACACAGTTTTTCCAAACTTCGTCATAGAAACTTTTTTTCGGAGTGCAATATCATCCGACTTAACCGTTTCTCCGGTAAGCGTTTCGATAATAAAGCCGTCGTCATTTTCGCTAACCATTATATTTGCGATTGTACCTAACTCCGCTTTGCCAAACGATGCACTTTTTTTTCTGCTATCATAACTTAATTTAAGGCTAACATTAAGATTCTCCGCATTTTCTAAATAGTCATCATCATAATCTTTTTTAAAAATAGAGAGTAACTGTTCAGCAACACCTCCGGCTATTTGCTTACTGACGGTTGTTCTCTCAATATGGTCAATAGATGCACTAAAAAGACTTGAGTTCAGGATAATCGACTTAACCCCTTGAGTTTGCAGTAGTTTAACTTTATTCACGTCTGCAATCTTGGATATAGAGAAGTTACCTGCATGATCAGACAAGTTGGCCTGAGATATAATTCGAGTCATATATCGTTCTGCCTGCTTCTCATGCAACGAACTGGAACATAAAATAACATGATTTCCAGAGACAAATATTGTTGTGTCTCCGTCCATAAATTCACATCCGTCTGGTGGAGCGGCGGTTTGTAGATTACTTGACGATACCCCTTTGACTCTTGGAACAACAGAAGCATGCTCCCCTGGTGTGTATGCTGCAATATGTAGAAAAACACCTGAACCCGGTTTGTTTTTAAAATTTCGGCACTCCAGAACAGCATGCCCCTCTTCTGTAATAGTCCGATGCTCAATATGCTGAAATTTCTGGTGAGCCTGCACTAAATAGGTTTCAAGAGGCCCTGTATCATCCACCAGAAAATTCGCCCTACGATATGTGAGTGTCTTGATACGTTCGGTCATTCTTCCCCTCCTTGAGTTATATGGAAGACATCATAAAGAATTTTGTGGTGGGTACAAATACTGCTGAAATCCGGCAAAAGCCTGCCCGATTTCCTCCGGCCTCCCCAGATCAGCTACAGCGTCGGCGATAGAGTTGTGATACTTCAGCTTCAAGAGTGGTGTCAGTTTCGTCTGATCCAGTTCTTCCACGCCGATGGTCACGTAATGCGCCAGCACAAAATCGAGAAAAAGTTGCAGCTTGTTGTTGAAGTGCTGAGTGACAAGTGTCCGTGCTTTGCCAGCTCGTTCTTCTCTGGTCAAGGGTGGCATGGCATAGGCAACATGCGCCAGCACGTCGAACAGGTCGCTTTTCTCTGCGTCTATGATCTTCTGCATCTCTGCCAGTTGGTCTTGCCCGAACCCCTTTTCAGAAAGCCCTTCCAGCAATTTCTTGCGGGTATCCGGTCGGCTCCATAGGCTACGCAGTTCTTCCTCATTTTTGAAAAACTCAGGCAGTTTACCGAACAGCATCTCCATGAACTGCTGCGCCGACATCGGCGTACCATCTGGGTGCCAGAAACTGGTTACGGTCATGTGCTGAATGTTCCGTTCCTTACCGTCAGCCAGCTTGACCGTCGCCTTCTTCTTGCAGACACAGGGACGCTGACCGCATTTGTGGCAAGGCGGTGGTTCAGGTTTTTCACAAATGCATGGCAGTTCACCACAAACTTTGCACGGTTCCGGTGGAGGTTTCACACATTCGCACGGATAACAGCCACACGTGGTACAGGCTTCCGGTTCAATCGGTTCTCCATCCCATTCAGGATCACTGAAATGATGGTGCGCCTTCACGAAGTCGTAAATGGTGAAGTAGTCCTTGCCGTCATACAACCGTGTACCACGCCCGATGATCTGCTTGAACTCGATCATTGAGTTAACCGGACGCATCAGCACAATGTTGCGGATATTACGGGCATCAACGCCGGTGGACAGTTTCTGCGAGGTAGTTAGGATGGTGGGGATACTCTTCTCGTTGTCTTGGAAGTCCCGTAGGTGCTGTTCACCAAGATTGCCATCGTTGGCTGTCACCCGCTGGCAATAGTTCGGCTCTTTGCTGGTCTTGATCTGGTTGATAAGGTCACGTACCACAAGTGCATGATCCTGTGTGGCGCAGAACACCAAGGTCTTTTCCCGCTGGTCGATCAGCGACATGAAGATTTCAACCCGCTTCTTCTCCCGCTCCTTGATCTCAATGATCTTGTTGAAGTCGGGTTCTTCGTACCGCTTGCCAAATTCTACTTCACCCTCCATGACTCGATCATCGGAGGTGTAGATGTAATCATCCAGCGTGGTGGAAATCTGCTTTACTCGGAACGGCGTGAGATAGCCGTCATTGATACCGTCCTTCAGGGAGTAGATATAGACCGGCTCGCCGAAATAGGCGTAAGTATCCACGTTGTCCATGCGCTTGGGGGTAGCGGTCAAACCGAGTTGTACGGCAGGAGCGAAGTAATCCATGATACTGCGCCAGTTGCTTTCGTCGTTGGCACCGCCACGGTGGCACTCATCAATAATGATGCAGTCGAAGAAATCAGGCGGGTACTCTCCAAAATACGGGGTGTCTCCTACACCACTCATGAAGGTCTGAAAGATAGTGAAGAACAGGCTACCGTTCTTGGGCACCTTCCCCTTCTTCTTGATTTCATCCGGTGCAATTCGTACCAGCGCATCTTCGGGGAAGGCTGAAAAGGCGTTGTATGCCTGATCTGCCAGAATGTTACGGTTAGCCAGAAACAGAATACGTGGTCGGCGGGATGCCTCACGGCTGAGGTTCCAGCGGCTATGAAACAGCTTCCAGGCAATCTGGAAAGCGATGAAGGTCTTGCCGGTTCCGGTTGCCAGTGTCAGCAGTATGCGTTGCCGATGGTCGGCGATAGCCTCCAATACTCGTTCAATGGCTATGTCCTGATAGTAACGTCCTTGGAAGTAACCGCCCCGATCTTCAAACGGTACAGCAGCAAAGCGGTCACGCCAGGCGTTCTGGGTGGCAAAGGTCAGGTTCCAGAGTTCATCCGGTGTGGGGTACTGCGACTGCTCACCTTCAACGCCGGTTTCCATGTCGATGCCATAGATGCCTTGTCCGTTGGTGGAGTAAGTGAAACGGATTTCCAGCTTACCGGCATAGTCCTTGGCTTGCCCGACACCCTCGGTCAGCGGTTTATCCCATGCCTTTGCTTCCACCACAGCCAGCTTGGTGTTGCGGTATTCAAGAATATAGTCAGCCGTCAGAGCCTTGCCCCGTTTACCGTGCCCTTCGATACGGCCAAGCGTAATAGGGTACTCCCGCCGGACACGGCTACCTTCAACCACACCCCAGCCAGCGGCTTTCAGGGCAGGGTCAATATGTTCGGCTCTGGTTTCGGCTTCGTTCATGGCTTATCCCTTACCAACTTCCAGCAGGTTGTCGAAACATTCTTTGTTAAAGAAAGAGCCATTTTTCAAGCGCTCCTTGTCCAAGTCATAACCGCGAATAGCAAAGTCTCGCAACACACCGGTTGACCATTGCCGGAACTGGGTAGCGCGAGTTGAGTTTACTCTAAAGCCCACGGCAATGATGGCATCAAGATTGTAGAAATCTACATTTCTGGCCACATCCCGGTTGCCTTCTTTTTGAACTGTTCGGAATTTCCGAATAGTTGAGACCTTGCTGATTTCTTCTTGAGAATATAGGTTGTTCAGGTATTCATTTATAGTCGGAACAGAAACTTCAAACAGCGCCGCCATCAGCTTTTGCGTCAGCCAAACAGTTTCATCCTCAACGCACACTTCGATGCTGTTCTCACCCGCCTGTTTGGTAAAAACAAGGAACTCGGCAGCGCTGTTGCGGATTTGCAGTTTTTTTCTTTGATCATGGGTGGCGTCCTAGAGTGGTTTTGTTGTTCAAGCCCGTCTTCAAGCTAACACTTCTTGCTTACAGTGCATAAATCTTTAACAACTTTCCAAACAATAATTGCGACAATAAGCCCTATAGTACCTATATTCACTCCTATTTTTACAACAACCCCTATGATAAGCGCAAACCACAGCCACCACTTATCAACTAATGTAAACTTGAAGAGGAATGCCATAAATGCAAGAAACAATACTATACCAATTACTTTATCCATCAGCGCAAAGTACCTCATTCATTTCGAGATATGAAAGTTTATAGCGCCCCGCAGAATGCCTGATCTAGCAGGGATTTCTTCAGCTCATCGAGTGTGGCAAGTTTCTGCCGGTAGATGGATTCGAGTCGTTGGGTTTCGGCTCGCAAGTTTTTAAAGGTGGAGACAATGTCAAGCTGTTCGGAAACAGAAGCCGGAAAACAAACTACAACCTCGCCAATCTTTGTCGGCGATGTATGACGTACTTTTACGCCGGATGCACTATCGTGAATTTCTTGCCGAACTGTCTGCGTGTTGAAGACATGGAAGAAAAACTCATTTACCCAAGGAATACCAAGCTTTTTAGTAACCAAGCCTAGCCTTTGATTATGCAGAAACTTGTCTGATTCGGGGACGATTATAGGGCTTCCAAGAAGTCCTGCTGCTTGTTCAGTCATTGCAACGAGTAAGTCACCTTCAGATAAAACAAACCCCCTTGGAATCGCACCAGAGTAATATTTCTGTTTATCACCTCGATCACGATACCCGCCAGATTCGTAAAAGTTACCTGGGGTCAGGACAACATAATCGCCTTCGGTTGCGAAGTATTCACTTTTGAATGCAAAGCCGTGTTTTATGTTGCACAGTTCAGACAAAGGCTTCTCAATCCACCCCTCACCACGCTGGGTAAAGACGGATTGCAGGTGACTTTCAAAGAGGGCACGGGCGTTCTGGAGGTTCTTTTCGGCGTTGGACTTTGCAGTAGTGATGCCGTCAAAGGCTTCATCTAGGATGGTGACAATCCGTTGTTGCTCAGAAAGAGGTGGCATAGGTATTACTTGCTCTTTAAGGGCTGCTAGATCAAGGTGCGGAATTGCAGCACCAGTCTTACCTGCGTTGAAAATTTCAAATAGAGACTCCAGATAATTCATCAAAAATTTGTTGTCGAGATTTTCTCCATGAACAATCTTCGCCATGGTGGACGATAAGATGCCATCAAAACCAATAAAAGTTTCACCAGAATTTGAGCCGTCGCAAATAATAATTATTTCGTGCGGTTCGACCAAAATTGAGTTTCTGTCTGATATAGATGCGTACTCAACAGGCGCACTTCCACGCAGAAATTTAGCTACTAGGTATGGTTTAGAATCATTCGCAGGAGAGTTAAGCAATACTGGCTTTTTACCTTTTTTCAATTCGCATACATCGCCAAATTTACGAACTTGCCATCCCGCCTTCATAGCAACTTCCTTATGTTTGCAAGTACTTCTGCACTCTCTGCATCCAGTGCCGCTATCTCGTCCATGATCTCCTGCGGGGTACGGTGGGTAATGACCTCGCCGCCGTTGGGGTTCTTCACTGACAGATCATAGGTGCCGGTATCAATGCCGCTGACATCCACACTCCAACTCTTAGGGGAGTCGGCAAAGGTCTTTTGCAGTTCTATGAACTCCGCCATGTCGGCATCGTTCAGCGGGTTTGTCTTACCCATGTTGCGGCCAGGATCAAGCGAGTAATACCACACCTTACGGGTAGGTGCGCCCTTCTCGAAGAACAGCACCACTGTCTTTACTCCTGCGCCAATGAACGTCCCCCCAGGACAATCAAGGACGGTATGCAGGTTACAGCTTTCAAGTAGAAGTTTCCGCAGACTCACAGAGGCATTGTCGGTGTTGGAGAGAAAGGTATTCTTGATAACTACGCCAGCACGACCACCGGCACGGAGCATCTTGATGAAGTGTTGCAGGAAGAGGAAAGCTGTCTCGCCGGTACGGATGGGGAAGTTCTGCTGTACCTCCTTACGCTCCTTACCGCCAAACGGGGGATTAGCAAGAATAATGTCGAAGCGGTCTTTCTCCTGAACGTCGGCCAGGTTCTCAGCAAGGGTGTTTGTGTGGATAATGTTGGGTGCCTCTATGCCGTGAAGGATCATGTTCATAATGGCGATGACATAGGCCAGTGACTTCTTCTCCTTGCCGTAGAAGGTACGCTCCATCAGAATCTTCATGTCGTCGGTGGTAAGGTTGGGTTGTGCCTTGAGGTAGTCGAACGCCTCGCACAAGAAGCCAGCCGAACCAACCGCACCGTCATAGATACGTTTGCCGATCTCCGGTTTCACCACCTGAACAATGGCACGGATCAACGGACGGGGGGTGTAATACTCGCCGCCGTTCCTGCCAGCGTTACCCATGTTCCTGATTTTGGCTTCATAGAGGTGGGAGAGTTCGTGCTTCTCGGTCTGGGAGCGGAAGCGCAGTTCGTCGATATGGTCGATGATCTCCCGCAGGTTGTAGCCGCTGTGAATCTTGTTCTTGATCTCGCCAAAGATCTCACCGATCTTGTATTCGATGGTGTTGGGGCCACTCGCCTTCTGCTTGAAGCCGTGCAGGTAGGGAAACAGCTTACGATCCACAAAGTCCCGCAGATCATCGCCGGTAAGCGCTTTGTTGTGGTCAAGCTTACCGTCTGCTGTCTTGGGTGCTGCCCAACTTTCCCAACGATACGGTTTATCGAGAATGAAGGTATACGCCTTACCCTCAAGCTGTGCCTCCATTGACTTGTCCTGTTCCAGTCCGTCAAGGTATTTCAGGAACAGCAACCATGAAGTCTGCTCTGCATAATCCAGTTCACTACCACAACCGGCCTCTTTCCAAAGTACGTCGTCTATATTCTTGAATGCTTGTTCAAACATGGGGTTCCTTACGGGGATGCATTGTAGACCTAGTCGAGTCGAGCCTGGAACTTTACGTTTTTTTTACCTTGATTGCAATCAATGACAATGGAATTCAACGGCCATACGAGATGCGGAGAGGTTTTACGGCACTGAAGCGCGACAATTGATTGCCGGGACTTGTGTTTGTTGGGGATAACGTCTATATTTGCCCGAGCTGTTAAGCTTCCGTGAGAGTCGTAACATTTCTGAAGATTTATCCGCAGGGACACAACAGCAACCACCAGAGCGTTACCATTACATTTCAACAGGTTGGAACCAATATGTTACTGATGATCGACAATTACGACTCGTTTACCTACAACATCGTGCAGTATTTCGGACAGTTGGGACAAGAGGTACAGGTAGTCCGCAACGACCAGATCAGCGTGGAAGAGATTGGCCGGATGCAACCGGAGCGCCTGGTGATTTCACCCGGCCCCTGTTCTCCCGAGGAAGCGGGGATTTCAGTCGCCGCCATCCGGGAATATGCCGGCAAGATCCCGATGCTGGGAGTCTGCCTGGGGCATCAGTCGATCGGCGCTGCCTTCGGCGGACAGGTGGTACGGAGCGTATCGCTGATGCACGGCAAGACCTCACCGATCATCCACGACGGCAAGGAATTGTACGCCGGGCTTCCCAATCCGTTTCAGGCCACCCGCTATCATTCGCTGGTGGTTGACCGCCCCACCCTCCCCGAGTGCCTGGAGGTAACCGCCTGGGTCGAAAACGGAGAGATCATGGGGTTGCGCCACAAGAGCTTGCCGGTGTGGGGGATCCAGTTTCACCCGGAATCGATCCTGACCGAAGGGGGCATGCAACTGCTGGATAATTTCCTGAAGATGACCGCCTGAGTCTGCCATAAACGCCACAGCACCAAAAAGAGCGCCCGGAATTGCTTCCGGGCGCTCTTTTGTAGTTTCAGCAACCAGATAAAACCGGCCGCTTATTTGATCCCCTTCTTGTTCATCACCGGGCCGTACTGTTTATCCAGCCCCTGAATATGATTGATCAGCCAGTTTTTGAGGAAGGTCATCACTTCCTGCCCCAGGGCAGTGCCATTTCTGAATTTCTTCTGAATCTCCAGCGCCTGGTTCACCAGTTCAACATGGCTGCGCTTCTGGGTATCAAAACCTTCGTAGCCGGTCTTTTGCATCAGACTCTCTTCGTGGGCAAAATGGGTTTTGGTGTAGTCAATCAGTTCATCCAGCACCGAGCCGATCGCCTCGTGACTCCGCCCCGACCGCATGGCAGCGTACAGATTGTTGATGATATCGATCAGCCGCTTGTGCTCGTTATCCATCTGGGTGACGCCAACACTGTAACTGCGGCTCCACTCGATCAGCTTGCCACTATCGGAAAGCTTGAACTGTCCCACCACCTTTTGCAGTTCATCCGCCAGCAGCGCCAGCTGTTGCGCTGACCGGGATGTGGCGCGTGAACCTTCTACACTGTTCTGGGCCACATCGGTGATCTGGTGGATATTATTGCTTATGTCATTGGTGGTGGCGGTCTGCTCTTCGGCAGCGGTGGCAATCTGCTGAACCTGGAGATTGAGGGCGTTGATCTCGTCCTGGATGTTTTGCAGCGCCTGTTCCGAACGCGCCGCCTCTTCGGTCCCCTGCTCAACCTCGGCAACCCCTTCCTCCATGGCAGCCACCGCAGTTTTGGTTTCCTGCTGGATCGCCTTGATCATGGTGCCGATTTCCTTGGTTGCCTTGGTAGTGCGTTCGGCCAGCGCCCGCACCTCGTCGGCTACCACCGCAAAACCGCGCCCCTGTTCTCCGGCCCGGGCAGCTTCTATGGCGGCGTTCAACGCCAGCAGATTGGTTTGATCGGCAATATCTTCAATGGTTCCCACGATCGCACCGATTTCATCGGAACGCTTGCCCAGGGTTTCCACCGTGGCAGCCGAAGATTGCACCCGCTCGGCGATGCGATGCATGACCTCGATCGATTTTTCCACCACCTGGGCGCCATGTTCGGCGGCGCTATTGGCACGGGCAGCGCTCTCGGCCGCCATCATGCAGTTCTGGGCGATATCACCCGAGGTAGCCGACATTTCTTCGCTGGCGGTGGCCACCGTGATCGCCTGTCCGGCAACGACTTCCGCTCCGTCAGCCATGGCCCCGGCATTGGTCTGCATATCAGCCGAGGCATCCGAAATCTGTTTGGAGGAATCGGAGAGTGTACCGATCATTTCCCGCAGGCTGTTGACCATCCTTTCAAACGATTGGGCCAGCTGCCCCACTTCATCATGGGCGCTGACATCAACCGTCACATTCAGATCACCGGTGGCGACCTGTTCGGCGTCCCTTCCCAGTTTTCTGATCGGCCGGGCAATCGCCCGGGAGGTCAGCAAGCCCAAGACGACTCCCATCAACAGACCGATCACCAGGAACGCGATCACCCACACCCGGGCTGACAAGGCGGACGCATGAGCCATGGCCATACCGGCGTCAGCGTCCTTCTGATTCAACCCCTGCAGATCGATCAGAACCTGATTGGCCTGATCGTACAGCTTCTTCCCTTCACCACGGGTAACAGCCGTCGCCTCATCACTCTTTCCTTCCTGGATCAAGCTGTAGGCCTTTTGGGCAGTGGCCACGTACCCTTGCCAGGCGGGATCGAAACCTTCCATCCGTTTTTTCTCTTCTTCACTCGGATTACGCTTGAGGAACTCTCCCTTAATATCCTTGATCTCTTCCTGCATCTTGATCATGCGATCAGCATACTTTTTAAACTCGGCCTCGGTAGATTTAAGATAGAACTGGAGCTCCGAGCGGCGATAGGTGTCGACCCGGTTGCGTAACTTGGACAGGTCGGACATGCGGGGGGTGATGTTCATGCCGATCTCATCGGTAACGTGCGCCACCGAGGCAACCTTCCCGAGCGACACCACCGCCATCAGCACTGAAAAAAATGTGACTACCATGATCGAGCTGACGATCTTGGCGCCAATCCCCATATTCTTGAACATATAAGCCTCCCCTCATTGACACAGGTTTTACAAACGCCGCAAATACTACCACACCCGCCATCAAGGTCAAGACATAAGAATATATGTTTTATCAAGCGGGAGGTTGCATTATCCCCCTGTTTTTTTTATAGTGTCTCCTTTCCATCAACCATAATGAAGGTAGTGACCAACCATGACCAAAGAACTTGCCAAAGGGTATGAACCACATGACGTTGAAAAACGCTGGTACGCGGAATGGGTAGACCGGGGATATTTCCGTGCTGAAGCCACCTCGGACAAGCAGTCGTATTCGATTGTCATCCCGCCACCCAACGTTACCGGCGCTCTGCACATGGGGCATGCGCTCAACAACACCTTGCAGGATATTCTCTGTCGCTGGAAAAGAATGCTCGGTTATAACGTGCTCTGGATGCCGGGAACCGACCATGCCGGCATAGCCACCCAGAACGTGGTGGAACGCCAACTGGCTGCCGAAGGGAAAGACCGCCACGACCTGGGGCGCGAGGAATTCATCAAACGGGTCTGGAGATGGCGCGGGGAATCGGGTGGCCAGATCATCGGACAGCTGAAACGTCTTGGCGCTTCCTGTGACTGGGAGCGGGAACGCTTCACCATGGACGAGGGGCTTTCCAAGGCGGTGCGCACCGTCTTTGTCAAGCTGTTCAACGATGGCTTGATCTACCGCGACAACCGCCTGATCAACTGGTGTCCCCGCTGCCACACGGCGCTGTCGGACATCGAAGTGGAACATGAAGATCACAAGGGGCACCTGTGGCATATCCGCTATCCGGTGGTGGGGGAGCCGGGGAAATTCGTGGTGGTCGCCACCACCCGTCCCGAGACCATGCTGGGTGATAGCGCTGTGGCGGTGCACCCCGAAGATGAACGTTACCAGGGACTGATCGGCAAGAAAGTGCTGCTGCCGCTGGTCAACCGTGAAATACCGGTGGTAGCCGATGAATATGTGGAACGCGAATTCGGCACCGGCGTGGTCAAGATCACCCCGGCCCACGATTTCAACGACTTCGAAGTCGGCCTGCGCCACGGTCTTGATAAAATCAACGTGCTGGATGAATCGGGGATCATCAATGCCGCCGGTCATCAGTACGAAGGGATGGATCGCTTCGAGGCGCGCAAACGGATCGTGGAGGAACTGGAGCAAGCCGGTTTACTGGAAAAAATCGAGGATCACGCCATGTCGGTCGGCGGTTGTTATCGTTGCAAGACCGTGGTTGAGCCGTACCTGTCGCTGCAGTGGTACGTCAAGGTGGCGCCGCTGGCCGAGCGGGCGCTGGATGCGGTCAAGAGCGGCAAGACCCGCATCCTGCCAAAACAGTGGGAAAACACCTACTACGACTGGATGGAGAACATTCGCGACTGGTGCATCTCGCGCCAGATCTGGTGGGGACATCGCATCCCGGCCTGGTTCTGCGACCATTGTGGTGAAATCACCGTCGCCATGGAAGATCCGACCAAGTGTCACAAATGCGGCAGCGACGAACTGCGCCAGGAGACCGACGTCCTGGACACCTGGTTTTCCTCGGCCCTGTGGCCCTTCTCCACCATGGGATGGCCGGAGCAGACAGCGGAACTTAAAACCTTCTACCCCACCTCCTGCCTGATCACCGGCTTCGACATTCTGTTCTTCTGGGTAGCGCGCATGATGATGATGGGGCTGCACTTCATGGATGAAGTGCCGTTCAAGGATGTCTACATCCACGCCCTGGTACGTGATGCCCACGGCCATAAGATGTCAAAATCAAAAGGGAACGTGATCGATCCGCTGACGGTGATCGACCAGTACGGCACCGACGCCTTCCGTTTCACCCTGGCAGCCTTTGCCGCCCAGGGGCGCGACATCAAGCTGGCGGAAGAACGGATCGCCGGTTACCGCAACTTCTGCAACAAGGTCTGGAATGCCGCCCGTTTCACCCTGATGAACCTGGACGGTTTTGATCCCACGGGGATCAAGCTGGAGAGTCTGGAACTGTCACAAGGGGACCAGTGGATCCTGCACCGTTTGAATGAAACCGCCCGCGAAACCAACCAGGCGCTGGAGGAATACCGCTACAACGAGGCCGCCATGGGGCTCTACCAGTTTACCTGGAGCGAATTCTGCGACTGGTACCTGGAACTTTCCAAGAAGGAGCTGTACGGCACGGATCCGGTGCGGAAGCAGACCACCCAATACGTACTCTGGTACACACTGGAACAGTTGCTGCGCCTGCTGCACCCCTTCATGCCGTTCATCACCGAAGAGATCTGGCAGGCTCTGCCGGGAACTAGCGGGAGCAACGACTCCCCCGCCACCATCATGCGGGCCGCCTATCCCGAGTTCCGTGCAGAGCAAAGTTTCCCGGAAGCAGCCGCCAATATGGAGCGGGTCATGGGGGTCATCTCCGCGATCCGTAACATCCGGGGCGAGATGGACGTCCCTCCCAGCCGTGAAATCGCCGTAATCCTCTCCTGCGGCAGTGAAGCGAGCCTCAAGCTGATGAAACATAACGAAGGGTCGATCATCAGCCTGGCGCGGATTTCCGACCTGGCAATCGGCCTCAACATCGAAAAGCCGGAGGATGCTTCGATCCAGGTATCCGGGGACGTACAGATCTATGTGCCACTCAAGGGGCTGGTCGACGTGGCTGCTGAGGAAGAGCGGTTGCTGAAAGAGATCGGCAAGATTGACAAGGAGATCGAGATGTTCTCCAAAAAACTGTCAACCCCGACCTTTGTTGACCGTGCTCCGGCCGCCATCGTGGAAAAAGAGCGCCAGAAACTGGCTGAGGTAACCGAGAAGAAAAAAGTACTGGAAGAGAGCCTGGAGAAGATCCGCGGGCTGAAGTAGCAGTCAGACGCTCCGTTCCCCTGCCCCGGCATGGGAACGGAGCAGGGTTTTACAACTGCCAAAGCAACAATCACAGCATCCGTCATTCCCATCCCCCTCCCCGCCGCCCTCAATATATAGCTACTAAAATAGACAATTTATTTGATATGCAGCAACTTTTATGCTACTAAAATAGCCATGAATGTAATCATTGAAATATTCCAAGATGGCTATTGGAAAACTGCCGGCCAGTTTTCCCCCGACTCCCGTTCCATCAAACAGGGGATTGCCTGTGGTGGTACTTTTGAGTATGACATCGACTACACGGTGGCAACTATCGGGGAAAACCGCCCCGAGCGGCGGGTAGGGCTTTGCTATCCGGTCAGCTTTGAGCTTTTTCGTTCTTCCCGTTGGCCGGCGTTTCTCCTTGATATCATGCCGACCGGCGCAGGACGACGTGTCTGGCTTCGTCGCCTGGGACTTTCCGATGGAGCTGACGCTGACTGGGAGCTCCTTACCCAGGGCGCAGGCAATCCGCCGGGTAACATTCGCATCGCAGGGGCATCTGTTTCTCCCGACTCATCGCATCCGGGGTTTTCCCGCACTGAAATTGTTGAAAAACATGCTGATTTCATTGAATACGCCGAGGAATGCGGTGCGGTTGTAGCAGGCGCTACGGATGTGCAGGGAGATGCACCCAAATTCCTGTTGGTAAGGGACCACCATCTGCGTTGGCATCCTGAGGGCTCGTTACCCGATCATAAAATCCATGATTTCTGGATGGTCAAATTTCCCCGCGGGAAAAGCGATGCTGATCGTACCGTTTTACGAAACGAAGCCTCATATCTTGAAGTTGCCCGCAGTTTCGGTCTGCGGGTTGGCGCACCGCTGGAACTGATCGGGGAGGCATTGTTTGTTCCCCGCTTTGACCGGGCAATTGTCAGTGGCTCCGTGCAACGCCATGGGCTGGAAAGTCTCTGCTCAGCCTGCGGCATTGCCGAATTCGGCCGTCGTGGAGATCATACCGTTTTCTGCAACGCAATTGCTGCATACACGAGCACCCCCAAAACAGAACTTGTGGAATACATTCGACGTGATCTTCTCAATGCTGCGCTTCGTAATACTGACAACCATGGTCGCAATACTTCGTTCCTGAAGTGTGCCGAAGGTATCGCACTTTCTCCGCTCTATGATTTTGCTCCGATGTTTCTTGACCCTGAAGGAATTCCCCGAAGTTCCCGTTGGCCGGGAGAGCTGGAGTCGAACATTGGCAGACCGGCATGGAGAAAAGTTGCCTACAGCTTGCCGTCGTCTATCTCCCCCGATGAAGTGATAGCAATACTGGTACATGATGCAGATACAGTTGCCGGTCTACCCCATACCATGCAGAAGTGCGGCGTTGAAGATCGGGTAATCGAGCGACTGGCAGTGCGCTGCGAAGAGATAGCTTCTGATCTGCGAATGCTGAGGGGGTAACCGCTATGTCAGTTCGAATACGTAAAAAGAGAACCGCCGAGGAAATCAGGAAAGAAAAAGAAACGCTCTACGCCGATATCGATGCCGGCATACTGACGATTGGTCAGGCAACCCGCCGAATGCGCAAGATTGTCGGCATGACCCAGACTGAATACGCCGAAAAGGTATTGAAAATCTATCCCAGGGTATTGATGGAAATCGAACGAGACAAGGGAAACCCGACTCTGGAAACCTTGCAAAAGCTTGCAACCCCCTTTGGCCTGGTTGTCCGTTTTGCAAAAAAAATTCCATCTGACCAATAAGTAACAATCGACCTGCGCCTTCAGCTAGTAAAAACAGATAACCCACTATAAAACAAGAAATTCTCATATTTCATGGTAGACTAGGAAATCTCCGTTTTAAAGGGCAACCACATGACTGATCAGCAGACCGGCATGAGCGCTTCACGAAAACAGCGATTTTCAACCCTCCTGCGTTTCGGGCTTTCCATCCTGCTGTTCAATCTGCTGGTGATCACCATGGTGGTGGTTTCCCTGCAACAGAGCCGCCGCCTGTACGTGGAACGGGCCGAGATTTCCACCCAGAACCTGGCCAAGGTGCTCGAAGACTCCATCGAAGGGGTGATCGAGAAAATCGACCTTTCACTACAGCACATCATCCATGAAATCAAACCAGTTCACCCTGAAAATCGACTCAACACCAAAGAGCACGATCTATTCATACAACAGACCCACAGCCTGATGCCGGAACTGGAGGCGCTGCGGATTGCCGATAGCCAGGGGAATGTCATCCTCGGCACCGGAGTGGTAAAACAGGTCAACCTTGCCGGACGCCCCTATTTCAATCAGCTGCGTGACGATCCGACGGCCGGACTACTGATCTCGCCACCATTTCAGAGCGCAATGAACGGCAAGTGGGTACTGAACATTGCCCGCCGGATCAACGCGCCGGACGGTTCATTCGGCGGCATCGTCTATGCCCAGCTGACCCTCGACTACTTTGCCACGCTGTTTTCAAAACTCAATATCGGCCGGCACGGGATCGTTGCGCTCCGTGACGGCCAACTCGGGCTTATCATTCGCTACCCGGACATCAAGGGCCCCGGCAGCGTAATCGGGCAGCAGAACATCTCGCCGGAATTCCGGATCACCGTTACCAGCCAACCGGTGGCCGGAACCTACTTCACCCCCCAATCGGTCGCCGACAACCTCCCCAGGACACTCTCCTATCGTAAAATTTCCCGCTATCCGCTCTATGTGGTGGTGGGAGTGGCCACCAGCGATTACCTGGAGGGGTGGAAAAAGGATTCAGCCAAGTCACTTGTCCTATTGACTGTTTTCACCATTACCACCCTGCTGGCAGCCGGAACAATTTACAACCGCTGGCGACAGCAGCTGGAATTGACTGATCAGCTCCGCCAAACCAAGGATCAACTGGAACTGCGCGTCAGCGAGCGTACGGCCGCACTGGAACAGGAAATCGGCGAACGCCAGTGCACGCAGGAGGCACTGGCTGTCAAGCAGCTCCAACTGGAAGAAATCAACCGGACCCTGGAGGAACGGGTAGCGCATGCGGTCTCGGAGCTGCGCTCCAAGGACAAGCTGATGATCCAGCAGAGCCGTCAGGCTGCCATGGGTGAAATGATCAACAACATCGCCCACCAATGGAAACAGCCACTCAACAACCTGGCACTGCTGATCCAGGGTGTGGAATACGACTTTGCCGCCGGATTGCTGACCAGGGCGGAGATGAAATCGGAAAGCAACAAATGCATGGATCTGATCAGCTACATGGCCCAGACCATCGACGACTTCCGGAGTTTTTTCCGGGAAGACAGGCAAAAAACCGACTTCGGTGTCAGACAGAGTATCACCCGCGCCATCCAGCTCGTGTCGGCCAGCCTGAAGGACCGGGGTATCAAAATAATTGTCGAAGCGGGAGAAGAGCTTCTGATCAATGGCTACCCCAACGAATATGCCCAGGTAATGCTCAATCTGCTGGGAAACGCCCGGGATGTACTGATAGAACGGGCGGTCAGCACTCCGCTGATCAAGGTTGATATCACCGCTGAAGCCGGATCGGCCTTCGTCAGAGTCAGCGACAATGGCGGCGGGATTCCGGATGATATCATGGCAGCGATCTTCGACCCGTACTTCACCACCAAGCAGCACGACAAAGGAAGCGGAATCGGGCTTTTCATGTCCAAGACCATCATTGAAAAGCACATGGGAGGGAGCCTGGCGGTCTGCAACCTGGATGATGGCGCCTGTTTCACGGTAGCGGTTGCCCTGCGCACCCCGGATGATGTGACCGGCCGGAGCAAGAGTGCCGAAACTGAACATTTGGAGGGATGATTACATGAATATCCTGATCGTAGAAGATAGTATCAGCGCACGGGCAATGATGCGTTTCAGCTTTGAACAACACGATTGCACCGTCATCGAGGCGAAAGATGGACAGGAAGGGCTGGAAATGGCGGCACTTCACAAGCCGGACGTCATCATTTCCGACGCCCTCATGCCGCGCCTGGACGGTTATCAGCTGCTGCACGCCCTCAAGGAAGATCCCGAGCTGCGATCAATACCGTTTATTTTCCACTCGTCCACCTACACCGGACAAAAAGACGCCGAATTGGCGCTTTCGCTGGGAGCCGAGGCATTCATCCCCAAACCGGTCGGACCTGAGCAGTTATGGGAAAAAACCAGTACCGTCATGCAGGAATGGGAGGCGCGCCAGCGCCAACCGGCCCACCCGGAAATCAGGGAGAGCAACGAGCAGTACCTGCGGGAGTACAGCGGAATCGTGGCCAGCAAACTGGAAGAAAAAGTGCAGGAACTGGAAGAAGCGCTGGAGCGGATGAAACAGGCTGAGGAGGAACTGCGCAGGATTAACACGGGACTTGAGCAACGGGTTGCCAACGAGGTGGAAAAGAACCGGGAGAAGGACCGGATCATGGCCTATCAGGCACGGCTGGCGGCCATGGGGGAAATGCTCAGTAACATTTCCCACCAATGGCGTCAGCCGCTCAATAACGTGGCGCTGACCGTTCAGAATCTTCAAGCCGACTACGAATGCGGTGATCTTGATCCCGGCACCTGCCGCAGCTATGTCAAGCTCTGCATGAAAGAGCTGACCTACCTCTCCCGCACCATCGACACCTTCCGTCATTTTTACGAACCGGAGCAGGTCAGCCAACGATTCGCCCTCTACCCGGCCGTTGCGGATGCCATTCTCCTGGTCAGGGATGACCTGGAGGCCCACGGCATTCGCCTCGAAACGATCAATCGGCTGGACTCGTACGTCAACGGTTATCAACATGAGTTTTCCCAGGTGATACTGAGCGTCATCAGCAACGCCAGGGAAGCGATTCTGCTGCAGCAACCGGCGGATCCCCTGATAACGATCGTCTGTGCCCACCAGGGTGATGCGGCGCTGGTTACGATCCGGGATAATGGCGGCGGGATTCCGGCGGAGGTGATGGACAAGATCTTTGATCCCTACTTTACCACCAAGTTCATGTCCCAGGGGAAAGGGTTGGGGCTCTACATGTCCAAGATGATCATCGAGAAGCATCTGGGAGGAGTGATCTCGGTCAGCAATCGTAATGGCGGGGTGGAGGTTGCGATTCAGCTTCCCCGGGCAGCGGAGTAATTCCATTAATCAATCGGCACCCCAGGAAAGGCGGCAGATTGCCACTGCCGGCAACCCGAGCCAGGAAATCGCCATGACAATTTTTCACATCTGCAACGGTAAATGGCTGAAGGTATTCCGTTCACATGCGCTTCGATATGCGCAAATCGTGCTGTTGTGCGTGATATGCCTGGGGCATGCCGAACAAGCTGCTGCCGCAACCTATAGCCTGGCGATTACCCCCCAGTTTGAATATCGCAAACTGTTCGAAATCTGGAATCCGATCGTGGCGGAACTGGAAAAACGGACCGGCTTGTCATTCAAACTGATTACCAATCTTTCGCTGGAAGAGTACGAACAAGAGGTGGGAAGGGGAAATCCCGATTTCATCTACGCCAACCCGTATCTGATCGTCAAGGAGAACAGGAACCAGGGGTATCTGCCGCTGGTGCGTGACCGTGCGCCGATTCGCGGTATCCTGGTGGTACGGAAGGAAAGCCCGGTTCGACAGGTGTCGCAACTGAATGGCAAGAGCATCGCGATTCCTTCACCCAACGCGCTGGGCGGCGGCCTGCTCCTACGGGCTGATCTGGACCAGATATTTCATATCAAGTTCGATCAGATTTACGCCAAGTCCCACACCTCGGCCTATCTGCATGTGCTGAACGGCTTGGCCGACGCCGGCGGCGGCGTGGAGAAAACCCTGCAGGAGCAGGAGCAAGCTGTTCAGGAAGCACTGAGAGTGCTCTATACCACGCGAAAAGCGCCATCTCTTCCCGTTGCCGCCCACCCCCGTGTCCCTGCAAAAATCCGCGAGAAGGTGCGCCGTGCCTTGCTCGACATGGCCAACACCCCTGATGGAATGGCGTTGTTGGCAAAAGTTCCCATGAAGCAGCCGGTTCCCGCATCGCTGGAGGAGTATCTGGCCATGCGTAGCTGGCATCTGAACAACTATTGGGTAAAGGAATTTTAGCCATGAAACTGCTAACCAAACTGTTACTTCCACTGCTGGTGAGCTGCACCCTGGCGGGAGGATATTTTTATTGGCATTGGATTCCCCACACTCTGGCCCTGAATGAGGCGGTACGACTGCACGGGGTTGACCGCTGCTTGAACAGTATCGCCTTGGGGCTGTCGCCACTTCTGCTGAGTAACAAGATCGATACGGTCGTCGTTAATCTGGATGAACTATTGAAAAAAAATCCTGATTGGGTGGCGGTTCGTCTGGTCGATGGCAAAGGGCGCCAGGTTTACCCACTGCTGATTCCCCCCGCACCCGCACCCCGGCAGGAGGGAAAGAACATTCGCGTGATCAGGAAACGGTTAGCCTACCTCGGAACCGATTTGGGCGAACTGACCGTGCATCTGGACATCATCCCCACACTTGCGGTTGTACGCAAGGAATACCAGGAATTGCTGGCTATCCTGATCGGCATCTTCACCCTGGTGACGGTCACGGCGATTGTAACCCTGGAAGTGGTGGTGAGAAGACCCGCAATGCGGTTGTCGGAAGCCTCACGGCGGCTCGCCCAGCGGGATTTCGATGCTCCGCTACCCGAGGCCGGCAGCGATGAAATCGGCACCCTGGTACATAGCTTTGCCACCATGCGTGCAGAAATAGCCACTCATCAGTCAGCACTGCATCAGGAAATCGACGAACGCACGCTGGCCGAAGAAGCACTGAAAAAAAGTGAGGCCAAACTCCGCGAAATTACGTCGCTGCTTGCCGATGGCGTGTACGTGCTGGATGCGGCAGGGAAAGTAACCTTCATCAACGAAGAGGCGCAACGGCTCCTGGGCTGGACAGAAGAGGAACTGCTGGGGCTGGATGGGCACGCCGCGTTCCACTACAAACAACCCGACGGCACCCTCATCTCCTCCGACGATTGCCCGGTACACCTGACAATTCGCAGCGGCGAAATCTACCGTTCTCTCAACGACTGGCTGGTGCACAAGGACGGCAGCATCATTCCGGTTGCCATCTCAGCCAGTCCCATAATTCACAACGGCTGCACACTCGGTTCCGTGGCGGCTTTTCAGGATATTACGCCGCGCCGCGAAGCAGAGCGGGCCTTACAGGAAAGTGAGCAACGTTTCCGCGAAACCTTGGAACACGCTCCGATCGGCATGGCAATCGGAGCAATGGATTGGCACTTCCAACAACCGAACCGGGCGCTCTGTGAGCTGTTGGGGTACGAAAGAGATGAGTTCGAGCAACTCACCCTGATGGATCTCACCCATCCCGACGACATGCCGGTCACCCGTGCGTACCTGTCACAGGTACTGAAGGGAGAACTCAATTTCTACAAACAGGAAAAACGCTATCTCCGCAAAAATGGAGATCCGGTATGGGTACAGGTCACGTCAACGCTGGTGAGAAATCAGGAAGGAGAACCGTCGTATTTTATCGTGCAGATGGAAGACATCAACAGCCGCCGGTCAGCCGAACAGCGCTTGCTGGAAAGTGAACGGCGTTTCCGCCTGATCAGTACGGCTGCCAAGGATAGCATCATCATCATGGGTTCCCAGGGAACCATTTCATATTGGAATCCTGCGGCAGAAGAGATGTTCGGATATCAGGAAAACGAGGCCTTGGGTTCCCCTCTCCATGACCTGCTTGCCCCGCCACAGTATCGGGAACGCTACCAGCGGGCGATGGAGCAATTCCGGAGCACGGGAGAAGGGATACTGGTTGGAACGACCTTTGAAATCACGGCCCTGCACAAGAATGGCAATCAATTCCCGATCGAACTTTCCATCTCCGCTTTCCAGACCAAGAACGAATGGCACGCCCTGGCACTCGTTCGCGATATCAGCGAACGCAAGCAGACCGAAGAGAAGATCCGTCAACTGGCCTACTACGACACCCTCACCGGCCTGCCGAACCGGGTGATGATGCTCGGCAGTTTGAATCAGGCGTTGTTGCTGGCCAAACGGCATCAGCGTTCCATGGCGATCATGTTCCTTGATCTGGACGGGTTCAAGCAAGTCAATGACTCGTTGGGACACGACGCCGGCGATGAGCTGCTCAAGGCGGTCGCCCTACGGCTTACTGCCAGTGTGCGTCAGGGGGATAATGTTTCACGCCAGGGGGGGGACGAGTTCATCGTTGTTCTGTCGGAAATCGCTCATCCCCAGGATGCAGCCCTGGTTGCCGAAAAAGTCCTGCATGCCCTTGAGACTCCATTTCTGATCAGAAATCATGAACTCCGGATTACCAGCAGCATTGGCATCACGGTCTACCCGGTCGATGGTCCGGACAACGTCGAAGACCTGATGAAGAAAGCCGACACGGCCATGTATGCCGCCAAAGGCGCCGGCAAGAATCGTTTCATGTTCTATCAGGAGTGACCAGCGCTTCCCCGTTCTACTTCACCGGCAACATGATGGTAAAAACCGTCCCCTTGCCAACCTCACTCTCCACCGTTATCTCGCCGTGGTGTTTGCGAATGATGTCGTAACTGATCGACAACCCCAGACCAGTCCCCTTCCCCACGTCCTTGGTGGTAAAAAACGGCTCAAAAATGCGGGGCAGGTTCTCTGCGGGAATTCCGCAGCCGCTATCGCTCACCGCGGCATACAGCCATTCCCCCTCCCGCCAGGTACGAACATGGATATCGCCGTGCTCCTCGATGGCGTGGGCAGCATTGACCAGCAGATTCATGAACACCTGGGCCAGTTGATTGGGATGGCATTGAATCGGGGGAAGATCGCCATACTCGGTGATGATCGTGGCAACATACTTCAGTTCATTCCTGACGATGGTGAGCGCCTTGTCGATGATCTCATTGATGTTGCTCACAAACAATTCGTGGTCGTCCACCCGGGCAAATCCCTTCAGGTTACGGACGATCTCCTTGATACGCTCCACACCCTCCAGGGTTTCCTGCACAATTTCCGGAAGTTCGTCAGACATCCGGCTGACATGGGTTTTGCTTCGGAACTCCTCAATCCGGGCCAACTCTTCCGCCGGGCAACATTTGACGAGCGACTCGGACTGCAACGCGAGGAAGATCAAAAGCCGCTCCGAAAACTTGCTCAAGGTTTCCAGGTTACTGGATATGAATCCCAACGGGTTGTTGATCTCGTGGGCAATCCCGGCGGCAATCTGCCCGATCAGCGCCATCTTTTCATTCTGGAGCAGGAGGGCATGCGCCTTCTGCAATTGCCGGGTCCGTTCTTCCACTGCCTGTTCCAGATCCTGGCGGTGTTGCAGCTCCGCCAGACGCAGGCGACGGTAGGTGATCCCCTTTTCGATTGTTTTCAGCAGATACCCCGGATCGTACGGTTTGAGAATGAAATCGAAGGCCCCCAGCTTGATGGCCGTGACCGTCACATCGAGATCGGCATAGCCGGTCATGAGGATCACCGGAATATCAGGGTTGAGAGCCAGGACATTTCCCAGCAGTTCCATGCCATCCATACCGGGCATCCGGATATCGGTCAGGACCAGATCAGCCCCCTGTTCCACAAGATACGCCAGGGCAGCATCACCATTGTCAAAGGGCTGCGCCAGGTACCCGCTTTTCTCCAGGATCCCCTGCAAGCTCAAACAGACATCGCCATCATCATCAACAATCACCACGCGTCCCGGCTGTTGTTCGTTCATACTACCACCCCGTTTTTCCCATCCCGCTTTACACCGTCCAGTACGTCCCGCACTTTATGCAACAGACTCACCGGTCGCAACGGCTTGGCAAGAAACTCCAGACTTTCGTCCAACGTCCCACGTTTGTGAATGATGTCGGCGGTATAGCCACTGACAAAGAGCGCCTTCACCCCAGGGCAGATCTTTCGCATCTCATCCAGCGCTTCTTTACCATTCATTTTCGGCATGATGACGTCCAGAATAACCAGTGCAATCGTATCACGGTCAGCACTGAATTTCTCCACCGCATCACGACCGTCAACGGCGGTCAGTACCGTATAGCCAAACTGTTTCAGAACCTTCTCCGTCAGACTCAGCACCATCCCGTTGTCATCGGCCACCAGAATTGTTTCCGCCCCACCTGTCAGAACATCCTCCACATGATCGGCGCTCTGCAGTACGACCTGCTTGAGTAGCGGCAGGTAGATGGTGAAGACAGTCCCGTTCCCCGGCTCGCTGTAGACATTGATGTAGCCATTATGCTGTTTGACGATACCGTACACGATGGGGAGCCCCAAACCGGTCCCTCTCCCCAGCTCCTTGGTGGTGAAAAATGGTTCAAACAGTCGTTTGAGGGTAGTTTCATCCATACCCAGGCCGTTGTCCGAGATGGAGAGCAGGGCATACTCCCCTGCTTCGCCGTAACCATGAGTCTTGATGAAATCAGTGTCGATCTCAATCAAGCTGGTCTCGACGCTGAACAATCCCCCGTTTGGCATGGCATCGCGGGCATTGGTCGCCAGATTCATCAGTACCTGCTCGATCTGACCACTATCCGCATGTACCGTCAGCGCATCATGATGGAATACCACCCTGAAATCGATATCCTCACCGATAATGCGTTTCAAAAAGTTTTCGGTCTTGTTGATGATCCGGTTGAGATCGATCGGCTGCGGGTTAATCGCCTGTTTGCGGCTGAAGGCGAGCAGACTCTTGGTCAGATCAGCGCCCCTTTCGGCAGCGGCAATCACATGGCTCAGCCGCTCTCGCTGCGGATCATCCTGATCCATATGCATTTCCATCAGGGAACTGAAACCGATGATGCCGGTGATCAGATTGTTAAAATCGTGTGCGATGCCACCAGCCAGCTGACCGATCGCCTCCATCTTCTGGGCCTGGAAGAGTTGGGCTTCCAGTTTTTTAAGTTCGGTAACGTCACGGGCAGTGACACACACCCCGTGCGCTGCTCCGTTGTCATCCCGAAACAGCGCGGCATTGTACAGGACTGAACTCACCTGACCGTCCCGGTGCCGGATCTGCAGCGGATAGTTCCGCACTATTCCTTCAGCCATTACCAGCTGAAAACCTTGCTGAGCCTTGTGAGGGTCGGTAAAATAGTCAGCAAAACAGGAGCCGATCAGTTCCTCCCGGCGACAGCCGGTAATTGTTTCCGCAGCATTGTTAACATCAACGATTATACCGTCCGGGGCGATGGTGCAGAGGGGATCGAGACTCGCCTCAATCAAGTTCCGATTGTAGGTATTTGACACCCTGAGCGACTCTTCGGCACGATTGCGTTCCTGCTCCTGCCGGTCCCTTTGCTGACGCGCGTTGAGGATCGGGGCAATACGGCTGACGATCAGCTCCTGCAGTTCCTGGTCTTGATCACAGTACCCCCCTTGCTTGTTTCCCACCGAGAGCAGGCCAATGGTCTTGTCGCCAAAGACAATCGGCACGGTCAGAAAATTGTTGATCGGGATGTGTCCCTCGGGAGTGCGAAAGGCTTCGTTGGCATAGAAAGCTGTTTTCTCCCGAATGGCCCTTCCCCACAAGCTCTTGCCCCAGCTGGCGGGCGGAAAAACAATCGTCTTATCCGGAATCTGGCACGCATCCCAGACCTCCCGGGTCATGCTGGGTATCACCAGATCACCGTTGTCCGCAATGTAACCGAAAATCCCGAACCTGCTCTCCATGACATTGAGAACGACGTCCAGTACCTCAGCATAGAGCTCTTCGTCAGGGGCGGTGAGGAAGCAGCTGGAGATCCGATCCAATATGTACTCTCTTCGTTCCGCGTTTCGAATCTGTTCTTCGGCCTGCCTGCGCTTGGAGTCGTTGCGCTTTTGTTGCGTGAGATCGGTGACCACCACGCTTATCCCCCCATCATGTGCGCTGCAGGAAACCAGCGCCGGCAGGGTAATTCCCGTAGCGGTCATCATGGCGATTTCAACCGTTGTATGCTCTTGAGCGTTTCTTTCAAACCGGGCAGAAAAAAGAGGACGGTCCGCAGGTGCCACGTACGAGTTGATCTGCGTTCCGGCGAGCCGCTCTATCGACACCTCCAGCAGGTCTGCCAGGCGTTTGTTGCAGTAGACGATAGTACCGTCCATTGCCAGGGTGGCGGCTCCTTCATTCATCGACTCCACAAGGATGCGGTACGGCTGCTCCGCTCCCTTCAGGGTGAAGACCTGATCCCCATTCGGCCCGGAGAGCACAAACGCATCCACTTCACCACTACCGATGGCGCGCAGGGTCTCTTCCGACTCTTCAAGGCGGTTACGGAGGTTTTGGAGTTCAGCCATAAGCCCCTTGGGAGTGCTGTTTGCGTTCGTCATACCTTCACCTCTTCGTCCTGACGTCCAGACCCAATACCAATGTGATCTCTGTTACGGTCATTTGCGTCCCTCCTTGCCGCGAGGTAAT
>DAINBV010000050.1:0-17184 GCA_036732725.1 Geobacteraceae bacterium | reverse complement strand
TAGATGTACGCCCAGTGGCCACAAACTCTTCTACGAACAGTATTGAGATTAGGGGTTTTAATCAGTTTTAAGTCCCATATTCCACCTCTATCCTGAATTCTGCGCCGGTATCAGCGTTGCGTACGGTCAGCCTTCCCCCCATATTCTTCTCTATAATCGCTTTCGACATAAACAGCCCAATCCCCGTGCCCACTTGCGGACCCTTGGTGGTAAAGTAAGGGTCGAATACCTTGTTAATGATCTCATCGGGTATCCCTCCGGCGTTGTCAGCTACCGTTACAACAGCGCAGCTATTTTCACTGAAAAGCCTGATTGTCACCCGCGCATCGGCAATTTCCCGCTCAATTATAGCGTCTCTGGCATTGTTCAGGATATTGAGCAGCACTTGTGCAAATTCGTTCTGATACCCATTGATGACAGGGTTATCATGCTCTACGAAGTCAACAGTGATCTTCGGATGTTGAAAATTGCTTTCCAGCAGGGACATGGTACTTTTAATCGCCTCAATCACATAAAAATCAGTTTTTTCCTTTTCCGGCTTAAAATAGTCTCTGAAATCATCAATCGTTTTGGACATGTGCTTGATGATTTCCATGGATTTGCCAATGGAACCATCCAGAAACTCTTTATTGAACCTGGGCGTGTCATAGAACATACCAAGCCGTTGCGTATAAAGCCCCAGAGTATTCAGAGGTTGCCGCCACTGGTGGGCGATATTGCCGACCATATCTCCCATGGCAGCCTGACGGCTCTGCTGAATGAGCAATTGTTCCTTTTCGCGCAAGTTTTCCATTGTCTGGATGCGCTCGGCGGTTTCCTTCCGTAAGGATTCTTCCGCCAATTCCCGCTCACGTATTTCGTTCCGGAGGTGACTGATCGAATCTGCCAGCTCCCTCGTCCTCTCTGCTACACGCAGTTCCAGCTCGTCGTATGCAAGCTTTAGCGCCAGTTCTGCATTTTTGCGCAGAGTGATGTCGGTAGAGACACCGACGAGTCGCTGAATACTTCCGGAATCGTCAAAGGACGCTCGTCCGGTTTCTTCCAGCGTAATCTCGCTGCCATCCTTACTCACGTAGCGGTATTCCGCTGTGTAGCAGTCAGAGGCAGGTGTCAGATCGCCAAGTATCTGCCCGAAGCGCGCCCGGTCGTCCGGATGGACACACTGGAAAAAATGTTCTCCCGTGTCGTTGACAGCCTCATCGCCGGTAAGTTTGAGGATAGCTGCACAACTGGCGGAACGTATCACCTGGTCGGTAACGGGCAACCAATCGAAGGTAAATGATCGACTGACGTGAAGCGCCTGTTGCATCCTTTGTTCACTCTCCCGCAGCGCAATCTCGGCTTGTTTGCGCTCGGTGATATCCTCAAAAACAGAATAAACTTCTGAAAGGAAATCCTTCCCGGAACGAAACACCGGCACCGCATCAATAGAAATCCAGCGGTATTCATTCAATTTCGGGTTAAACACGCCCATAATTTCACCATGAATCGGCACGCCAGTTCGCAACGCCACCATGGTCGGATGCTCCATCCCCGGGAAAATCTCGCCGTTTTCGCGAATGGTATCGTGTTCAGTATCAATAGAAGTGATGCCCAGGAAATCCTCGCGACTCTTGCCCAGAATTCGTTCGGCGGCTGGGTTCATTGAGATGATTGTGCCACTGGCATCCTGATGCACCACACCTTGCAGCATTGTTTCCGACAGCACCCGATGTCGCTCCTCGCTCTCCCGCAATGACTCCTCGACCCGTTTAAGCTCAGAGACATCCTGAATGGCTACGGCGCAGCCGGCAATACTGCCATCGGCATCCCGAACCGGTGAAGCGCTGTTGATGACAAAGGCTGTGGAATCGTCGAAACGCCGGATTCTCATCACCTGTCCGGACACCGTCTTGCCAGTCCTGACCGCCAGAGCCGAAGCCCATTCTTCCAGTTCAACAGGTTTGCCGGAGTCGGCCCACCATGCTTTAAATGCTGCATAGTCTTCTACACTCCGGGTCTCCGGTCTCGGCTCGCCCCAGATCTGTTCAAAAGCACCGTTTGCCTGAATAGTACCGCCCAGGACATCGGTAATGGCTATACCAATCGGCAGCGCTTCCATGACGGCAGCCAGCCAGCGCCTTTTGTCCTCCGCCAGTTTTTTTGCTTCCTCCAACTCGGAGTTTTTGAGAATCATTGCATCTTCTGACTTTTTTGATTTCTCCCACAACTCCTGCAACTCCTGATTCTGACTCTGGAGTTCTCGCTTTGCACCTGCAGTTCCTCACTGGCAATCTGGAGTTCTTCATTGACAACCTGGAGGTGGCTGTAGGCAGACTGGAGCCTGACTTCACTCCGTTGCAGCTCCATTTCTGCCGTTTTGCGACCGGTAATATCGGTAAGCGTAATAACACTGCCGATGTTCTTGTTCTCAAGACTTCTCAGGGTGGTTGCATTAAGGAGCAGATTAAATATTTGTTCGTCGTCTCTTTTTAATTCAACTTCGATGCCCGTAATGTTGCCTGCACGCATATGTTGTACAAGAGAAAGCTTCTTGCCTGATTCAGTAATTCGTAACGGGAATGTTTTGTTAAACTGCTTTAGCAGCGGGTTTGTACCGCACAGTGCATGGGCTGATTGGCTGGCTCGTATGATCTTTCCCTTGGCATCACACACGACCACCACTTCATTTGCCTGTTCGACAATCGAGGTTGAAAATTTTTCTGATGCCAATATTTCTTCGTTGCGCCGCTGAAGAGTCAGATCCGTAATAACAACACTTATCCCCTGGTCGCCGCAGATGTCGTTGGCGCAGCAGGAGATAAAAACCGGTATCGGGCCACCAGCCACTGTTGTCATGGCGATCTCTTCAGATTGGGACTCCAGGGTACAATTTTCCAATAGTGCGGCGTAGGTGAGATAATATTTCCGGTCTACATAGCTGCCCAGCTTCGTCCCGATCAAAATTTCCAGAGGAATTTTCAGCATGGATGACAAACGTTTATTGCAGTAGAGGATGGTGCCGTCGGCAGCAAGGGTGGCGGCCCCTTCGTTCATCGACTCCACCAGGGCGCGGTAGGGTTGCTCCGCTCCCTTGAGGGTGAATACCTGTTGCTCACCGTCCGGGTTGGTGACCACGAAGGCGTCGACTCCACCGCTGCCGATGGCGCGCAGGGTTTCTTCCGTTTCTTCCAGTCGTAAACGGAGCTCTTCTATTTCTGCCAGAAGCTCATTTTTTGTTTTTGACGTGGCTGTCATAGCATCACCTCTTTGTCCTGACATCCAGGCCCAAGAGAATTCGTTCCGTATTCGACAGGTCGCCGATGAACTTGCGCAGCGGCGGCGGCAGTTCTTTTACCAGTGTTGGTGCGGCAACAATCTGCCCCTCCTTGGCAAAGATCGGTTGCTGATAGATGTCGATTATCTCCAGTTGATAGCGCCCTTCCAGATGCTCCGCACAGATCGTGCGGATATTCTCGATTGCCCGCAGGGAATTGGGGGTCATGCCACTGACATAGAGGCGTAGCACATACGTGCCCTGATCGGTCTCTTGCAGCGCAAGTTCGAAATCCTTGGAGGCATCGTGGAACGGTAATTCTTCGGAGTTTTTTTTCTTTTTATTCATCCTCATGCCCCCATGCTTTAAACCTGAAAACCAGTTTCACGCAACGACACGACGACGCGACGAAAGGCTTCTAAAACTAGAATTCTGGTTTTTCATGCTTTAAAACGTTGCGTCGTTGCGTCGTCGCGTGAGTAACAGTTTTTCACTTCACACCAGCGGCTTGATATCCAGCCCTACCAGGACGCGCTCCGTATTGGAGAGATCACCGATGATCTTCATGATCGGTTCGGGGAGTTTCCGCACCAGGGTTGGTATGGCCAGAATCTGGTCCCCCTTGGCCAGTTGAGGGTTTACCAGCAGGTCTACCACTTCGATACTGTATTTCCCTTCCAAGTGTTCTTCACAGATCCGCTTCAAGTTGGCAAAGGCGGCTAGTGACTTGGGGGTCTGCCCCGCCACATACAGCCGCAATTGCCAGCCGATTTCAGGATGTTCAGGTTTATTCTTCTTCACTTCAGCACTCATTTACGCACCTTCTTCCCCGATTTTAGCTCATTTCCCTTTTTGGCTGGCTGTTCATCGGCTTTTCGTGACCTTGCCATGGCCTGGGTTTCTTCGGCCAGCATCTCCTGGTGCAATTTTTCTCTGGCTATTGCCCGTTCCAGTTCATCTTTTTCAGCTTCGAAGCCGGTTCGCAGTGCCGCAATCTGTGCTTCTATCAACGATTTTTTACGTTCGATGTCGCGTTGCTTGCGTTCGATCTCCTGATTCCGTTCCAGCGCTTCCGCTTTTTCCCGGGCCTCCTGTGCTACCCGGCCCGCTCCGGTGAACACCCCGCCAGGGCCGACGTAGACATCCTGGAGTACCGCGCCGTTGCCGGTCAGTCGGTATTCCCTGACCTGGTTGGAGTGCTCCATCCCCCGGGACTTGAGGATATACAGGCCACGGTTGCGTTCGCCGCTCTCCTCCAGGACCTTTAACAAGAGCCAGGTGTCCATCAGCGACGAGATCCCCACCTCGGTCCGCTCCAAACTGCTGTTGGTAGCGGTCAGGTCGGTACAGAAGGCGGTGATTTGCTTCATCTTGAGGAAGTCGATCAGCCGGGAGAGCATGGATTTGACCTCTGACTCGCTGGCCGCAGCCACCAGGTTGGATATCGGATCAACCACCACGATGGCCGGCTTGAATGCTTCAACCGCCTTGTGCATGGCCACCAGGTGCATCTCCAGCCCGTACAGACTCGGCCGGGAGTTACGGAATTCCAGCAGTCCCTTGTTTACCCACTGCTCCAGGTCAATGCCGATGGAGCGCATATTGCGGATGATTTGATTGCGGGACTCCTCAAAGGCAAAATAGAGGCAACGCTCACCGCGCCGGCAGGCAGCATCGACAAAGTGGGCGGCCATGCTCGATTTGCCGGTGCCGGCAGTGCCGGTGACCAAGATGCTGCTCCCCTTGTAGTAGCCTTTTGCTCCCAGCATGGTGTCGAGGCGCGGGATACCGGAGGAAACCCTCTCAACGGAGGCGGCATGCTCGAGCCCGATGGAGGAGATCGGCATGACCGAAAACCCCTGTTCGTCGATCAGAAAGGGGTACTCGTTGGTACCGTGGGCGGATCCCCGGTATTTGACGATCCGCATGCGGCGAGTAGCGATCTGCTGATCCACCTTGTGGTTGAGGAAGATGACGCAGTCGGCGACGGATTCCTCCAGGCCGAAGCGGGTCAGGGTCCGTTCCCCCTGTTCGCCGGTGATGACGGCGGTCACCCTCTTCTCTTTCAGGAAACGAAACAGCCGGCGCAATTCGGCCCGCAGGATGGTTTCGTTGGAAAAACCGGAAAAGAGCGCCTCAATGGTGTCGATGGCTACCCGCTTCGCGCCGATGCTGTCGATGGCATGAGCGAGGCGGATAAAAAGTCCATCCAGATCGTACTCGCCGGTTTCCTCGATCTCGCTCCGTTCGATATGAACGTAATCGAGGGCAATCTTATTGCTGCCTGCCAGCGCATTCAGGTCGAAACCGAGCGAGGCGAAGTTTTGCGTCAGTTCTTCGGAACGCTCCTCGAACGACATATAGACGCCCGGCTCGTCATACTCCGTTGCTCCGCGCACCAGAAATTCCATGGCAAGCAGGGTTTTGCCGCAGCCGGTGCCGCCGCAGACCAGGGTGGGACGTCCCTGGGGGAGCCCGCCGCCGGTTATCTCGTCCAGTCCCTTGATCCCGGTTGGACATTTTTGTAATCGTTCAACTGACGGTTTTACCTTTTTATTCGGTTTGAGCATGTACGTCCTCCCGGCGGTATGTATTACTTCAAGTCCAGAATTTTTCTTGATCCTCAATGCCCTTTCTCACAACATGCGGGTCATTCACACCACCGCCGGCAGGTAGATGCGCATGGTTGTCCCGTTTCCACTCCCCGATTCAGCCACGATCATGCCGCCATGTTTTCCGATCAGGGATTGACAGATGGCCAACCCCATCCCGAGACCCTTTTGCGACCAGCAATCCTTGGTGGAAAAGTAGGGGTCAAATATCTTTGTCCGGTTTTCGGCGGGAATCCCGCCTCCCTGGTCGCTAACTGACAGTTTCACATAATTTCCCGGATTGAGGTTGAGATTGTTATCGGCTCCAGCCACCAGATTATCGGCACAGACAGTTATGGTACCTCCAGCGGGCATTGACTCCTGCGCATTGGTCAGCACGTTCCGCAGCGCCAGTAAAATCTGGCGTCCATCAACCAGAACCAGGCCAATCCTGTCCGGGATCTCCATTTTCAGGGCAATCGCAGGAAATTCCGCAAGAACGTCGGAAGATTCCTCGACCAGCGCGGCAACGCTGGACGGGCGTTTGATTGGTTCCCCACCCTTGGAGAAGGTCAGGAAACGGTTGCTCAGCTCGATCGCCTGTTGCATCGGTTCTTCGGCTTCCTGCAGATCCTGATACGCCAGATCCTCTTTTTTCAGACTTCGCTTTGCCAACCCCACATTACAGACGATGACCGAGAGCAGATTATTGAAGTCATGGGCGATCCCCCCGGCTAGTACGCCGATCGATTCCAGTTTACTCATCTTGATGCGCATCTCTTCCGCCATCTTCCGCTCGGTAATATCCTTGAAGATCACCAGCGTACCGGCAAATTTGAAGCTGATATCCTGCATGGGACGGAAACGGGCCAGCACCCAGCACTCACATCCCCCTTCCGGCACGATCCGGTACTCATACTCCTTTTCATCACCGGTTTCCCGGAAGTGCTGCAACTCTTCCGCCAGCCAGGGAAACGAGATCCGCTCCTCCGGGCAGGAATAGTAATGGCCGCCCGAAGTAGCGCTGCAGTCGATCATCTGTGCTCCGGCCTGATTCATGTGAACGATCCGCTCCTGATCATCCAGTACAAAAACCGCCGTCGGCAGGCTTTCGAAGATGGTCAGAAACTTGTTCTTTTCGTTGGTCATCAGCCGATTGGCCATTTGCAACTCGTCAACCGCGCTCATGACCGTTTCGTGACGGCTCCATTCGGCGCAAAATGCGATTTCGATCCGGTCAAAGATCCGCTCCACGAAGCGTGCCGCCTGCTCCTTGCCGAAGTGCTGATTGTCAACCGGGGGAGCAAACGACACCCGCAGCAGTTCCAGGTAGCTCTGGCGGTAGTACTTCATCAACCCCATGAACATTTCCAGGGTGATGCCACGCGACCGGTGCTTTTGCGCCTCCAGCACGCCAAAGGCCGCCACCGGATCGCTGACGAAGTTATCATCCGGCCCCAGCTCCCACGGTTCTTCCGAAATGGCCAGGGCCGCCGTAATGGAACCGGTCAGGCCGACGATCGAGACCCGCCAGGCCTCCTCCAGTGTCGAGGTATAACGGGTATAATCACGCTCCAGCGCATAGTCCCGTACCCGGCGCATCAGCCACAATTCTTGATCTTTCAGTAATGCTGCCAGGGGATGCATCGGTTATCTCCTCATCCGGTTGATCGGCGGTGTTGTATCGAAACAATATCAGCAGTTTACTGACTGTCAATCGGATATATGAGCCGAGTGATTGCCTTGGACGGTTGGATACTACGAGTTTTATGAGATCATTACAATAAGGCTTTGATTAAATGATTACATTTGAGAAAAACAGGGTAGAATACGGAATCATCCATTTTAGTTCTCCGAGGGAGACCGTCATGAAACGTTACAACCTGATTGGCTGGCTTATGCTGGCAGTCATACTGATATGTGGGGGGTGTGATCGCAAGCAGCCGGTCGAAGTATCGCTGAAACCGGCTTCCGTAGCGGAGTCTCTCTCCACGAAACAAGGGATGGTTCCCCTGCGCATCGGCATGGGGGCGATGATCACCCCCAAGGATGGCTATATCTATTACCAGCGGCTGCAGAAGTATCTTGAAAAAAAACTGGGGCGGCCGGTGCAGTTGGTTGACCGGGAAAACTATGATGAAATGAACGCGCTGCTTGAGAACGGCAAGGTGGATGCCGCTTTTGTCTGCGCCGGCCCCTATATCGAGGGAAAGAAGAAATTCGGCATGGAACTTCTGGCCATGCCGCTGGTAAAGGGAAAACCGCTCTATTACGCCTATATCATCGTACACAAGGAGAGCCCCTACAAGAGTCTCAACGATCTGAAAGGGAAAAAGTTTGCTTTTACCGATCCCAAATCAAATTCCGGAAAGCTGGTTCCGACCTATATGCTGGCAAAGATGAACGAAACACCGGAACATTTTTTTTCGAAAGTGGAGTATACCTATGGTCATGACAAATCGATCCGGGCAGTGGCGGAAAAGCTGGTGGATGGCGCCTCAGTCGATAGCCTGATCTGGGAATATGCCGCCGCCAAATCACCGGCGCTGACGGCACAAACAAAAATCATTGCCAAATCCGAGCCGTACGGCATCCCCCCCATGGTAGTACGCCCCAGCATTGATCCGGCCTTGAAAGAGCAATTGAAAGAGATCATGATCGGGATTGCCAATGACCCGGAAGGTAAACAGATTCTTGAGGGAATGATGATTGACCGGTTTGTGGCAGGTGACGATAAAAACTACGATACCATCCGCACCATCAACCGATGGATTGAACAACAGAAAAAGTGATATGACCTTCAATAGGCTCAAAACCAAATACATTGCCGGGATCAGCTGTTTAATACTATTCGTTTTTATTTCGCTCTTGAGCTATGGCTTCATAGCTACAAGTCAGCGGATTGAAGACGAGCTCCACCGCCGCGCCATTTCAATTGCGCGTAATGTGGCCATATCCGCCCTCAAACCGATCATTACGGAAAACCGGATCGAGCTGCAGCTTCTGCTGAGCGACACGCTTAAAAATGAAGAGAACATCCGCTATATTTTCCTGGTTGATCATCACGGCGAGCTGATTGCCCATACCTTTGGCTCCTCATTCCCCAAAGAGCTGCTTGCTTTCAACAAGCTTCCGCTCGATGCACAACATCCGCTGATAGAGCCGGTAACACTTGATGGAGAGCGAGTCGGCAACATCGGCGTGGTCATCAAGGATGGTGAATTCGGGCGGGTATACGTGGGGCTTTCGGAAGCGAGTCTCACCAATGACCTGTTTGCCATTGTACTGCAGGGAATGCCGATCGTGGTGGTCATGTTTTTGATCGGCATTGCAGCGGCATGGTGGTATGCAATACGCATCACCAAGCCGATCTCCGAGCTGGTGAAGTCGGTGCAACAGGTCGGGATTGGTAACTTTGACGCCGAAATAACGGTTACCAGTCATGATGAAATCGGAGAACTCTCCCAGGCTTTCAACCTGATGCTCGATCAGCTGCGCCAGATGGTGGCTGAGCAGAAAAAAACGGAAAACGAGCTTCATTTGCAGGCGGAAATGCTGGAAGAAGAGGTGGCGGAGCATCAGCTGGCACGAGAGAATCTTGAGGTGCAACAGAATCAACTTGCATCACTCAACCTGATTCTGGAAGAGCGGATCAAGCATGCGGTTGATGAGCTGCGTTTGAAGGACAAGGTGATGATGCTGCAGGGGCGGCAGGCTGCCATGGGAGAGATGATCAACAACATCGCCCACCAGTGGCGCCAGCCAATCAATAATCTGGGGTTGCTGGTTCAAGGGATCAAGGCGGATCATGACTGCAATCTGCTGGATACCCAGACGTTGCAGGATTACGTTTCCCGTGCCATGAGCACGATCATCTTCATGTCGCAGACCATCAATGATTTCAGCAGTTTTTTCAATGCCGACCGGCAAAAAACCGATTTCACCGTTTTTCAGGGGATTAAAAAAGTGGTCTCCATGCTGGAGGCAACCCTCTCCAGTGGAGGGATTACCATCCTGATCGAACAACAGGCAGAGGTCGCGGTCAGAGGTTTTTTAAATGAATACAATCAGGTACTGCTGAACCTGATCAGCAATTCCAAGGATATTTTGTTGCAGCATGACATTCAACAACCGACTATCAAGGTAATAATCACGCGGGAACAGGACAATGCGGTGGTCAGAGTCTGGGATAACGGGGGCGGTATCCCGGAAGAGATCATGCACCAGATTTTTGATCCCTATTTCACGACCAAAAAAGAGGGAAAAGGGAGCGGCATCGGGCTGTACATGTCACGCATGATTATCACCGAACACTTTAATGGCGCGCTCACCGTCGCCAATCGTGATGGAGGCGCCGAGTTCTGCATCACGACACCATGTCTCAAGGTGGAGTTATGAAACGATACCAGATCCGCAAAGACTATCTTAAGACCCTGACGGCTTTGTATGTGGAGAATGACAGGGAAACCCGCCGCTCCTTCGAGCACCTGCTGATGCCGCACCTGGGAACGGTTATCAGTGCCGATAATGGCACCCAGGCGCTTGAGTTGTTTCAAGCGCTGCATCCCGACATTGTGATTACTGATATTCAGATGCCGGTCATGGATGGATTGACCATGGCACAAAGAATCCGCGAGCATGACGAGAGTGTACCGATTATCGTGGTCACCGCCTTTGAGCAGACCGACTATCTGATTCGCTCGATCGAAATCGGAGTTGAGCGCTATGTGGTAAAACCGGTCATGCTGGATCGCATGCTCGACGCCCTGCTCTACTGCGCCGATCGTATTTACATGGAAAGACAGTTGCAGCATCTTGCCCTGCACGATCCCCTGACCGAGTTACCAAATCGTACGCTGCTGGAAGATCGTCTAAAAATGGCGTGCGCGGCCGCCGATCGTAATGACGGGCAGCTAGCGCTGTTTTTTATCGACCTGGACAAGTTCAAGGCGATCAATGATGCCCTTGGGCATCATGCCGGAGATCAGGTACTCCAGGAAATCGGCCGACGTCTGAAAGGGATGTTTCGTTCGGTGGACACCGTGTGCCGTTTGAGCGGTGATGAGTTTGTGGTAGTACTGACCGGCATACGCGATCAGCACGATGTAAATTCTAGCGCCACAAAACTGCTGGAGGCAATTCACGGGCCAATCAAGATCGATAGTTTAGGTCTTACCATTACCGCCAGCATCGGAGTCGCCCTCTATCCCCAGGACGGCCATGACATGGATTCGCTGCTGCGTTCTGCTGACAGAAAAATGTATCGGGCCAAGGCATTGGGCGGCGATCATTTTTGTCAAAAACTCGACTGATAATTCTCCATGTTTCCACGTTTCAGGATCGCCAAGATTCGCCTGGTCAACGCCTCCCCTTATCAGGTTTAAAAACATACGTCCGGTTACCGCTTTTGGCAACACTGGGGGCAAAATTGTCCGCGGTGACAAACACCCGGAACAGGTAGGTTCCCGGAGTTTTCAAGCTGATGGTTGGTGTACGGGATTTACCGCTATAGCCAGCCGCCCAGGTCACACCGCCATTATTGCTGTATTCAAAATTGTAGATTGCTCCTGGGGCAGGCGATGCAGCTGCAACAAGCGCCACAGTCCCCTCTCTGGCGTTTTTTGCCAGCACCGTCAATGAAGCGGGAGCTGTGGCGACAGGAAGCGCAGCAAAGCTTGCCACAACACTTTTTGACGCGTTCATGGTGACGATACAATCAGCGCTGCCACTGCAGGCGCCTGACCATGAGGTGAACTTGAAACCGCTATCCGGTCGGGGCGTAAGCGTGATCGTACTACCAGGATCCAGGCGTGCTGTGCCGCTGTTCCCACTCCAGTCAAGGGAACCGGATTGGGAAGCGATGACACCGGAGCCAATTTTCGTGACGGTCAGCTTCTGTTTAACGAAGCCTCCGCGCACAGGCCATACGTAACAAGAGAGCACTCCATTTTTGTCCCACCTGCTCACGTTGCCATACTGCAGATCCACATACCAGGCATAGTCGATGGAGTCAGGAAACGTGTTGGAGGACCAGCAGCAAAAGTCTTCCGGGATATTCAGGAATCCTTCGCTCGCAAGCCAGAGAGCACTGTTTGCCTGTTCACGATTGACCAGGCTCATAAGCTCCTTACGATTAGGGAGCCGCCAGTCGGCGTACCCCAGCCAGTTCCGGGCATTAAGGGTCGCAACATAATCAAGGGTTCCCGGCCAGAGCATCGATTTTCCCGCCGGATTGCCATCCTTGCTCCAGATCAGTCCGGTCAGCTTGTCGGTTTGGGTGCCGTCACCATTATCACCGAACCTGGGCCATGGCCACCGTACGCCGTTCTTCAGTTCGCCATCCTGACCGGTGCCACTGCAAAAGATCGCCGCACCATCACGGTCAAAACAGCTTGTCTGGCCGCTCCAGGGGAGCTGAACAATAGCGGTTACCGCTGCCGCCGACCGAACTGCCCATACGTACTGTTCGGTGGTTTTCTCCTGATGTTTCCCCACATAGCCGTCTCTCATATAGACATACCAGGAGAAGGTAACAGCACCGGCACAGGTCGTGGATGACCAGTAATCTTCCTGCTGAACAGAGATGAAGGGATGCCCACTCGGAAGCGGGGGGGAGGTGCGCTGCAAATCCACCAGGCTTTCCAGTTCGTTGACCGTCGGCAGACGCCACTCTCCGGCTTTACTCCCATCGGTCAGACCGCATTGCCCGTCGGCAAGATTTTTCACGCTGTTCAATGCCGATGCCCAACTCTGGAGACCAAAGCAGTCGGCGTTCTTCAACCAGATCAGACCGGTCAGATTGTCGGTAATGCTACCGTTATTGTGATCGATAAAGCGCGGATATGGCCACGGGACCCCCGCCTGACTCTCGCCATCCTGTCCGGAACCATCACAGGCTATTTCACCCTTCAGCGCATCATAGCATTTGGTCTGTCCCGTACAGGGGAGCAAGGTCTCCGAACTTGCCGCCAATGCAGTATTAACTGTCCATCGGCAGGTTACCGGCGCACACGCATTACCGGCACTGTCCGTGGCAATGATCACAAAGGTATGTTGTCCATTTGCCAACCCGTTATAGGTAAAAGGTGACGTACATGCCGTGAATGCTGATCCATCGAGACTGCAGCGATAGGCTGCATTTTCATTGGCCTCGAACAGCAGGGAACCTGTTACCCGGTTGGAGTAGCGCAAGGGAGGGATGAGCTCTATGTCAGGAGGTGTTGTATCAGCCGCTGTGGCGTACACCGAATTGCAAACAAGCAGCATAAAAAACATTATCATTACCCTTGTTAATGTTTTCATAACGCGCCCCCGCTTTACAGACACTCCTCTACACACCATTAGTATATGACAATCCAGCAGCGGCTCAAAGAAGTAATCCGCACAAATCAGTCGGCGGTTGGGGGAGAGTTCGTGCCGTTCAGAAAGCGTTACGGTATGTGCAATTCAAAGCCCTGTTTCACATACCCCATGTATCCGGAAACACGATACAATTCACCCGCCCCCCTATTCTCTTCCCCCCTGTTTCCACCCGCCTGAACCCTGAAAGCACAAAATTCCGGCCGGCCGGAATTTCAGCATAACTATTCGATTTATAAGGATTCACATCTAAAAAGTATCCAAATTTTTCAACCAAAGATTACGGAACTTGTTGTTGACTATGAGATGACCGCGTATGCACAGCAGGCCGTGGAGTTTTGAAAACTTACTTTTCAGAACCAGCTTCCGTTCATGCATACATTTTCCCCAGCTGTTCGGCCATTTCTCTAAATTCCTTTAGCAGCTCCAGGGGCGCCAGTACTTCAATACGCTGCCCAAATCCTCGCAGCCACCAGCGGAGTTGCTGGCTGTCAAATGTCTGAGCCGTTAAAAGAACCTTGTTGTCCTCTTGCTTTGAAAGCGTGTGTTCAGCTGGGAACGGGGTCTCAAACAGATAGTGCGCCGCATCGGCTTCAAACAACACTTTAAGTGTCATTGGTTTATCATCTAATGGAATCCCAAGCTCCGGTGTATATGCCGCAAGACTGAATCCATCTGGTGCCGTAGATGGTGTATCGAGGGTCGTGGCTGATTCCATGCGGTGTAATACGAGCTGAATCGTGTTTGTGTGGGGGGCAATTGTGCAGACCAGTGTAATAACACCTTCGACAAAGACGAGTCCTAACGGATTGACGATGAATGTTTGCGCCTTCTCCTTACCCCGGGATTTGTAACACACCTTGAGCTGCAGGTCGGTAAAGAGAGCGTTGTAGACCTCGTTTATAACTTCGTCATGTACGCTTGCCGGTTGCATTTGAATGCCGCGTGACACAACCATGACTTTATTGGTCCAGGCTGAAACGGCATTACCCGGTTGTACTTCAAGGAGATTGCGCGCCTTATCCAGATAGGGCCTCAATGCAGTAAGAGCGGCTTTCGGCAATAGCTTGCCTGCTTGCACATCAGCCAGATGAAGCGCCAGAGCAGTATTCAGATCCATTCCCGGAATACTGAAATGAAAATTGTCCCGCCAACGCCAGCCGGCAGGATTCAAGCTGTCACAATACAGGAACGGAAAAATTCGTTCCAGCCCAATCAGATCACGTTGAATTGTCCGCAGAGAGACCGTAATACCGTGCTCCTTCTCCAAGCGATCCCTGATCGCCATTGTTCCAACCTTGCGACCAGCTGAACCAGCCGGAATCATTCCGAGAATCAGCCATTGACGATACACTTTAACTTCGCTGGATTGCTGGCGCATTGTTCAGACCTCCTATTATTTTTTTATTTTTTTCACCTTGCTGCATTCGCGCGTCACTGGTTGTCGTGCACTTGGAGCATATATGATTCAAAGAGATGAAACAAGACTCACGAATGCAGCAATCAAATGAAGAGTGCAGGCATTTAGATTCGAAGAATCAATTCCAATGATAGGGGGATGTACAATGAAAAAAATTGTGATTTGTCTGGCCAGCCTGTTGTGCTCTGTCACGTTCGCCCACGCATTTAATCCTGTCGGTAGCTATACCTACAAGGAGAAAGGTAACAAGGGTAAAATGGTTGTGACTCAGTCTGGTGAAGTACCAAATGTTCTAATCTACAAGATAACGACCGTTACAAGCTCCGGCAGCGATTGTGACATTGATGGCATCGAATATGACAGAATATCAGCTGCATCATCTATCGAATCAATGGTCGCCTCCAAACCGGATGAAGGCAGCATGCCTGCCAAGTTTGAAGTTAAATTCATGTCCAAAGGGGCGGAAATTGTAATCTCTGAAATCGGAAGCAACTGCGGAGTAGGCGCTGGGTTCGGCGGCACATGGATCAAAAACAGAAAGTAAACTCGTTACGCCAAACAGGGGCATTCACCAAAAATAGAATCAAAAATAGGATCCAATCATGAGTCAACAAATCCTGACAGAAAAACAAGTCCGAGATTTAAACCACACATTTGGGTTGGGAGAAATCAAGGTGCTTATTCATCGAGGTGCCAACGAAATCGGCGGCACTTGCATTCAGCTTTCCACTGACAACACCACAATTTTGCTGGATCTCGGGCAGCCGTTACGCAAGGAGAGCAAACGACTCGACCCGACGGAATTAAAGCCGGATGCCGTTTTGATCAGCCACCCGCACCAGGATCACTTCGGTTTGATTGAGACTCTTGACCCCGAAACTCCGGTCTTGATTGGCGAACTTGGTAAAAAACTTATAGACGCCACAAGAATTCTGATTGGCAAGCCGCTGCTGAATAACAACTTTCACCATTTCAAAAGCTGGCAACCATTTTCAATCGGGGATTTTACCGTGACACCCTACCTTGTTGACCATTCCGCTGTAGATGCCTACGGCTTCCTGATCGAGGCGGCAGGAAAGAGAGTTTTCTACAGCGGCGATTTCCGGGCACACGGCAGAAAATCTGTCTTGTTCGACAAGATGATTCAGAATCCGCCCAAGGATATTGATCTGCTCTTCATGGAAGGCACCATGATGCAGCGGGACAACGACAAGTTCCCGACAGAATCCGATGTTGAACAAAGGATTTTTGAGACCATCAAGGGGCAGGAAAACATCACGTTTCTTATTTCATCGTCCCAGAACATCGACCGGATTGTTTCTGCCTTCCGTGCCTGCAAGCGGGCAGGCAAGACCTTGGTTATCGACATTTACACCGCCTGGGTTCTGGAACAGCTCAAACAGGTTTCCGGCAGCATTCCGAATATGGAGTGGGAACAGGTCAAGGTCTATACCTCCTTCCGTCAGGACAATACGTTGAAAGAACATCCGGATTTTTTTGGTGATTTCCGCAAGAGAATCTATCGTCAACGGGTACACAAAGAAGAGCTGCAGGCGGCCCCGGATAACTACCTGTTCTTTGGCAAGATGTCACATTTCAGGATTATCAACTTGTACAAAGATATAAAGCCGGTTAATGTCATCTACTCACAATGGCTCGGCTATTTGTCGTGTTCGGATGATGATTATTACGGAGCAGAGGCGATAGCCGGGTATCAGGAGGATCCACAGGTTAACTTTGTGTATGCCCATACCAGCGGGCATGCAACGGTTGAGGATTTACAGAGGTTTGCCGGGGCATTGAAGCCAAAGATGCTGGTGCCGGTGCATACGGAGTGTGGAGGTAAATTCAAAGATTTATTTGATTGTGTTTTTGAAGTGGCAGACTATGAGGAAATCAACCTAAATAACAAGGAGGGTATACAAAATGATGCGAAGAAATGAAGCAACAGAAGAGAAACTAATACGGCGACTCAGCCAAATGAAGGAAATGGCTTCTGAATTATTGGAAATAGACACTGTAAAACTTGCGAATAATAACAATTATATTCGTATTGGGGGAGAATCATTCCGAGCCGTTTCTTTGCGAGAAGACTATCCTCTCTGTGGTTGTTCCAAAAGTGGCAACCGTAAACTTGCTAGCATTTATAATCACTTCGAAAACTTTGAGAAAGAGCCCTCCTCACTGGAATCACATATACTGGACAAAAAGGAAGAGCGATCACTTCAGTGCTGGATAATAAAACAGTCACTAATTAACAGCCGAGAAATGATATTTCCACTTAACTTAGCTAATAGTAGTTTCGACAAGTTACGATTCGCCCTTGATGAAGTGTCACTAGGAGATAAAAATAATCCTGTGTCTGACATTAGAGGCATAAAACTAATTCCAAGTAGTCGATTGACGGCTGTAAGGTGCGACATTCTTGCTGTTGGAGAACAAAATGGAAAAACATTTCCTGTAATAATTGAGTTAAAATCAAATCGCAACATGAAAAATTTAAAGGGGGGTAGTCGGTTAGAGCCCCCTGCGATATAATCCATCGGTAACTTCTTGGT
>DAINBV010000049.1:0-43072 GCA_036732725.1 Geobacteraceae bacterium | reverse complement strand
GATGAGTTGATGAGTTGATGAGTTGATGAGTTGATGAGTTGATGAGTTGATGAGTGCGCCCACCCGGTTTGGATGGGCGCTCGGCCCGCAAGCTGGCCATTATCCTCGGCGCGGAAGAGTTTCAATCCTCGCCCACCCGGATTGGATGGGCGCTCTACCCTCTGGCGCCAATGGTGGCACATGCTGTCAGTTTCAATCCTCGCCCACCCGGATTGGATGGGCGCTCGTCGATCCAAAGCCGGAAAAGCAGAAGGTACGCAAGTTTCAATCCTCGCCCACCCGGATTGGATGGGCGCTCTTCTATCGACCTGAGAGGCACAAATATCAACAAGTTTCAATCCTCGCCCACCCGGATTGGATGGGCGCTCGGGTTTGCAGATCAGCGGAGGCGATCATGTGTGATGTTTCAATCCTCGCCCACCCGGATTGGATGGGCGCTCCAGACGACGAAGACGCATGGCTTTTTAAGCCTATCGTTTCAATCCTCGCCCACCCGGATTGGATGGGCGCCAGTTCCAGGGTGTGGCGGAAGGTGCGCTCGTGCAGTATATCGTTTCAATCCTCGCCCACCCGGATTGGATGGGCGCTGACCCCTCAAAAAGAGGACAGTTTCCAACAAGTTACCTCATACATTCTGCGAACCTGCCAAGCTGTGGCCACAAACCGCTTGCCATACAGCAGATCGACAGATCTAACTATCTGATTTTCCAACATCGCGAACACCCCCCGTTTTTTGCACGGACACCCGGTTCGCGCAATTCATACCACCAACGTATCCTCATCAAAGAAAACGGTCCTGATCGCTCCATACTCCTCAACCCGCTTGTCCCGAGGCTCGGTCAAACGGTAGAGCCGCAGGTTGTCCTGATCGAGCTTCACCTCTTTCAAAAGGCGCTTGCGTAACTGCTCGTACTTGATCTCATCCACCTGACATTCAAATACCGACTTCTGCACCCGCTGGCCGTAGTTTTTACACACCTGCGCCACCCGGCGAAGCCGTCTCCTCCCTTCCTTGGTCTCCGTATTCACGTCGTAACAGACAACAAACCACATAGAGTTAGTTCCTTGAGTTTATTGAGTTCATGGAGTTCATGGAGTTCATGGAGTTAGTGTCCAGGTAACGGGAAAACGCCATGATCATTTTCGAGACCTCGTCTACCAATCGATATATGGCATCAAACTCGGTAGTAGCTAAATATTCCTGATCAAGTGCTACATAGAGCGCGGATTGAACCTCAGCCGCAGAACCATGGGCAATAACGAGAAACTGGACAAACTCCCGCTTGCTCCGTCTGGCGAATCCCTCGGCAATGTTGAGCATAATTGAAACTGCTGCCCGGCGCATTTGGTCACGCAGGCCAAAGTCCTTGGCAAATTGCCCCGAGTTGCTGACGGAGTACACGTCTTTAACCAGCACCCGTGCCTTTTGCCACGCCTGAATATCTTCAAATCGCTCAATTTTTGACATCTTCTCCCCCAACTCTCTCAACTCCAACAACTCCAACAACTCCAACAACTCTATGAACTCTATGAACTCTATGAACTCATTTAACTATGAACATACGGTACGTACGATTCCAGATCGCCCCGCAGATGCCGGGCCAACAGCCGCGCCTGAAGAAACGGCAACAGGCCGATGGGGGTTTTCTCCGCCAGCAGCGGGTGCTCCGCTTCTTCCTGCTTGCGTTTCTGGTAGGCCGCGACCACCTCGCGCCGCCCCTTCTCGTTGAGGTAGATCGCCCCGCCGGGACGCGGCTCAAAATGTTCGATCATCAGCTGTTTACGGTTGATCAGGGTGATCGCCAGACGGTCAGCCAGGAAAGCGCGGAACTCTTCCATCAGATCCAATCCGAGCGACGGCCTTCCCGGCCGGGGCACATGCAGAAACCCCATCTGGGGATCGAGCCCGACCGCTTCCAGGGCGCTGATACAGTCATTCAGCAGCAGGGTGTAGAGAAACGAGATCAATGCATTGACCGGGTCGAGCGGTGGCCGGCGGTTACGGCCATTCATGGGAAGACTCTCCCGTTCCGTGCTCTTCATCATGAGCGGAAAGACGTTGAAATAGGCTGCCGCCGCTTCCCCTTCCAGGCCGCGCACATGATCGGTGTCGCGGGGAGTTTTCAGGTGGAACAGCGCATCGGCCTGCACCTCGGCGGCTTTGCGCAGGGTCGCTTCTTCGGCCGGATCGTCTGATTCACCGGCGCTGCGCATCAGCACATTGCGGGCGTTTTTTACCTTGCCGGCGGTCATGGCGGCGGCAATGGCCGTTGTCCGGTTTTCATCCTGTCCAGCCTGGTACTGGGCCTGGCGCAACAGCACGTTGCCGCCGGTCTTGCCGACCATGCGGCACTTGTAGCGGCCATTGCGGTCGAGGATCACCACCGAACGGCCATCGTCGGCGCACTTGCCGAGGAAAAAGGGGCTGATCATGACATTGCCCATGGTGACGATGGAACCGAGATGATGCAGCGGCGCCTGAAGTTTCAGCTCGCCGGCCACCTCCACCCGCACGGTCTCGTGATCGAGCGACAGGTACGCCCCCTGGGTCATGACATAGAGAGTATTGAGGAGCTGTTTCATGGTTAACTCCAGTTACATGAGTTTGTTGAGTTCATAGAGTTCATGGAGTTCATGGAGTTCATGGAGTTCATGGAGTCAACCCTATAAACTCTCCTACTCTAGTAATTCTACGAACTCTATTTCTTCAGCCGTTTCTTGCTCTCCGGCTCATCCAAAAAGTTCTCTTGGGTTGTCACCTTCTCCCCGGTCTCGATCTCAAGTTTTTCCCTGGCATCGCCGGCAATCTTGCCTCCCTTGCGAGCTGCCACCCTGTTTTCGGGAAATCCCTGGGCATCCTGTTTCCGGGCGATCTCAGTTGTTGCCGCCTCTCCTAGCATGGAGAAAATCAACTCCAGGTCGGTCATGTGATCGCGCAAGTTTTCCCGCTCCAGCCCTTTGAACTCCTTGTATTCCGTCGGGGTCATACCGAAGGCGGCCTTGCTGATTTCGGCGGTCAAGATGGCGTATTCCGGCGCCTCGCCCACGCCCCGTTGTTTCCATTCCTCGGTCAGTTCGGCCCGCACGGCGATGCCGCGCATACGCTTCTCGATCCAGGCTTCCGAATACCCCTTGGCCCGGTACAATTCCCGCGTCCTGGCCGTTGCCAGTTCCGGGTCTTCGATCTCCTGGATTCTTTCGTACCCAACATGGGCAAGCCACTGTTTGAGCGGTTCGGCCTTTGGGGATGGGATGGATTGAATAATCCGGAACATGTTTTTTGTACTGGCACAATCAGTTAAATATTTTTTCCCATCCGCTGCCTCCAGTTTCAGTCCGTGACAATTTGTCACGACCTCGCTCCCTTCCGCTCTGAGCCGCTGTTTCAATTTTCTCCAGTAGGCTCCGGCATCCGGACTGTCAGTCAATACCCCGCAAACATCCACCACGGAAAACCACCATTCGCCGCTATACATGATCCTGCGAATTTTTTTATCTTTAAAAACCACCAGTTTCGTGTCCATTATTTCTCTCCTTCTATTTCAAACAACTCCCGTGCCATCTTGCGACTGCGCCCCTTGTCCGCCACAACGTCCGGCAGGCACGACTCCCTGAGAGAACAATCCTCGCAGCGCTTGTCATTCACCGGCGATGGCACGATCCGTTTTTCCAGCATGTCCCCGACAGCTGTCGCTACCTCTTGCACCTGACGGCGCATGGCGTCGCTGAAGACGATCTCGCGCCGTTCCCGTGAGCCGTGCCAGAAAATGGCCCCTTTTGGCACGGAAACGCCGAACATTTCCTCCAGGCAGATCGCCTGAGCGCAGAGCTGAGTGGTCTCGGGATTCCCCTTGCGCTGATGTCCCGACTTGTACTCCACCGGGTAGGGGATGCTGTCGTGGAACTCCACCAGATCTCCCTTGCCGGTCAGGTTCAACCGGCGGCACCAGATGGGGAGGGAGCGTTCCAATCGTACTCCGGCCAGATCGTGGGACGAGTCGTCATGCACCTGCTCATGCACATCATGTCCGCGCATGGTGTACAGGTTCTCGCTCCAGACCTGTTCAACATGGATCAGGGCGCACTGGCGCGGGCAGTAAGCGTAATGCTCCAGGGCGGAGATCGGGATGGGATCGGTAGTTTCAGGCGTCATGCTTCTTACCTGCCTTTTGTTGCGCCGCAATCTTCTTTGCCGCTTCCAGAAAATCCCGATCAACCGGGCGTGGCTGAGCATCGATCAGGATACGGTACCGCTCATATTCCACTTCAGCTTTTTCCTTTGCCGTTTCAGCGGAAATAGTTCCGGCATGGTGTAAAAGCTCGTGCTCCGAGAGTTTCAGGAAATCGTCCAGCTTGGCGATCCAGTCCCGCATGGTCATCGGCTTGCGCCGCAGCGCCTGAAGCTCGGCAAAATCAAGATACGCGGCCACAATGCGGTTAAGAGCTTGGAGTTCGCCTTCTGTCAGGTAGTTCTTGGCAATAGCGACATCATCTTTCCGCACAATGCCGCCGGAACGTGTCGTGACCAGCCCCATGCACGGCTTGTCCGCATCCGCCCGCTGATAGATCACTTCAGCAGCGGTGTGGCCGTGGCAGGCCCAGTGTATCTTGTTCTGGACGGTAGCAAAGAACTGCTGCGACATCTCCGTGTTCGGCGCATAGTCGATACTGGTTGCGTAGATATCGAGTACCTTCTGATAAAAACGCCGCTCCGAAGAGCGGATATCCCGAATACGCTCCAGCTGTTCATCGAAATAATCCTTCTGCCCCTTGCCCGGCGGGTTTTTCAGACGTTCGTCATCCATTGTGAAGCCTTTGACAATGTACTCCCGCAACCGCTGGGTTGCCCAGATCCGGAACTGGGTGCCGCGCAGGGATTTCACGCGGTAGCCGACAGAGATGATCACGTCGAGGTTGTAATAATCAACCTGATAACTCTTACCGTCGGCGGCAGTTGTTGCAAAATTTGCAATAACTGGCTCGCGCCTCAACTCGCCTTCATCAAAGATGTTCTTGATGTGCTTGGAGATAACCGACTTATCACGCTGGAACAACTCTACCATTTGGTTCAGCGAGAGCCAGACCGTCTCCCCCTGAAATCTGGCTTCGATTCTGGTCGAGCCGTCATCGGTCTGATAGAGGATGAATTCGCCGGTTGGGAGAGGGAGGTCTTTTTGTTTTTTCATGTTAGTGGCCTTTTTTGAGCGGCCACGAAGGCCGCCCAGAATTTAGACTCCATCGATGATTTCAGGTGTTGGCCCGTTCAGTTCATTGAATGAGATTAATGCGTCTAAGTCATCAGTATCCGTGACATTCAAGCTCCTATGTACCTTGGCGGATGAGCATTGTCCGCTGGCACAGTTGTGCTGCCACCACACTACCTTCAGAACCTCCATACTCCCCTCGGGACGGGCAGAGGATGCATCGTTCTCGAACAGTCGCGGCAAGACAGTCTTGATGGCCACTGCATCATCATCGCTAAAACCGGTCTTAACCGCCAATTGCGGGTTCATGCTGCCGTAGAAGGTGTAAATTCCACGATCCACGCGGTGCTTCATTCCCATGGTATCGGAACCGCGCTTGGTGCCATCGCCCTCACTGCTGACGCTCTTGGTGATCTGGGTGCTGGTCAGGCTGACCGGTGCAATACTAAATGCCGATTGAACACTGACCGGTCCGCGAATGCCGATGGATACCCCCTTGTCGTCGCCGGATTCCTCACCCTCCTTGGCCTTGCCTTTCTTGCCGCCGGTAGCCTTGAATGCGAAAAGCTGCCCGAACGCACGGACATCGAACCAGGTTTCACAAGCCTTTTTCGCTTTTTCATCAGGTGCCTTGATACCATCAAGAACCTCATCAGCGCGTGACTTAAGGCTTGGATGTTTGTCGTTTTTGTTGTCGTCAGACTGTACAAAGATAGACTTTCCCGACTCCATCAGGCGGTTACGAATCTTACGCTTTATGCAGACATCCGAGACCTCGCCGTTACCTTCATAGATGGTACGAGGGCGATTACCATTCAGCGGATCGCCGTTGGGGTTGGCGTTGACGACTTTGAAAACTACCGCGAAATCGATTTTGTTGGACAGGCTCATGATCGTTCTCCTTTATGAGATTGTTGTTAGTCTTCGGAATTATCGAGGTCATCATTGGTCTCGGTTGTCTCACTCGCGACAGCAGGTTTCAGAGCTGCTCGTTGGCAGTGGTAACCAAGTAGAAATTCGCCGCTCAAACGCTTGTCTGAGATAAAATCATCCGTTTCGAATTGAGCGCAAACGGCATCTATCTCTTGTTGAACGGTATTGAGAAAACCGTGGCGTTTCGCATTCAGCCTGACTTTATAAGGAGTCAGGCCAGTCTCCAGAATACGCCATGTGGAATACGGGTGGTCGGCAAAACGTTGCATGAGCTTTTCAGCACTCGTCGCCCGTTTCTCGCCGCCGACATATAAGGCGCGCCCCTCAAGGTGCTCGGCAAGCGCCAACAGACGCCCATAGAGGTAATCCCGGCTGTTACGTTCTCGATCCAATGCCATCTGATAACTCCTTTCCTTATGGTGATTTCTGAAAAGTGCACACGCTATTCCAAGTGCCTTTTCCCATTCCCAGTGCTCGATACCGTTTTTGTTACTCGCCCGTCTGACGCACGACTCCACCAGGTCGCGAGGGATGGACATGCCATCCACGATACACGGCAACAAGCGTTCTATGGTTGCCTTACGCAGCTTGTCGTCAATCCGCCTGCCATATGCCACTTCCGCAATGTCACGCGGAGCGGGCGCGCCAAAAAAGACGCGATCTTTACCGAAATACTGCTGCCAGCAACAACTGGTATGCCATGACTCGATTCGTGCAAGGAACTCGGAACCGATCAGCTCCCGGTAGTAACTGATAGCCATCCGTCCGGGCGTGGCAGAATCAAGGCCGAGCACGACTACTTCATCGGTCGGTTTCAGTTTTGCGCCGTAACCAGCCATCTTTTTCGATAGTGCAATGCCGACTTCCTGGGCGGTGTAGCTGGTCTTTGGCGATGCAGGAGATTCTTTACCGCCGAACAAAAATGAAAAGGTGTCCGCCTGCGGATCTGGAACATCTACTCCCGAAACGGCCCAAGCAACAACAGCTTGATCCCCGTCACGTCTGCCTTGGCGCTCAATAAGCCAACGCAGGGCGCTATGCGCTTTCTGAGTCACCTCGATCCCTATGCCGCATGCTTCCGCATCGCAGGTAAACCGGCCAAGGTAGGTAAAGCCCTCCGTGTCGTTTGATGAGACCAGCTTTGCACCGTCACCCGAATAGCGAATATTCTTGGGATGGTTGGAGGCAACGTTTGACGTCTTGCCCGTCACCATGCAGAGGTCACTGTTGTCTTGCAGAGTTGCGTAGTAGCTCCTCCAAGATTCACGTAGATCGGTATCCTTCCAAAGTTCTGAAGAATTATCACCCGGAACTTCCACGGAAAAACGGACAAATGCCTCAAACTGGCCCTTTTTATTAGCCTGCTTTATCACCTTGAATATAGGTGGCGCATCTGCTGGCTCAGTCCACTCCTCCGCAAGCATCCCGTCATTTCCAACGACAAGAACCTTCTTGTCAATCAGGTCTTTTATCAGTTGCCGTCTTTTCAGATAGGTAAGCACCGACCGCAGCTTACGATTTCCCGAACATTCAACCCACCCTTGTAATGCCTGAATGTACGGATCGAAACCGGATTCATTCTTCTTCTTGTTGGGATTCCCCCCGAAGTTCAGATAATCACCGGCTACATATTGCAGGGTGTCGAAGAGCGCATGTGGAGCAATCTTGGCACCAGCACGGCCAGCAGATGCCTCAGTAGCAGGGATAATGGTCGGAGCATCATCCTTCACGACCACAGAGGCACCTGAGAGATTGCCTTCACCATCAAGCACCACATGAAGTTGTGCATTCTGGGTGCTATGAAATAATGGCAATAGAGGAACAACTTCATTGGGGTTGGCAATGTTGCCCTTGTTGTTCTCATAGGTCTGATACAGCTTTTCAATCCAGCTCATCTAGTAGTCCCTCCTCTCGCAGCCCGTTGGAACTGGGCGGATTGGGGATCATCTCCCGTACGAACTTGCGCGTTTGACATTCATCCGGCCTGGGAAACGTCACCACCCCATCCCGCATAACCGGCCGCCAGAAACGGCTGTGCAACTCTCGGATGCCTGTTTCGTCCGGGTAATCAAAACCATGAAACATGAGCCCGTATTCCAACTGTCCGTAACCGTCATATTCACTTTCCCCCTCGCCAAAGGTGCACGGCTCCACGTACCCCTGACACTCTCGCGTACCGAGAAAGATGTCCTGGCGTCCTCCCTTTTCGACCATTCGTTTGGCTACGTGCCAGTGTTTGTCGGGGTCACGGTCATCTGCCAAATCACCGCGATGGACATTCCACTCAAAATGGGCCTGCACTTGGTACTCTACGTCGGCAAGGTAGGTATAGATCGCCAGCGAGTTGCCGCCACTGAATACCAACGGCTTCATACTCTTCGACTGGGTGCGGATGCGGCGCATGACCCGCACCTGGTCAATCACCCAGACAAAGGTCGGCTTCCAATAGATTGACTTGGCTATACCCTTCAAAGCCTCATACGTCGGGATATGGTACGAGCATTTTTCTCCGCCGATCTTGGTCAGCGGATCGGTGAACAGTGCGAAACGCCCCGTCACCTTGAAGTCAATACGGCTCTTCATTGTCACCTCCTGAAACGATAAGTAGCTTCATCTCTGCAACCGGTTCCATGCTGACGCCAAACTCCTCGCTATAGTATTGCTCGTCGAGATAGTAGATATCGCTGCCGCTCCAGACCTCGTACAGCCGCCCTTGTTCCTTCAGCCGATTCAGTTCGTAGGGGAACAGGTTGACAGAATAGCGCTGCGCCTCCTTGAGTAGTCGCCCTTTGTCATCAAATCCGGTTGCTGAAAGGTCGGCAATGATCCGCTCACCGGCCTTGTACGGAACAATCACCCCCTCGGTCGGGGAATCAATGGCCTTGAATGCTTTGGCGGCGCTCATAAACGATTGGCGGAGATGAAGTTTGGGTGCCTCCTTCCGGTCGTTCACGTATATCTGGACAGATCCCGCATTTGTAGAAAGCAGGGTCAACAGATCATCGTTTCTGGACATATCCCTGATATCTCTGCCCCCCACGGGAAACGCCATCTCATGGGCACGTTGGAAGAAGTAATAGTCATAGTAACGCGTCATGGCTTTGGGGCTTTGCAGGTCATGATTAAAAAGTGCCGGATTGTCCCTGAACTCGCGCAGTACACGCTTTGATACTTCCTGCGCCATCCTGATTTCCGGTAGTCTGTCCAAGCCCTCGTTTGCCGGGTTGACAACCAGGACCCTGCCGATATCCCGCACTCCGTTGCGGTTGCACCGCCCCGCCGACTGGGCGATGGAATCCAGACCGGCCAGATAGCGGATCACCGTGCCGAAGTCAACATCCACCCCAGCCTCAATCAGTTGGGTACTAATGCAGATCACCGGCGTTGGATTATCCGGGTTGAGACAGGCTTTAACCTTGTCGAGGACAGCCGTACGATGAGCGGGGCACATGCTGGTGCTCAGGTGATAGACATGCTCAACTTGTCCATACAGACGCTGATAGAGCGCCTTTGCCTGGGCCTTCTTATTGACGATGATCAGGACGCTGCCGGAGGCCTCAAGCTCTTGCTGCACGGCTTCCGCCACCTCGTCTTCCGTCCACCCGGCATCTTTGCAGTGGTCTTCAATCCTGGCGCGATGCAGATCCCTGAAAAGTTCCCCCAAGTTCAACGTCATCTCTGCATCGGAAGAAAACCGCGCGGCCCCTTTCTTTGGGTCAACCTTGTCCAGAATCGGCTGCGTCGCAGTGCAGAAGACGATCGTCGAGCCGCATTGCCCAACCAGAAAATTGATGGCATCGTTGAAAAGGTGAATGGTGCGGATAGGGATGGTCTGGATTTCGTCGAAGATGATGACGGCATTGGCAAGCTGGTGCAGCCGCCGAACGCCACGGGTACCGGCGGCAAAGAGAGTTTCCAGGAACTGCACGGCGGTGGTGTAGATGATGGGAGCATCCCAGTTTTCGGCCAGCAATTTGCTTTCGTTGGTGTCTCGCTCAGGTGTCAGGTTTGAGTGGTGCTCCAGCACGATCTGCGAACCATCCTCTTCAAGCGAAGCAAATACAGAACGCGCCACGCGGGCATTCTGGTCGATGATGGAGGTGTATGGGACCACATAGATGACGCGATCCATCCCATGTTTAGCCGCATGATGCAGGGCGAAACGGAGACTCGCAAGGGTCTTGCCGCCACCGGTCGGAACCGTAAGTTGGAACAATCGTTTCTCTCTCTGGGCAGCTTGCAAACACGAAGCGGAAATATCTGCCCTGATTCCGTCAATCCGGTTTCTGACGGTAAAACCCGTCAAGTGCATCTCAAGGGCAGCTATCAAGGGCTGCCAATCTGTCTTGACGGCTGCCTGGCGTCCCGCTGAATTCAAACGATCCGCATCAATCAGGGCACTAAACAGGAACCGGGTTAAAAATCCCAGCATGAATTGTCCTGTTTCAGGAGAACTTACGATACCTTTTAGTTTCTCACAGCACTGCTTCAACTCATTTTCCAATTGGGGTAAATCCAGCAGCTCAGCGGTACGGTACCTTATCTTTTCTTCCAGCTGTTCAGCAGCTTCCGTGAAATGTGTTTTTTCGTCCGGTTTTTGCATTCTCTTGCTGAACACATCCGTTCCATCCGGGGCAAGACAGTCAATCAGGCCGGAATGGTGCGAAGCAATGCACAACGCCATCATGCTTGCTGCTATCTGCTGAAGATCGGATTTTCCGCTGTGACGCCAGATGTATTGTGCTCCAGCGGATGAATGGTCGATCTTGCCTTTTGCCTTATGAGCATCGATGTAGTCGTCATCATCCGGCTCGATATGCCCTTCAGCAGATTTGATGTAATCCTGAAAAGCCTTGGGATATTTTCCGAGATCGTGTTGCATCCCCATCAAAGCGCCGAAGGTTGGCATCCCGATCTTTCCGGCAAAACGTTCCGCCAGCTCAGCTACCCCTTCAAGATGCTCTACCAGCGGTTGCGGTGACCCATCTGATAGCCGGTATCTTGCTATGAATTCAGTTTTGACGCTACTCAAGGTTTTCCCCATTTGTATTTGCTCTTTTTCGGTTTTTTGAAACAGGTTGGCAGTTTGATCTCACTTAAGTTGTCACCCGCCGGTTTTGTCGTGATATGTAAAGTTTCTTTATAACTGCAAACTTTTTTTACACATAATATCGATTGGTTATGCATCAATTCATCCATGGCTTGCCATATTCCGCTTGTCAACGCAAGCCATTTGTCATGGCATGCGGTGATAAGCACGGAGATGTTGTTCTTGATTCATGCACTGGCAAATGGGGTGGTGGCAAAGCCGCCCGGAACGGGAGAAAATCATTGATTCGGAGGTACCAATCTGCTCCCGACTTTTCTCTGTCCTCGCCTTGACACAGATAAAAATGTTATTATATTTTCAGGTGCAAGGGGGCATTACCCCACATCTAAAAAATAGCAGAGGAGGAAGATGGTCATGGCACTTGTTAAGTACAACCCGTTGCGCGAACTGCGCACAATGCAGGAGCAGATGAATCGGCTCCTGAATGTTTCCTGGAATAATGATGTTGCAGGGGAAGATATGAAGGATGGACTCTGGCAGCCGGCGGTTGATATCTATGAAACCGCAGATTCAATCGTGATCAAGGCGGAATTGCCGGATGTGGATCAGAAGGACATCGACGTACGGATCGAGGATAATACCTTGACGCTGAAGGGTGAACGGAAGCATGAGGATGAGGTGAAAAAGGAAAACTACCATCGCATTGAGCGCTTTTACGGCTCCTTCCAGCGCAGCTTCAGTCTGCCGGCCACGGTTGATCAGGAAAAGGTCGACGCTATCTGCGAAAAAGGAGTGTTGACCATAACGCTTCCCAAGAAGGAAGAAACCAAGCCGAAACAGATCAGCGTAACTGTCAAACAAGGGTAAAGAGGGATAATATGATGAAAAAGCGGAGCCGGGGTGACCCGGCTCCGCTTTTTTGTTTATTTCAGCATCTCCAGAAACTGGTCTTCCGAGAGCACCGTGATTCCCAGCTCGATCGCCTTGTCACGCTTGCTCCCCGCCTCATCACCGGCCACCAGGTAGTCGGTCTTTTTGGAAACCGACCCAACGGCGCTGCCCCCCTCCGTCTCCACCAGCTTTTGAGCGGCGCTGCGGGTAAAACGGGTCAGGGTTCCGGTAAAGACAAAAGTCTTGCCGGTGAAGCGTCCGCCGACCTGCTTCTGTTCGACGGTTGGGGTTACCCCGGCCTGCAGCATGGCGTCGATGATGTCCAGATTCCCCTGGTTGGTGAAAAAGGTGCGGATGCTCTCGGCCACCGTGTCGCCGATATCCCGGATGCTGGTCAATTCGGCCACGCTGGCTGCTTCCAGGTTCTTGAGGCTGCCGAAGGACTGGGCCAGCGCCTTGGCGGTGCGCTCACCCACGTGGCGGATGCCGAGGCTGAACAGGAAACGCCCCAGGTCCCGCTGCTTGCTGGCCGCAATGGCATTCAGCAGGTTGGTGGCCAGCTTTTCTCCCATCCGTTCCAACGGCAGCAGATCATCCAGGGTCAAACGGTACAGGTCGGCGATGGTGGTGATGATCCCCCGCTGATGGAGTTGCTCGATGATCTTTTCGCCCAACCCTTCAATATCCATGGCATTGCGGGAAGCGAAGTGTTTGATCGACTCCCGGAACTGGGGGGGGCAGGCGAGTCCCATGCAGCGCACCGCCACTTCTTCGGCAATTCTGACAATGGGCGAGCCGCATTGGGGGCAGGTTTCAGGAGGAAATGAGGGAACTTCACTGCCGTTGCGGGCGTCCAGTACGACTCTCACCACTGCCGGGATCACATCGCCGGCCCGTTCCACAATCACCGAGTCGCCGATGCGGATATCTTTGGCGGCGATCTCATCCCAGTTGTGCAGGGTGGCACGGGAAACCGTGACGCCCGAGATTTCAACCGGTGTCAGAACCGCCACCGGGGTGATGACACCGGTGCGTCCCACCGAGTGGAGAATCTGTTCCACCACGGTTTGCGCCTGGCGTGGCGGGAATTTGCAGGCCAGCGCCCAACGGGGGGAACGGCTTTTTTCGCCCAGTTCCCGTTGCAACGGCAGATCATCCACCTTGATCACGGTTCCGTCGATTTCGTAGGGGAGGGTGTCGCGCTGTTCGTTCATCTGCCGGTAGTAGCCGGCGGCAGCTTCGATCCCTTCCACCACCTGGATCAGCGGGTTGACCGGCAATCCCCAGGCCGCGGCTGCTGTCAGAAACTGCCGGTGGGAATCGAAGTGCGCCCCCTCCACCAGGCCGGGAGCGTAGCAGAAGAACGACAACGGGCGGCGCGCCGTGATCTGCGGGTCGAGCTGGCGCAGGGATCCGGCGGCGGCGTTGCGCGGATTGGCAAACAGCTGCTCGCCGTTCTCTTCCCGCTCCTGGTTGATGCTCTGGAAGGCCTGCAGGGAGAGGTAGACTTCACCGCGCACCTCCAGCAGCACAGGAAGCTGGTCGCCGCTCAGGCGCTGGGGAATCGACCGGATGGTGCGGATATTTTCCCGTACATTCTCACCGGTAGTGCCATCGCCACGGGTGGAGGCGACGGTCAGGATTCCGTGACGATAGACCAGCTCCACCGCCAGTCCGTCCATCTTCGGCTCGCAGACGTAGCGTATCGGCTGGTCAGACGGGGCGGCCAGCTGCTTCTTGATCCGCAGGTCAAATTCCCTGATCTCCTGTTCGTTAACGGCATTTTCCAGTGACAGCATCGGGAGACGATGGCGAACCGGCGCAAATTTTTCCAACGCTTCACCACCCACGCGCTGGGTAGGGGAGCCGGGAGTCACCAGGTCGGGGAATTCCCCTTCCAACGCCTGCAGCTCCCGGAACAGCGCGTCGTACTCGGCATCGGAAATGGCCGGTGCATCGAGCTCGTAGTAGAGCCGGTTGTGCTGCTGCAACTGCAGCTGCAGCTCCTGGCTGCGGGCGCGTGCCTGTTGGTGGCGATCCTCGCTTTCAAACAACATCCCTTGCATGGTTGGCATCTCCCCGCGCTTCCTCATGGAAACGAGTTATATTGACATCGCCGAAGAGTACAGTATTATGCCATCTATTTCAATCTTCCCCGGCAGGGCCGCCCACAGGATTTTCATGCACCAGGAACAGTTGCAGGCGCTTCACCGCTGGTTCGATGGTTACGTCGCCACCTTTAATGATATACCGCAACCGGATCATCAGAATATCACCCTCAAGATCGAGCACACCAAAAAAGTCTGTTCCCTGATGGATCAACTGACGCGCGGCGAGGGGATGGCCACTGCGGATTGCCGGATTGCCGCCGCGGTGGCCTTGCTGCATGATGTGGGACGCTTTCCCCAGTACCGCCGGTGGCGTACCTTTCGTGATGCGGTTTCCGATAATCATGCCCGCCTGGCGATTGACGTGATCCGCGAACATGCCCTGCTGGCCAATCTGGAACCGCTGGAACGATTGACGGTGGAAGAGGCGGTACGCTTTCACAATCTGCTGGCACTGCCGCTCCGTTATCGCTCCCCTGGTGATCGCTTCATCCGTTTGATTCGTGATGCCGACAAGCTCGATATCTGGCGGGTGTTCGCGGAACATTTCCGGAAGCCGCCGGCCGAACGCCCCTCGGCCGTTACCCTTGGCTTTCCCGATACTCCCGGAGTATCGCCCTGTTGTGTGGAACAGTTGCTGGGGCATCAGGTGGTGCAGCTGAAACATGTCGCTTCGGTCAACGATTTCATACTGCTGCTGTTGTCGTGGGTGTTTGATCTCAATTTCGCCTCATCCTACGCTTTGCTGCACCAGAGCGGCTATGGGGAACAGCTCGGCGCCCTGCTGCCGGATAGTCCCGAGCTGGACACGGTGCGGGAAGCTGTCCGGAACTACGTTGACCGGCAGCTCCAGATGGCGAATCCAGCCACATAGGGTGTTCAGGTCATGATTAATTATGAGAAGTATCGGGGGGATATGCGTATGAAATCAAGGCGATCGGGTCTGGCCGCCCTGTTGCTGGTGGCTGCCGTGATGACAACGGGAGCGGCCGGCGTCGCTGCGGCTGCCGGGGAGAGCGGCTGCGGGTTCAGGAAAAAGGTCGGCAATCAAAAACTCTCCTATTCGGTGGTCAGCAGTAAAGCCAATGGCTGCGGCGTACAGGTTGTGGCGGTGAATGCCGTGCGTAACGGAACAGCGGTGGCGCAGCTGCGCAGTGATGTGGATTATGTCGCCCATACCGCCCTGACCGGCGACCTGGATGATGACGGGCTCCCCGAATTGGTGCTGGTGAGCCGGGAATGGGGAAAAGAGAACGACGAGAACGTGGACGTCTATTGCCTGGACGGTTCCCGGCTGGTGCGCAGCAGTTTACCCAAATTGAACGGTCTGGACGGGTACCGTGGCGGTGATTCGCTCTGGATCGATGGCAAACAGCTGGTGCGCAGTTTCCCGCTCTATGAACAGGGGGAGCAGCCGAACGGCACCCGGGTCCTGAGATATGAAATGGTGAATCACCAGCTGCAGTTGTATGTACAGAATGATCTGCCACCGCTAATCGCTGAACCGGCGGCCATCGCAGAGACAACCGGGAGTGCTTCGGCAGAAACGCCGATGGTTACCGCTGCAGAGAAGGCTCCGGTTGTTGCCGGTCCGGCGCCTTTGGCGGCGGTGATCACCGCTGTTGAGATCGTTGATAACGGGATCGTGCTGAAAACCAGCGGTACGGTGGGGAGTTTTAAAACCATGCGTCTGGATCGGCCGGAGCGGATTGCCATTGATTTCAAAAAAGGGAAAACCGTCCTGACCCAAAAAACGGTAGCGGTGGGGAAATTCGGTATTTCCAGGATCCGGATCGGCAGCAACAAGGGGTTCATCCGTTTTGTCCTTGATACGACGGCTAAAAAATTCCCCCGTCACACGGTCACTGCCGTGGGGGACGGGGTCAAAATCGAATTTCAGGAGTAGTGATGCCACACAATCTGATGGGAAATTTTCAACGCGAGATCAGTTACCGGGTCTCGTGTGCGGACCAGGAGCGCATGCTGCTGACCGCCACCATGCGGGATGTGTATCATGACATCGTGCTGGAGGTGGTGGTGCGCACCGAAAACCTGACCATCCAGGGGGCGCAGGTCGAATTTCATCGTGCCCCGGAACCGCTCTGCCCCACGGCGGCCGCCAATCTGGAAAAGATGGTCGGGGTGGTGATCGGTAAAGGATTGACCAAGGCCATCAGCCACGCCATGGGGGGGAGCGCCGGATGTGTCAATCTGCGTCACCTCTTGTCCGGTCTGCTGCCGCTGGCCATGAATGTAAAAGCCGCAGCCGGATTCAATACGGAGCGGGAAATGCTGGACAATATCAAAGAACATCTGGCGGGAGCCTGTGCCGGCTATCCCCGGCCATCATCCCATGGAGTTGCCTGAATGACCAATCTGATTTCTGCCGAAGGATTAAAAAAACTGGAAGACGAGTACCATTATCTCTGGCGGGTTGAGCGTCCCAAGATTGTCAAGGGGGTGACGGCTGCCGCCGAAGAGGGGGACCGCTCGGAAAATGCGGAGTATATCTATGGCAAGAAGCGCTTGCGGGAGATCGATCACCGCCTGAAACATCTGGGGGCGCGCATGAAGGTGCTCAAGGTTGCTGCGCCACCGCTCAATCCGACCTCGGTCAGCTACGGCTGCTGGGTGCGCTATGAGGATGGAGATGGTAACGAGCGTTGTTACCAGCTGGCCGGGCCGGATGAAATCGATGTCAATGCCGGCCGGATCAGTATCGACTCGCCGGTGGGGCAGGCGCTGCTGAACAAGAAATGCGATGATGAAGTAACCATCAAGCTGCCGAGTGGAGAAACGACGGTTTACATCACTGCCATCAGTGGCGTCAGGCCGGAGAGTTGAAGAGTTAAAAAGTTGAAGAGTTGAAGAGTTGAAGAGTTAACAACGGTTTTTTATCATTAGGATGCCGGTGTTTATGAATACAACCAATTGATTTATATATGATTAAAAAAGCGGGGCGACCAATCCGGCCGTCCCGCTTCAACTTCCCAACTCTGAACTCTGAACTCTGAACTCTGAACTCCATGAACTCCATGAACTGATTTTTTAACCGAACAGCTCGTCAAATATTTCCTGCACCGTGGTGATGCGGTCGGCTTTCCAGGCCTGGGTTCCGCAGAATACCAGACCGGTTTCCATGTCACCCTGCTGGGCGCGATCGAGAGCGGTCACGATACAGAAACGCTCGCCGGTCTCCTTGTAGGAACATTTTTTGAGACAACCGAGGCGGCACGGCACGGCATGGTCAAGGTCGTACTGGCGAATGGACGCCTGATTGGAGATGATTGCCCGTCCCGGTAAACCGGCCGGACTCATGATCAGGCCGATATCTTCCTGTTTGCACTCCAGGTAGCGCTGTTTAAAGGCATCATCGGCATCGCATTCCTCGGTACAGACGAAGCGGCTTGCCATCTGAACGCCATCGGCCCCTTCCGCCAAGGCATGTTCCAGGTCGGCCCGATCCCAGATTCCGCCTGCCGCAATTACCGGTACATTGGTGCCGTACTCGCTACGGAAAAGTTCTTTGACCTGGCGAACCGTGGCGTACTGGTCGTACTCACCCGTACCGATATTCTCCATTTTTTCACCCAGGTGACCGCCAGCCGTGTCCGGGTCTTCCACCACCACCGCATCGGGGAGACGGCCGAACGACTTGAACCACTTCTTGGCGATCAATTGCGCTGCCCGCAAGGAGGAAACGATCGGGATCAGGGCCACATCCGGCGCGTGGGCCGTCAATTCCGGCAGGTTCATGGGGAGACCGGCGCCACAGACGATCACCTTGGCGCCACCATCGATGGCGGCCCGTACCAGCCCTTCAAAATCCGAGAGCGCCACCATGACATTGACGCCGATGATGCCGTCGGGAGCGATTTCGTAAGCCTTTTTCAACTCGGCCTTGAATGCTTCCGCATCGGCCTTGAAAAAATTACGCCCGTCATACAGACCGCTGTTCAGAGCGATCCCCGCTGCTGCCACCAGCCCGATACCACCGCATTTTGCCACGTGACCTGCCAGTGATCCGGCTGAAATCCGTACCCCCATCCCCCCCTGAATTACCGGGTAGCGGGCGGTATATTTTCCGATCGTCAACGGTTGTGTCATGAACTGCTCCATATCCAATAAATTTTGCAGGATAATAGCAGCATCCGAGGTTGTTGATTGTAATAGTTGTGTAAAAGAGTTTTACAGGGGGAGTGTGGATTGGAACGGATTTATCCTGAAAAAGCATTTACCACAGAGGGCACAGAGGAACGCAGTGGGAAATTAAGCGGTTACGATCTCTACGTCACGTACCTATTTTGGAGACGTGCTGCTTATACATAACGATTCTTTGAAATGATGTGTTGTAAAGACCTGAATAATGACCTAAAATTGGCACTAAATAAATCAAGGAGCTAACCATGCACACCATGCTTGCCACTGCTACCGTGAGTATCAGCGATCTCAAAAAAAATCCTTCCGATGTAATCAAACGGTCACACGGCGCGCCGGTTGCCATCCTCAACCATAATCGTCCCACCGCCTATCTGGTCCCTGCCGCTGCATTTGAAGCAATCATGGAACAGTTGGATGACCAGTATCTTGTTCAGCTGGTAAAAGATCGTCAGCAGGAACGCAGCGTCAAGGTGTCGCTTGATGAACTATGAACTTGAGTTCAAGGAATCGGCTCTCAAGGAATGGCGCAAGCTGGACAAGAGTGTCAGGGAACTGTTCAAAAAACGGCTGGCGGAACGGCTGGTGGCTCCCCGTGTTGAATCTGCCCGGCTGGCAGGATTACCCGATTGTTACAAAATCAAGCTTCGCGACGCAGGATTTCGACTGGTCTACCAGGTCTGCGACAAATTTGTGCTGGTTACGGTGATTGCTGTGGGGAAACGGGAACACAACCAGGTGTATCGTAACGCAAAAGAGCGGGTTTAATCCGTTTTTACTTCCCACTCTTCCAATCGGTTGGAGTGAGAATTTTCACACTACACAATGATCTGGCAGAAATCGGGGAGAGTTGTGATGCGGGCCGGGGTGTAGCCGGCAAAGTCGCCGTCGATCTGAACCGGTTTAATGCCGTTGATTTCCACCCCCTCCACCGGAATGCGCAGCAGTTCGCTGCTGACAGTGGATTTCCCCCGGAACAGCTGGAGTGCCAGTCGCAGATACCTGCGCCGTTGGTTGCTCCGGATGCAGACCATGGTCAGGCGCGGCGAAAACAGATCCGCTTCCGGCGCGATCAGGAAGTCGCCACCGTAGCGTGAGGCGTTGCAGACAATCACGCTGTGGCATGCGATCTGCTGATCTCTTGTGACAACCTGGATCAGGCTCTGGTCCCATCTGAAAACTGTTGCTAGTGCTGACAGCGCATAGGCGCCCTGCTTGAGCAATCGCTTTCCCAACGGCCATACATCCCGTACCACAGCGGCATCCATTCCGATCCCCGCCATCAAGACAAAACGATGACTCCCCTGTTTCAGCTGCAGCAATCCGACCGCAAGCGATGCTGTCTTCCCCCTGACAATTTTCTGAATGCCGTCTTCAAGCGAACTGATGCCGAGCTCGGCTGCCAGCACATTTGATGTACCCATTGGAAGAATAGCCAAGGTGGCTGAAGCGGGGTGCAATCCATTGACGACCGCGTTGATGGTTCCATCGCCACCGGCCACAATCACCAGTGGTTGCTGCTCGCTGGTATTGATCCGGCGACAGCAGGCATGGATCTCCGCCGGAGTCGAGACTGAAAAGAGGGTTGGAGATACTCCTCCCTCTTTCAGCTGTCTAATGACCTGATTGATGCTTTCACCGGCATAGCTGCCGGAGAGCGGGTTGACGAACAGAAATGGTTGCATGAGCCGGCTTTCTTGTCATGGATTGCACTGTGCCGCATAACGCACAGCTTGTATCGCTCATATCCCAATCCACAACAATGTAAAAGAGAATTTGTAACAAAATGTTTTCACGACCGGCACCCTGCTGCAATCTATTTCACGTCGAATCAGCTTGTGGAGATTGTCAAACCGGCGATTGGGTGGTATGGAGTATACTCTGTTGTGATCTTCTACCCAACAGGTTTAACCAACTCAAACCTTTCCGGGAGTACTACGATGAACAACAAGCAGCTCAAGCAAACTCCGCTGAACTATACCCTGACCGATCTGCCGCCATTGGAAATGGATGTGCTCAATCTGGTTAATGATTTTCGCCGTTATTACACCCATTCACTGGGGCGTGACCGCAACTCCCATTCCGTCCACTATGCCTATCAGGCGCTGGTGCTGATTCTGCGGGAACGGCTGCTGGAACGCTGGAAGCAGACCCGCTATGCCTACGAGGAAAGCGATTGCAAGCAGGCCTATTATCTCTCCATGGAATTTCTGATGGGGCGAGCCTTGGGGAATGCCATGCTGAATCTGGGGGTGGAAGAGAACACAGCCCTGGCGTTGCAGTGTCTTGGCATGGAACTGGAGGAACTGGCCGAATGCGAACACGACGCCGGTCTGGGGAACGGTGGCCTGGGACGGCTGGCGGCCTGTTTCCTCGACAGCTGCGCCACCCTGCAGCTGCCGGTGACCGGCTATGGTATCCGCTATAATTACGGCATGTTCCGCCAGCAGATCATTGCCGGTGAGCAGGTGGAGGAACCGGATAGCTGGCTGCGCGATGGTAATCCCTGGGAGATTGAACGTCCCGAGTATTCCCAGCGGGTGCGTTTCGGCGGTCGCAGCGAGTATTACCGTGATGCCGCCGGGCGGGGCTCCCAGCGTTGGGTTGACACCAACGACGTGCTGGCCATCCCCTACGATGTGCCGATTCCCGGCTACCAAAACGGCACGGTCAACACCCTGCGGCTCTGGAAAGCGGCGGCTACCGATGAGTTTGACCTGGGGGAGTTCAACGCCGGCTTATATCCTGAATCGGTGGCGGCCAAAAATACCGCCGAGCAGATCACCCTGGTGCTTTATCCCAATGACTCCAGCGAAAACGGCAAGGAACTGCGGCTGCGCCAGCAGTATTTTCTTGCCTCCGCCAGCCTGCAGGATGTGCTGGCCCGCTGGGTTGGCACCCATGGTAATGATTTTTCCCGCTTTGCCGAAAAGAATGTATTCCAGCTTAATGATACCCATCCCAGCTGCTCGGTAGCGGAACTGATGCGGCTGCTGATGGATGTGCATGGTTTGGGATGGGAGCAGGCCTGGGAGGTTACCTCCCGCACCATGGCCTACACCAACCACACCCTGTTGCCGGAAGCGCTGGAAAAGTGGCCGGTGCGACTCTTCCGGCAGTTGTTGCCGCGACTGCTGGAGATCATCTTCGAGATCAACGCCCGCTTCCTGGCCGAGGTGGCTCGCCGCTGGCCCGCCAACAACGATCTTCGGCGGCGCATGTCGTTGATCGAGGAAGGTGGCGAACCGATGGTGCGCATGGCCTATCTGGCGATCGTTGGCAGTTTCTCGGTCAATGGCGTGGCGGCCCTACATTCGCGGCTGTTGACTGAAGGGTTGTTCCGCGACTTCTTTGAACTGTGGCCGCACAAATTCAATAATAAAACCAACGGCGTCACACCGCGGCGCTGGCTCGCCCGCTGCAATCCCGGACTGAGACAACTGCTGGATCAAACCATCGGCGCCGGCTGGGAAGTGGATCTGGAACGGCTGCGCGCTCTGCTCCCCCTGGCCGGGGATAGTTCCTTCCGTGAGCGTTGGCAGCAGGTGAAGCTGGCCAACAAGCAGCGCCTGGCACAGCTGGTGGCCGCCGAGTGCGGGGTGACCTTCGAGCCGCAGGCGCTCTTTGATGTACAGGTCAAGCGGATCCACGAATACAAACGCCAATTACTGAATGTGCTGCACGTGATCCACCTCTACGATCGTATCAAACGTGGCGATACCGCCGATTGGACTCCCCGTTGCGTCCTGATTGGCGGCAAGGCTGCCCCCGGATATTTCATGGCCAAGCGGATCATCAAGCTGATCAACAACGTGGCCGCGGTGATTAACTCCGATCCCCAGGTCGGTTCCCTGCTCAAGGTCGCCTTTATCCCCAACTACCGGGTATCGGCCATGGAGACGATTGCTCCGGGAAGTGACCTTTCGGAGCAGATCTCCACTGCCGGCAAGGAGGCTTCCGGCACCGGTAATATGAAATTCATGATGAATGGTGCCATCACCATTGGTACCCTGGACGGGGCCAATATCGAGATCCGCGAAGAGGTGGGTGACGAGAACTTCTTCCTGTTCGGGTTGACCACCGAAGAGGTGGAAGAGTGCCGTCGCCACTACGATCCGGCCGGGATCATCGCCCGAGACAACGACTTGTCGCGGGTGCTGCAGCTGTTGTCGTGCGGTCACTTTAACCAGCTGGAAGCGGGGATCTTCGACCCGATCGTGCAGTCGATCTCCAGTCCCCATGATCCGTGGCTGACCGCCGCCGATTTCCGTAGTTACCTGGAGGCTCAGCAACAGGCCGCGACACTCTATCGGGATGCGGATCGCTGGACTGCCATGAGTATCCGCAATACCGCCTGCAGTGGCCAATTTTCCACCGACCGTACCATGCGCGAGTACAATGCCGGGATCTGGAACTTGTCCCAGGTGCCGGTAAAGCCGCTGGTGGGGTAGTTTTTACAAGCTTGGCACCCGGTGCCGGTTGAGAGGCAACTTCAATGGAAACGCTGGTCGTAAACTCGTGGGACGAGCTGCAGCACGAATTGTTTGCCGATTCATGGAACGAGGATTTGCGGCGTTTCAGGTCGCGCTTTGCCTTTCGCGGGCTTTCCGATTCATCCTATCGTCTGGAAACAACACTGATCCGCCTGGGAGGGGATTACGTGGAATTGGAACGGCATCTGCTGCGAAATTTCAAGAAATATGCCCATCGCAGCGTGGTAGAACGCGATTCGCTCTGGCATTGGCTTTCAGTGGCTCAACACTACGGTTTGCCGACCAGGGTGCTGGACTGGACCTATTCCCCTTTTATCGCCATGCACTTTGCCACGGCGAACATCGATAAATTCGAGAGCGACGGCGTTATCTGGGCGGTGAATTACGTCAAGGCCCATGAATTGCTGCCGGATAAACTGCGGAATAAACTGGCGCTGGAAGGGGCCAATGTCCTCACGGTCGAATTGTTGTCGGAAGAGATTAATTCCTTGCCGGAGCTGGATGCCGCGGCCCATGAAAAAGTGGCCATCTTTTTTGAGCCCCCTTCCATCGATGACAGAATCGTCAACCAGTATGCCTTTTGCTCGGTCATGTCCGATCCGTGCATGGTGCTGGATGACTGGCTGCTCTCCCATCCCGGCATCTCCCGCCGGATAATCATTCCGTCATCCCTGAAATGGGAAATTCGTGACAAGCTTGACCAGGCCAACATAAACGAACGGGTGCTTTTTCCCGGCCTTGATGGGCTGGGACGTTGGCTCAAGCGGCATTACAGTCCGAGAACTTAGGCGGCGTTTGTCCACCCGGCGGCATATCGCCGTCGCTTTGCTCCGAATATGATTCCTTCAAGCGCCTGAATTTTTCGATTTGCCGGTCCAGTTCGGAAAATCCACCTCGAAACGGCATGAGCAGCAATTGGGATAACGCGGCAAGCACTCCACCCCTGACTAGCACAATTCCCCTCTCCCAACCCTTTTGATCGCTCCCCGATTATTCTTCGAGAGTTGCAGTGGCCGGTGGCAGGCGCCGCAGGTGGCGCCGTCCTGTACGTTTGTTCGCAGCAGCCGGTTTTCGGAATCACACCACTCGCAACAGCACAGGTAATAGTCTTCATTGAGTCTGATGTTCATGCTTGTCTACCTCCTTGATTGTGCTTCAAGTATATACAAACAGTATTACAATCGTGTGGAGATCAGATAAAATCTGTGTGAATTTAATACGGCAGTCCGGGTGGAACTAAAAAAATCTACACAATCTTTATCTGAGCGTAACATGGCTGTAACAATTGTATGCTACAAGTAGCAAGGTAATGCTGAGGCAGATGCGATGGTATGAATCGACGGCAGGAGCATGACATGAAAAAAGTGTTGATTATCGAAGACGAAAAAGACCTGGCGGAACTGCTGGCGTTCAATCTGGAGAAGGAAGGGTATCTTGCCAGCTCGCTGCACGATGGCAAACTCGGCCTGGAGTGGGCCATCCGCAACCAGCCTGATTTGATCCTGCTCGACCTGATGCTGCCGGGATTATTGGGGACCGAAGTCTGCAAGGCGTTGCGCAAGGAACCGCGCACCAGCAGGATTCCGATCATCATGATCACCGCCAAGGGGGACGAGATCGACCGGGTGGTCGGCTTTGAGGTGGGAGCCGATGATTATATCGTCAAGCCGTTCTCCATGCGTGAGGTCGCCTTGCGGGTCAAGGCGGTCATGCGGCGCTTTGAGCATGATGTGCAACAGCCCGACGGTGACACCCTCACGCTGGTCGATATTGTGATCGACAAACAACGCCACACGGTCAAGAGCGCCGGTCTTGAGATCGATCTGACCAGTACCGAGTTCAAACTGTTGCTCTATCTGGCGGAGAACAAGGGGTATGTACAGAGCCGGGAACAGCTGTTGCAGAAAGTCTGGAGCTATAATAATTCGGGCGATACCAGGACTGTCGACACCCATGTCACCCGTCTGCGCAGCAAACTGGGGACACCCGGTGACATCATCAAGACCGTGCGTGGTTTCGGCTACAAGATCGAGGAGTCATAGATGGGATTTCGGAGCAAGCTGGTACTATCGTACATCCTGCTGATTGCCATGATTACGGCGAGCTATTATCTCTACTTCAATCACTCCCTGCAACAGGAGATGATTGCGGAGAGCCGGGTAAACCTGGCCAGCCAGACCCAATTGGCGCGCATGCTGGTAATGCACGACCGGCAGACATCGCCCCAGAAACTGGCGGAATCAATCGGCACGGTTATCAAGGCCCGGGTCACCCTGATTGCACCCAACGGCACGGTGATCGGTGATTCGGATGTGGGGCAGGCGCGCTTGTCTCAAATGGAAAATCACTTGCAGCGAACGGAGGTGCAGGCCGCGCTCAAGAGCGGCAGTGGCAGTTCCCTCCGTTATTCCGATACGCTACGTACCTCCATGCTCTACTCCGCCATGACCTACGGAGTAGGAACTACCGCGGGGGTTGTCAGGCTGGCCATGCCACTGGAATACCTTACCGCGGCCCGCAGCGCCCTGCACAGTATGGTTGGCGGGGCTACCGTGGTCACCATACTGATGGCGCTGTTGTTCAGCTATCTGCTCTCCAATCTGACCTCCAAGCCGCTGCGTGACATGGCGGATGCGGCGGCCCGCATCGGCCATGGCAGTAGTAAAACCAAGATTCCGGTGGTGTCCAATGACGAGATCGGCATGCTGGCTACGGTGCTCAATGATATGTCGGAGCGGATTGAAACCCAGGTGATGCGTCTGTCGGCTGAAAAACAACGTCTGGATACCATCCTGCGCAGTATGGGGGAAGGGGTGATGGTCACGGCGCCCGATGGAGCCATTATGCTGGTCAATCCCGCCTTTCGCCGGTTGTTTTCAATTACGGGCGAGGTGGAAGGAAAAAAACTGGTGGAAATCTCCCGCCATCCCGATTTGCTCGACGCTTTCAATGACCTTGAACAACCTGACGTGCATGAACTGGTGCGGGAAATTTCGATCCAACCCCATGACATCACCCTCTTTACCCATTGGGTGCCGCTCAAGGTCGATGGTGTCAAACAGGGGATTGTGGCGGTGTTTCACGATATCAGCGACCTGAAGAAGGCGGAAAACATGCGCCGGGATTTTGTGGCCAATGTTTCCCATGAACTGCGGACACCGGTCACCATTATCAAGGGGTATGCCGAAACCTTGCTGGATGGAACGCTGGAAGCGGATCCGCCCCGCGCCCTCCGTTTCGTGGAAATCATCGCCAGCCATTCGGAACGCTTGACCAACCTGATCAATGATATTCTGACCCTCTCCAGCCTGGAATCAAAGGAAGCGCTGATGGAACTGCATCCGCTCGATGTGTCAGGTACCTTGTCCAAGGCGTGCCAGTTGCTGCAGGAGCGGGCAGTTGCCAAGCATATTACCATTGTCAATGAAGCGAGGAATTGTAATTTGCCGCGGGTGGTGGCCGATCAGGGGCGGCTGGAACAGGTGATGCTCAATCTGCTGGAAAATGCGATCAAATATACTCCCGATGGCGGAACGATCCGCTTGTTTACGGAAGATGAGGGGGAGTTCGTCAAGGTTTCGGTGTCAGATACCGGCATCGGGATTCCCTACAAGGATCTGCCGCGCATCTTTGAACGCTTTTACCGGGTGGATGAGGCGAGGACCCGTGAACAGGGGGGGACGGGACTTGGCCTGGCAATCGTCAAGCATATTGTCCAGCTGCATGGCGGCGATGTATCCGTCACCAGTGAACCGGGCAAGGGGTCGATCTTTTCGTTCCTCCTACGCAAGGCGTGATCACTGCTCGACAAATTACCTGATACAATTTTGTTGCGCTCTAAAACTTCCGTAGCGCATAGCTGGTGCTGCGGCCACCGGCTGACTCCTTCTCAAGAACAGCAGAACCCACCAGGGTAAGGATGTCGCGCAAGGCCGTATCCTGAGAACACTTCGCTAGTTTGGCCCATTTGGACGACGTCAGTTTTCCTTCAAAACCATCAATCAGTTTGTTAAGCATCAAGCGTTGACGTTCGTTGAACGATACACCGGCATATGTTTCCCAGAAACGGGCCTTTTGTAGCACTGTTGCCAGTGTCTGTTCTGCCTCGCCAATTGCCCGTCCCAGGCAGTCCAGGAACCACCAGAGCCATTTCGTGATGTCCAGTGTCCCTTTCTGTGCCATTTCCAAACTATCGTAATATCTGTTGCGCTCTTGCCTGATCTGCAGCGACATGCTGTAGAATCGTTGCTCACTCTGTTCCGATCTGGCTAACAGCATGTCGGCAATGGCGCGTGCGATTCGGCCATTACCGTCATCAAACGGGTGAATAGTCACGAACCAGAGGTGGGCGATTCCTGCTTTCAGCACGAGATCACTGCTGGCATCATTGTTACACCAATCGAGAAACGTGGACATTTCCTCCTCGATTCGATCTGCTGCCGGAGCTTCGAAATGGATCCGCTCCCGGCCGAATGGCCCGGAGATGACTTGCATGGGGCCCGTGGAGTCATCGCGCCAAGCACCGACCTTGATCTTGTCACCCCTGTGCTCATTGGAGGGAAAGAGCAGGGTGTGCCAGCAGAAGAGCCGCTCCCGTGTCAGAGGGAGGGTGTTGTTATGGGTGGCGTCAAGGATCATCTCAACCACACCGTCAACATTCCGGTCTGCCGGAGCTAACGCGCCGATGTCGATGCCGAGATGACGGGCAATGGAGGAGCGTACCTGAACGGTGTCAAGCATTTCCCCTTCAATCTCACTGGATTTCAGCACATCTTGCGTTAATGTTTGTAATACGGCTTCTGTACGGGTAGAAAATCCCAGGTTTTGCATGCGTCCGATCAGGAGTCCCTGCTGGTGCCGCAGGGTTGTGAGACTCTGCAGCAACTCCTCGTGGTTCCAGCGGAAGCTGGGCCAATCCGGTAATTGATGGATATAAACTGTCATTCGCCGCACCTCTTGCGGTGAATATAGCCCGTATTCGCCGCACAGGCAAGTTGGAATTCAACGTCTAAAAACACCTCTCTGTAACAATTCACAAACCTTTTTCCTCCCTGTAACATCGCTGTAACAATAGTCTGCTATGGTAGCGCTACATTGTAACAAACACCAAGGAGGAATTTTCCATGTTCAAGAAGTCAATCCTGGCCGCCGCACTTTTAGTGGCCACCGTAACAGCCGCCCATGCTGCACCAACCAAAGTTGATGCCAAAATTGCTCCGTACAAATCTACCTCCGGTGTGGCCGGTAACCTTGGCAGCATCGGCTCTGACACCCTCAACAACCTGATGACCTACTGGGCCGAAGGGTTCAAGAAGAAGTACCCCAACGTCAATATCCAGATTGAAGGCAAAGGCTCCAGCACGGCTCCTCCCGCGCTGATTGCCGGAACGTCACAGCTTGGTCCCATGTCTCGCGAGATGAAGGCAACCGAAGTCGAGCAGTTCGAAAAGAAATACGGCTACAAACCGACCAAGATCGGTGTGGCGCTTGACTCGCTGGCTGTGTACGTCAACAAGGACAACCCGATCAAAAACCTGTCGCTTGACGAAGTCGATGCCATCTTCTCGAAAACCCGCAAGCGCGGCGTTGCTGAAATCACCACCTGGGGACAACTGGGCGTAACCGGTAAACTGGCTAATATGCCGATCAGTCTTTACGGCCGTAACTCTGCTTCCGGTACCTATGGCTACTTCAAGGAGCACACCCTCAAGGGCGGCGATTACAAAAACAGCGTGAAAGAGCAGCCCGGCTCCGCATCGGTAGTTGAAGGCGTGGCCCATGACATCGCCGGTATCGGCTACTCCGGCATTGGCTACGCTACCTCCGGCGTGCGTGCTCTGCCGCTCTCCGACAAAAAAGGTGGCGCCGTTGAAGCTGCCAACTACCAGAACGTTCTGTCCGGTAAGTACCCGCTGGCACGTATGCTCTACATCTATGTAGCCAAGAAACCGGGGCAGCCGCTGCCAAAAGTTGTGGAGGAATTCCTGAAATTCGCCCTCTCCAAGGAAGGACAGGCAATCGTCGTGAAAGACGGCTACGATCCGCTGACCGCCAAGATGGTTGAAGCACAGTTGAAGAACCTGAAGTAACCGTATTGGACAGCAGGTATAATGTGCCCTCTCCCTCCGGGGAGGGGGTTTTAAACCACGCAAACGTCAGGTGAACATGTTAAGCAAACGTACCGATACATCCCGTCGCAACGACCGAATTGCCGAACTGCTGATACGCATCGGCGGACTTTTGGTCATCGTGTCGGTCATATGGATACTGGTCATGATCTCCAAGGTGGCTCTGCCACTCTTTTATCCATCGTCGGCAAAAGTTGCCGCGACGGTAAAACTGCCGGCGGACATCCCAGCCGAATCGGTGGTGGCGGTTGGTGCCGAGGATGATCAGCAGGGCGTGTTCCTCCTTGATAAAACGGGTACCTTTCACTTTCTGAAAAGCTCTGACGGTTCGGCTTCCGCCAGCATCAAAGCGCCGGTGATACCGCCGGGAAATGTAGTGAATGTTGTCTCCGCCGAGTATGTTGGCAAGTCGTCCTACAATCTGCTCTGGAATACCGGTGCCGTCACGTCGGTTACGATAGCGTTCTCATCTGTCAAAAATGCTGACGGCACCATATCCATGACTCAGGATGTCACGCCACGGGAAGGTGTTGGTTTTCTGGCTGCGGCAGGTGTTGTGCAGTCGTTTGTCCGCCCGGTTGAAGACAAGGGGGGCATGCGGATCGACCGTCTGGTCGGTGACCGACTGCGGGTAACGCAGCAGTTGGTGGAAAAAGATCTGGAAGGCAATGAAAAACGCACCAGCACCACCGCCGAATTTTCCGACCCGCTGCCGGGCCATCTGACGGCTCTCGCGGCCGATGCGAAAGGGCATTTTCTTTATGGCGGCACCGACAACGGTATGCTGCTGCGCTGGGACGTTTCCGAGCCGGGGCAGATCCGTCTGCTCGATACGGTTCAGGCTTCCGAAAGCCGTAAGTCGATCAGTTCTCTTTCTCTTGTTCTGGGCGATGTGTCCATTGCCGTGGGCGATGCCGCAGGGGGGCTGTCAACCTGGTTCCCGGTAACGGCGCCCGGCAGCAGCGGAGGCGATAAACGGCTGACCCGTATTCATGTTCTGCGCCCCAACGGTGCTGCGGTGGCCGCCATTATCCCGTCGCCACGGGACAAAACAATTTTGTCACTGTCCGGTCCGGTCATTCATGCCGACCATATGACGTCGGAGCGCAATCTGCTGACCCTCAAAGGAGCTGCGCCGCTTACACTGGCCGCCCTGTCACCAAAGGGAAATGCGCTGTGTGCACTCGACAACGCCCGGACAATGACCGTCTGGAAACTGAATATTCCGCATCCCGAAGTGTCATTCGGCACCCTGTTCGGCAAGGTCTGGTACGAAGGGTACGACAAACCGGAATATTCCTGGCAGTCGTCGTCGGCCAGCGATGACTACGAGCCGAAGCTGAGCCTGGTGCCGCTGGTGTTCGGCACTATCAAGGCGACGTTGTTTGCCATGCTGTTTGCCGTGCCGCTGGCGCTGCTGGCCGCGCTCTATACGAGCCAGTTCATGTCGCCCAAGCTGAAAGGGCGGGTCAAGCCAGTGGTGGAGATCATGGCTGCCATTCCGTCAGTAGTAATCGGCTTTCTGGCCGGACTCTGGCTGGCACCGCTGATCGACAAGAGCGTCTTGACCGTGTTTCTGAGCATCGTCATCGTGCCGCTTATGCTGCTGGTGACGATCTTCTTCTGGAAACGGATCAAGACCGCTTCCCTGGTGCAGCGGGTAACGCGCGGCCGCGAGTTTTTTGCAATGGTGCCGGTGGTGCTGCTGGGGATTTATGCCGCGTTTCTGCTGAGCGGTCTGGCTGAATTGCATCTGTTTGCCGGAGATTTCAAGCAGTGGTTGTTCAGCTCTTTGGGAGTACGCTATGACCAGCGCAACAGCATCATCATCGCCATTGCGCTCGGCTTTGCCGTAATTCCGATCATCTTTACCATTGCCGAAGACGCCATTTCGAACGTGCCGCGCAACCTGACCGCCGCATCGCTGGCACTGGGCGCCAGTCGCTGGCAGACCGCCTGGCGGGTGGTGCTTCCCTCGGCGCTGCCGGGGGTGTTTTCGGCGGTCATGATCGGTTTTGGCCGTGCCATCGGGGAGACCATGATCGTGCTGATGGCCACCGGCAATACGCCGATCATGAGCTGGAGCCTGTTTAACGGCCTGCGTTCCTTGGCGGCCAACATCGCGGTGGAAATCCCGGAAGCGCCGTTCAACAGTTCGCTCTACCGGGTACTGTTCCTGTCGGCGGTGCTGCTGTTCATCTTTACTTTTATCATCAACACCGTGGCCGAAGCGCTGCGGCAGCGGTTCCGCAAGAAGTACGGTCGTTATTAAAAACATTGAAACACAGAGACACGGAGGACGTCAAAACAAGAACATATACTGAGATTTGAAAGTTTTAAACCTGGTTTTCTCCGTGTCTCCGTGTCTCTGTGGTAAAGTTTGTTAAGGTGCTAAATTATGAATAAATTCTGGAAAACAGGCGAACCATATGTGCTGGCAACCGGCGCTGCCCTGGCGATTATCCTGGTTATGAGCCTTACGCTGGTCATTACGGTGATGGCGAATGGTCTGGGGTACTTTTGGCCGCACGCTCTCGTCAAGTTTGATCTGAAAGACGGCACTGTCGTGCTCGGACAGGTTACACAGCAGGAAAAGAACCCGATCAGCGGTGCACGGCGTATCCAATTGAAAGTCGGCAACCGGGATATCCTAGGGCAGGATTTTCGCTGGATCGATGAAAAAGATATTGCGTCCCGTACGGAACCTGCTGATGCGGTACTGCTGGAACGCCGGGAGCATGGCGACTTTTTCGGTTTCCTGAAAGGTGTCACGGCGGAAGGAGTTACCCTGCCATCAGCGCCGGATGAAGCGTTGCAGCAGGCACGAAAACTGGTGGCAGCCAAACTGGACGACACTGGAAAAATCAAGCGGCAGATGTCGAACCTGAACAATACGGTTGAAAACCTTCGATTGAAGTTGCTGAAACTTGAATATGGCGGCAGGGACAAGAACGTTGCCGAAATCGGCGAACTGGCCGCTGACCGTGAAAAGGCCATGACCGAATTCAGCCGTTTGAACGAGCAGGCAACCGCAACCGTGGCTGGGATCGGTCGTATTACCGCCCAGTTCAGCGATGTGAGCGGCGGCAGTAAGGATATTGCCCTGATGGATATCGTGGCGGTGCAGCATCCCAACAGCATGTCCATTTTTGCCAAAGGCGGCGCCTATCTGGAGCGGGTGCGCGAACTGCTGCTGGATGATCCGCGTGAATCGAATACCGAGGGGGGGCTTTTCCCGGCCATTTTCGGCACGGTCATGATGGTGCTGCTGATGAGTGTGTTCTCGCTGCCGTTCGGAGTGATCGCCGCCATCTACCTGCGCGAATACGCCAAGGATGGCTTGATGACCCGCATGGTGCGCATCGCCGTTAACAACCTGGCCGGAGTTCCCTCCATCGTCTATGGCGTGTTCGGTCTCGGCTTCTTCGTCTACGGTGTTGGCGGCAGCATCGACAGCCTGTTTTTCCCGGAGCGGCTGCCGACCCCGACGTTCGGTACCGGCGGCATTCTCTGGTCGAGCCTGACCCTGGCGCTGTTGACCGTGCCGGTGGTGATTGTTGCTACGGAGGAATCGTTGGCGTCCATTCCCAAGGGGATTCGCGAAGGGTCACTGGCGCTGGGTGCCACCAAATTCCAAACGCTGGTCAAGATCCTGCTCCCCATGGCGACACCTGGCATCATGACCGGCCTGATCCTCTCCATGGCGCGAGCCGCGGGTGAGGTGGCGCCGCTGATGATTGTCGGCGTGGTCAAGCTGGCGCCGACACTGCCGTTTGACATGAATTTCCCGTTCTTTCATATGGATCGCAAATTCATGCACCTCGGCTTCCATATCTACGATGTCGGGTTTCAGTCCCCCAACGTGGAGGCGGCCAAGCCGATGGTGTACGTAACCACCATGCTGCTGTTGGCAATCGTGATCGTGGCAAGCAGTACCGCTATTTACCTGCGCAACCGGATGCGCAGCAAGTATACGACTTCGACGTTTTAACCGTGAGCAATCATTTTTGCCACAGAGGCACAGAGACTCAGAGAGAACATAAAGCACGCTATCAATTGGTGATGAAAATGAATCCTTCTTTCGTATTTGACGACCTATTAGTATGTTTCCCCCTGGTATGACTTTCTCAGTGACTCTGTGTCTCTGTAGCTATATTTTCAGTTTATGCACTAAATAAGGAATGAACATGGCACAAACCCAGGAACAAAATGCACCGATTCTCTCCGTTTCCGATCTGAACCTTCATTATGGTAGCGCCCATGCCTTGAAGGGGATCAACCTCGACATGGCGCGTAACCAGGTGACCGCCTTTATCGGACCATCGGGGTGTGGTAAATCAACACTGTTGCGCTGCTTTAATCGCATGAACGATCTGGTGGAGAGTGCCCGTATCAAGGGGAGTATTCGCTTTGACGGCAACGAGATCAATGAGCCGTCCACCGACGTGATTGCCTTGCGGCGCCGGATCGGGATGGTGTTTCAGCAATCCAATCCCTTTCCCAAGTCGATCTATGAAAATATTGTCTACGGATTGCGCATTGCCGGGGTCAACGACAAGGCGACCCTGGATGAAGCGGTGGAGCGCAGTCTGCAAAGCGCCGCCATCTGGAACGAGGTCAAGGATCGTCTCCATGATTCGGCGCTCGGACTTTCCGGCGGCCAGGCCCAGCGGATCTGTATCGCCCGTGCCATTGCGGTCAACCCGGAGATCATCCTGATGGACGAGCCGTGTTCGGCGCTCGATCCGATTTCAACCCTCAAGATTGAGGAGTTGATTGAAGAGTTGAAAGACAAATATACTATCGTGATTGTGACCCATAACATGCAGCAGGCAGCCCGGGTGTCGGATGTAACCGCTTTCTTCTATCTGGGAGAGCTGATCGAAGTCGGCGGGACCCGCAAGATTTTTACCAACCCGGAGAAAAAGCAGACGGAGGACTACATCACCGGACGGTTCGGATAGTCTTCAATGGCTGTACAAACAGATAAAAACCGGACTCACGCAACGTCGCGACGACGCAACGAGAGGCTTGAAAAATTTCTTGGTTTATGGTTTTAACGTTGCGTCGTCGCATGTAAAACGAATTTGGTTCCGGCAGGGCCGGATGAGGAGAAGATATGCCGCAGGAACATATCAGCAAAGCATTTGACAATGAATTGAACGATCTGAGGCAAAGCATCCTGGTGATGGGGGGGAAGGTGGAGTTGATGATTGCCAACTCGGTCAAGTCACTGGTTGATCGGGATACCCCCCTGGCTGAACAGACGATTGCCCTGGATCATGAGGTTAATAACGCCGAGGTGCTGATTGACGAACGCTGTCTGGAACTGCTGGCATTGCGTCAGCCGGCAGCCCGCGATCTGCGCTTCATCACCATCGCGCTCAAGATTGTCACCGATTTGGAACGGATGGGGGACCAATGTGCCAACATCGCCAAACGGGCGCGGGAATTAAACCAGGAACCGCCGCTCAAGCCGTATATTGATATTCCCCGCATGGCACACTGGGCGGAGGTGATGGTCAAGGAGGCGCTGGATGCGTTTGTGCGTGGCGATGCCGAGCTGGCGGTCAAGGTCTGCAAGGATGACAGCTTTGTCGATGATCTGAATATCCAGATCCAGCGGGAGCTGCTGACCTATATGATCGAAGATCCGAGCAGCATCTCACGGGCCATGAAACTCAACTATATCTCAAAATCTTTGGAGCGGATTGCCGATCATGCCACCAATGTGGCCGAAATGGTGATCTTCATGATCAAGGGGAAGGATATCAGGCATACCCTGGCGTAGGGTTTGAAAAAGCTCTATTTTTTACTGATTTTGAAAATGCTATGACAAGGTTGACAGCCCTGACAGAGTCAGTGTTTATGAGGGGGGCGAAGCGTCAATGGTATGGCGTCGAAACATGACCGCCTTGACGATATTGCATTGATCTTGTTATCAACACTCCAAGTCCAATCGATAATGCGAGCAACAGACCATGTCCAGCCAAAAGAAACAGTACAGCATTATTTTTATTCGAGGTTATTGCAATTGCCCCACTACCAGCTATAAGTGCTGCAGATACTGATATGATAGTAACTAAACCGATAATTCCATGTTTAAGGATGGTAGTAATGCCTTTTCCTGTTGATATGATCAAACCGATATACAGAGCTGTTACCATAAGATCGGTACCAAAATCTGCCGTAAAGTTTTGCTCCGAGGATATATAGATCATACGTCCATTAAGGTAAAATATTTCAGACTGAGAATTGTTGGTGAACACGGAGAATAGTGGCGACGCAAGCTGTGCCATCAGTTTGCCGTATATCGGCATTGTCAAATACAAAATTCCGTACACACAACTGCAGGCAAGGGTAATAATAGTTACCTTTTTGACTGCAGCAATCGTTACTGCAATCTTTTGCTCTACCCATGCTATCCATATGCCGAGTATCAGTAAGCTAAAGGCAGCCACCCAGAGATAGTCGTGAACAAGTACAAAAACATTCCATGAAAAATAGCTCCCTACAATTCCAGTTATTACCAGGCGCATGGCATTCAGAATTATGATCAGAGCGGTACTTGCTAACAACCCGATAAGCCGATACTGAATTGAATGTCTGGTATACAGAATAATAGCAATAGACAGGATGATAATGTAATGGAATGCGGTGCACTGGTGTATAACCCGCATAGCAAAACCATTGATGGTAACAATATCAGCATTGATTTTAACAGGTATGCCAAAGACGCTTGCAAGTGTACTGGTGAGATTGATGGTGACGTTAAGCCATCTGTCAAGGATCGGATCGGGCAGGTACGCCGCCAGCACCGTCGCTATAGTGACGGTGCCGACAAAGAGTATTACAAAAAGAGTCCTTGGGTGCAGGGGTTTTGTTGTTAGTGTTGTGTTGTTGATGTTACTTCCTCATCTTCCAGTATCCATAAACAGCTATACCGATTGTAGTCAGGGCAATCGTTTCTCCGTTGCCGACCGGCACAGACGGCGGCCCGGGGGGGCCCCAGCAGACGCCGAGCAGAGCAATTGTCATGAACAGGGCAAGCGAAAGTATTTCTGCTATACGGTTTGTTTTCATATTCGGTTAGTCCCTTCTCTCTTTTCTGTCATCTTTGTCATTGCGGTGTTTCTGCCTTTCAATCAGCTTCTCGATCAGTACGGCATCATGTTTGGTCAGCTTGCCGTCTCCGTCCATGTCCGCCCGGGCAAGCGCTGCAGCCGATACGTTCCGGTGCTTGTTCTTGAGGGCGTTGAGTAGCTGCTCCAGATCACCTTTGTTTACCACGCCGTCACCATTGAAATCACCGTTCGCTTTGATAGTCGGCACTGGTTGTGGAGCTGGAGCTGGAACCGGTGCTGGAGTTGGAATCGGCACAGGCGCCGGAACCGGTTCAGGTTGTGGTGTTACTTTTATGGCGGTTATTGCGGTTGAATAGGTACTCTGATTGCCGGTTTTGTCGTAAGCGGATAGCGCAATCCTGTATGGGACGTCAGCCTGGATGTTCATCAGGTTGTAGTTGGTGACGTTCTTGAGGTTGACAGTCTGGGTGGTGTTCCCCTGTGCGTCAAGCAGGTGCAGTTTGTAGCCTGCCAGATCGGTTTCCTGGTCGGCTTCCCAGACAAGCTGCAGGGTTGTACCGGATATGGCGTACGATAGGTTGGCAGGCGCCGATGGCGGTGTTGTGTCTCCCGCCGTTATGCTGATGGTTGTGGTGGTTATCTGGGTTGCTGGCACGAAGGTGCAAGTTGCTACTTTCTGCATGTCGAGTGTCGTGCCGTTGCAGTCGATGGTTGTCTGTACTGTTGCCGGTATCTGGGCTTTATCCCATGTGAGTGTTGCCGGCGAGAGTGATGTCTTGACGGTCAGGTTGAAGTTCTGCGGTATGCTATTTCTGATGTCGCGGTGGAATGCTGTGACGGCTGCTCCGGCTGATACCTGGTTCCATTCCGGATGACTGAAGTAGGCGTTCAGCAGTTCGTCGGTAAAGGGTGTTGGTGAGTCGAGTCCTGCGTCAAAGCCGTTGGTGGCGTTCTGGCTGATGCCGAGTACGACGCCTGTTTTTGCGCTGCCGGAGCTGATGCTGATCGGAAGGTTCCAGTCAGCGGCTTGTGCTGTTGTTGTGTAGAGTAGTGCTGCTATGATGAATGCTGTCTGTTTGGTTGCTTTCATGACTGTCTCCTAGTGTGCCGGTGTATTGGGCACGATCAGAGTGCCGTTGATGTCGGACAGTATCCAGTACCCTTTCCAGGGATCCATGGTTCCGCCGTCCTGGGCGGTGGACATCTGGTAGGCGTCGTTTACGTAGTTGAAGAGTGTGCCGACTACCAGGCCATTGCTTTCAGCGGTCAGGATAGGAGTTGTTGCGCCGTTGTTTACCTGCAGATCACTTACTTTTACTTTGTAGCGGAACGGGTTGCCGACCAGATTCCACCCTTTCTGTATCGGGATGCTGAAGCTTGCGTCCGGTGTTTCTGTGCCTGTGGCTTTGATGGTGCTGAAGCCGCCGCGTACCCAGTAGGCTTTACCTGCTGCTACGCTTGATACACCCAGGTAGCTGGCAGTGGTCGGGTTCCAGAAGAATGCTCCTGTTCCGAATACGCTGGCAGGTGATGCGGGGCTTGGTGTTAATGGTACGGATACCAGGTTCCATCCTGCTGCCATCGGCCTGGGTGGCGCTAACAGACCAAAGAGGCTGAAACTGTTGCTTTTTGCCTTGATGGTTTTTGTTGTGGTGTCGATGGTTGAGTCAAGGCAGTTCCATTTGCTGTTTGCGCTGTCAAAATCGCAGACTTGCAGGTCATGGACGTTGATGGATGTTCCGTCTACGATGCCATCGTTGTCGTCATCCTTATATGGTATTTCCAGGTCGGCTTTCTTGTCGTTGTCAAGTGTGTGACGACCGTCGTCAAAGCTGATTTCACGGAAGGTTCCGCCGTTTTGATGATCAGCCGGCACCAGTTCTGCTTTGGTTACCGGGTTTGATTCGGTGACGGTTACTTTGGTTCCTTCAGGTGTTGACCCGGCAGGGAGAGTGAGGCTGGTGACATGTTTGTCGTCTCCATCTCCTTTTACGATATGGCTGTCTGCGTCTCCACCGGTTACTTCTGTTTTTTCGTGTTCACCATTACCGTTGTCATGTTCGTCACTGTCAGAGTTTGCTCTGTTTACGGTAACGGTTATGTAGCCCGGGTTGTCATCGGTTGCGGCATTGGTGCAGGTGGCGAGCGAGCGGATGTCATAATCGGTGTTGTCGGTCAGCCCGGTGATGTCCCAATGGATGAACCACGGTTTGGTGGTGTCAGGGTTGGGGAAAGTGATGTTGTCGGTGGATGGTATGTTGATCCACGGATTGACCGGATTGCTGACCCGGTACTGGAAGGTTACGGAGCCGAGCTCTATTTCAGTGCCGCTTGCCAGTTCTGCCATGATGGTGGTGCGATTGCCGCCCAGTTTCTTGCCGGTCTGGGGCACTTTGATTCCTGTTGATACGGAGCAGGCCGGGGCTGTTGTCGGGATGGTTGCGCTGATTATGCCGCAGCCGGTGGCAATGTTGGGGGTGATCGGTATGCTGTCAAGCGGACGGATGGCGAATTGATAAGTGTTGCCTGGTGTCAGGGCTCCGCTTGTCCAGGTGACGACCGGGTGCGTTATGGTTGTTGCCGGTGTGGCATAGCTGATCGGATCAATGCCGTTGCTGGCAAATACCTGGTACTGGTAGATGTCGCTTGAGGCAGAGCGGTTCCAGGTAAGGGTGATGCTGTTATCGCCGTTACGGGTGGCTTTGAGTTCGGTCGGGCAGGCAGGTGCTGCCTGGTCTAGCGGCATGTAGTCACAGCTTGTGGTGTTGGTTGTTTCGTTACCGACGTTGTCGACAGAGTGATAGGTGTATTTATAGGTTGTTCCGGCAGTCAGTCCGGTGTGGAGGTAGCTGGTGCCGCTTCCTTCGTAGATCTTGTCACCGAGTCCGCTTCCGGTTGAGGCATAGATGCGGGTGAGGGCATAGTCAGGGTCAGTCGGGTTGCTCCAGCTCAGTTGAAGACGATCTCCGGTTAAAGGCGCTGGCTGGGTGATGGTGCCGGTGCAGTTGATTATGCCCGGGGCAACCGTGTCAGGGGCGGTTGGGGCTGTACCACCTGTCTGGCTGCTGTCACTGTAGTTAGCGGAGGTGTCAAAGGCGCGCAGGGTGTAGTAGTAGAGTGTACCGTTGATCAATGCGGTGTCGCCATAACTTGTACCGGTCTGGTTTGTGGCAATGGCAGTGCCCAATTCTCCGCTGACCGTGGAGCGGTAGATGGTGATGGAGGCAAAGTCAGTGACGTTCGGCTTGACCCAGAAGAGGTCAAGCTTGCCGCCGGTATTGGGGTTGCTGACGGTGATGCCGGTGGCCGCGCCGGGGGGGGTGGCGTCAAGGGTGGTGCCATAGACCTGGGCGGTGTTGGTCGATTCATTGCCAGCTGCATCAACACTGTGCACGGTGTAGTAGTAGCGGGTCTGGGATGCGAGACCGGTGTCGGCAAACTTTATTCCGCTGAGGTTGTCGCCGATCAATGTGCCGAGTGTTCCTGATGCGGTGGAACGGTAGATGTGAATATGGCTGAAATCGGTATCAGCCGGTTTGGTCCAAGTAATCGTAAGTTCGCCTTTAATTGCAGGAGCCTGGACTTCGATGTTGGTGGGAGCAGACGGTGCGGTGATGTCGGAGAAAGTTACGGTTATGATCTTCTTCATATTCATGCTGATGGCACATGTATTACCACTGAAGGAGTCATAGCCGGTCCAGATGGTTGAAAGTCCCGTCCCCGGAGCAGCAGTTAAGGTGACTACGGTGTTGGCGCCCATTTCGTAGTAGGCGGTGGCTTTGGTATTACTTGTGTCCCACGTCAGAGTTCCGGTGGAGGCGGTGATGGAACCGGCGCCGGTTTTAGTGATATTCAGGCGAGGGGCGATGTAGCCGCCACGGACAGGCCAGACACAATCGTTATATGCTTTGTTCAAGACTCCAACGCTGCCATCACCTAAACCCAGGTCATATGCATTAGTTACATTACTGGCAACGGAACTGGATGACCAGCTCCAACATGACTGTATCAAGCTAAAGCCTTGGCCATTTAACCAGTCAGACTGAACGGTTTCTTGAGCGTCAACCAAACTTGCCAATTCGTTACGGTTTGGCAGACGCCAGTCGTTATACCCCAGATAATTATTTTGATTGAGAGTTGCAACATAACTTAAGGCATCCTGCCAGGTTTTTTTAGGGACAGCAAGATTGCCATCGTTTGCCCAAATCAATCCGGTTAATGTATCGCTCATGGTCAAATCGATGTTGTTGGCAAAACTGTTATCAGTAAATCGGGATGTTGGCCAGGCAGTTCCAGTTTGTAGCTCTCCGTCCTCACCTGTGTCGGCGCACGCTCTGGATGCTCCAAGCTCATTATAACAGCCTGTTTGACCTGTTCTGGGAATTGCCAACACACCTGTTTGACGGCCACGAACAGGCCAGACATAGGCGAAGCTGGTCTTGTCAAGGTTGCTTAACTGGCTGTTCCGGGAGCTGACTATTCGAGCAGTTGACCTGTTAGATCCGCTGGTCGATGACCAAAATGCATTATAGTTGGTCGTTGGGACATTGCTAAAACCTTGCGAATTGCCCAGCCAGAGAGTCAGGTCGGCCTGTTGATTGTTAATGATACTAGCCTGTTCGTTAATATTCGGCAGACGCCAGTCATTGTATCCCAGGTAGTTCTCAGAATTAAGCTTCTTAATATAATCAAGCGCGTGCTGCCAAGTGACAGCGCCATCCTGAACATAGACGTCTGTATCATGTGCCGGATCACGTGTTGCAATCAGGTTGGCATTTTTGCTCCATATCAGGCCGGTTAGATTGTCGGTCATGGTCTGCCCACCACTATCCGTAAATCTCGTATTAGGCCACGGCACTCCCGCTTGAATATCGCCATCCTGCCCGGTTCCATCACAGCTTATTTCCGCACCGGCAGTGTCAAAGCACTTCGTTTGCCCTGTTTGCGGCAACAGGATAGTCGAACTTGCGGCAAGGGCTGTGTTGACAGTCCATGTATGGGTAATCGGCGCAGAGACATTTCCTGCTATGTCCGTTGCTTTTATGGTTACAGTATGCTGACCATTTGAGAGATTGCTGTAGCTGAATGGTGTTGTGCATGGAGCAAAAGTGCCACCATCAATCTTGCAATCAAATGTAGCTTTTTCGTTGGCAGTAAAGACGATATTGCCAGATGCCTGGTTTGAATTCTCGGGTGGAGTAGAGGTAATGGTCACTGCTGGAGGCGTAGTGTCGGGCACATTAAACGTGGCAATAACATTTTTTGCCCCACTAACAGTCACGGTACACTGATTACCGTTAGAGTAATCGCAGCCGCTCCAGCTGGCAAACACGAAACCGCTGTCAGGAGTGGCAGTGAGGGTGACCGTTTGACCAGAGATAAAACTGGCGTTACAGTTTGAGCCGCAACTGATCCCAGCAGGGTTGCTACTTATTATTCCTGATCCTGTATCAGGCTTTATAATACTTAAAGAACTAACTACCCACGTACCATTTCGGATTGGCCAAACATAGTTATTAATTGATTTAGGGCTTACTCCTACACCACCATAGTACATATATACAGCCCATGCATCAAATGAGGGATTTGCACCTGGGCTAGATGACCAATAAAGATAAGCATCTTGAGGTATGCCGGCAAAACCAGCGGCATTAAGCGTACTACTTCTATATCCTGCATCAACAAAAATACGAAGTTCCTCAATGCTTGGTAAATGCCAGTCACCCGCAGCTGTGTCGTCAGAGAGCCCACACTGACCACTTGCTAGACTGCTAGCAGACTGCATGGCAGTAGGCCAGTTCTGTAGTCCATAGCACATAGCATTTTTAAGCCATATCAATTTGCTTACCTTGTCATACATTGTGCCATTATTAAGATCGACAAAACGAGGATCAGCAGCATTTGCTTGGGAATTGAAGTGAGTAAAATGAAGGGTGAATACTGCTAGTAAGACAAATAATATTTTTTTCATGATAGAGTCCAGTTTTTGTATTTTTATCGCCTGTCTTATAAAGCAAGTCCAAAACTTGCCGTTTCCTCAATGTTTTTAAATACATTCCAACCCTGTTCTTCGTAAGGAATATTGTTTAAAGTCGAGAGTATGGTTTCGAGGGCTGCTCTCATCTTCGGAATATTGGAGTCACAGTCCAAAGACATTTCAGTTTTTTAAGGCAATTCTCGACATTTTATCAAGCAACTCCATACAGAACGGCGGCTATCACAGGAGAAAATCTCCTGTGATAGCGACCTTGATCGTTCGTTCATCTCCCAACTCGAATGCGGCGTCAAGCAACCATCCCTGGTCATCATCTTCCAACTCGCCAAAGCTCTGCAAACATCCCTGGCTGAAATTCTCAGCTCCGTAGAATGCCTTTACAACTGTCCATAAATGTTTCTAAATTTATTAACCCTATTCAATTTGCATGTCAATTATTAAGACGTTAGTCAAATAAATATGTACTAATGCTGCGCTGTGGCATTAGTACAAGTGTGCAACTGTCATGCGTCCGTCAGCGTTAATGTCCTGAGCCTCAATAGGTTTCGAAAATTGCCTCCCCTAGGTAGTGGGCTTTTGCGAGTGTATCAACAATAGGAGGGATGCTCTTGTTTTTTAACAATGCTTGGGGTGGGTTCAGCGCAAGAGGCTGAAAAATGAGTATGTCTGCAACGAAGCGTGAGAGTGGCAGTTTTGTGACGGGAGTGCCGGATTATGGTCTGATACTTTTCTAAGAGCCACATCCTGTCAGGGGTGTGGCTTTTTTGTTTTTAAGCAGCATACAGCGATTTGCTAGCAGATGCCATTCTTATTCAAATGTGCTCCGTATTTCTGATCAACGCCAATAATGTGATTAATCAGCCAGCTTTGCAGGAATTCAATGACACCCTGTGCCGGGAGCGTTTCACCGTTGTCAAACTTTCTTTTGAGTCCCAGAGCCTGTTCGACCAACGTTTCATGTTCACGCTTATGGGCCATGAAATCGGGATAATTGGTGCGCTGCATCTGCTCTTCTTCGCCGGTAAAA
>DAINBV010000048.1:0-43295 GCA_036732725.1 Geobacteraceae bacterium | reverse complement strand
CCGCCAAGCACACCATGCTCTACCACCACAAGGTGCACGACGGCCAGGCCTACGTCTTCTTCATGGACGCCCGTACCCCCGGCAAGAGCTATGATGAATTCTGGCGCCGCTCGATCGAGGAAGAGGAAGCGGTCTATATCCGTGGCATGGTCTCCCGTCTCTACCAGAAGGGAGACAAGATCGTGGTGATGGGGAGTGATATCGCCGTCGGCGTGCAGGTGGAGATCGAAGCCGACATGGTGGTGCTCGCCACGGCGGTCCAGCCCCGGCAGGGGGCCGATACCCTGGCCCAGAAACTGGGGATCTCCTACGACAAGTACAACTTCTACTCCGAGGCCCATGCCAAGCTGCGGCCGGTGGAATGCGCCACGGCCGGGATCTATCTGGCCGGAGCCTGCCAGGGTCCGAAGGATATCCCGGATACGGTCAGCCAGGCTTCGGCCGCAGCGGCCAAGGTGATGACCCTGTTTGCCAAGGATCTGCTGGAACGGGAACCGATCGTGGCCAAGGTCAAGGAAGCCGGCTGCGTGGGGTGCTTTGCCTGCAAGAAGGTCTGCGCCTACGGGGCGGTGGAGGAGAAGGAAATCCGCGACCGCCAGGGCAACCTGATCAAGGTGGTGGCCTACGTCAATCCGGGGGTTTGTGCCGGTTGCGGCACCTGCCAGGCGACCTGCCCCTCCAAGTGTGTGGAGCTGGATGGCTACACCGATGAGCAGATCGTGGCGATGATTGAAGCGCTGTAAACATAACTTCAAAGGCAATGGAACGCGGAAAAGGCCGGATCTGGCCGGATCTGGCCGGATCTGGGCGGATCTGGGCGGATCTGGCCGGATCTGGGCGGATCTGGGCGGATCTGGGCGGATCTGGGCGGATGAGCAGCAAAAACCAAAACATAGGGGTAAACCAAAAGACTTTATAGGTGTACCCAGATTATAAAAATCCGCGTGAATCCGTCGCATCTGCGCAGATCCGCGTTCCATTAAGAAGGTTTTATGCATTCAGAAAAACAGAAACAGTCATTCGAACCGAAGATCATCGCATTTGTCTGCACCTGGTGCACCTATGCCGGAGCCGACCTGGCCGGTACCAGCCGCATGCAGTACCCGTCCAACGTGCGGGTGCTCAAGTTCCCCTGCACCGGCCGTATCGACCCGGTCTTCATCCTCAAGGCTTTCCAGCAGGGGGCTGACGGGGTGCTGGTCTCCGGCTGCCATCCCGGGGATTGCCACTACATCGCCGGTAACTTCCATGCCCGTCGCCGCTTCGCCGTGTTCCGGAAACTGCTGGAGTTCATCGGCGTCGACCTGAACCGGCTGCAGTTCTCCTGGGTCTCGGCGGCCGAGGGGGGGAAATGGGTCGAGGTGGTGACCGAGTTGACTGAAAAGGTGCGTGCCATGGGACCGATGAACGAGTTCAAGGAACTGGCGCTGGAAGAACAATGGTCCGGGGCGATCAGCGCGCCGGAACTGCAGGAAGCGTATAACGCCATCTAAAAGGCGAAAATTATAACTGAGGGGGCAAACCAATGAAACGGATCATACTAATGGCAACACTGTTATCGCTTGTCACTGCCGGCACTGTTTTTGGATTCAACACCGGTGACCTGTTTACCGGCGAAGCGAAGTCGGACAGATCGTCCAAGGTCTGGCAGGCCCGGATTAAAATTACCGTTTACGATCAATCCAGCGGTGATTTCAGTGGTGAATTAAGCTGGCCCTCGCTGAAGTCGGTGCACAAGATTGTGGGAAGAGTTGACGGCAGAATCGTTACCTTCAAGGAAACCGAGGCGATCCAAAAAGGGGGGGCGCACCTGAATTGCGAATACGCGCTGATCACCAATGACAAGGGATTAATGGAAGGGCGCTGGATCGAGCCGCAGTTTGACCGGGGATCGATCATGCTGAGATAGCGGGAGCCTGTAATGAGTAATTTCACGAACGATACATCGATCTACATTGCCATCAGCCAGGCGATCCAGGGGGAGGGAGCACGGATTCTCTCCAGCGGAGAGGTCTCGGCCATTGTCGGCTATGCCGCCGCTCGCCGCCAGGGATCGGCCCAGCCGATTGTGATCAGCGCTGCCGCCGATGCGGAGAAGCTGATCTTTACCCCGTCCTGCGTCAACAACCTGGCTGTTTACCTGACCAAGGCCAAAAAAGAGATCCCCAAAAGCGGCAAGATCGCTATCGTTGTCAAGGGGTGCGACCTGAAGGCCTTGGCCGGCCTGATGGGAGAATCTCAGTTCAAGCGGGAGGAGTTGTACCTGATCGGTGTCCCCTGCCCCGGCGTACTCGGTTCTACTTTCAATCCGGGTGTGGAGCTGACCACGGAGAGCATCGCCCCTAAATGCCGTGAGTGCGATGCCCAGCTTCCCCAGGGGTGCGACTTTGTGCCGCCCGGGCAACCGGCGGCGATCGAACTGGAGAAAAAGTACGCTGCCGAGATCGCCCGTCTGGAGGCGCTGACCCCGGCCGAGCGGTGGGCGTACTGGAAGGAACAGTTCAGCAAGTGTATCAAATGCTACGCCTGCCGCCAGGTCTGCCCGTTCTGCTTCTGTGAACAGTGTCTCTGCGATCGTAACAAGCCCCAGATGGTGGAGACCACCCCTCGCCCGGCCGGCAACACCGCCTGGCACCTCGTGCGGGCCATGCACCTGGCCGGCCGCTGCGCTGGCTGTGCCGAATGCGAACGGGTCTGCCCGATGGAGATTCCGCTGAACCTGCTCAATCGCAAGATGGCCAAGGAGTTGAAGGAGTTATACGACTACGAAGCCGGTTTCGACGTGCAGAACAAGGGACCGTTGAACAGCTACACCGAGCAGGATGAGCAGAGTTTTATAAAATAAGAAGCGAATGGAACGCGGAAAAGGCCGGATTCAGGCGGATTAACGCGGATTAGAACTGAAATCGAAGAATTCTTTGGGGTTATGAAATCAACCGTTACATAATCCGTGTAAATCCGTTGCATCCGCGCAGATCCGCGTTCCATTGCCTGTGACTCTTTGGATTCTGAAAAGGTTTTCAATATGCAAAAATATATTTCCCAACAGAACCTGAACACTCTCCTGGATACCCTGATCAAACAGGGGGTTCGAGTGGTTGCCCCGCGGCTGAATGCCGGCACGCCGCTCTACGAACCGCTCACCTGCTCCGCCGAAATGGTGAACGATCAATTGCCGCGCCGCTCGGCCAAGGAGGCGTTCTTCCCGTTGTGCGAAGAGATCATGTCCTACCGGAAAGAGGGGCAGCAGATCAGCATGACCGACATTGATCCGGCCCGTTTTCCCGAGACGCTGCTGGTGGGGGTGCGCCCCTGCGATGCCGCCGCCATTCCGGTACTGGATGCGGTCTTCTCCTGGGATTATCAGGATGAGTTTTTTCTGGAACGGCGGAAAAAGACCACCATCATCGGTATGGCCTGCAGCCAGTCCGATGACGCCTGCTTCTGTAGCTCCGTGGGGCTCTCTCCGGCCGATTCCAGGGGGAGTGACCTGTTTTTGACCCCGCTGGAAGGGGGGGGATATAGCTGCCAGAGCTGCAGCGAAAAGGGGGAAACCCTGATCGCCAACCACCGGCTACTGTTCAGCGAGGCGGGTAACGCCCCGCAACTCCCGCTCCCCTCCCCCCGCTACGAGCCGTTTGATCTGCAGAAGGTCAAGGTCTGGCTGGAAGAGCATTTCGAGGATCCCTCCTGGGACTCCATCGCCACCCGGTGTGTCGGCTGCGGCGCCTGCGCCTTTGTCTGTCCGGCCTGCCACTGTTTCGACATCGTGGATGAGGGGACCGAGAAGGGGGGAAAACGAAGAAAAAGCTGGGACGCCTGCGGCTTCTGGAAGTTTACCCATCACGCCTCGGGGCACAACCCGCGCGACCAGCAGCCGAAGCGTTATCGCAACCGCTTCATGCACAAGTTCAAGTACTACCATGACAAGTTCGGTCAGACCCTCTGCACCGGCTGCGGGCGTTGCATCCGCAGCTGCCCGGTCGGGATCGACATCGCCCAGATCGTGGAAGAGATCAGCCGAAAATGAAAGCCAAAGCAATGGAACGCGGAAAAGGCCGGATTTAGACGGATCAAAGCGGATTAAACTCAAAACCGGAGAATTCATTTGGGATTACAACAATCTTTAAAATCCGTGAAAATCCGCCGCATCCGCGCAAATCCGCGACCAATTAAGAATTGGAATTAAATTATGTGTGATACCACCAACAAGAACATTTACCTCCCCTACCTGGCGACCGTGGAAGAGATCATCGACGAGACCCCCGATGTGCGGACTCTCAAGCTGGTCTTCCAGGATCAGAAACTGCGGGACGAATTCACCTTCCGGGCCGGACAGTTCGGCGAGTACTCGGCCTTCGGAGCCGGTGAGTCGACCTTCTGCATCGCCTCGTCACCGACCCGCCAGGGGTATATCGAATGCTGCTTCCGTTCGGTGGGGCGGGTAACGGAGGAGTTGCGCCGTCTGGAGGTGGGGGACAGCATGGGGTTTCGCGGACCGTACGGCAATTCATTCCCGATCGAGCAGTTCTTTGGCAGGAACCTGGTGTTCGTGGCCGGTGGTATTGCCCTGCCACCGCTCAGGACCCTGATCTGGAACTGTCTCGACTGGCGCGACAAGTTCGGTGAAATTACCATCGTTTATGGCGCCCGCACCGAAGCTGACCTGGTGTACAAACGGGAATTGCAGGAGTGGCAGGAACGTTCGGATGTGCGCCTGGTCAAGACCGTTGATCCGGGCGGGGCAGGAGCGGCGTGGGACGGCAAGGTCGGTTTCGTGCCGACTATTCTGGAAGAGGCGGCCCCTGCGGCTGAAAACAGTATTGCTCTGGTCTGTGGTCCGCCGGTGATGATCAAGTTCACCCTGCCGGTGCTGGAAAAGCTCGGATTCAGCGACGAACAGGTCTACACCACCCTGGAGAACCGCATGAAGTGCGGCCTGGGGAAGTGTGGCCGTTGCAATGTGGGGAATGTGTACGTCTGCAAGGATGGCCCGGTGTTTACGGCGAAGCAGGTCAAGGCGATGCCCCAGGAGTTCTGATCCATGACAAATCCCCCCCTCCATATCATGGTTACCAACGATGACGGCATCCATGCCCCCGGTATCATTGCCCTGGCAGCGGCGCTACAGGAACTGGGACAGGTGACCGTGGTTGCCCCGGATCGCGAGCGGAGCGCCGCCGGACATTCCCTGACACTGCATTCCCCGTTGCGGGTATTCGAGCTGCGCAAAGGGTGGCATGCAGTGGATGGCACGCCGACCGACTGCGTCAACATGGGGATTCACAGCCTGTTACCGCACAGGCCCGATCTGGTGGTCTCCGGCATCAACCATGGCGCCAACCTGGGGGACGATGTCACCTATTCCGGCACGGTTGCCGCCGCCATGGAAGCAAACCTGATGGGAATTCCGGCCATTGCCGTTTCTCTCTCGACGTTTGAGCGACACGGACATTTTGACGAAGCGGCCCAGGTCGCCCTGAAAGTAGCCCGTCAGGTACTTGCCAACGGCTTGCCATCAGACACATTCCTCAACATCAATATCCCCGATTGTCCGGCTTCAGAAATGGGGCAGATTACGATTACCCGGCAGGGGACCCGCTCATTCATTGGCAAGATCGTTGATAAAACCGACCCGCGCGGACGCAAGTATTACTGGATCGGCAGCGATGAGCCAAGCTTCAACGATGAACCGGGGACCGATTTTCACGCGATTAATCGTAAACAAATCTCAGTAACTCCGCTCCACCTCGATCTCACCAACCACGAGTCGCTGAAAATCCTTTCCGGCTGGAAGATGTAGTATTCTACCTGTACGATTGCTGCAGACATCTGAAAGTACGGCCTGACAAACCCATCACCCTTTTGTTGCACAATGGGCGTTGCCCATAAATCGTGCTCATGTTATTGTGTCTATAGGAGGTAGATCTACATGTTGACACAAACCGATTCCCGCAGGCGTGTTACCCTGCCACCATCATTCGGTATAAAACCTGGCGACGCCATCGATATTGAAATGCTGGAGGATGGTCGTATCATGCTGATTCCGGTTGAACCTGTACCAAAACATCAGCTATGGGCATGGACAGCCGAGAATAAAGCTGCCATTAGCGCTGCGCTTAACGATCCACGTCCTTCGATAACTGTAGAAACCTCTGATCAGGCTGCGAGTATCGCCAAAAGGTGGGCAGGTGAAAATTGAAATCCGGCCAGCGTTTGATGCAGCGGTAATGTCAGCCGAGTTGCCGATTCGCAAGGCAGCAGCAAAGATGTTGGTACTGCTCCAGTCACTAGAACTTCCCCAATTGTGGTCACATCCAGGTCTGAATTTCGAAAAACTCCACGGAATGATTGAGCCGATTACCGGACAACAGTTGTACTCAATTCGAGTAACCGGCAGCGCCCGTGCCATCACCTGCTTGCTCTCCGGACCGACTATTGTGCTCATCAGTCTCCATACCCAGCATGACAAGGCGTACCATCAATAAGAAACCGGAAATTATTAGAAGAATAAATAGAAGGGACGCCTGATCCGGGTGTCCCTTTTATAATTCTGTATTCATGACGCAGTCTCTGATGACGTTTTGCTATTGGTAGAGCCTAACCCTTGGCGTGGCTGATCTGTCGATATATTTTACAGTGGGCCGGTTGATGAAGGAACGGCTAATGAAAACAACTGCTTAAAAAGCGGTACATTAGTTGCAATATTGCATGCATACGAGCCACAGGCAAGAGAGTGACTGAGCATGCACGATTCGGTTACAACAAACAACTCAAGGGGACTGGGGCCGGAAGGAGATATTCCGATGAGAAGAATGGGGCTGGTACATCAGATCATGATCTTGACACTTGCCATTGTCGTACTGCTCGGCAGCGGTGGATCTGCTTTCGCAACCGTGATCTCCGGAGAGAGTGATGCCTATAATGCCTCCGTCGGTCTGACAGTGCTTAATCAGGGGCTTGCTCTCACCATTCCAACCACCTCCGGCACTGCTCCAGCGCCCTACAATACAGGTAACAGCATTGTCAATGCCAATGTTGCTGCCAGTGTGAACGTGCTCCCCTTGACATCGCTGAAACTGGGGCTGGGGGCTGATCTGCTCTCCACGCACGCCGGGTCAAATGTTGATGGTACCTCAGGAACAAGGTTCGCACAGGGGGATCAGTCGATTACCAATCTCGCGACCGGGCTCACGAGCACTGTAACAATTCCTCCTCTCCTGGGTATTGGTCTTCCAGGTTTTAATATTTCGACACAAGACATCATCACCGCCAGTCTTATCACCACCCAGGCCAGGGTGGCCGGAGACTACGGGGCGTTGACCGCTGGCGGATTTACTCAAATTCTCGATTTGCATGTTCTGGGTCAAGCGATCAACCTGACAGGACATCTTGACGCCTCTGGATATGTGCTGCCAAATACCATGATCGATCTGAATGCGTTGGGTCTGGCCAATGTGACGCTCATCCTGAACGAGCAGATCATGGGTGGTGACGGCTCTTCCAGCAGATCAATGACGGTGAATGCCATTGACCTGGATTTGAACGGTTACTCCCTGCTCGGGCAGGTAGTATCGGCCGATGTCATCATCGGTCATGCCTCTGCGGAGCTTGGCGGGGAGAAGAACCCCGCCCCCGTACCCGAGCCATCCACCTTCCTGCTGATCGGCAGCGGCCTGGCAGGAATTTTTCTGTGGCGGAAACGGTTCGCCAGGGGATAAACCTTCCTACGTCGTCCCCGGAATTAGGCCGGGGAATTGAGGAGTGTAAAGTTTAGCGACATCATGCGGATATGGGCAACCGCGCTTTCCATGAAATCCAAATACTTCGGCAAGTCGAATCGATACGGAGTGTCGGAAAAGCTTACATAGATGATTTGTCCTCTTAAACACAAGCCGGCGTCCGGAAATTCCGTGACGCCGGTTTACGTAGTAACCTTAGTTCCTCGATGCGCTTGCTGCGATACCTGCCTGAAATCGGAACCGGGCTAATCTCCTCAGCATTCCAAAAGTCAGCATCCGCCAGACAGTCGCTCGACACCCTGCTCATCCAACAGACGATCTCCCGACCATCCACTCCGCAACTACCTCGGTTTTCGAGGGCCTGGCGCAAAATAACGTCCCAGCCTGGCATCCAATTCGTCGATCCAGCCGGCTTTGGAGTCAGGGAAAGCATCGGCATAGGGGACGTAAGGCTTGATATCCAGAACCGGTGTGCCATCCAGGAGATCAACACCCCGAAGATGGAGCGTTCTCCCTTCAATCTTTACTAATTCCACCGCCGACAGGCCAATCGAATTGGGGCGATGGGGGGAACGGGTGGCCAGAACGCCTCGTTTTGGTCCGCCGCGAGGCGGTTTAACGGTGCTTTTCCATCCTTCGCTCAGATGAAAGGCGAAGATCAGCCAAAGCCGCTCATATCCTGAATGACGTTGTCGTCCAGCCAATCCTCAAGTTCCAGCGTGGCGATCGCGAACTCCCCGGTTGCCGTCCCTTCCACCACCGTGCTTTGATGGGGTGCGTCAATACGGCGGGAATAGGGGGATCGCAGGATGCCGATGGGGCGATAGATGAAATGGGAGTTCTCGGGCATGGTGGTTGTCATAGATGGATTTGTGGACCTCATTTCAGCTTCACGATTACCTCGTGATTTTAAATCCCGGGAATCAACCCTGGGAAATCTCAGATTCTAGTTTCCTATGACCACTGTCATTTCAACTGTTTGTAATGGTGTGGCATCTGTTTCCCAAGGTCTGTGATAGATGAGTTTCAGGGTACCTGTTCCAGTTGCAGTTGCCTTGAAACTGTAGGTATATGTGCCGCCAGCGCCTGTTGCATTGCTATCGGCCACGAACAGCGGGGTGCCTTGCTGGGTAAGAATCGTCTCCACACCGGGAACCAGCTCCCAAACATATCCTGTCGATCCGTTCCCTTGAAGAGAGAGCGTCATAACCTGGTCTTTATGGAGGGTAACCGTTGTACCGCTCTCCTTCTGGGTTACCGCGACAGTCTGAGGTTGTGCAGAGCTGCTTCCGCATCCGCATACAGACAATGAAACCATGAGTAAAGCTAAAATAAATTTCTTCATAATGCCTCCAAGTTAGATGTGTGGGGTGTGTCTCACGATAGATACACTTCTACTATTCCGGTTCTATTCATTGTTAGCGGTATAACGTGGTCGAGGGCAGCGCGAAGCATTAGCGGAGTCCATCTGTCGCCGAGTTGCTGGCTAGTTTTTCTCGGCTTGTAGGTTCTCATATTCTCTGACCTTCCGGGTAGTTTCACCCTGCAGTATTTCCTCGAGTTGCTTGATTTCCTTTTGAAGCGCTGCCGAATCACCCATCCTTGACTCAAGGTGATTAAACGCCTCCATTAGCTTTTTCTTGGTTTGTTTCTCAAGTAGAGAGTCTCCGCCAGTGCATCGCATGTCCCGACCTGGTTCATACATTACTCTGAGTTTTGCAAAGTTACATCGCGCTTCCGTCAACGTATAGTCCGAATTAGGACCACCCAAGACCTCGTCCGCGTCTTCGTCTGATTGTCCGTCGTCCTCCCAATTACAAAGTTCGCAGATTTCGAACGCTGCACTCTCCGCTAGCGTGGGGAAACCGCAACAGGGGCATCTAAAACGAGACGTAAGGATTTCGGGTTCTTTCCCATGACTCCCGCCTTCAAAAATCGCTTTCAGCAATCCCATTTCATTTTCCTTTTCCTAACGGTTATGAAAATTACCTGGCCGGACTTTTGGGCAGGTGTATCTTTCTGGTTGTGCGTCACGCTCTATAGTTCTCAAATTCCCAGTGAAGATCTTTTGCAACTTCCATTGCTGTTTCTTGCCATGTCTGTCGTGAACAGTGAGATAGGAGTTTTTGCACAGCTTTTTCAACTCCTGGCCACGAGAAACAATCCACGATAAGATATCCCCGCCCCCAGTGTGATTCCGTCTTCCTAACAAGAAATCGAGGTGTGACGACCTCAAATGAAAAGATGTCTGCGCCTTCTTGTCCTTTTGGTCCTATCTCTACTTCAATGAATACTGAGCAGTCTTCTGAATCAGGGGGCTCTTTCCCGTATTCCAAATCATGACAAAGTATGCTTTTAATTTCTGGTTGAATCATGATTTCCTCGTCGGCCAACGGCTTGAGGGTCTGCTGTGGAGCGTAGCGGAAACAGCAGCGCCCGAGTGCTGGCAGTTCATTCTCCTGCTGTGTCGCGGTACATCTTATTCCAATACCTGACGAGTTCCTGGTGGGCTTTAATGTCTATCCATGTCATGTTCTCTTTGGAATCCGGATCACCACCAAACACAAGTGGTTGCACGTACCACTTAATCTTTCCTGTGAAACGAATATCTGCTTCAAGTTTGATGTTCTGATATGTCCGTTCTTGCTTTTCAAGATACTTCTGTACAAGGGGCACAGTTGGAACTTTGAATTTCTCACCTTCCGCGTTTGTGATGATGAAATCGTCCCAACCTAAAATTGCCATTATTCTGTATCCTGGCAGATAATGCTGGATATGATAGCCTTCCGTTATTTCAGTCTGTTCATCGGAATCCTCAAACAGGATAAGGTAGGAGTCATCAATCCAGCCTTCTTTCATTTTCTTTCCTCTGCCACTCGTTATTTTGCTCGCTATTTTTCAGTTGTCAGTTCCGAACACTAGCACATAAACAACCGATCCATTCTCAGGGTCAGGAAAATTTGTGACATAAGCGCCTGTCTCCTCAAGGCTTCGTTCTGCAAAGGCTTCTGCCGACTCGTTTGGTTTTCGATCCACATGCCAGTTGCTGTATTCATACTCAAATTTGTCGCCACTTTTCCTGAGGACGTCTCCGCCGAGAATCGCAACCATAGTGCCTTTCAGTTGCTTTATGATCTCCATTACGTCCTGTCGAAGCCAAGCCACCTCTGCAACGTGAAGGTGCGATAGCTCAATTGCTTTCAACTGAAGCGTAGGAGAAATTTCGGCTGGAATTCTATCTTTCGGTTTCATTCATATTTCTCTGCCAACTCGATATTCACCAGATCCGGCCATCCTCCATTTCGGGATGTTGGCCGTCCCCAGTTCACTATCAATTAATGTCACCTTATTGCATGGGTGCTGAAACGGTGTCAACGGCTCTCATCCCTACCCATCCGTCAAGCACAAAACACGAAACCTCGCGAAAATTTCGATTGTAGTATTTCTGCATGATAAGCGATTACCCCAAAACTTCGGGCGCCCGAAGTTTTTTGGCAACTATATGATTTATAGTGCTTTGTAGCGAAAATAGAGCGATTTTTTCTGACAGCATCATGCGCCAACTCTTAGCAGTCACATCACGTAGAGAGTCCGTTTTGCGGCTTTGCTGTTATTAGCTTCATTGGATTCTGTGACGGTAAAACCGGAATCGGCAATGACTCCGATGTAGTACGCGCCGGTTGCCATTTTACTTGGAACTGTGAATGATCCAGATATTGTCACGGTACTGCCGGCATTCAGCGATGGTACAACCATGGTGCCAAGCAGCGTATCACTGCTGGTTACAAGATGGTCCTTGGACAGATATAATGCAACGGTGAAGCTGCCGGTATTGCTACCTCCCTGATTATTAATCACGCTGCTGACACTGATACGTTTGCCTCTGATTGTGATTGTTGGACCATTGATGCTGGCAATAGCCAGATCTGCCAAGGTGATGAATGTAGCACTGATGGTGTGATTGGAAGTTACGTTGTTGAATTGATAGGTGTTAACTGGGGCGATGCTAGTGCCATCGACAACTACCCCGGCCACCCGGTAGCCGGTAGCCGGAGTAATCGTATATACGGCATTGCCGCCGTAATTGACGGTAGCCGGTCCTGACAGACCACCATTGGGTCCAGCGGTGGCTGTGATGGCAAAGGTGTTGATGGCAAAGGTGGAGCTGATGGTGTGATTGGTGGTTATGTTGGTAAGGGTGTACGATGTTACCGCACCGACGCTGACGCCATCTACCTGCACATCCGCGATATGGTAGCCAGTAGCCGGGATTATAGTGTAGGTAGCGTTACTGCCGTAGTTGATGGTCGCCGGGCCTGACAGGCTGCCATTGGCTCCAGCCGTGGCTGTGATGGTAAAGGTATTGATGGCAAAGGCGGAGCTGATGGTGTGATTGGTGGTTATGTTGGTAAGGGTGTACGATGTTACCGCACCGACGCTGACGCCATCTACCTGCACATCCGCGATATGGTAGCCAGTAGCCGGGATTATAGTGTAGGTAGCGTTACTGCCGTAGTTGATGGTCGCCGGGCCTGACAGGCTGCCATTGGCTCCAGCCGTGGCTGTGATGGTAAAGGTATTGATGGCAAAGGTGGCGCTGATGGAGTGATTGGTGGTTACCTTGTTAAGGGTGTACGACGTTACCGCACCGATGCTGACGCCATCTACCAGCACATCGGCAACATGGTAACCGCTGGCTGGAGTAATCGTATAATTGGCACTCCCTCCGAAGTTGATCGTAAGCGGGCCGGAAATGGCGCCGTTTGTGGCGGCTATCATGGTGATGGTGAGGTCTGGTGCTATGATCTTGCGGATACGATGATTTCTTGTGTCCGCAAAATAGACGCTTCCGGCTGTGTCAATAGCAATACCGCTAGGACCATCGAGGTCGGCGGTGGTGGCTAAACCGCCATCCCCCGAGAAGCCGACAAGTCCGCTACCGGCCACGGTATTCAGGATGCCGGTGACGGTATCAACCTTTAAAATGCGGTAACTGGCAGCAAGGTAAATGTTACCGACAACATCAACAGTTACTCCGTATGGTGTACCGATACTGGCCGATGTAGCAGGTCCCCCTTCTCCGGAGAAAGTTATATAACCGGTTCCACCTTTGCCTGCCACTGTCGAAATGATGCCGGTCGCTTTCTCCACCTTGCGGATGCGCATATTTGAATAATCGGCAATGTACAGGTTGCCGGAGTTGTCTATGGCTACACTATAGGGCCAGTAGATACTTGCCGATGTTGCCGCCCCGCCATCTCCTGCAAAAGCCCCGCTTCCGTTACCGGCCACGGTGGTGATAATACCGCTTGAGGCATCCACCATTCGAATCCGGTTGTTGTTTGTGTCGGCAATGTAGATATTGCCGCCCTTGTCCACGATTACCTTGCGTGGATTATTGAGGCTGGCAGAGGTGGCTGGTCCGCCGTCACCGGAAAAAGCAGCGCTTCCATTTCCGGCTACGGTGGTGATACTACCGGTAACGGCGTCAACTCTGCGGATCCGGTGATTGTACGTGTCAGCAATGTAGATGTTTCCTGAATCGTCAACACTCACACCGTAAGGGGCATTGATTTCAGAGGCGGTTGCCAAAAGACCATCGCCGCTAAAACCGGATGTGCTGATGCCTGCCACCGTGCTGATAATACCGGTGTCGATTGACAGTTTGCGAATACGATAGTTGAAGGTGTCGGCAATATAAATGTTTCCGGAGCTGTCAATGGCTACGTCATTGGGATAATACAAACCGGCCGAGGTGGCTGCAGCGCCATCCCCGTTAAAGCCGGTGGTTCCGTTACCAGCGATCGTGCTAATAATAACGCTGCCGGGAGGCGGGCAGGCGGTGGTCGTGAAACTGACATCCTCGCCGTTACTGGTGCCGACGAAGTTTTCTCCACGAATGCGGTAATGGTAGCTGGTGCCACAGCTAAGACCGGTAACAGCGGCTGAAACTGCGCCGTTGCCACTATCCGCCGGAGGATTCGAGACGGTGACGGTCGAGCCATAAGCGGAGGTCTGACCATAATCAAAGGTAACAGTAGCAATTGACCCAAAGGAGTATGCTGTACCATTTAAAGTGGCGCCGGTCGTGGATATGGCCGAAGCTGCACCGGTTGCGACACTCGGCGGCATTGGGCATGGGAGCGTAACGAGATAACTGTCGCTGCCGCTGACGGTCGCGGTACTGTTGGTGGCGACTATCCGGTAATGATAGCCTGTCCCGCAGGCCAGACCACTGATTAATGCGCTGACCGGCGTGACTCCGGAGTTTGCGGTAACCGTGCCGGCCGATACATTGTTGCCATAGCTGGTATCAAGGCCATATTCGAAGCTGACAGTAGTCGTGGCGCCACCGTCTGATACCGTGCCGGTCAGGGTCGCAGAGTTGATTGCTACTGAAGAAGGCATTCCTGTGGTAGCGGTAGGGGAGGCAGCTGGTGGGGCAAGAACCCACACCTCGGTGCCATGGGTCGGATCGGTGGCGCTGAAATAGAGTGTGCCGTTCAGGTTGGTTAAATTGGTTGGGTTTGAGCTGCCGGTGCCGGGGTAGATGTCCTTGACCAGAACCGTACCGGCCGCGGTGCCGTCACTTTTCCATAGTTCTCTGTCGTCGATGCCATTATTGGCGGTGAAATAGAGTGTGCCGTTCACGTTGGTTAAATTGGTTGGGTTTAAACTGCCGGAACCGGGATAGGCATCCTTGACCGGAACCGTTCCTGCCTCGGTCCCGTCGCTCTTCCACAATACGCTGCCGTTAATTGCGGCGGAGCCCAAGAAAAACTGCTTGGCGTTGGTTGGGCCGGAGACCGAGAAATAGAGCGTGCCGTTCACGTTAGTTAAATTCGCCGGGTATGAGCCGGTTATGCCGGTGTACATATCCTTCACCAACACGGTTCCGGTTTCAGTCCCGTCGCTCCTCCACAGCTCAATACCGTGTATACCGTCATCGGCCGTAAAAAAGAGTGTGCCATTTACGTCGGTCAAGGATGAGATATTCGGGTAAGATGTGCCGGGATAAAAATCCTTCACCAGCATCGTACCTGCTTCAGTGCCGTCACTCTTCCACAATGTCTTTACATTGTTGGATTGGGTGGCAACAAAAAAGAGGGTACCGTTTACGTTGGTGAGTTGCTCGGGATTAGATCCGCCAGCTCCGGGCCAGATATCTTTCACAAGCATTGTGCCGGTTTCGGTTCCATCGCTCTTCCATAACTCCTGACCGCTGGTGCCGTCATTAGCGGTAAAAATAAGTGTTCCGTTCAAATTGATGAAAAATTTGGGACTGGATGCGCCGCTGCCAGACCAAATGTCCTTCACCAGCACGGTTCCGGCCTCGGTTCCGTCGCTTTTCCATAATTCCGTGCCATGGGTTAACTCAAAAGCTGCGAAAAAAAGTGTGCCATTCAAGTTGGTCAAGTATAAAGGAGTTGAGCTGTTAACACCGGGATTAATGTCCTTCATCAACATCGTGCCAGTTTCCGTTCCATCGCTCTTCCACAATTCATAGCCGTTGGCTCCGTTTGTAGCCGCAAAAAAGAGTGTGCCGTTTACGTTGGTTAACAACACGGGAGTCGAATAACCTGTACCAGGCCAGATATTTTTCACCAAAACTGTGCCTACTTCCGTACCATCTGTCTTCCACAATTCCCGGCCATTACCCCCGTCTGTGGCGGCGAAATAGGTGAACGCCCCAAGCGAGATAAAACCGGTGGGGTCTGAAGAGGAGTTGCCAGCAGTTACATCAATATCTTTGAGCAAACGGGGTTCCGGTGAGGCGCAGATGGCCGCAGTAGACCAGGCAAGGATGAGAGCGAAGATTACGGAATGAATCATCAGAGCAAAGCGGAATTTCATAACGCCTCCAATGCCAATATGGCTGTAATCGAATGGTGAAAATTATAGTGTTGTTACTATTCCTGTCAGTTTCGGCGGGGTATTACACGTTATGTACCAAGATGAGTCTCTACTGATCATGGAAAACAGACTCTACCAGCGTCATGACAAAATAACAGTTATAAAATTGGTAGGTTGAGATGATATTGCGAAGATTGGTAAAATAGATCGACACGGTTGGCCGGGGTGGGAGAGTGACAGGTGTTGCTCGGGCATTGCTGCCGTGTAGGGGGGGAGTGGAAAGTTTCTTGGCACTCTGTAGGGGAGTGCTGCGCAACCTGCTGATATTGCACGGATTGCCGGTGTAAAGATTCTTTGCAGTTGGTTGCGGCAATTAGGTAACTGATCGGAATTAATGGCTAGTGCTGTAAAGTTTCTTTCCAATGGCGTGGGAATAAGAGGACGGGTAGCAATCATTCCTATCAATGTAGAACTGTGGAATTTCTGCGATTCAAATGCTTTGGTATTACTCGGGGCGGGGCGTTGCCTCCCGGTGCTGCGTAACAACTCACGCAATGGCCGCATGGAGACACTAATGCCCTTCCCTGAGAAAACAGAAATGTTAATGTATTGATTTTATATGATTTTATCAAACCATTACATCCTGCCCCTCAGCATTCCCATTTTAATATTTCTACCTGACAAGATTGAAGCTTGAGAAAGTTGAGCTATAGTATACTGACAGCCCACTCAGAGACTTACACATGCAACTATGCGATGCGAACACGGTAGGCTGCCAGTAAGCAGACGGACATTCTGGTACTCAGAAAACGATAGTTTATTAGGTAAACAATGTCGGAGCAGAAGAGAGATAGATGAAATCCTTAAAACTGCATATCGTGGTTATCATCAGCATACTGATATTCCTGCCCGTTAAAGCGTACTGCATTTCTGTGGATAATTCAGCTTCAACCATAACTATCTTTGCAAACTCCATGACCTGGTCCCACACAGTTAACAATAATACCAAGGGGATGCTGCTGGTCGGTGTTTCCCTGAGACCAAACAGTGTGTCGGTCAGTTCGGTTACCTATAGCGGTATGCCGCTCACTCTTGTTGGCACTGTTAATGATTCCAGCCTTGCACGGCTTGAAATCTGGTCTCTCCTGGCTCCACCAACCGGTGCTCATAATGTAGTAGTCAATATGAGTGGAGCAGTAGAGGCAGTTATCGGCGGTTCTGCTTCATTTATCGGGGTTGATCAGACAACCCCCTTTCACGGGGGATTTACCTCGGATAACAGTATTGGATTGGTGCCCAGTCTGGTACTTTCAACCAGTAGCGTCAATCAGGTGGCGTTCGCTGCGGTGGCAATGGAGGGGTTGAGTCTTCTTGCTGTTGGTACGGGAAACCCCTTGTGGGGAGAATTTTATCTGCTTGGACTCTTCGGTATCCAGGGGAGCGCTAGCTGGGAGCAAGGGACCGGTGGCAATGTCAGCATATCCTGGGTAAATCTTCTCCTGGCCGCGTGGGCAACTGGTGGTGTCGTGCTCAATCCTGATCCGGCCTATCTGCCCGATGCCATGATCAAGAACAACGGCGAGGCTGATGCCGCCTATCTTACCCCCAACCTGTATGAATCAACCGCTTCGATCCAGGTCAAGGCTCAGTCGGTCATCAATGGCACCACCGCGACCTATCTCCTCAAGTTTGCCAATAACGGACTGCTCAATGACCAGCTCACGATTACCGGCACAGGGAGCGGATCGAACTTTACGGTACAGTATCTTGATGAGAGCTCCATTGACCGTACCGCCGCGGTGACCGGAGCAGGATATACAACTGCAGCTCTCGCATCGGGTGGCAGCCGGGTCTGGACATTGCGGGTCACACCGGGGGCTACAGTTGTCGGCGGCACATCCTACCCCGTATCGGTCACGGTCAGATCGGTGGATGCCCCGACCATGACTGATCAGGTCAAGGCGACTACCAGCTCTGTCTCCCCTGTGCTCACTATCGTCAAAACTGCGGACAAAGCTTCCTACAAGCCCGGGGATGACATAGCCTACACGCTCAACTGCAGCAACGGCGCCAGCCTGAGCAGCGCATCATCAATCGTGGTGACGGATCCGGTCCCCTCCAATACTGGCTTCAAGATGGGGGGAGTCAGTTTTAATGCCGTCACCTCGACCCTGACGACCGCATATTCCTACTCCAACGATAGTGGCGCCACCTATGCCTATACCCCGGTGAGTGGCGGGTGTGCGGCGCCGGCCGGCTATGATTATTGTGTCAGCAATGTGAAGTGGACCATGGCCGGTTCCATGCCAACCAATACCTCATTCAGTGTCGGGCTGATGGTAAGGGTAAAGTGATCGTGAAGTAATCATGAGGCTAAATATGCTTTTGAATGCGCGGCAATAAGGTGCCAGGTCGGCCTGATACTAATTTTTGCTATTGCTGGCTAATGTCTGGCTATTCAGTGCTTCTGTTTTTGTGATGCAGATAAATATGCAATTCGAGATTCATTCACAATCTGAACAATGCTCTTCATTCCGAAACCACTAAAACGGATGCTGGAAGGAACCTCAGGGAGGTCTGACTTGATGAGAATCCCGGTAGTGAAAAATCCAATTTTATCCGGAATATCATCCATTTTTTCATAGGGAATCAAATATCTCTGGAACATAACCCGAACTTCAAGTGCGTTGTCGTACACCACGAGCCTGAAAAAAGGCCATGAACCGTGAAAGAGAAAAATTGAACCACCACCCGTAAATGCTGTTACAAATTTTCTATTCTTCTGAAAAGGGGAGGCAAGGTAATTGAAGATTGTGGGTCCCAGGAAAATGAAAAGAAATACAAACGGAAAAATTATAGCAATTCTCTCTACCCCGGCATATTTTTGTCCGATGAACATTCCCAGTAACGGTACAGCTATTAATAAAGGGAACGTCCCCATTATCCCAAAAGGAAAAGGTGAGTCCTTGTATTTGATCTCAGAATGAAGAATATTTGCATCTTCTGAGATTCTTCCTGAATTAGCGCGAGATATTTCATTTGGTTTATAGCGGGTGGTACTGTAAGGATCGTCTTTGGTCGGGAGGCGGCCAAGATATCGAAAACCGAAATATGCTGGAACTAAGAACTGAGCGAGCGCAAGGGAGAAGAAAATATAAAATATGAAGCTGAAAAGGCCGTCTGATGGTGTGATTTTGGTAAATTCTGGCATAACAAGAACAGAAAACAGGACGATTCCAAATGCAAGAAGCATTATTGCCATCTGCCCAGCTTTCTTTCCCCATGATTCCATTTCCCGTATTCCACGAGCGGAAAGTAGAAAAAGTGCGCCAATTATAGAAAATCCGATCAATGCCAAGATCGGATAATATGTCGGGATATGGAGTTCAGTCTCTTTGAACGGTGCGACCTGTGGCAGTATGAAATTCCACAAACCGCCAAACAGGCACCCCCACCCCAGATACTTCGTGGTCTTTGCAGCTTTTTTTAAATCCGATACACTGGTTCTTAATTCCCGAATTAAATCAAAAACACCCATTGTATGCCTTTCTCGTGCATGGTGTGGCGCAGCCGCTGTTGGGATGAAACCCATGGTCATAGGGGTATTACATTCAAGTACTCAAATATAAATAAGTCAGTTACCCCTTGTTGTGCTCGTTTGTGAAGGGTCTCTCGGGTATAATTTATCTAAATCGACTTATTACATACCTGACAAACCCGAAATTTCGGCCGGCCGGAATTATGGTGTAACGTGTTGATTTACAATAGATCATGCAAAAAAATAGCTCAAAAATTTCAGTAGCCTTCAAGGATGAAGATGTGGGGTTATATTGGCCGATTATGTTTTGTTTTTAGATGGTTACAAGAGTGTGCCTGGATTTCATCGAGTCAATTGAGCATGCTCACCCTCACAACACCACCTGAGAGTTTCCATTTCAACTCATACTTATGCATTCAAACGCCACCGGCTACCTTTGTATCCCGCAGTGCGAGAACAGATTAACGATAAAAACCGGGAAATGTCCCTAATTTCCCTCAGTCGAACGCAGCGTGACTTTCATTCCATGAATCAATCAACTGAGTTGCCGTAGAATGCCGGAAGTGAGTGAGGAAGAGATATTCACTCCCCTTGAAAATCGGCTTAAAACCTGCGGTCATGTAGCTTTTTGCGAGTTTCTTGGCGATTGTTTTCTGTGCAGTTTTTGTCAGGCGCGGCAATTCCCACACATTAGCCGAATTGTCGGGTCCATCTGGATTCATGGGCCATGGTTTTAATGCCACAATATCCTGCTCGCCAAACCGCTCGGCAATCGCCAGTGCCAAGATGCCGCCCAAGCCCTGCCCACGATATTCCGGTTTCAGGATAATTGACTTGATCAGCACGATATTTTCGTACCCCAACAGTTCATCTTCAATGGCTGAAATCAGCTCATCATCGGCGAACAGCTCTTCGTAAAGGTTGCCCAGTTCGCTTGAATGCCCGTCGAAGATATCGAACAGAGACCATTCATCGTCATTGGCGATGTGATCCATCCTGACTTCATAAACCTGGGCCTCTCCGATAATTTCCTGTTCATCACCATGGAGGATGTCGATGTGCATGGTAGAGACGTAGTGAATTGGGGCATCTCGGCGAATGGGGTTACTGGTTTTTGTGGTAAGGGAGATGTGGTGTGGGTTGAGGAGCATTCCAGCGGCTTTCTTTTTGTTCGGCATTCTTATTTCCTCATATCCTCATCCACCTTTTCAAACACTGCCGTGGCTTGCAGAAAGTCGTCGCCTTCCTGACTGCTCCAGGTGCCTGCCAAAGAGTCAAGGTCGTTGTAGACGGCGGAGCGTAGCGTCATGGTTGTCATGGGGTATCCTCATTTATCGTAGCACCAGCAAAATACTGCTGTGAGTCTTGAAGATCAAAATACAAAGGAACGTTGCTTCGGTGGAAGCAGTTGATCGCTATCATGAATTCGTACTGCTGATCTCCGTTCGGTTCCGTCTTGTCCAATAACTTCGAGTTCTTTCATTTGAAGGAGATTGCCAATAGCTTCGCGATAAATCTGAGCGGAGGCAGGAGAAGTGTTACAGGTAGAGGCGAATAATTCGCCAAAAGACATTCCATCGGGATCAGGGTATATCAAATGCGGAATTTGTTCTGAAAGCTTTGCAACACTCGCTTTTTTTGCCAGCTCATCAAAACAGAATCCGAGTCCAAGTTCCATTTGTTGAGTATATTCACTGTCCCGTTCAGGTACATATCCAAGCATCTGGAACATTTCAAGTCCAGCACCGCCGTAATGGATGAAGTGATTATTTTTTTCCCAATGTATGCGGGTCATGACATCACGGGCGCGTGGACGTTGAGACAGGTGCAACAGCCAGTAGTCACCATGCCCCTTTGATGATCGAATAAAAAAGGGCGTATAAAAGCGAGCCCCACAAGCATTTACAAGATCTTTATACAAGCAGCCCTGGATAAAAAGACGCCAGTCCTTCTCCGATTTTTTAATTTCATCAATGGTTCTGCTACGGAAAAGATCTGGAATACCAATCTGCTCCAGCATCCGCTTATTCATCTGATTATCGGCAGCAAAGTTAAGAAACGAATCAACGGCAAAAGTAAGGATTACTTCTCCGCCAGCAAGGCTTTGCATCAACATATTAATCAGAGAGGCCGGAACCTCGGCATAACCGTATTGATCGAGAAGAAATATGGCGCGGGCGGCACGATGACTCTTTTTCTTTACAAAACTAACAATTTCTTTGGCTCTATCCTGAAACTTTGACTGAAAAATAAATATCGTCTGGCCAAGTTGCTCACCATATCCTCGCGAACATAGCTCAGATCGGAGTACTTCAGCCGCACCCTTATCATTTTCGATAAAAAAATAGTCAATGTGGAGGCGAACTTTTTTCTGACGCTCCCTATTCACCAAAAACTCAGCTTCTTTAACCGCTTCAAGCATTACAAAAGGAGATCCCAAGATTTCCTGAGCAGTACTTGCATGTCGATAGATACCACCACCAGCAAATCCATCAATCAAAGTAAGTCTAAATTCTTCCTGACGAGGACTGGAAATTAGTGTCTGAATATACGCTACAAGATATGCTCTTAGAATTTCATGCTTTGCAACGCTATGCTGCTGAATAGGCGGAGGCCGTTCTCCTAATGCCCATTGGTAAGGGACTTTTGCCACACTCCCCCCGTAGTTGAATGGTAAGATGTTTTAACCTCTATCGGAACTCCATCCCAAGTTCTGCCCTGCAACAACCGACCATTCTGTTTTTTTGCACGTTTTTTCCCATCAACACCCCAGCCACCCCACTGTTTAAAGAAAAATGCGGAGCGTTGTTCGTCACACTGACGCTTGATATTCAACACCCACTCCTGCTGCATGGGGCGGGCTTTGGGACCTGACTCTCCTCCAACAATTACCCAATGGATGCCATTCAAGTTTAAAGTGCCCAAGTCTTCCAACAGTGGTTCTACTGATGCAAAACGAATGTGTGCTGATACCTGACGTAACCAGTCGAGCCGTGGAATACCGTGTTTTTGATCCTCGACGGTCACACCAAGCCAAGCATTGCGAGGCGCATCATAGCTACGAAAAAATGTGGCCATTCTCTCAGCCCGCTTGGTCAGCACCTGAAAGGTATGTTGCGGCGCTCGTCGGATTACATCAAACACTTGCTTGATGTAATCATCATGAATTTCTTCATGAAAAAGATCGCTCATGGAGTTGACAAAATAAATGGTGGACTTCTTCCTCTTCAGCGGTTCCTCCAAACGGTTGGGTAACATGGTCAGGGCGAAGCCGTTTTCATAACCATGAACTTTCATAGCCTGCAGGCGCTTGGCCATTGCCTCAGCGTAACAATTGGTACAACCGGGAGAAACCTTGCTGCATCCCACAGCAGGATTCCAGGTCTGTTCGGTCCATTCTATCGATGTTTGTGTACTCAACTTGTCACCTTTGCCAGTCGTTCACCAGAATTATGGTTTGCGTTAAAATGAACAAATTTCTTTTTGCGCCTGGTAATTTCGGCATCATCAAGGTTCATAACTTTTCCTTCGAGCTGAAGTTCATGGAAGGCTTCCTGGAAATTGCTCTCAAACCAACCTGTTTCTTCGAGCATATCGGCCAGCTTGTCTATTCCAAATTGCTGCGGCCTGCTAGTCAATTGCTTCAGCCAGTAATCCTTCACTACAGATATAGGAACGTTACCCTGTTCTACCTTGACATTTTCGAAGGCACCAAAAAGCTCACACTGCCCTGTTGTCTCTATCTTTTTATCATGCTTCGACTGGATTCGGACAGCTTTTTGTACAAAATCAAGAGGCTCCGACGCTTCCATAAACTTGACGATCCCAAGAGGATGGTGGGTCAGATAGATGAGATGATATATAGTTCGTTCTTTGTCTGGACGCTGGATTGGTACAGAAGCCGAGCGTGGTTTGCGGCCTTGTGTCGGCTGTACTCTTTTCAGGTTCTCACGATAGAGATTAACCAGACATGTTTCTTTTTGTTCGGGTGTCATGCCGTTTGTCTGCGGAACCTGTGCAAATATTTTGATCATATCCTCTTCATGCAACGGGATTTGATGAGCCCGAAGAATGAATTCAAACATGAAATTTATGAGAAACTCTGAATTGTATCGCTGTAGGAATGGCTCCAGCGTGGAGACTTCGACAATATTCTTCCAGCCAAGCGGGTCAATAAAGAAAAATGTAAAAGAGGAGCCGCACCAAGCGAGAATATCAGTACGGACTTTGTCGAACTCCCCATGAATCGATTCTGTCTCGACCAGTGTTTCAAGACTGGTCAGATACTCTTTAAGTCGCTGATATTTCTTCGGATCTTTTTCAACAAATAATGCCCTAAAACGTACGTTGTGGCCCATATTCCGTAGAGTCTCAAGGCAACTTCTCATGGTAAAAAGTGATCTACCAATTGAGGTATCACTAAGATCTTCTGACGCTTCCTGCCAAGGGCCTGCAAAACAATCGACATACGATATTGTCGGCTGGGACTGCCCGATAATCATGAACAGCTTGAATAAATATGTTTCAAGAAGTGTGTGCTTTATGTAGGCCTGTTCACGGCCTTTGTAATGTGCAGGTATCTCCATTCTCTCTCCGGGTTACAAACCAGTCTTGTTCAGATTCTTCAGTGTGGCCTTCACCTTCTCCAGATATTCCTCGCTAACCTGCGTTTGTGCCTGACTGCCAGCCTTTTTCTGCGCCAATTTTTCAATAATCTTATTGACGCTGCTTGTCTGCACTGCCGCCCCCTTGGCGTCGTAACTGGTGGATCTCGCATGCACTGACGTAACAGAGTTCTTCATCTTGAAAACGGAGAAGGCTTCATTCAGCATCCTTTTCAGATTATCAAAAGGAACCTCGAAGAATCGAGCTATACTGGCCGTCACCTCGGGTGGAATCTGTTCAGGCGCCACGTCGTTATTCTCTATTTTGATAAGCTCCGCGAGTTCTATCCCAACCGAATTGCAGACCACGTCCGGAAGAAGTTTGGTGGCAGCAATCACTTCCCGAATGTACTCACCGAAAGAAACATATTGTCCCAACAGTGGAGCATTGGCCTTGTGAATGGCAATGACCCGCTCGTTCTCCAAAAGGTTCACACCGGCGATGGGGACTTTCTCGATAAGATTATGCACCAATAGGTTCATGGAGGGCGTAATCTCCACTTCTCCGCGCTCCCACCGGCCATAGGTATTACGCCCGACGTGCAGCAGATCGCAGATTTCTTCCAGCTTCATGTCCAGGACGCGCCGCAGGATTTTCAGTTGATCTGGCGCAAGCAACGGCTTCAGCCCGAATTCCAGCGCGATCCGCTTCTTGTCGATCTCCAGACTCTGGGCATGGGTAAAGGTTATTTCGCCGCAGGCCGGACAGGTCTCACAGTCGAGGTTATGCAGAACATGACTCTCACCGTTGATGGTGACCGTTAATTCGGTCTTGGCGGTCTTGTATTCGGCTTCAAAGCAATTTGTGCAGATCATGATTGTGGTCCTCTATTTTACAGTGAATGAGGTAAGCTTCCATTCGATGAACTCATTGGTCTGCGGATGGTAGTTGCTGCAAACCTTGCAGTACACCTCCACTCCACTGGTGCTCGTTCCCCGTATCACATAATGGGTGTTGCTATGACTGCTCGTCCTCTCGCTCGTTGCAGGCATGGCCTTCTCAATCGTGTCGGCATGAGTAATAACATTCTCCACGTCAGCCTCGAAGAGCCCGGCACGTGCCATATCCTCCATGCAATCCCTGGTCTTGCAAATCTTTCCCGCCAGATAGGCCGCCTGAACGGTACGGAGCACAAAGTCATCTAATTCAGTCCCGATTGGTGTCATAATTTACTCCAGAACGTAAACACCAATTGGTACTATTTGCAAATATACCAATTGGTGTTTTTATGTCAACTACATTTTCAGATCGCCTTTATAGTATGTTCTGTCACCAGACCACTCATTTCAACCTCACACCACCCGTTCGCATTAAACGTCACCGGCTGCGGGTTGAAAATCACCTCTTTCCCGCGCCAGGCCAGCGGCCGCAACACCTTGCCCGCAAAACTAGTCTTGACCTGCTGCCGGTATCTAGATTCATCCGATTTGCAATTTTCCGGAAATTCCGAGGGACACATTACTCAATTCAAACCAGTTGCTCCGCAAATATCCACATCAACATATAATCATTACCTGACGGCGGTTTCAATTTGCATACCCTATTTCTTGTTCCCTTTACGCGGTTTCTCCGACAAAGCCGCCGACCTATGCATGACCAACTCCAAAAAGATAACCGCAGGCAACACGAACTTGCCATGCCAGCTGGTGGCGGTGCGTCCGCCACACTCCCACGGGCAACGCCATACAGTATGGAGATACCGTTATGGGCAATCATGCCGTTGATCATCTCCTCGCTTGTCCGGCGGGGTAATACACGTACTGTACCAACAGCAGGATTGCCCCGGTCCCGGAGCGCAGGCTAAGCGGTGCCGTGACAATAAAAAGGCATAATAATTGAGAGTTTGAACTGGTTACGATGATCCGGTGCGGTTGGAAAATCTTGCCCGACACGCTTGAATAGGGCGGAGAGAAGGTAAACGTTGCTCGGGAGTTGCGGTCGTGTGAGTGGAAAGTGGAAAGTGGAAAGTGGAAAGTTTCTTGGCACTCCGTAGGACGGTGCGATACAACCTGCTGATATTGCGGGGATGGCTAGTGTAAAGATTCTTTGCAGCTGGTTGCGGCGGTCAGGTAATCGGTTGGAATTGATGGTTTCTTGTGTAAAGTTTCTTGGCAGTACGCGGGAAGTATCATGAGGCTACAATTGTTTCTGGGCGATTTACTCAATATCCACGATCTCGTACTCGATGCGGCCGGCCGTGGTGCTGATCTCGGCGAGCTCGCCGCAGTTTTTTCCCATTAACTCCCGACCGAGCGGTGAGGTGGGGGTGATCACCATGATTTCCGTTTCTGCTCCTTGCAACTTCATTCCACCTTCCACCGGCCCGATGAAAACGGTCTTGCTGCTGCCGTCTTCGGTCTCGACCGTCACCAGCGAGGTCAGACGGACGATGCCGTTACACGGCAAGAGGGTCAGATGCTGGTAGGTCTGGAGCGACTGACGCAGTTCCTGGGCGCGGTTGGCCTGCCCCTGGGCCAGGTACGATGCCTCCAGCGCCAGGGTGTCGTATTTGTTGTCCGGGGCGTTTTCTTCGTGGGTAGCGGCCGCGTGCGCTGTTTTGGCGGCGGTGAAGAAGACCGAGAGGTCGTGGCTGAGTTGTGCGATGATCGCTACGAGAAGTTCCTGTTTTGTCATGGGGCCTGTTTCCGGTTAACGATAACGGCTTGTTGCATAATTTGAACGCGTCGGTTAAAGTAAGCCGTTTTTGAAGAACGGCACCATACCTGCCATGGCAGGGAGTGTCAACCCCTGGCGAACAGCATCTGCATCGGGGGCGCATTTCGGCTGCACTTATTTTATTGTTTGGAGATACCACCCCATGAAATACCAACCAGTGATCGGCCTTGAAGTCCACATCCAGCTCAAAACCAAGACCAAGATATTCTGTGGATGCTCCACTACCTTTGGCGCGGAACCGAATTCCCAGACCTGCCCGGTCTGTCTTGGCATGCCGGGGGCCTTGCCGGTCCTGAACAAGCAGGTGGTGGAATTCGCCATCATGGCCGGTCTGGCCACCAATTGCAGCATTGCCGAACGGAGCATCTTCGCCCGTAAGAACTATTTTTACCCCGATCTTCCCAAGGGGTACCAGATCAGCCAGTTTGAAGATCCGATCTGCCAGCGCGGCTGGCTCGATATTCAGGTGGAGGGGGAGCCGGTCAAGCGGATCGGTCTGACCAGGATTCACATGGAAGAAGATGCGGGAAAACTGGTGCATGGCGATGCGCCGGGGCTGGAGGATGGTTCGGGGGTTGACCTGAACCGCGCCTGTACTCCGCTGCTGGAAGCGGTCTCCGAGCCGGACCTGCGCTCCTCTGACGAAGCGGTGGCCTATCTCAAGAAACTGCACCAGATCGTGACCTGGCTGGGACTGTGCGACGGCAACATGGAGGAGGGGAGCTTTCGCTGTGACGCCAACGTCTCGGTGATGCCGGTCGGGAGCGATACCTTCGGTACCCGCGCGGAAATCAAGAACGTCAATTCGTTCCGCTTCGTCAAACAGGCGATCGAGTACGAGATTGAACGGCAGATCGAGCTGATCGAAGATGGGGGGACGGTGGTGCAGGAAACCCGCCTGTTTGACCCGAATGTGGGGAAAACCCGTTCCATGCGCGGCAAGGAAGAGGCGCACGATTATCGCTATTTCCCCGATCCCGATCTGGTGCCGCTGGTGGTGGACAGCGCCTGGGTCGAGCGGGTCCGCTCAGGGTTGCCGGAACTGCCGGAAGCGAGGCGCGAACGTTTCATGGAGCAGCATGGCCTGCCGCTGTACGATGCCGAGGTGCTGACCGCCAGCCGCCAGCTGGCCGATTATGTGGAGGAGGCGATTAGCCGGCACAACAATCCCAAGGCGATCTCCAACTGGGCCATGGGGGAGATTACCCGCGGCTTGAATGATAACGGCATCGCCATCGAAGCGTGCCCGGTGACCCCGCAGCTGCTGGCCGGACTGATCGCACTGATCGATGGCGGCACCATCTCGGGCAAGATTGCCAAGACCGTTTTTGATGAGATGTGGAAGAGTGGCAAGGATGCCGAAACCATCGTCAAGGAACAGGGGCTGGTACAGGTTTCCGACAGCGGCGCCATCGAGGCGATCATCGATGAAATCATGGCTGCCAACGCCGGTCAGGTGGAAGAGTACCGGGGCGGCAAGGATAAGGTGCTCGGATTTTTTGTCGGCCAGGTGATGAAGGCGAGCAAGGGGAAGGCCAATCCGGCGGTTGTCAATGAACTGTTGTTGGCAAAACTGAAGGGGTAGTAGGGGGATCGTATGAAAAAAACGGTCATGCTGGTGGATGACTCGCTGTTTATGCGCAACGTGCTGCGGGGAATCGTGCAGTCGCAAGGGTTTACGGTGGTTGCCGAAGCTGGCAGCGGCATCGAGGCGATGAAAAAGCTCAGTCAGCATCGTCCCGACATTATCCTGCTTGATATCATCCTCCCCGATGCCAACGGGCTCGATCTGCTGCAATCGCTCGTGGCAGCCTCCCCACATGTGGCGGTCGTAATCTGCTCCTCGCTCGGCCAGGAGAGCGTGATCAAAAAAGCGCTGGACGGCGGCGCCAAGGCCTTTATTCAAAAGCCGTTTACTCCCGAGAAGATCGCCGAGGCACTGGATCGCCTGGAGGCGTAACCATGGATATGTCTCAATATCGGGAGCTGTTCCTTTCCGAAGCGCGCAATCATCTGGCTGCCTTTAACGAGCTGATCGTCAAGATGGAGCAGGAACCGGATAACCGTGATAACCTGGATGAACTGTTCCGCCATGCCCATTCCCTGAAAGGGATGGCTGCCACCATGGAATTTGAAGAAGTGGCAACACTGGCGCATCGCCTGGAAGATCTGTTGGGCAACGTGCGCAACGGTACGGCGACCTTCTCCTCTGCGTTGGCAGATATCCTGCTGGAAGGGTTTGATCTGCTCGGCGCCATGGTTGAGTCGATCGGGCGGGGAGAAAAGATTACCGCTACTCCCGCCGACCTGCTGCATCGTCTGAAAAACCCTCTGCTCGGCAGAGCCGAACGTCGACACCCCGAAGCCGTGGTGGCTCCTGCCGATCAACCCTCCCCAGCTCCTCCCCAGCACCAATTCCGCCAATCCGATTCATTTGCCACCGTCCGCGTCAAAACGGAACTGTTGGACCGCCTGGTGGCGATTACGGGTGAACTGCTAACGGTTCGTCATATCCTGGCCGAGCAGGCCAGTCAGGTTGAGGCTCCCGGCATGGCAGCGCCGTTGCGGCAACTGGGCGCGCTGGTGCGAGACCTGCGTGACGAGGTGTTTCAGGCGCGCATGCTCCCGTTCAGCTTCATTGCCGAACGTTTCCCGCGGCTGGTGCGTGACCTGGCCCGTAAGCAGGGGAAAGATGTTGAGCTGCAGATTGTGGGGAGTGATTGCGAACTCGACCGGGGGGTGCTGGAGGAGATTACCGAGCCGTTGATGCACCTGCTGCGTAATGCGGTTGATCATGGGCTGGAAATCGCTGACGAGCGGGTGGCGGCGGGGAAACCCCATAATGGCACGCTGACCATGACGGTGCGGCGCAACCGGGATCGAATTGAAATCAGCATCAGGGATGACGGGCGTGGCATGGATCCGCTGCGTCTGGTTGAAAAAGCGGTGGCCAACGGCGTGGTGACGACCGAGGAGGCGAGCCGGATGAGCCTGCCGGAGATCTACCTGTTGACCTGCGCTCCCGGTTTTTCCACGGCTGCGGTGATCAGCGACATCTCCGGCCGCGGCGTAGGAATGGACGTCGTCAAAACAGCGGTCCACAAGCTGGGAGGAGTGCTCTCCATCGATTCCCGGCTCGGTCAAGGGAGCAGCTTTACCCTGCAGATACCGCTGACGGTCTCAATTATCCACGGTTTGCTGGTCAGGAGCGGCAAGATCACGGTCGCCTTTCCGATTAACACCGTTGAACGGACCATCGAACTCTCCCGTTACGATATTTACGAACACGAAGGAAGAAAAGTGTGCGACGTGGACGGGGAACCGATCCCTTTGAAAAACCTCAACCGGTTGCTGGGGCAGCCGTTACCGCAAAAAAGGGGAGCGCTGGTGCCGGCCTTGGTGGTGCAGGCGAGCGGTACACGGGTGGCGCTCCTGACCGACGGGATCAAGGGTCAGCAGGAGATTTTCGTCAAACCGCTGGGGGTACCGCTTTCGTGCATGAAATGGTGCAGCGGCGGAGCGATCCTGGGGGACGGGAGTGTCGTTTTCGTGGTCGATCCCTCGCTGGCCGGGTGAAAGAACAACAGTATAATCATGGGTTGCGGCGCTGGCAGCTGTTAAAACCGGTTGCGCTCCGGCTTTTCCTGTGGCAAAGTTAAAAATACTGCGTGTCGGCGGGAATTCAAGTTAGCGTTCGGAAGAAGTAACAGGAGGAGCAGATGAATCAGTTTCGGTGTCTTCTGTTGATGGTCTTGGTTCTGCTGGCCGGGTCAAACCCGGTGCTGGCAGCGGCTGAACCGCATATCGGATTAAATGATGTGATCGCAACGGTTGAAAAAAGTTTCCGGACAACCTCCGAGGTGGCTAATCCGACCCGGCAAAATCAGGTACTCGCTCCGCCGATCGCCACCTTCAGCGCCAACTTTTTTCAGAGAACTCTGCTGGCCACAGGGCGTGAATTGCGCGCCGATGGTCAGGTGACGGTTCAAATGCCCGATGGCCGTCATCCGCTGCGCTACCGCTTTGAATATTTCCGCCCTTCCCAACAGGAAATCGTCAGCAATGGCCGCTCGCTCTGGATTTACCACCCAGAAAACCGGGAGGTGATCCTGGCGGATGTCAGTATCTTGTATCCCAATTATCAGCAGGATTCGGCAGTAAATTTCCTGCAGGGGCTTAATCGAATTTCCAAGGATTTCCTGGTCAACTTCGCCTCCGGTATGAACGATTCAGCCGGCAACTATGTGCTGGAACTCCAGCCACGGCGTTCCATGCTTGATATTCAACGGCTGCTGGTGGTGGTCAACCGGGTCAGCGTTGCTGCCTACAAAAACGGCACGGTAGCTTTGAATACCCCGGCCAGTGTCCCCTCTCCCCGCAATCAGGGGATGATTCCCCAGCCCCGTTCTCCCTTCGGTACGCAACCGAGCTTTGGCTCACTCGCTTCCGACCAGTTTCCCCTGCTTTCGACCACGGTTTATGATCATAATGGCAACAGCACCACGGTCGAGTTCACCAATGTGGAGGTTAACAGCCGTCTGATGGAGAGTTTTTTTGATTTCATGATCCCGGGGGGAGTACAGGTTGTCCGCCCTAATGAACGTACCCTGCCACGCTGAAAGAGGTTTTCCTACGATGAATCAATTGCTGCGCCTGGCTCTTTTCCTGCTTTTCTCCCTTTGTTCCGGTTCGATTGCTTGTGCGGCTGATACGCCGGTTCCCCTGAAAGAGGTGGTTTCCGCCCTGGAAAAGGGGTATGGTGCGCTTCAGGATGTACAGGCGGATTTTATCCAGAAAACCAAAATAGCCAGCATTGGGCGCGAACAAAAAGGGGCGGGAGAGGTGTTTCTGAAAAAACCGGCTTCAGCCACCGCCATGTTCCGTTTCAATTACAGCAAGCCGAAGCAGCAGATCATCTCCAACGGCAAGCAGGTCTGGTTCTATCTGATCGATAACAAACAGGTGATGGTCTCATCCGTGGCCGATATGTTCAAGGGGGGCAATTCGATCGCCCTCTCCTATCTGACCGGACTCGGTCATGTCTCCCGTGATTTTAACGCGGAATTTGCCAAGGATAAACAGGATAAAAACGGTAATTACCAGCTTGAGTTGACCCCCAAAAAAGCAACGCCGGTACTGGCCAGGCTTTCGCTGACCGTTGCCGCCGAGGCGGTGGAACGTTTCCGTCGTGATGGCAATGTCAATGATATTTTTCCGGTAGTTGCCTCGGTTGTGCATGATGCGGCCGGCAATCAGACCCGGATCGATTACAGCCATGTGCGGGTCAATAAAGGGGTCGCGGCGAGTAAATTCAATTTCAAAATCCCGGAAGGGGTTGAAATCATAAAACCGTAGGTTGAGGAGGTTGGTCGGTATGCCGTCGTTTGATATTGTTTCCAAGGTTGATATGCAGGAAGTTGATAATGCCGTCAATCAGGCTGTCAAAGAGATTGGTCAGCGCTATGATTTTAAAGGTTCCAAAAGCGAGATAACGCCGGAAAAAGATGCCGTCAAGATTCTGGCCGACGATGACTACAAGCTCAAGGCGGTAGTCGATGTACTGCAGTCCAAATTTCTGAAACGGAACATTTCCATCAAGGCGCTGCAATATGGCAAGGTCGAGCCAGCTTCGGGAGGTTTGGTGCGCCAGATGATCACGGTGCAGCAGGGGATCTCCAAGGAACATGGCAAAGAGATCATTGCAGCGCTGAAAGATTCGAAGATCAAGGTGCAGGCGCAGATTCAGGATGAACAGGTCCGGGTCAGCGGTAAAAACCGCGATGACCTGCAGGCGGCAATCCAGTTTCTGAAAGGTAAAGATCTGGAAATTGAAATGCAGTTCACCAATTTCAGGGATTAAATCACTACGGGGAGGAATCAACCATGGAAAAGAAGAATGTTCATTACAGCGAGCTGGGGCTATCCAACACCAAGGAAATGTTTGCCAAGGCGATGGCCGGAAAATATGCCATTCCCGCCTATAATTTCAATAATCTGGAACAATTGCAGGCTATTATCACCGGTTGCGCCGAAACCTCTTCACCGGTCATCGTACAGGTTTCCAAGGGTGCCCGCAGCTATGCCAACGAGACCATGTTGCGCTACATGGCCATGGGTGCAGTTCAGATGGCGCGGGAAAGCGGTTCCAATATCCCGATCTGCCTGCATCTTGACCATGGTGATACCTTTGAACTGTGCAAGTCATGTGTTGACAGCGGTTTCTCGTCGGTCATGATCGATGGTTCCCATCATTCCTACGAAGAAAATGTAGCGCTGACCAGAAGAGTGGTGGAGTATGCCCATCAGTTCGACGTTTCCGTGGAAGGTGAACTGGGGATCCTGGCCGGTATCGAGGATGATGTCTGTGCCGCAGAGTCAAGCTACACCAAGCCGGAGCAGGTGGAAGACTTTGTCAAGAAAACCGGCGTCGATTCCCTGGCCATCTCCATTGGCACCAGTCATGGCGCCTTCAAGTTTCCGGCCGGTAAGCCGGTTCCGCCGCTCCGCTTCGATATTCTGGAAGAGTGCGAAAAACGGATTCCCGGTTTCCCGATCGTGTTGCACGGCGCATCATCGGTGGTGCAGGAGTATGTCCAGTTGATCAATCAGTACGGTGGTAACCTGGCCGGCGCGCTGGGAGTGCCCGAAGAGCAGCTGCGTCAGGCGGCAGCCTCGGCTGTTTGCAAGATCAATATCGATTCCGATGGCCGTCTGGCAGTGACCGCCAAGGTGCGTGAATATTTTGCCAAGGATCCGAAAGAGTTCGATCCGCGCAAATACCTTGGGGAAGCGCGTAAGGAACTGGTTAAACTGATCAAGCACAAGAATGAGGCCGTGCTTGGATCTGCCGGAAAAGCGTAAGATAGTGCGCTGTTGACCAATGGGCGTTGATCGCCCATTGGTTCATTTTTTTATGGGGAGCTGATATGGTTACCAGAAAGTTTTCTCGCGTTCATTTCAAAGTTGCCGCGACCATTAAAGTCGCTGAACGGACATTTGCCGGGGATGTGGAAAATTTGAGCATGAGCGGCATGTTTTTGGTAACCGAGGAACGGTTACAACTGGGCGACCCGGCTGACATCACCATAACCCTGACCGGCACCTCACCGGAAATCAAGATCGGCTTTGAAGGCCGGGTCAGCCGGATAGTTGATGACGGTATGGCATTTACCTTTGAAAAAATTGATCTTGATTCCTATACCCATCTCAAAAATATCGTTTCCTATAATATCGATGATGCTGAAAAGGTGATGGAAGAAATCCATCACTCGATTGATGAAAAACTGGCAACTGAAAAATAAGGACCTCAAGCTTTGAGGATGGTGTTATGAAAAAACATTCCACACTGTATGCATTAAGCGGATTCATGCTCGGAGTGAGCGCCCCGGTCGGGTGGATCGCCATCCGCATCCTGCTGTTTTACAATCCGCGTCTGACGTTTTGGGAACAGATCATTGGCGACATTATCTTTAATGCCGAGCATTTTTCCATGTACAGTTACATGGGGGCGGGAACTGCCCTGGTGCTGGCCGTCCTCGGCTACCTGATCGGTAAAAACGGCGATGACCTGCAGGAACGGGCGATTGAGCTTGATGGCTTGCACCGTGAAGTTGCTGCCCAGAAAGAGGTTTTTGAAAACCGCTACAAGGTGCTGGACAATAACATCAAGAGTTTTCACCACATTAGCAGCAAGATTCAGACCTCACTCGATCTGCAGGAAATCATCCAGTTATGTTCCGAGGGGCTACACGAGGTGTTGGGATACGAACGGGTCAACATTCTGATGGTCGATCCGGAAAAAAATGTGCTCCGTTTTGCGGTGGCAGCCGGTACGCGCAATTTTGATATCGATAGTGCCACCCTGCCGTTGGATCAACGTATCGGCATTATCTATGCCTGTTATGCCGATAAAAAAGTGCACCTGGTGGATGACATTTCCCGTTACCCCCAGGAAAGTCATCTGCAGCCCCCCTATGACAATATTGAACCGCTCCGTTCCAGGAGTTTCATCCTCTGTCCGATCGTGGTCAAGGGCTCGACCATCGGCATGTTTGCCATCGACAACAAGGCGAGCAAGCGGGCGCTCAACGACTCGGACGTGGACACCATCATGCTGTTTGCCGACCAGGTTTCATCTGCCACCACCCGTATCAGCCTGCTGCAGTCAATTGATACCCTGACCTCCGAGATGGAAAGTTCCTTCAGCTTCCTGCTCGGGAGTCGCGACGAATACTCCCGTAATGTGCAGAACATGCAGGACAGTGTTGATTCGGTTGCCGACGGCACCGCCATTATTGCCTCTGCTTCCGAAGGGGTGATGGCGTCGGTGGACGAGACCAGCACGGCGGTTAATGAAATCTCGGTCGCCATCGAAGAGGTTACCCGCAACCTTGATCATCTGGCCGGTATCGTGCACCAGTCGGCCTCTGCCATGGAACAGATCAACTGCACCATCAGTAATGTGGAGCAAAATGCCGCCATTTCCCACGAGGTTTCCAGCCAGGTCAAGGCCCAGGCCGATGAAAGTATTGCCGTGGTGACCGAGACCATCTCCTCCCTGGCTGAAATCCAGACTTCAGTTGAATTATCCTATGATGCCATTACCCGTCTGGAAGAGAACAGCACCCGGATCGAAAATATTGTCAGTGTTATCAACGACATCACCAAGCGTACCAATCTGTTAGCGCTGAATGCCTCGATTATTGCGGCCCAGGCTGGCGAATACGGCAAAAGTTTCGGGGTAGTGGCCGATGAAATCCGCAACCTGTCGTTGCAGACCGGGCACTCCACCGGGGAAATCACCAGCATCATCGAAGAAATCATGAGCGAATCCAAAACCGCTGCCAGCAATATCACCACCACCAAATCACTGGTGCATCGTGGCGTTGAGCTGGGGCATACCACCGGCGTAAGCCTCAAGGCAATTTTTGACAGTTCGGTCTGTTCCATGGATATGACCCAGCAGATCAAACAGGCGACCCAGGAGCAGGTGGTCAGCGTGCAGATGGTGGCAAAATCGATGGAGGATATCAGCTCCATGACCTCCCAGATTTTTGCCGCTTCAACCGATCAGGCCAAGGCGACCCGCAGCATTGCCCGTTCGGTGGAAACCATCAAGGATATGGCTCACGAGATGGTGACCTCAACCTCCCGCCAGGTGGATGACAGCAAACGGATTCGCAGCACCGTGGAAGCGGTCAGCGTGATGGTCAAGGAAATGTTTGATAATATGGAAGAACGCCGCCTGCAGAGCGCCGAAGTTATCACCGAACTGGAAACCATGAAAAACCGTACCTGTGCCTTGTAACATTCTTGTCGGGGCGATGCTGTCAGCTCGCCCCCTTCCTGCTCCCCCTCCCCTGTCCGTCGTCCAATCAAGGATTAATGCTGGTATAACCATCCCATGAACAAACATTGTACCGAAGATGCGCAACTGTTGATGCGCCATGAAATAGCCGCTGCCGGCGGCAACGAAGTTTTCTTTATCGGCAGTTGCAACATCGATGGAGTGGTCTGCGAAGTCCAGACGATTGCCCGTGGCTCCAAGGTTGCGGTCCCGGCGATTCTCAGTCGTGCCTCGTGTGGTGATGTGGTGATCCATAACCATCCCAACGGCATACTGCAGCCATCGGATGCCGATATGGAGATCGCTTCCGTCTGCGGTAACCAGGGGATCGGCTGCGCCATCGTCAATAACCAGTGTAACCGCTGGTACCAGGTGGTTGAGCCCCATACCGAGACCAAGGGAGAACTGCTTTCGCTGGATGAAATCCGGGGAATCTTTGCTCCGGCCGGGGCCATGGCGCAGCTCAAGGGGTATGAAACCCGACGTGAACAGGTGCAGATGGCGTGTCTGGTGGCTGAAGCGTTCAACCATGACCGGATTGTTTTGGTGGAGGCCGGCACCGGTACCGGCAAGTCGCTGGCCTATCTTATCCCGTCGATTCTCTGGGCGGTGCGCAATAACCAGCGGATTGTCATCTCCACCAACACCATCAATCTGCAGGAACAGCTGATCAACAAGGATCTTCCCTTCCTGGCCCGTCATGCCGGCCTTGATTTCAAGGCGGTGCTGGTAAAGGGGCGGAGTAATTATGCCTGTCTGCGCAAGCTGGACCATGCCGAATCGGAACCGTCCCTGTTTCCCGATGAATCAACCCAGGAATTAACCAGCATCATTGAATGGAGCAAGGGGGCCAGGGACGGCTGCAAAAGCGATCTGGCCGTTATCCCCCGTTTTTCGGTCTGGGAAAATGTCTGCTGTGAAGCGGATCAGTGCAACCGCTCCCAGTGCAAATTTTTCAATCGCTGTTTTTTCTACCGTGCCCGCCGCGAATCTTCCTCGGCCAAAATCCTGGTGGTCAACCATGCGCTGCTACTCTCCGATATCGTGCTGCGCAAGGAGACCGGCTATGACGCCACCGCCATTCTCCCGCCCTTTAGCCGCCTGATTTTCGACGAAGGGCACCATCTGGAAGATGTGGCCACCAGCCACATGTCGCTGACGGTTTCCCGCAGCGTGATTCTGAAACAGTTGCACCGGCTGGTACCGCAGAAATCGGGTAAAACAGCGCTGCTGACCATTCTGCTGTCACGGCTGACCCGCGATCTTCCCGACAGCATGGAGGGGCTGTATACCGAGCTGTCGGCCTTGCTGGAAACCCACCTGATCCCTAAAAATCATGATCTCTCCCGTTTGACCGAACAGACCATGGATTGGGTCGCGCTCGGGATGGAGCGGGAATCGGGTAGTGAAAGCGGACGCGAAAACAAGTTGCGGATTACGGCCGAGGTCGAGCTGAAGGAATTCTGGCGCGAATGCCGTCCCCGTTTGCAGGAGCTGTCCAATGCTCTGGGGGACTACGCCTCGGCCCTGCGGACCCTGCAGCGCCGTTGCGGTGATCTGCCGGACAAGCTCAAGGAAAAACTGACCGATCAACTGGTTGATATTGCCGGTATCGAGGGGCGGTTGCAGGCGCTGGCCGACAGCATCGTCTTTATCATCAACGAATCGGACGACTATTGCCGCTGGATCGAAACCAGCTCGGGCAACTACGGGCGCCAGGCGAAGTTGTGCGCCGCACCGCTCGATATCTCCCGGCATGTCAAAGAGAATATTTTTGACAAGCTCAAGACAATTGTGGTCACCTCCGCCACCCTGACCACCGGGGGGGATTTTTCCTATCTGAAAAAACGTTCCGGCTTTGCCTTGCTGGAAAAGAAACGGCTGAGTGAATTACAGCTCCCCTCCCCTTTTTCCTACCGTTCCCAGGTGTTTGTCGCCGTCCCCGACGACATGCCGGAGCCGATGGCGGCCGGTTTTCGCGAGGCATTACAGGAAAAGATCTTGCGCGCCGTGACGATCTCCAGGGGGGGGGCGTTTATTCTCTTCACCTCCTATGATCTGCTTAACCGGGTCTATTCCGCCCTGACGCCGGGGCTGGCGCGTCAGGGGCTGACCACCTACAAGCAGGGGGATGCCAACCGCCACGCCCTGCTGGCGAGCTTTCGCAAAGAGGGAAATGGTGTGCTGTTCGGCACCGATTCGTTCTGGGAGGGGGTGGATGTGAAAGGCGAGGCGTTGCGGCTGGTGATTATCGTTCGTCTTCCCTTCCAGGTGCCGACCGAACCGGTACAGCAGGCGCGCTCGGAAAAGATCGAGGCGGACGGCGGGGATGCTTTCCGTGATTTTTCCCTTCCCCAGGCAATCATCAAGTTCCGCCAGGGGTTTGGCCGCCTGATCCGCAGTCATGACGACCGTGGCGCCGTGCTGATCCTTGACCGGCGGATCGTCACCAAGAATTACGGCAGGAAATTTTTGAAATCACTCCCGGAGACCGAACTTGAGCGGGGTGATTCGGAACAGATCTTTAGCCGGATGCAGATGTTTTTCGACAGGGAGGCGGCTGTTTGAGCGGTGGCGCTGCCGGCCAAAAAGACAAACCGTCCAAATTTCCGCTTTTCGCTTGACCTTCAAGCACTTCGGTTATATTTTTATCAATCTTTCTGTCCCAACTTACCACGCATTTGAAAGGCTACACCACCCATGGATGAATTAAGCGAACTTCAATTACAGCGCCGCCGCAAAGTAGATGCCTTGTGGGAAGCGGGTATCAATCCTTATCCCAACGATTTCAGACCATTACATACCTCGGAAGAACTGCTGGCCGCTTACGGAGACAAACAGGAATTCGACGGATCTGCCGATCGCTTCACGGTGGCCGGGCGGATCCTGGCGCGCCGTTCCTTTGGCAAGGCCGCCTTTATCCAGTTGCAGGATCGCAAGGGGCGGGTACAGGTGTACGTCAAGAAAGACGAAATCGGTGAAGAGGCGTTTGCCGCTTTTGAATCGTTTGACCTGGGGGATATTGTGGGAGTGGTCGGTTACCCCTTTCGCACCAAGACCGGGGAACTGTCGCTGCACGCCGAGTCGATCCGCTTGTTGGTGAAATCACTCCTGCCGCTACCGGAAAAATTCCACGGTCTGACCGATGTGGAAACCCGCTATCGCCAACGCTATGTTGACCTGATTGTCAACCCGGAGGTACGGGATATCTTCTTCAAGCGCAGCCGTATCGTCAACCTGATCCGGGCCTTCATGACCGGTCGTGATTTTCTGGAAGTTGAAACACCGATGATGCACCAGATCCCGGGTGGGGCGACTGCCCGCCCGTTTATTACCCATCACAACACGCTCGATATGGATCTCTATCTGCGTATTGCGCCGGAGCTCTACCTGAAACGCCTGGTGGTGGGGGGCTTTGAACGGGTGTTCGAGATCAACCGCAACTTCCGCAACGAAGGTATTTCGGTTCGCCATAATCCCGAATTTACCATGATGGAGTTTTACCAGGCCTATGCCACCTACGAAGATCTGATGGATCTGACCGAGGAGCTGTTCAGCCATGTTGCCCAGGAAGTGCTGGGAACAGTCGACTTCAACTACCAAGGACTTGATATCAGTTTCCAGCGCCCCTGGAAGCGGGTAACGGTGCGTGATGCCATCCTGGAATACGGCGATATTGAAGCTAAACAGCTGGACGATCCCGATCTGGCGCTAGCCTATGCCCGCAGTATCGGTCTGGATCTCTCCGATGACATTAGCTACGGCAAGCTGGTGATGGAAATTTTCGAGGAAGTGGTGGAACACAAACTGATTCAGCCGACCTTTGTGACCGCCTACCCGACGGAAGTATCACCCCTCTCACGCAAGAATGATCACAATCCGGAGATTGTCGATCGTTTCGAGTTGATCATTGGCGGGCGTGAGATTGCCAATGCCTTTTCCGAGTTGAATGACCCGATCGACCAGAAGGAGCGTTTTCTGGCCCAGGTGGCGGAAAAAGACAAGGGTGATGAAGAAGCACATTACATGGATGAAGATTATGTCCGCGCCCTGGAATACGGTCTCCCCCCCACCGCCGGTGAAGGGATCGGCATTGACCGGCTGGTGATGTTGTTGACCAATTCCGCCTCGATCCGAGACGTGATCCTCTTCCCGCAACTACGAAAAGAAGCCAAATAGATGCCGTTTGAATTGATGATAGGTTTGCGTTACCTCAAAGCAAAACGCAAATCGACCTTTATCTCCATTATTACCTTTATCTCCACCGCCGGTGTGACACTCGGCGTTATGGCACTGATCGTCGTATTGGCAGTAATGACCGGTTTTGAAGAAGACCTGAAAGACAAGATACTTGGTACCAATGCCCATGTGGTGGTGGTTCGCAACGGGGCCCCGATGGACGATTACCGGGGCGTGTCGGAAAAACTGAAGCAGTTCAAAGGGGTTGTGGCCGCGACCCCTTTTATCTACAACCAGGTAATGCTGTCATCGGGAAAAAATGTCTCCGGGGTGGTGCTACGCGGGATTGACGTGGCCACCGACCGTCAGGTGACCCGCTTGAGCAAAACGGTCATTGATGGCTCACTTGACAAGCTTGATCCGGTCATGACGGATGGCAAGGAAGCGCTCCCCGGTGTCATGCTCGGCAAGGAGCTGGCCAAGCATCTCAACCTGCTGGTGGGGGACAAGGTCAACGTGGTTTCCCCGATGGGGAATATCACACCGCTGGGAGTGATGCCAAAACTGAAACCATTCCGGGTGGTCGGCATTTTCAATACCGGCATGTTCGAATACGATTCCACCCTGGCCTATGTCTCCCTGAGCGAGGCCCAGCAATTCTTTGATCTGGGGGACACGGTCACCGGCGTACAGCTCAAGGTTGAGGATGTGTATCATACCGGTGAACTGGCACGCAGTATCAACCGGACGTTGGGAGTGCAGTATTATGCCCGCGACTGGATGCAGATGAACAAGAACATCCTGTTTGCGCTCAAAACCGAAAAAGTGGTCATGTTCATCATTCTGACCCTGATCGTACTGGTGGCGGCCTTTGGCATCGCCTCGACACTGTTCATGGTGGTGATGGAAAAGACCCGTGATATTGCCATCCTGAAGTCCATGGGCGCCACCAGCCGCAGCATCATGAAGATTTTCGTGCTGGAAGGGATGATCATCGGCACGGTCGGCACGCTGTTGGGGGTAAGTTCCGGTCTGTTGATTGCGCTTAACCTGGAACCGATTATCGCCTTTATTCAAAAGGTGACCGGGCAGAATTTCTTCAGCAAGGACATCTATTATCTCGATCGTTTCCCTTCCCAGGTCGTCACCTCGGATGTGGTCCTGATCTCGATTACGGCGCTCTGCATCTCGTTTGTCGCCACACTCTATCCGGCCTGGCAGGCGGGAAAAATGTTGCCGGCGGAGGCACTCCGCTATGAGTAATCTGCTGGAAATACGGGGACTGTGCAAAACCTATCATACCGGTTCCTCAACGGTTGAGGTCTTGAAAGGGATTGACCTGACCCTGGCGGCCGGAACAACCACGGCTCTGGTGGGTGCCTCGGGTGCGGGGAAAAGTACGCTGCTGCAGATTCTGGGGGCGCTTGACCGCCCCTCCAGTGGCACGGTGCTCTTCCAGGGAGAAGACCTGTTTGCCAAGAATGACCATGCCCTGGCGCTGTTCCGCAACCGGAGTATAGGTTTCGTGTTCCAGTTTCATCATCTGCTGCACGAATTTACCGCGTTGGAAAATGTGATGATGCCGGCCCTGATTGCGCGTGTTCCACGAAGCGACGCGATGCGGCAGGCAGAGCAATTGCTGGATGACGTGGGATTGTCGCACCGGCTGGGGCATCGCCCTGGTGAGCTGTCGGGAGGTGAGCAACAGCGGGTTGCCATTGCCCGGGCCCTGGTGCTTTCACCGGACTTGTTGCTGGCAGACGAACCGACCGGCAATCTGGATATGAAGACCAGTGAAGGGATTCACGGGGTGTTAGCCGATTTGCAGCTCCGTAAAGGTTTGACGCTGGTGGTGGTGACGCATAATGAAGTCCTGGCGAATGCCATGGGTCATACGGTGCGTCTGGTGGATGGACATCTTGCATAACTATATTTCTGGTCTCGGGGGATCTGTGCCCAAATTTCGTATACTGGCTCTTATGCTGGCGCTCAATGGAATGTTTGCAGCCGGTGTACAGGCTGAAGGTGAAAAACTGGCTGATATCACCATCAAGGGGAACCGGCGCATCGAGAGTGCCGCTATTCTGAATGCCATCTCGCTTAAAGCGGGAGACACCCTGTACAGCGACAAAACCGATCAGGATATTGCCGCCATCTACAAACTGGGGCATTTCCAGGATGTGCGGGCAGTACTGGAAACATCGGACAAGGGACCGACGCTGGTCTATCAGGTGCTGGAAAAACCGGTGGTACGCTCATTCAGCTTTGAAGGGAACAAGGAACTGACCCTTGACAAACTGAAAGAGGTGGTCGAACTGCGGCAGAATTCGATCTATTCCCCCAAGGACCTGGCCAAGAGTGTGGTTAAGATCAAGAAGCTGTACGGTGACGAAGGGTATTATCTGGCGGAAGTCGAACCGCAGGTTATTCCGACCTCCCGCAATGACCTGAAGGTGACCTTCAAAATTACGGAAGGGCGGAAAATCCTGATCCGTACCATCAATTTCGAAGGGAACAGTAACATCGACAGAAGCAAGCTGCTCAAAGTGATGGAAACCAAGGAACAGTGGTTCATGTCGTGGTTGACCGGCGCGGGAACCTACAAGGAAGAAGTGCTTAAAAACGATGCCGCCCTGATTGCCGACTACTACCTCAACAACGGCTATATCAATATCAAGACTGGTGAGCCACAGGTCAAGCTGACTCCTGCCAAGGATGCTCTGGAAGTATCGATTGTGATTACCGAGGGAGATCAGTACCGCATCGGAGAAATCGGTTTCAAGGGTGAACTGCTGGAACCGGCTTCGGAACTGCGTAAAAAAATCAAGGCCGAGCCGGGTGAACTGTTCAGCCGCGCGGTGCTGCGCAACGATATCAGCACCCTGACCGATGTGTATGCCGATAAAGGGTACGCCTTTGCCAATGCCAATCCGCTGACCAAGGTCGATGCCGATAAAAAGAGTGTTGACCTGACCTTTGACATGGAAAAAGGGGAATTGGTCTATATCGAGCGGATCAGCATCAACGGCGAAACCAAAACCCGTGACAAGGTTGTGCGCCGCGAGATGCGGGTCGTGGAAGGTGAATTGTTCAGCGCCACCGGCTTGAAGCGGAGTAAGCAGAACCTGATGAATACCGGCTACTTTGAGGAGGCCAACATCGCCACCGTTCGTGGCAGTGATAACAACAAACTCAATGTGGATGTCAACATCAAGGAGAAACCGACCGGAACCTTCAGCATCGGTGGTGGTTACAGCTCGCTGGATGGGTTCATCGGACAGGGTTCGGTGCAGCA
>DAINBV010000047.1:0-43396 GCA_036732725.1 Geobacteraceae bacterium | reverse complement strand
AGGATGATATCAAGGCGGCGAGGATTGAGGCTGCGAGGCGTACATGGCAGTACGTCGAGCAGCCGAAGACGAGCCAACGAAGATAGGGCCTTGATCTGGAATTGGTTAGCGATGAGCGTAGACCACAATCCCCTTGCCGGAGTTGGTAACACGACAATTGGAATACCCCAGGCGCTTGAGGCGCTTGAGGATGAAAAAGGCTGCCAACGGATGCACATCCGGCAGTATCAGGGGAAAGTGTTCCGTTGGCAGCGCGGTAATGGCGCGCCAGGTTGCCTTGAAGTTCATGAATGTTCGCTGGTTTCATGGAACTCCAGATTTTTCCACTGGTCCATGGTGTTATCAAGCCGCCATTGGCTCCCGGCCATATAGGTCAGCTTCCCTTCGCCGTCGATGTAGACGTGCATCAATTCTTTTTTCTCGAACTCCTCGATCACCTTCTTTTCACCGGTCACCCAGCGAGCGGTGACATAACTGACCGATTCAAAGGCAACTTTGACACCATACTCATGTTCCAGCCGGTGCATGACCACCTCGAACTGCAGCATCCCGACCGCCCCGATCACCCAATCGGCTCCCATCAACGGCTTGAATACCTGGGTCGCCCCTTCCTCCGCCAGCTGCACCAGCCCCTTTTCCAATGCCTTTGATTTCATCGGATTGAGCAGACGTACCTTGCGAAAATGTTCCGGCGCAAAACTCGGGATCCCGGTAAATTTCAATTCTTCAGACTGGGTAAAGGTGTCACCGATCTTGATCGTGCCGTGATTGTGAATGCCGATGATGTCGCCGGGCCACGCTTCTTCCACGTTGGTGCGATCCTGTGCCATGAAGATGGTGGCATTGGCGATCTGCACATCACGCCCCAGGCGGGCGTGACGAACCTTCATCCCCCGGGTGAACTTGCCGGAGCAGATCCGGAAAAAGGCGATCCGGTCACGATGGGAAGGATCCATGTTGGCCTGGATCTTAAAGGTAAAACCGCTGAACGGTTCTTCGTAGGGTGATACCATGCGGGTGGTGGTTTCACGCGGCAGCGGATGGGGCGCGTGTTCAACAAAGGCATCCAGCAACTGCTGCACACCAAAGGTGTTGATGGCGCTGCCGAAGAATACCGGGGTCTGTTTTCCCGCCAGATAGGCTTCCTTATCAAAGGGGTGGGCGGCCCCTTCCAGCAATTCCACATCGTTACGCAGTTCATCCACCTGGCTCCCCAGCAGCTCATCCAAGCGCGGGTCATCCAGACCGGTGACGGTGACGATGTCGCCGGTGCCGTTGTCTGCCTCGGCATCAAAGAAGATCAGTTCCTTGGTGTAGAGGTGATAGGTGCCGCGAAAACGTTTTCCCATGCCGACCGGCCAGGTCATGGGGGCCGTCTGGATCTGCAGGTTTTTCTCGATATCATCCAGCAGGTCAAAGGGATCCTGCCCTTCGCGGTCAAGCTTGTTCATGTAGGTCATGATCGGAGTATGGCGCAGACGGCAGACTTCCAGCAGTTTTTTAGTCTGGCTTTCAACCCCCTTGACCGAGTCGATCACCATCAACACCGAGTCAACCGCTGTCAGCACCCGATAGGTATCTTCGGAAAAATCATTATGGCCGGGAGTATCGAGCAGATTGATTTCGCACCCCTCGTAGCTGAACTTCATGACCGACGAGGTCACGGAGATGCCGCGCTGTTTTTCCAGTTCCATCCAGTCCGAGGTGGCATGGCGGGCCGATTTACGGGCGCGCACCTCCCCGGCCTGCTGAATGGCGCCGCCGAACAGCAGCAATTTTTCGGTGATGGTGGTTTTACCGGCATCGGGATGACTGATAATGGCAAAGGTACGCCGTTTGTTGACTTCTTCCACATTGAACTGTTCCACTGGTTACTACTCCTTGATATGCAATCAAAAGGCGGACATGGTCCGCCTGAAGTGTCGGTACTGTTAAGGTTGTTGAGAAAAGCTGAAATCCCGGCCCAGCGCTGTGAAGCTGGCTGCTGTGAGCAGAGCCTCGATCTTAAAAAATCATGTCCTGAATATCAGGCGGTCAAGACACCATCTGCCACCGCCGGCAATCACCAGATAGAGCGCCATGCCGAGCAACGCCAGGTTATATTCGATCCCGTGCCCCCGCCCTGCGGCGCACGACATATTGAGAAAGAAACCGTTGATCCAATGGACCTTGTACATGGCGACACACATGACCGACGCCAGGCCGGCAGCCGACAGGCGGGTCAGAAAACCGGTCAGGACACCAAATCCACCGCCAAACTCGGCTATGATCGCCAGGAGCGTGAAAATTGCCGGAATACCGAGATCCCTTTCAAAACTGGCGAAGGTGGCGGTCAACCCTTTACCTCCGAACAGACCGAGCAGTTTCTGGGAACCGTGGGCCATAAAGATCACCCCCAGCGGAATACGAATCATCAGCGGGGCGAGCAAACCTGTTACCTCATAGCTACCTTTTGCCATTACAACGACTCCGTTAGTTCAGTATGCAGCATCTAGTTGTTCAGCTCTACCGACTTCACACATAAGAAGCATGACGCACGATCGAATACGGCAGTAAAACTGATCACAAATACCACGCCTTATGTCTAATTACAATCAGTTCTTCGCCAGCTTACACAAGCGGAGCGGCTGGTACGAATTGGAGCGTGACAGTCAGATCTGTTTTGTGGTATGCAGATGTTCATGCGGAAGCATGTTGGCTACTGGTGGGCTGCCCGGTCTTCAAAACCGGTGAAGGTGATGAGAAATCGCCTTGGCAGGTTCGATTCCTGTATGCTTCCGCCAAATACAATTCACACAGATATGCAGGCACACACGAAAAAGCACCTTTCTGAAAATATTCGTTTCATCCCTGAAGCAATCAGCCGTTTACGGAATTATGCCCGCACTACCGGAGCCACGCAATTACCCACAGATTCCATTCCGGCTACTGAACTATTTTCCGACTTGGCTACAAATCAGCAGGCATTTACTTGAAGGGTTCACGCTATCGGCATGAAATTACTCAGGTTCAGCTTGCAGATATCACCGGCATTCCCCGCCGTCATATCAGCGAAATAGAGAGCGGCAAGAGAGCCCTCGGGAAAGAGCGGGCAAAAAAACTGGCGGACGCGCTCCATGTTGATTACAGGATGTTTTTGTGACCTCCAATCACCACCCGTAACCACCAAGACCACCCGGAGCTATACACAGTTGTCTTTGTCTTGCATCCACGGTTTTTTCAATAGTCATTGATACTCCGGATCTGCCACCTTCTTATCAACCATCTGGTTATAGGTATCGTTCCTGTTAACTGCTTCTGCATCATCAACCGGAGCCAGATCGTTGAAATGAAAAACCGGGACCCCATAACAGGGAACCCGGTTTTTTTGTTGTCCTTCTGTATCCAATCGATTACAATCCAATCATGGCTGAAACAATAATAGTCAAAACCCTTCCCGAATTCGACGCATGGCTTGATGGCCTGAAAGACCGTGTTACTGTTCTGCGTCTGAAAACCAGACTACGTAAGGCCATGCTCGGTAATCTTGGAGACGTCAAGCCAGTAGGAAACGGGGTTTTTGAAATGCGAGAGTTTTTCGGATCCGGTTGGCGAATGTATTACATCAAACAAGCTGATGTTATTATCGTGATGCTTGGTGATGGCGACAAGAGCACACAAGCCGCCGATATTGCCACGGCAATTAACCGTGCCACCAGACTGGAGTGATAAACCATGCCCAAAAAAATTAAAATTGCCGATCTTCCTGACTTTGACATGGCACAACAACTGAAGAATGAGGAGGATATTGCCACCTACCTCACCATTGTCATGGAGGATAACGACCCGGCGCTTCTTGCCGCTGCCCTTGGCGATATTGCCCGCGCCAGAGGCATGAGCGATATTGCCAAAGCTGCCGGGATTACCCGTGAAGCACTCTACAAAGCCTTGCGCCCAGATGCTCACCCAAGATTCGACACCATCAGCCGCGTTTGTACCGCCCTTGGCGTTCGCCTGGTGGCTCAACCTATTCATATGTAATCTCCTGAATGTTTCATACTACCGCAAGGAGTCAATAAACCGACTCCTTTTTTATTATCTGCGATCTATCAATAGGGCGTGGCCTAACGATAGCCCCAAGCCTAACAATATTCACCTATCAATAGAATTGCGTATTGACTTTTGACAGGTTATTATCATATAGTGTTTATAGCTATTGATAGACTAAAAGGGAGGGTGATAAAATGGCAACCATCGGATACGCAAGAGTCAGCACGGAAGACCAGAAGTTAACAGCACAGCTTGAACAGATGGAAACTGCAGGCGTAGATAAGATATTCCAGGAAAAAGCCAGCGGCGTAAAACAGGATCGGCCACAATTAACAGCCATGCTTGAGTATGTCCGGGAAGGCGACACGGTCGTTGTCTGTAAGCTGGATCGTATTGCCCGCAGCACAAAGCATTTATTGGAAATCGTTGAAACCCTGGAAGCGAAGAAGGTATCTTTCAAAGTGTTGAATATCAACCTAGATACATCCACCCCAACAGGTAAATTGATGTTATCCATGCTGGCAGCAATAGGACAATTTGAGCGGGAAATGATGTTGGAACGGCAGCGGGAAGGTATCCAGCTGGCAAAAGAAGCAGGGGCATACAAAGGGCGCAAACCGACTGCCAGAGAACAGACCGATAAGGTTATGGAGCTGATCAGCCAGGGCAAGACCAAGCAAGCTGTTGCCGATGAAATCGGGATAGGTGTCGCCAGCGTGTACCGGATAGTTGCAAAGGCCAAACAGTAGCAAACCGACAAAGTCGAGTCAAACCAATCAGAGCCTTGAAAGGGTAACTTTAAGGGTAATTTTCCACATGCCATTTTGGGTAAATTAGATACTACCGACAGTTGAATAATTTTTTCGATTCCTGTATGCCCGCCATCATTTCCTCTCCCCGATTCCTGCTCTCAAACCTTGACCAATCGTAGCAATCCTGCTACAAAGTCTAATTCTTACGATCTCTTTCATTACTCCCACCGGAGGATACTACCGTGACGTTTCAAGATCTGATTCTTTCCCTGCAAGGGTATTGGGCAAAGCAAGGTTGCGTGATCCAGCAGCCGTACGACACTGAAAAAGGAGCCGGCACCTTCAATCCCGCTACATTCCTGCGGGTACTCGGCCCTGAACCTTGGAAAGTCGCCTACGTCGAGCCATCCCGTCGTCCCACCGACGGCCGCTATGGCGAAAACCCCAATCGTTTGCAACACTACTACCAGTTTCAGGTCATTTTAAAACCGAATCCGCTCAACATCCTTGACCTGTACCTCGACAGCCTGCGGGCCTTTGGCCTTGACCCGAACAAACACGATATCCGTTTTGTGGAAGACGACTGGGAATCACCAACGCTCGGCGCCTGGGGACTGGGATGGGAAGTGTGGCTCGATGGCATGGAAATCACCCAGTTCACCTATTTCCAGCAGGCCGGCGGCATTGACCTGAAACCGGTGGCTGGCGAGATCACCTACGGTTGCGAGCGGATTGCCATGTACCTGCAGGGGGTGGACAATGTCTACGACCTGGAGTGGACCAAAGGGGTCAAATACGGCGACATTCACCACCAGACCGAGGTCGAGTTTTCCACCTATAACTTCGAGGAAGCCAACGTACCGCTGTTGCTGGAATCATTCCGCAACTACGAGCAGGAAGCGATTCGACTGGCTGCCAAAGGGCTGGTCTTCCCGGCCTACGACTTTGTCATGAAATGCTCCCACACCTTTAACCTGCTGGATGCCCGGGGCGCTATTTCCGTTACCGAACGCGCCTCCTACATCGGTCGTGTCCGCAACGTTGCCAAACTCTGCGCCGAAGCATACGTGCAGCAACGCGAACGGTTAGGATACCCAATGCTGAAAGGAGAGGCCGGCAAATGAGCACCAAAGAACTTTTTTTCGAAATCGGCACCGAAGAGATCCCGGCGGGATTCATTCCCCGCGCCATAGCGGACATGGAAGCAATTATGATTCGCGAACTGGCCAATGCCCGCCTTTCCTGTGGAGAAATCAAAACCCTCGGCACGCCGCGCCGCCTGGTACTGGTGGTGAAAGACCTGCCAGCCGTGCAGCCTGACGCCGAGCTGACCGCCACCGGCCCTTCGGTCAAGGCGGCCTACGACGCAACCGGCAAGCCGACCAAGGCAGCCGAAGGCTTTGCCCGTGGTCAGGGTGTGGATGTTTCCGAACTGAAGGTGATTACCACCGAAAAAGGGGAGTACATCAGCGTCACCAAGCAGGTAACCGGACGTCCGACCCACCTGATCATGACTGAGCTACTGCCAAAATTGATGGCCGAAATTCCGTTCAAGAAATCAATGCACTGGGGCGACCTGGATGTGCGCTTTGCCCGTCCGATCCACTGGATTGTGGCACTGTTTGACGGTGCCGTCGTTCCGTTTACCTTTGGCACCATTCAAAGCGGTGCTGTTTCCCGCGGTCACCGTTTCATGGCCAACCTCACCTTCCCGGTGCGTGACTACGCCCACTACCTGGAAGAGTGCGAGCGGCACTTTGTGATTCCCGATCCGGAAAAACGGAAAGAGATCATTCGCCGCGCCACCCATCGTGTGGCCGAGGCAGCCGGTGGCAAGCTGTTGCCGGATGAGGGGTTGCTGGAAGAAGTGACCTACCTGGCCGAATACCCGAGCGCCGTGGCCGGTACCTTTTCACCGGAATTCCTGAAAGTCCCCAAAGAGGTGCTGATCACCTCCATGCGCGCCAACCAGCGCTACTTCTCGATTGTTGATAGCGAAGGAAAGCTGATGCCAGCCTTCATCACCATCAACAACACCCTGACGGAAGACCCGTCAGTGGTGATCAAAGGGAATGAACGGGTTCTGCGCGCCCGTCTTTCCGATGCCCGTTTCTTCTTTGAGGAAGACCAGAAAGTCAAGCTGGCTACCCGCGTAGAGTCACTCAAAGCGGTGGTCTACCAGCAGAAGCTCGGCACCTCCTACGAAAAGATGGAGCGTTTCCGCGCCCTGGCTAAATCATTGGCCGATTTCCTTAATCCCGAACTCAGTGAGCAAGTGCAGCAAGCCGCCTACCTCTGCAAGGGAGACCTGGTTTCCGGCATGGTGGGAGAGTTTCCGGAAGTCCAGGGGATCATGGGGCGTGAATATGCCCTGCTGGAAGGGATCGAACCGGCGGTGGCCAACGCCATTGCCGAGCACTACCTGCCGATTCAGGCCGGCGGTGAACTTCCCGCTTCCCATATCGGCGCCATCGTTTCGATCTGCGACAAACTGGATACCATCTGCGGCTGCTTCGGCGTCGGCCTGATTCCGACCGGTTCGGCTGATCCCTACGCCCTGCGCCGTTCGGCCATCGGCATCATCAATATCATTCTTAACAAGGGATATCGTATTTCCCTCGCCGACGGCATCGATAAGGCATTGCAACTCCTGGAGGGGAAACTGACCCGTCCGGCGAGCGAGGTCAAATCCGATGTACTGGAGTTCTTCCGGGGACGCTTGACCAACCTGCAGGGAGACCAGTATTCCAGCGATGTCGTCGAAGCGGCTATTTCGGTCGGCTTCTGCGACCTGGTCGCCACCTCGGCCCGTATCTCGGCCCTGGCTGAGTTCACGACCCATCCCGACTTTGAGGCGCTGGCAGTTGCCTTCAAACGGATTGGCAACATCATCAAGGACGGCACCGATGCGCCGGTTGATCCTTCACTCTTCCAGGACCGTTCGGAAGGGGAGTTGTACCAGGCCTTCCAGGCGGTTAAAAATTCGATTGAAACCCGCATCGCCGAAGGCGCCTGGCTCGATGCGCTGACCGAGATTGCTACCCTGCGTGCCGCCGTTGATACCTTTTTCGACAACGTGATGGTGATGGCGGAAGATCCACGGGTCAAAACCAACCGCTTGGCGCTGCTGACCGCCATTGCCCGCATGATTGGCAAGATCGCCGATTTTTCCAAGATTACGGGTTAAGCCATGATCGCGATTATCGATTACGGCATGGGGAATCTCCGCTCCGTGCAAAAAGGGTTTGAAAAGGTCGGGGCAGAGGCTGTAGTTACTGCTGACCCCGCTGTTGTACGTGAGGCAGAACGAATTGTGCTCCCCGGTGTGGGTGCCTTTCGTGACTGTATGCACAACCTGGAACAGGGGGGCTTTATCGAGCCGATCCTGCAGGTGATCGCCCAGGGACGCCCGTTTCTCGGCATCTGCGTCGGTATGCAGATGCTGTTGAGCGACAGCGTCGAATTCGGACTCCACCAGGGGCTCAACGTGATCCCCGGCCACGTGCTCCGTTTCCCGGAGAAGATGATCGAAGCCAACGAAGAACTGAAAGTCCCCCAGATGGGATGGAACCAGCTGCACTTCAGGCAACGCCCTCCCCTGTTTAGCGGGGTGGAGGAAGGTTCCAACGTCTACTTCGTACATTCCTACTATGTCAAACCGGACCACGATTCGGTGATCGCCACGACAACCGACTATGGCTTTGAATTCTGCTCCTCCCTCTGGAAGGACAACGTCGTCGCCACCCAGTTCCACCCCGAGAAATCCCAGGATGTGGGGTTGCGGATTCTGAAGAATTTTGCTGGAATGCATTAAATACAGTCACATGAGTTCTTAGAGTTACATGAGTTGAAGAGTTTCAACCCAACAAACTCATTGAACTCATTGAACTCATTGAACTCATTGAACTCATTGAACTCATTGAACTCATAAACTCATTGAACTCCGAAAGGTTCACCATGATAGTTATACCGGCCATAGATCTGAAAGAAGGTAAATGCGTCCGCCTGGAACAGGGGCTGATGGACAAGGATACGGTGTTCAACGACAACCCGGGCGCCCAGGCACGGGCCTGGCAGGAGCAGGGGGCAGAACTTTTGCACATCGTTGACCTGGACGGAGCTTTTGCCGGCGAACCGAAAAACCGGGGCGCCATCGAAGCCATCCTGTCAGCCATTACCATACCGGCGCAGCTGGGGGGAGGAATTCGCGACATCGCCACCATCGAAGCGTACCTTTCACTCGGTCTCTCACGGGTGATTATCGGCACGGCAGCCCAGAGAAACCCCGAACTGGTACGGGAAGCATGCACCAGATTCCCCGGCCGGATCGTAGTCGGCATCGATGCCAAAAACGGCATGGTGGCCGTGCAGGGATGGGCGGAAGTGACTGACATCACCGCCATTGATCTGGCAAAAAAGCTGGAGGGGTTCGGCGTTTCGGCGATCATCTACACCGACATCAGCCGCGATGGCATGCTGCAGGGACCAAACCTGGAAGCGACCAAAGCGCTGGCAGAAGCGATCAGCATTCCGGTGATTGCCTCGGGTGGTGTTTCCACGCTCAAGGACATCCAGGACCTGATGGCAATCGAAGAGAGTGGCGTCACCGGAGTCATCACCGGCAAAGCGGTCTATACCGGCGCCATCAAACTGACTGAAGCAGTGGCACTGACCAGGGAAAAAGCCTGATATGCTGACTAAACGAATCATACCATGCCTGGATGTGAAAGGTGGGCGAGTTGTCAAGGGAGTCCAGTTCCTGGAGCTGCGCGATGCCGGTGACCCGGTGGAGATTGCCGAGCGTTATGACCTGGAGGGGGCAGACGAACTGACCTTTCTGGACATTACTGCTTCATCCGACGAGCGCGACACCATGGTTGATGTGGTACGCCGTACCGCCGAACGGGTCTTCATGCCGTTGACAGTCGGCGGAGGTATCCGCACGGTGGACGATATCCGCCGCATGCTGAATGCCGGGGCAGACAAGACTTCGATCAACACGGCGGCGGTTCACCGTCCCGAGTTCGTCAAGGAAGCCGCCGAGCGCTTCGGTTCGCAATGTACCGTGGTCGCCATCGACGCCCGCCGCGTAGCAGGCGAAAATCGTTGGGAAGTCTATACCCACGGTGGCCGCAACCCGACCGGCATTGATGTGGTGGAATGGGCGATCAAGATGGAAGCGTATGGCTCGGGGGAATTGCTGCTGACCAGTATGGATTGTGACGGCACCAAAGACGGATACGACCTGGGGCTGACCCGGGCAGTGGTTGATGCGGTTTCGATCCCGGTGATCGCCTCGGGCGGCGTCGGCAACCTGGACCACCTGTACGACGGCTTTACCAAAGCCGGTGCATCCGCCTGTCTGGCAGCCTCGATCTTTCACTACCGCGAGTACACCATCGGTGAGGCCAAACAGTATCTTAACGAAAAAGGGGTAGCGGTACGATTATGAGCGAACAACGCCACATACTGGATGCCGTCTACCAGGTGATCCTCGATCGCAAGGCCAACCCTACGGACAGTTCCTACACTGCATCACTGATGCAGAAAGGGATCGACAAGATCCTTAAAAAAGTTGGAGAAGAAGCAACGGAAGTCGTGATTGCCGGTAAAGGCGGGGTAACGGACGAGATCGTCTACGAGACCGCCGACCTGCTGTTTCACACCCTGGTGCTGTTGGGATACTATGACATCGAACCGGAAAAGGTGTACACGGAATTACGGCGGCGCTTCGGCATCTCGGGTATTGAAGAGAAGGCATCGCGGACAGCATAAACAGCAGCGCGAGTTTTTTTGTTGACAACAGAGCAATTACTGTTATGATACGCAACTCTTATTTTATATGGTGCGCAAGCCAAGCACTTTATATGCAACGCTATTATGGGGGGAGGGATATATAATGCCAGGTGTAAAAATCAAAGACGCAGAACCTTTTGAACTCGCCCTGAAGAAATTCAAGAAACAATGCGAAAAAGCAGGAATTCTGTCTGAAGTTCGCAAGCGTGAGCACTACGAAAAGCCGAGTATCAAACGCAAGAAAAAGGCGATCGCTGCTCGCAAACGCGCTCTGAAAAAACAACGCAAGATGATTGACTAGAGGCGCTTATGTCGCTCAAAGAGCAACTGACTAACGCCATGAAGGAAGCCATGAAGGCGCGGGATGACCTGCGCCTTTCGGCTATCCGCATGGTTCGTTCAGCAGTGAAAAATCGCGAAATCGATGCAAAAAAAGAACTGGATGACAGCGGTGTTGTCGAGATTATTTCCACGCTCGTCAAACAGCGGCGTGAATCAGTGCGCCTGTACACAGAAGGAAACCGCCCGGAGCTGGCCGAGAAAGAAGAGCAGGAAATTGCCATACTGCTTGATTTTCTGCCACGCCAACTGTCCCCCGAAGAAATTGAGGCGCTGGTAACCGTTGTTATCAAGGAAACGGAAGCAGCAGGGGCAAAAGATATGGGGCGCGTCATGAAGGCACTGACCCCGCAAACAGCCGGTAAGGCAGACGGCAAAATGGTGAGTGAAATTGTACGCCGATTACTGACGTAGTCAGCGTATCTCGCGGTTTACCGTCGGTAGATCGTGATCCTCCACACCAGCTTAAAGGGGCTTTCTCATGGATAGCCCCTTCTCTTTTACGTGAATAGGTAACCGATGAATCTATTTGACATCATCGTTCTGGCAGTGCTGGTTTTTTTTGCCATCAAGGGATTGGCGCGTGGACTGGTCAATGAAGTATCATCGCTTGCAGGGCTGATTCTTGGCGGCTTTTTCGCATACAAACTGTATCCGACGCTGGCAACCCCACTCCAGACCATCCTCCACCTCCCCCAGTACGTCTCCAGCTTTCTGGCTTTTCTGCTGATTCTGCTCGCAGTCGGAATCGTCGCCCATATTGCAGGCAATCTGATCACAACCGCACTCAAGCTCGTCATGATGGGGGGTCTCAACCGTCTGGGAGGGATCGGGATCGGACTGATTGAAGGAACACTGCTGTTGAGCCTGCTCTGCAGTGCTGCCACAGCTGATTTCATGCCGGAATCGGTGCGTCACAAGGTCCGTTCATCCGAATCCGCCAATCTGTTTGCCATAACCGGTGATCGCCTGTTGGCTCTCTGGCGCACACCACCCGCAAAATCGCCATGATTCCCGATGAGAAGGTTCGCGAGGTAGCCGAACGCACCTCCATTGTTGACGTCATCGCCGATTACGTACCATTACGCAAGGCTGGCGCAAACTTTGTCGGCCTCTGCCCGTTTCATGGGGAGAAAACCGCTTCGTTCAACGTTAATCCGGCGCGCGAGATTTTTCACTGCTTTGGCTGCGGCGCCGGCGGGAATGTTTTTTCTTTTTTGATGAAAATCGAAGGGATCACCTTTCCGGAAGCGGTCAAACTGGCAGCACGCCGGGCCGGAATCACCATAGAAGAACGCCAGCTGACTGCAGCTGAGCAGCAGGAGCAGCAGGAACGGCAGGTATTCCAGCGGATTAACGAGCGGGCGGCAGACTACTACCGTCAGATCCTGACCAGCGACCACAGCGGTGAGACGGGAAGAGCCTACCTGGCACAGCGCGGGGTTGACGCCGCCACCGGCGAAGCGTACCGGATCGGGTTTGCTCCCGAACGGGGCGACGGATTGGTCAAACTGCTGCAAAAAGAAGGTTTTGACCTGCAACTGGCTCAGAAACTCGGCATTGTCAAACATGGCGACCGGGGATGGTACGATCAGTTTCGCAACCGGCTGATGTTTCCGATCCGTGATCCCAAGGGGAACGTGATTGCCTTTGCCGGCCGCGTACTCGATGCATCGTTACCCAAATACATCAATTCTCCCGAATCACCGCTGTACCACAAAAGTTCCGTATTTTTCGGCCTTGACATGGCACTGCCGACCATCAGGGTCGACAATTCAGTGATCGTAGTTGAGGGATATTTTGACCACCTGGCACTGTTTCAGGCCGGTGTAAAAAACGTTGTCGCCACCTGCGGAACCGCTCTGACCGCTTCCCATGCCGCCATGATCAAACGTCATGCCCAACGGGTATACCTGTTGTTTGACGGAGATGGCGCCGGTCGCAAGGCTGCGGTTCGTTCCATGGAGATTTTCATGGAACAGCGACTGCCGTCCTATATTGTTACTCTTCCGGCCGGGGATGATCCGGACAGTTTTCTGAAACAGCATTCGGTGGAACAATTTAACGGCTGTCTTAAATCGGCCCGCCCGGCATTTGAGTCGTATATTCGTGCCCTGGTCGCCCAACAAAAGCCGGATAGCGTTGACAGCAAGGTGCGCATTATTGACGAACTGCTGCCGCGCTTCAAGAAAATCGCCGATCCGGTGGAACGGGATCTGTATGAAAACGAGATCTGCCGCCTGTTGGGGATCACTGTCCACGCCTTTCGCAAGCGAAGTGGCGGCCGTGAGCTTTCAAGCCGGGACATGCTGGCAGCCTCCCCCGCTCAGGGAGCAGGAGCGATCGATACTACCCAGGAAACGCTGTTGGCACTGATCTGCAATTATCCCGCTGCAGCCGTAAAAATAAGGGAACTCGGCATTGAAAATGTACTGGATGGTGCTTATGCTGAATTAGGGAGCCTGCTGCTGGCAGCAGCCGATGATTCCGGAGAAATCCCGGGATTACAGAACCTGTGTGAATCGATTGAGCGCCCCGAGATCAGAACATTGCTTTCCCGCATCCTGGTTTCCGACGCCACCATGGCAGACATAGACTGGAAAACCGCTCTGAGCAACTGCCTGCGCAGTCGTGAAAAGCGTTCTCTTTCCTCCATCAAGGATATCGCAACATTACTGGCAACGACGCCACCCGACTCTCCTGAATACCATGCACTCATCAGGCAAGCTGATGAACTGCGCACCAGAAAGTCAAAGATCCTGCCTTAACCGGCATTGAGGTGAATAATGGCAAAAAAAGAATCCATCGAAAATGTAAAAGAATTGATTTCCATGGGAAAAGAAAAAGGATTTCTGACCTTTGATGAAGTCAATGACATTCTCCCTCCTGATATTGCAACCGACCAGATCGATGATGTCATGGACATGTTCGGCAGCCTGGATATCGATATCGTTGACTCGGCCCAAAAGGTAAAGATCCCCAAGCTCAAATCCGACCTGGATGAAGAGGAAGAAGGGGAAGAGGAAGCCGAAGAAGTCGCCTTTGAGGCGGGCACCATCGGCAGAACAAGTGATCCGGTACGCATGTATCTGCGGGAAATGGGTTCGGTTTCTCTCCTGACCCGTGAAGGTGAAGTCGAGATTGCCAAGCGAATTGAAGATGGCGAGCGGGATGTGGCTGGCGTAATTCTCAACACCCCGATTACGGTGCGCGAAGTCCTGCTGCTGGGGGACAAACTGCGAAAATTCCAGATCAATGCTTCCGAAATCAGCAAGGAAGTGGAAGAAGAGGAAGTGGAAGAAGGGGAAGAGGACGTCCACAAGAATCATATTCTGGAGATCATTGACGCCATTGCCGTTCAGGACGGTATTATCACGGAGTTGGTCCAGGCGCGGGAGAGCATTAAAGCGGCCCCCAAAAAGAAGGATCATGAAAAGAAGATTGCGGAAGCCAAGAGTGTGCTGGCCGACCAGCTGAAATCGCTGCGCATGAAAGACCGCCACATCAACAAGATCGTGGAAGAGCTGAAAAAGCTGACCGGCAAGGTGGAACGGCTCAACAAGGAGCTGGATGAACTGACCGCCATCATACCGGCGGCCAAACTGGCGGCCATTACGGCTCACTACCAGGAAGACGAGGAAAAAGGGCTGGCATCGCTCTCCAAGATCAAACTCCCTCCCCAAGAGCTTGACCAGCTGGACAAACGGCTGCGGACTGCCATGCGAAAACTGTTCAAGATCGAGTCCGAATCAGGCTTTAAGGCGCATGAACTGGCAACTGCCCTGCGCGCCATCGAGCAGGGTGAAAGCAAGGCCAGGATTGCCAAAAGCGAACTGATCGAAGCCAACCTGCGTCTGGTGGTTTCCATCGCCAAGAAATACACCAACCGTGGCCTGCAATTCCTCGACCTGATCCAGGAAGGAAATATCGGCCTGATGAAAGCGGTTGATAAATTCGAGTACCAACGCGGCTACAAGTTTTCGACCTACGCCACCTGGTGGATTCGTCAGGCGATCACCCGCGCCATTGCCGATCAGGCGCGCACGATCCGTATTCCGGTCCACATGATCGAAACCATCAACAAGCTGATCCGCACCACCCGTCAGCTGGTGCAGGAAAACGGACGCGAGCCGGCTCCCGAAGAGATTGCCGAACGGATGCAGCTCCCGCTTGACAAAGTCCGCAAAGTGCTCAAAATCGCCAAGGAACCGATCTCCCTGGAGACCCCGATCGGCGAGGAAGAAGATTCACATCTCGGCGACTTCATTGAAGATAAAGGGGTAATCTCCCCGATTGAAGCGGTCATCAAGAACAACCTGTCCGAAAGTACGGCCAGGGTGCTGGCAACCCTGACTCCCCGTGAGGAAAAAGTGCTTCGCATGCGCTTCGGGATTGGCGAAAAAAGCGATCATACCCTGGAAGAAGTGGGACAGGACTTTGAAGTTACCCGTGAACGTATTCGTCAGATCGAGGCCAAAGCGCTGCGCAAATTGCGGCACCCCAGCCGCAGCAAGAAATTGAAGAGTTTCGTGGAGTAATTGGTATGAACGTGCTCCGGTTGTTCCTGCTCACACTGATTTTCAGCGGACTGGTAAACGTTACGGTTCTCCCGTATGCCGCGGCAGCTGACGTTGATGATGCCACTCTGTTTGTGGAAGCCTTCAATGCCTACCAGGGCGCTGATTATTTGCTGGCGATTGAAAAGATCAACACTCTCAACCAACTATTTCCCGACTCCCCGTTGCGGGATGTAACCCTGCTGCTGCTGGCACGTTCCAGTATGAAAGCCGGAGAGAACGAGCAAGCCGCCAAGACCATCAATCTGTTTAACCAGGAATTTACCAGCACGCCACTGACCACCACCATTGAAGAAGAACTGGCGGCCCTGGGAACCCGTGCTGCCAGAGGCGAAAAGCTCAAAACGAACAAACAACTGCAAGCATCTGCCAAAAATGTACGAAAAGAGCGGCTGGCACAGGAACGGGCAGCTGAACAGAAACGTGAGCAGGAACGGCTGGCCAGGGAACGGGCAGAGCAGGAAAAAATAGCCCGCGCAAAAGCAGAGGCTGCTCGCAAGGAACGTGAACGGCTGGCAGCTGAAAAAGCTGACAAGGAATCGATCAAAACTGCTCTGACGCTCAGCGGAGAGGGGCTCATGGCCGATTCCGGCCAGCACGGTACGGTAGCTTTCGAACTGGCAAACCTGGGGAACAAAGATGAACCGTTTATTCTGGAAGCACTCACCGCTCCCGAATACGGGATCAAATTCTTTGCCGCCGATCAACGCGACACGGCTGTGAACAGCGTCACCGTTGCACCGGGCAAACCGTTTAAAGGGGAGCTGTTGTATACCATGCCGGCTGACAAGGTTGATGGTCACAAAGCCAAGGTAAGCCTCAAAATAACTTCCAAACGTTACACAGATGTAAGCTTCAGCAAAGAATACCAATTGGTGGCTGCCGCTCCGTTGCTCCGCGCCGTTGCCAAATCGGCAAAAGCGGTTATCGCTCCCGGTGAACAGACCCGTTACCGTGTAACACTCCTGAACATCGGCAGCAGAAGCGCTGAAAAACTGACCGTCAGGGTCACCATCCCCCCGCAGTTTGATTTTCTCGATGCCGGCGAGACCCCCTATCGTCAGGAATCAGCATCCGTTTTTGTTTTTAACGTTGACAGACTTGACAGCGGCAAGCTCTCCGAGTTCAATCTCAACCTGAAGGCGCGCAGCGATGCCCGGGTTGGCGAAAAACTGACCGGACAGGTGGAACTGATCAACGGCAAGCTGCAACAGAAACATCTGGTGGCATCGACTCCGGTAACCATCAGAAATTAGGTCAGCAGCAACGGCAACTCCATCCCCCGTTTTATTCCAGACAACTCCTGGTATTCGCAACAGATGAAAGGAACAATCGGTTCATACATTATGGGAATTTACGCCAATACCGTCAGTATCATGCAGTACAACATCATCGGCGATCTGCCTGAAAACGATCAGTTTACCTGGTTTTCCAAAAAACTCTCCGACCACGGATTTCAATCCATAGAAAACTCCGCTGAAGAGTCATCGGAAGGGTGGGTGCAGGTTGACCGCCCGGACGAGATTGCCTTTGAAGCTCCTTCCGATTTCTGGCGCGATGACTACATCCTGGTAACCCTGCGGCGTGATCAGCGCAAGATCCCGGCCGCGGTACTCAAATCCCACACCAACCGGGAGGAAAGCCTCTTTCTGGCCCAGCACCCCAACCTGCGGCGAGCACCTAAAACCAAACGGGAAGAAATCAAGGAGCTGATTCAGCAACGTTTGCTGATCAAATGCTTGCCAATACCGTCAAACGTCGACCTCACCTGGAACCAGAAAACCGGGATCGTGTCGATCTACAGCCTGGGAAGCAAAGTTATCGAACGGTTCGAAGAACTGTTCCGTAAAACCTTCGAGGGATTCACCCCGGTTGTGATCCACCCCTACGCCCGTGCCAAGATGCTCCTTTCGGGGGAATTGCTGAAAGCGCTGGAAAAAGCGAATCAGGCCAACTCCGATGCAGTCACCGCCCTGATCCGCGACAATCAGTGGATCGGCTGGGAATTCATGCTCTGGCTGTTACAGCGCGGCATCTGCGGCAAGGGAGATTACTCCATCAGCCGACCGGGACACCATACCAGCGGGGAGCGCTTTACCGCCTGGATAGATGACAAGATTCAATTGCAGGGTGGTGGTGACGAGGGTGGTGTCCAGAAAGTTGTGGTCTCCGGATCACAGGACAGTTACCTGGAAGCCATTTCCGCCCTCAAGGGGGGTAAAAGAATTACCAGTGCCACCATCTGCATGGAAAAAGATGAAAACCTGTGGAAATTGACGCTCAAGGGTGACACCTTCGGTTTTGCGTCGTTCAAATGCCCCCAGGTCAGAGTGGAAAAAGACGCGACCGTCGATGAGATGAGCGAGCGCGAAGCAGTATTCTATGAACGGATGTTCCTGCTGGAACAGGGGATTCAGATGTTTGACTCGCTGTTTGTCACCTACCTGACCGAACGACTCGGCCCGGACTGGAACGAACAGCTTAAAACCATTCAGGAATGGTTGGATGGAAATGGACAATCATGAAATTTATCGATGAAGTAACCTTGTTCGCCTCTTCGGGACATGGTGGAGCAGGGTGTGTGGCGTTTCGCCATGAGAAGTTTATCGAATTCGGCGGGCCGAGCGGCGGCGATGGCGGCAAGGGAGGCGATGTCATTTTCCAGGCCATGGCCGGCCTTTCCACCCTGCTGGAGCTACGCCACAAGCCGCATCAAAAGGCGGAAAAAGGGCATAACGGCATGGGGAAGAATCGCCATGGCGCCGGTGGCAAGGATCTGCTGATCAAGGTTCCGGTCGGAACCGTGATCAAAGACGCCGAAAGCGGGGATGTGCTGGCGGATCTGACCGAAAATGGGCAACAGGTGATACTGTTGAAAGGCGGTCGCGGTGGTCAGGGGAATGCCCGTTTTGCTTCCGCCACCAATAAGGCTCCCAAATTTGCCCAACCGGGAGAAGAACACGAAGAGCGCAAACTGCGGCTGGAATTGAAACTGATGGCTGACGTGGGACTGCTGGGACTGCCCAATGCCGGCAAATCGTCACTGATCAGCAAGGTTTCAGCAGCACGTCCCAAGATCGCCGACTACCCCTTTACCACCATGGTCCCAAGCCTGGGAGTCGTGCCGTACAAGGATTACCGTTCCTTTGTCATGGCTGATATTCCAGGGATTATCGAAGGAGCATCGGAAGGGGCCGGCCTTGGACACCGTTTCCTCAAGCATCTGGAACGTTCCGGCATCCTGCTGCACCTGGTTGATATTTCATGGATCCCCGAGCGAGATCCGATTGCGGAATTTGAAGCGATCAACCGTGAGCTTGCCCTGTTCAGCCCGGAACTGGCAGGCAAGGAACAGATCATCGTGATTACCAAGACTGACCTGCCGGTAACTCAGGCTGAATTGGCACAGGTACGACCCTGGTTCGAAGAACGCGGTATGCCGGTCTTTCCGATTTCGTCCGCCACCGGTGAAGGGGTGGAAGCATTACTGGATGAGATTGCCCGTCGTTTGTGGTCGCCAGCCACGGAGGAATGGTGATTCGCCACGACATTCTCCATAAGGTCAAGCGAGTGGTTATCAAGATCGGGAGCGGGGTTTTAACCGCCGGTAACGGCTCGCTGGACCAATCGGTGATAGCCCTGATCGCCTCCGACCTGGCCGAGATCCGCCGGCAGGGAATCCAGGTAATTCTGGTTTCCTCCGGTGCGGTTGCTGCCGGCAGAAGCGAACTGGGGATGGTCGACAAACCGAAAACGATCCCCCACAAACAGGCTGCCGCCGCCATCGGACAAACCCGCCTGATGAGATCGTACCAGGAAGCGCTGGAACCGCACGGCATCAAGGGAGCCCAGCTCCTGCTGACCGCTGAGGATCTTAACAGCCGCCAGCGTTTCCTCAACGCCCGGGCAACGATTGCCACCCTGCTCGGCTTCGGTGTTATTCCGATCATCAATGAAAATGACACCGTGGTGGTTGATGAGATCAAGTTTGGCGATAACGACAATCTCTCGGCCCTGGTAACCAATGTGGCCGAGGCCGAATTACTGTTGATCCTGACCGATGTGGCCGGTCTTTACAATGCCGATCCCCGCACTAATCCCGAGGCGCAGCTGATCCCGCTGGTAGCGGTGATTACCAAGGAGATGGAACGGGCCGCCAGCGGCGCCGGCAGCAGCGTAGGAACCGGCGGCATGATCACCAAACTGTCGGCTGCCAAAAAAGCTGCCAGGAATGGCGTGCCGACCATCATGATACCGGGAAAACAGCCACGCATCCTGCTCTCCGCCATGCAGGGCGAAGAGGTCGGCACACTCTTTCTGGCGGCTGACAACGGGTTGAATCGCCGCAAGCACTGGATCGCCTACACCCTCAAACCGGCGGGAACCATCGTGGTGGATACCGGAGCGCGGGAAGTACTGGTCAACAAGGGAAAAAGCCTGCTCCCCTCGGGTGTGGTCAAAGTGGAAGGACGTTTTGAACGCGGGGCCTCTATCAGGATCTGTTGCGATGACGGACGTGAGTTCGCACGGGGCCTAACCGATTATTCCAGTGCTGAAATCGGCCGTCTGGCAGGGAAGAAAAGTTCCGCTATCGAGGATATTCTGGGGTATCGCTACTCTGACGTGGTGGTCCATCGTGATAACCTGGTTGTGCTGTAGCGTCATTACTTGTTAAAAATTTACCACAAGCTTTTCAGAGCTTCCGTCAGCTCCTGCTCCCTGATCCGATCCTCCAGGCAGAGCTGACGCACAGCAAGCGGGAGCGGCGCACAGACGGACAACTCCCCGGCCCCAGGTCGCTGCACCACCGTACGGTACGAATGCAGGGCAAACCCCTGATAACTCTCCAGCAGACTCCCGCCATACCGTTTATCACCCACCACCGGATGACCGATACTTTCCAGATGACGCCGGATTTGATGCATCCTGCCGCTGATCGGCTGCACCGCCAGCAAGGCATTGTGCTCTCCGCGGACAAGAATACGATAGCGGGTTTCCGACTCTTTGCCATCCAGCGCTTCGTTGATAGTTCCAGCCTGCTCAGGGGTTCCGTACACCAGCGCCAGATAGAGTTTGTCCAGACCGACTTCCTTGACCTGTCGGCCATACATGCCGGCACTGGCAGAACTTTTTGCCAGAATAACCGCCCCCGAGGTACCCCGGTCAAGGCGATTGACCGGATAGAGTTTGCAGGCCGTACCCCGCCAGGTCATATACGACATTCCCTGGTCAACCAGATTATCTTCACATTCAGCAGTGCGATGCATGGCCAATCCAGCCGGTTTGTTGACAATCGCAACCTGGCTGTCTTCATAGAGCAGATCAAGCGCTGGAGCCGAGCTTGACAGCAACGCCAGCAGCGTGGCACTTTCCTTGACGGTTACCATGGCGCCGCACTCCAGAAAGGTATCGGCGTCAGAGCTCCCCCCCTGGAGTTTGACCGCTCCCCCCCGGATCAGCTTGCGAATATAGGCATTAGTTGCGGTGGGAATCAGCGAGGAGACAAAACTTTCCAGACGGCGACCGTGATGATCCAATGTTATCGTATAGGTGAGCATGTGACCTACTTTACCCTTACCAGCCTGAATGGCAAGTTCTTTATCCCTACTGTTTACAAATTATTTTGACATAACATTGCATTTGCTTTAAATGAAGAGGTCATCTATTAACTGCCACTATGATGTGCAAACCCGAAACAGGAGGCACAAACAGATGTTTCTTCTCCCCAAAGGCAGCCCCTTGTTTGAAAATCTGGCAGCGAGCAAACTGAAACTGCCGGAGGTATTGTCAAAACTGAGTACGGCTGCTTTTACCGGCTATGCCAGCTTTATATTTCCAGCTACCACGACCCTGCTGGTGTTTGAGTCGGGGAAACTGGTAAGCATACAGCAGGAAGATCAACGCGGAGAACAGAAAAACGGCTTTGAAGCCTTGACTGAACTGGCTGAAAAAATAGTAACCTCCACCAGTGGCACCCTCAATGTGTACAAACTCTCCAAAGACCTTACCGCCTGCATTCATTCGTTGCTGCAGGGGGAAATTCTCTACAAAGCCCAGGAATTAAAACTGATCGATATCAAGTCATTGCTTGATAAAATCAAGTCCGACCAGATGAACGGCTGCCTGCGTATCTATACCGCCGACCGATCTGCCATGATCTTTTACAAAGAGGGGAACCCGCTCGGATTCTTCCACGACGGATCCCAGGACATTGAAACCTCATCGGTCGAATCACAGAAAATCGCCACCATGCCAGGTGCCAAGATAGACCTCTACTCCACCCAGGGTGCTGAGGCGCTGATGGACATGGATCTGCTCCAGGTCACCAATGTTCAGACCATCTGGGATACGGCAGTCGAAAGACAACAGTCTGAATCAGCCAAGGTCAGCCAGGAGCGCCAGGAGCGGGATCGTAAAATCATGGCGCTGAAGCTGAATGACCTGGAAGAACAACTCAAAACTATCGTTTCCGAATATTGCGGCAAAGTCGGTCGTGCCATGGTGGATAAGGAACTCTCCGACCAGGGGGGAAATTTCTGCATTATTGATGAAAATGGAGCGGCCAAACTGCTGGCAGGTATTGAGCGGGGCGCCAAGCTACTGATCAGCGCCACCAATATCCGCGCAATGATGGAAAAGCTCACCAATCTGGTGCAAACTGCACAATCAGACTTGTAGCCTGTAGAACATCCCGGGAGGCAACATGGAAAAAGTCATTGAAATTCTATCTCAAATCAACCCGTTTGATCTGACGCTCGTTATTCTCTGGGGACTGGCCGGCGTGATCAGCTTTTATTTCAGTATCGGCAATGCCCGGGTCTGGACCAGTATCGCCATCGGATTCTTCCTGATCTTCATCAGTCAGGCCTACGCCATCAATCCCTATCTTCAATACTATAAACTGTCAGCCTTCCATTACATTATCGGCACCGTGGCAATCATGCTGATCACCCACGGCTTTCTGGAATACTACGTTTTCTGCAAAACCTTCGAGATCTCCGGTAAAAAAATCGTGGTGTACCTGACCACGCTCCTGATACTGGCGGCTTCGGGTGTTTTTCTGCTGATCAATCCGACCCCCGGTCCCAACACCATCAGAAATATCAAGATGGTTGAAAACGCAATCTGGGTTTTTCTCTGCCTGATGAACCTGGAGCTGGTGCGCAAGATCTACCTCTCGATCAAGGATTCCGATATATCCAAGGGATTCATCGCTTTCGGGATTGTTTTCTTCTTCATCTTTCTCTGGAAAGGTTCCGAACTGTATCTGCAGGTTTACCTGTGGGACAAGGACTGGCAAGACATTATCGCCATGGCAACCGATGAAGTAACCGATATCGACCAGTACCCGCTCCGTGTGCAACTTTCCCAACAAGTCAACAAATATGCCGGATTGCTTTCCGGTCTCTCCGTCGGCGGCACGTTTACGTATATTTACCGATTACTGAAATAAGCGTCCCACACCACATAGGTTTTACTGATTTGAGCTGCTGCTGCAAACCATCCGAGCTCACGAAAAGGGGAAATACATGCACTTGTATCAACGCCTTATCCTTGTACTTGCGGGAAGTTTATTATCACTAACCAATCTTTCGGGGTGTGGTGAAAAGACGGTGGCAGGACCGCCCTCCTCCAGCAAGCTGGAAGAATCGGCAGTGTGCATTGGCTGCCATGATGGCAACAGTACAGCTTCAGCAAAACGTGTCAGCAAGACTACCGGCAAGCTGATTTCCGAGGAATGGAAACTGTCAGGTCACAACACTCAAAACGGCGCCAGCTGTTCTGACTGCCATGAACCGGCTCCCGGTCACCCCAACAGCTGCAATCGATGTCACGGCGGCACGCCAACCGGAACCGCTGCAGTTCACGATGTAACCGTAAATGCCGATGCCGCCGGTAAATGCGCTAAATGCCATACCAAAAACGGTGGTTTCAAATCCTCTTTGCAGGCCCACTTTGGTGATGATGCATCAAATCCGGCCAGCTATGTTTCCCGGCAATATGAGCAGAACTGCCGTAAATGCCACAACCCCCATGATACTGCATCAGCGCGGAATTACCTCAAAAACTGGGCCGGCAGCGCCCACGGCACGACGGTAAATCTCCCGGTTGAAAAGGGAGCTGACAACCTGGATGACGCCGAATATATCCGCATCCTGGCGCGTCAGGAGTTTGATTACAAGACACTGGGGACAACTCTTCCGGCCAATCTGGCGCTGAGTGACAATAACAACGGTAAAAGCCAGGTGTGTGTCCGTTGCCATACCACCACCGGCTACATCAATTACGTTAAAAGCGGCTTCAAGGATGTGAAACCGTTTGGTGACCCCTCCGATCAAAGCAAGGAGCTGACGAACTGCAATGCCTGTCATGATAACGGCAACGAGGTGGCCTATGGCTACAAGCTGCGTACAGTTCCCCAGGTAACATCCTTCTACAACTTCTCATCCAAAAACCCCGCCCCATCGACGGTACCACCGACACCCGGCAGTGCCATGAGCGGAGGCAAGATCACCGGATTCGGCCTGACCTACCCCGATGTGGGCGCCTCCAATATGTGCGTGGTCTGCCACTCCGGCCGTACCGCTGGAATCCTGATCAAAATGGCCGATGCCCGGGGGATTGAACTCGACAAGAATCAAGGCCGGATCACCAACCATTTCAGGGGCGCCTCCGAGATGCTGTTCAGGCCAACCGACAAGAACGGCAACTCAATCGGCATGGCCTTCGAGTTTTACAGCAGCGGCTCAGCCAAACTGCAGGGATATAGCAACATCGCCTTCACCCATGACATCATCGGGACAACCAGAACCAATCCCAACCGGGTTGAAGGGACACAAGGGATGGCGTCTGACAGTCGCGGTTACGGTCCCTGTATCGGTTGCCACCTCAACCTGAAGGATGAGCTCAAGGGCTCCCAGACCAGCCATAGCTTCCTGCCGGTCAACAGTGATGCCAGCTCCACCTTCCGCAACACCTTCGTCAATCCGTCCAATCCGATCACCACTACGGTCAGCAAGTCATGTGCAGCCTGCCATTCCGATAATGGCGAGGTCGAGTGGGAACTAAGTGGGATCGATCCGGCAACCGGCGAAACCTATCAACTGCTGGAGCTGCAGCGCCAGCAGTACAAGGCGGCGGTCAAGGCATTTGCCCGTCTGATGGCATTTGCAGTCGACTCCCGGCTACCCACGGCAGCTGATATGGCTACCCCGCGCACCCCCAGCAACACCAGCACCAGGAACAACAGAGTCTGGGCGGATAGTGAAGGGCGTCCCGGGACGCCGGCCACGGTTACCTACAAAGATGCAACCACCGGCAAAACAGTTCTCAAGGATCTTGCCAACTGGTATGGCAGCAATTCCGGTGGCGGCATTCGACTTCAGCCATGGTTACGGACCGCCACCAGCAATGGTGGAGCGAAACCGACCGCAACACTGGTAGATGGCAGTTCCTTTACCTCCAATCTTGACTATTATGTACTGGGTGCCCGGTTCACCGACCCGCTGAATGGCAACAACTATCCGTTGCGTAACGCATCCTACACCATGGGGGCGGTCTATAATTTCTTCATGTTCTATTACGATCCGGGCGCCTTTGCCCATAATCGCCGCTATGCAAAACGGGTAATCTTTGATTCCATGGACTGGCTGGACGACGGCAGACTGAATAAATCCGTGTGTAATCCCAAAACCAATCTCTCCAAATATCCGACAGGCACCTTCACCGGCCTGAACGAATACGAACTGATCGGAGAAAACGACCGGTTCAGGTACAGCACCTACCTGACCGACAAGGAACGCTTTCAGGCTGGCTACTACCTTTGCAACAGCATTGATCCCGGAGATCACCGGCCAAGAGCCAAGTAGACGTTTTGCACGGGCACAGCAGCTCTCCATCTGGCTCCAGATTTGATTGACTTACGAAAAAGGGAGGACGTTCGAATGAATAAAGGATTGCCGCAAACGCTGTCAACCGCACTGGCTGCCGCATGTTTGGTGTCACTTTTTACCGCCGGCACGGCACATGCTATTCCCGCATTTTCCCGTGCCCACAAGGTTGAATGCACTACCTGCCACACCATCTATCCGGAATTGAATGAGTATGGTGAAGCGTTCCTGAAGAACTCCTATGTCTACTTCGGACATAACAAAAAGAAGGAGTCAGCGGCTCCGGCAGCAGTAAAAGCCCCTGAGGCCAAGCCGGCGTCAGCTGCTATGACCATCGGCGGCGAAGGTGATGCAGCCAAACTGGCAACACTGAAAGCCGGCGCCCTTGGCAATCAGGAGCCGGTGGCAACAGCGACAGCAGCTGCTGAAGCAACGACAACTCCGGGAGCTGTGACCCCGGAAAAGAGCGAGGGGATTCTCCTCTCCGGTATCCCTGAACAGCTTCCGATTTCTTTTACCGGCGCCATCAATTACGGCTATGACACCAGCCAGGTGAATGAGTTTGATTTTGCCGCCCGCTCGATCAAAATGCATGCCGGTGGTAATTTCCGTGAGAAATTCGGATTTTTTGCCACCTACGTCGCCTACAGCGAACAACCGCCAATCGGCAACTTCAACACCAGTCAGACCGCGTCCAACAACAAGACTGATCTGAACGAATTCCTCCTCTCCTGGCGGCACCTGCTTGACTCACCGGTCAACCTCCGCATCGGTAGAATGCAGCCGAAACTGGGGCTATGGAAAACCAATAACAAGCTCTCGGTCACCAACAACTACCTCCCCTACTCCTACACCGTTGGCAAGGAATCGGTCTTCAAAATCGAGCAGCCGCAGGACGCACTGGAACTTAACAGTATCATTGCCAACCGCGTGTATCTTGCGGCAGGCCTGGTCAATCGCAAGGGGCAGAACAGCAAGGAAGGGTATGGCCATCTCTCCTTCAAGGTTGGCGGCATCGATTACCTCACCAACGAACCGGATATTGACCTGAACAAAGCCGAAAGTTTTCTCGACTACCTGACCATGAGCTTTGGAACCTATGGCTATTACGGTAAAAACGGAACGGCAAATTCCAATGACCCCAAAAACAACTATTTCCGGATCGGAGCCGATGCAGAAGCGCTCTACAAGATCTTCCGCCTCCGGCTGCTCGGCAACTACGGAGAAGATGATAACGCCACACCCTCCAACATAACATCGAAGACCAGGGTGATCTCCAAAGCCGTAACAACGGAAGGTGAAGTTACCTTGTTGCTCAACCTGATCGCATCAGGGAGATTTGAATACCTGCAGCAACTGAGTGGCGCCAAAGCACAACTGGGTGACACCTATGTACGACGTTATGTGGGAACGCTCGGATATTCACCGTTACAGAACATAAAACTGGCGCTGGAGTACAAATACGAGATCCTGTCAACTTCCATCAACCGGGTTGGGGTTGTTGGTGCAACCGTCGCATTCTGATCTTTTGCTGTCCAGACTGGAGTATCTCCGATTTACTGGTATAAAGAATATGAACCAATCTGTTGAAGGAGTTCAGGCATGAAAAAAATTGCATTACTCATAGGAATCATGACCCTCGCCCTTTCCGCAACTGCCGATGCGCGCATCAAGGTCAAAGGACGTGGTCCGGCCATGAATTTTGATGCTGCCAGCATCCCTCCCCAATTCCAGGCGACCTTTGCCAATATGTCGAAAAAATGCACCAAATGCCATACCATGGAACGGACCGTGATTGCCGTACAAACCGGGCGCGCGCCGATCACCGGACAACCGTTCAATAAACAGGCAGTCAAAGCCTACGGCATCAAGATGCTGCGCAAACCGAACTCCGATATGGATAAGCAGGAAATCCGGGAATTCGTCATTTTCCTCAACTACCTGCTGGACGAAAATGCCAAATAGACCATGGTTGGCACATCAGACACAAAAAAACAGCCTCCCCTGGGAGGCTGTTTTTTTGTTCCAAAGAAAGAACCGGCGTTACATGATTACTTGAACATAACCCGCACACCGCTATCGGTTGCCGAAACCGTGTAGTGCGGCAAGCTAGCAGAACGGGAATCAAACACGACCCGAACGGCACTTCCCTGATTGCCGACCCGTACCTTTTCCACCCCGAAGCGCCCAACCGGAAAGGAGTTCCCTTTGACGGTGTTCACACCCTGCAGATCAATCACCAGACGGGGCGGATTATCCAGTTGCATGGTTTTATAGCTCGCAACACCGGAAGTCTGAATATCAATCGACTTCGTACCGATCACGATCCCTTGTACATTAACCACCGATTGTGCCGCAACTGCTGCCTGTTTGGCTGTTGCGGCGGCTGTGGAGAGCATCGGTACAATCGTGGTGACCGGCACAGCCACAACCGGTGAAGCTTTGGGAGCTGACGCTGCAGGCGCGTCGCTTTCGAGACCGAGCGGATCATCTTCTTCCTTGGCTGGAGTTGCAACTACCGCTGGTTTGGGAGGAGTCGAGGTCTGCCCGGCCAGTGGATCATCCTCTTCCTTGACCGCTGGTGCGGTGACGGTCGTCGGGAGTGGCAGTGCAGCCGGTGACGCTACCAGCGTTCCCCCTTTACCAAAGGAGACCGTCAGTTTTTTACGATCGGGAGATGCAGAAACCGCAATATCCGTTTCCGCCACCAGATTAAAGACCAAGCGGCTGACCGTCATGGAAGCGATCGATGCCTTGTCAACACTGATACTGGAAACAGCACCCTTGTTGACCACTATCAACGGTTCAACTTTTTCAGGATCGGCATCGGCAATATCCACCACAGCCCGTGCCTCACCCGGTAGTTTATAGTAGGTATAGGTCATGGAAATATCGGCGTTCACGTCAACAGACAGCACACCGTTAGTCACCACGGGAGTGACATCCAGCAATTCAGCCCCCCAAACCGGCAATGCTACCAGACTGCACACTCCTGCCACCACTCCCGCCAGAGACTTGATTCGCATTTTTTTCATTGATCCCCCCACGCATATCAGTCAGATACTTATTTCAGATCAAAACCTTGCAATTCTTCATCCGAGAAATCAAGTGAGCTTTCATCAAAATGGGTGGTATCCAGAAGCGATTTCACATCGCGAAACCCCGGATTAAGCGTTTCAATGTCGGTCAACAGCGCTGACGATTCATCCTGCTTGCCTCCGGCAGAACAAGTCAGAGCCAGTTCATATTTAACCGAACACGCTTCATCCAGCGCCAGTCCCGGTTTCATGAGAGTACGCAACAAGGTTTCACTGTTTTCCAGATCTCCCTTTTCACGCAAACACGCCCCCTGCAACACCAGACAGCGCAATTTCATGGCCGGATCGGTTGACGCCTGTCGAAATTCCTGAATTGCTTCGTCAAACAGCCCCATTTCCTTGAAGGCAACGCCAAGATCGTAATGGGATTGGCTGTCAGCCGTTTCCAGCTCGTTATCAAACCTGACTCCACGGGGTGAGGTTGCGATGCTGTCAAACATATCCCCGACCGAAGCAAGCCAGTCATCACCGTTGGCAACTCCCTGTGCCGTGTCGGCAACAGCTCCAAAATCATCATCAAGATCGATCTCAATCTCGATTTCTTCGTCAAATGCTGTTTCCTCTCCCGCAACCGGCTCAGGTTGCGGCACAGAGTCAACATTTTGATTCTCTTGCGGAGCAAACAGGTCAAAAGGTTCTGCTTCGTCAACCGCAGCCAATGGTTCGGGGGGGGCAAAAAAGATGCCCTCTGATGCTAGTGGCACAGTTTCAGAAACATCGAAGGGAGAGCTGCCTCGATTTCCAGCCAGGTTTTTAAGCGATGATATTTTCGGAGTCAGCAGCTCAACTTCATCACTCTTCCCACCGGCACGATAGGCACGCTCCAGTCCTTCCAGAATGGCAAGATTGATCGGATCGTTACGCTCCAGCAACCGGTAGCACTCAACCAGCTGTTCCCATGCTCCATCAGTCAAGATTGAAGCCTCGTAGCGCTCCAGCAATGCCAGCGCACCCGTGACATCATTTTCTGCAGCCAGGCAGGTAATCAACCCAGCCTGGGCAGAGGCTACCTTGGGGAAAAATTTCAGATATTGAAGATAGGCGTTCTTGAGTTTTTGAGGTTGTTTCATGCTTTTATAGGCAGCGACTACCAGATCCCAGACTCGCTGGTCATTGGGATTTACGCGCAACATGGCCTGCAGACCGGCAACCGCATTCCCGGCCTGACCGTTCCGGATCTGCTCTTCCAGAACTTCCAGCATGAACGTTGATTTTTGGGGAAATAGTTGTTGAATCCGGCTGTTCAGTTTTGAAAATGAGGCGACATCACCCCGTTCTTGCAACAAGGATGCTACCTTGCTGAAGATCCGGTAGGAATCATCAGTGCGTCCAGCTTGAAAATAAGCCTCTGCCAGTTTTACGCCGATATTGATATTCTGAAGATCAACCGTCTGCATGGTTTCAAGAATTTTAAGCGCTTCAGCCTGCCGGCCATTTTTTTCATGGTAATCATAGACCTGCTTGTATTCCGCCAGAGCATTGGCAGTCAGCCCATGTTTTTGATTCAGTCCGGCCAGTGTAAGAGAGAGGGAAATATCGGCGGGAAACAGTTTTTGTACCTGTTTATAGACCGCAATCGCCTTGAGGTAGAAACCGTTGGAAGCGTAATGCTTTCCGATCACCTCAAACTCAGTCCGTGCCTCATCCAGCCGCCCCCCCTTGACAAGGAGTTCTGCCAGTCGCTGGCGATGGTTGATCGCATTCGGCTCCAATGAGAGCAATTGTCGATAGGCTGCGGCAGCCTTGTCAACCTGCCCGCGCATTGCCATGCGTTGTGCTTCTTCCAGAAGTTTTTCTTTTTTTGTACTCACTCACGCCTACCTTTGCCTGACATCATCACAAACTGCACGCCCTGACGACCACCAGCCACGACACGTGCCAGCTCTGTTAGTGCGGCGTACTATACTATGTTTTTTATTCAGAAACATCTCAAAATTTAGGTTTTGACAAGGTTTTTAAAATACTTTAGGTTATCTCCTTTTCAAACCGTTGTACTATCCGTAAACATATGTATCCCCCTACCCCTTTGAGGAGGCAGAATGCGATTTTTGCCACAAGCTAATCCGTTGTACCAACACGTTCCGACCGATAACATTATCCTCCCTGACATACTTGAAAAACTTGGCAAGGGAGGCTTTACCGGATATCTCAATCAAACTGCTCCCAACTTCGAAGGGTACTGCATTTATGCCAAGGGGAAACTGATCAGTGCCTTGGCAACGGAAGCCGACAAGGATAAAACCGGCTTTGAAGCGATTGTCAGAATGTTTGACTGCTGCATCAACAAAAAGGGAGAGATCAATGTTTACCGTATGACCGCCGATCTTGCCGTATGCGCCAACGCGCTGACTGCCGGGAAAAAAGTGCATGATGCTGTTGACGTGCGCCAGGTCGACATCAAGGAAGTACTGACCCGCATGAAAAATAGCGCCATAAACGGCGTGGTCAAATTTCACACACCCGAACGATATTCCATGATGTTTTATCGCGCCGGCCTCCCGGTCGGTTTCTATCACGACGGCGCTGCCACCATTGACACATCACCTGACCAGGCACGCCGCATTGCCTCCCTTCCCGGCGCGCGCTTGACCGTTTATACCACTCAACCACTGGAAGAGCTGCTCCGCTATGATCTGCTGCAGATGGTCAATCTGCAAAAACTGTGGGAAACGGCCAGTTCCCGCCAGCCGGTTCAAAGCTCGCCACCGGCAGCTCCACCACCGGTCAAGACTACTGACAACGAGGCAAACCTGGCTGAAATTATCGAGGATCTCAAAGAAGTTGCCATGGCGTACCTGTCACGCGCCGGCGGTGAACTGGTGACAACAACGCTGCAGAAGCAGGGTGGCCCAGCCATACTGTTGGAGAACGGCACGCTGAGCAAATTTCTGCAGGAAGTGGAACAAGGGGCTCTGGCGCTTGATCCTGAGGCAAAAATCGACGAGATGATTGATCTGATGCAGTCAGAAGTCACTGGACGGCTGGCGGTTTAATGGTCCCTCTTCCGGCCAGATCATTCGGGTAGGTATGCAGCAATTCCTTAAAGACGCACTTGAGACACATGGTTACTGGGTGCTCTTCATCGGTACCTTCCTGGAAGGGGAGACGATCCTGCTGATTGCAGGTTTTCTCGCTTTTCAGGGATATCTGCAGATAAGCGGTGTCATCCTGACCGCCTTTGCCGGCTCGTTTTGCGGTGATCAGGTTTATTTTTACCTCGGTCGCCGGCACGGTCGCTCACTACTGAAACGGTTTCATTTCATTGCGCGCCGCTTCCGGGAGTCGTTACGTCTGATTGAGCGGTATGGCTCGCTGGTTGCTTTTACCTCACGCTTCACCTACGGCTTCAGAATTGTACTACCAATCATCCTCGGGGTAACCAAACTTTCCCCCCGCACTTTTTTCCTGATCAATCTGGCAAGCGCATTGGCCTGGGCCACAATTTTTTCTCTGGCAGGCTACCTGTTTGGTAAAAGCGCCACCCTGTTTCTCACCGACATCAAAAAATATGAACATTACCTGCTGATCGCCTTGGCAGGGATAATGTTCACCGCCTGGTTCACCCACGCCTACCATGCCTGGAAGCTTAAAAAACCGGCACGTCAGCGGCTGGCACGATTACGAGCGTTGCGGGCACAACAACAACGAGGAGTGTAATGACGTCTCATACGACCACATCAATTATTCTGGTGGAGCCACAATCACCCGGCAATATCGGCATGACCTGCCGCGCCATGAAAAACATGGGATTAACCTCTCTGCGACTGGTAAACGGCTGTGACCGTTTTCACGCGGAAGCGCTTAAATTTGCGGTATCAGCCCGTGACCTGCTGGAAAATGCCGTTGTTTTTCCCGATCTCCGCTCTGCCTTGGCCGATTGTACCTTGACCGTCGGCACCACTCGCCGGCATGGGAAATATCGTCAGGAGATCCTTTCTCCCTCTGAAGTTTCAGCCCGTTTCCGGGAGTACGCCACCCCCGAATGCCGCGCTGCGATCGTGTTTGGCCGGGAAGACAACGGCCTTACCACCGATGAGCTCGCTCAATGCCGCTGGCACGCCACGATTCCCACATCGCAGGAATATGGGTCACTCAACCTGGCCCAGGCGGTACTGCTGTTCTGCTATGAACTGGAACAAGCGGGAACCGCTCCGGTGGTAGCCAGGGAGACCTCACTGGCCACGTCACAGGAGATGGAGCTGTTCATTGACCAACTGAAAGCGAGCCTGCAAAAAATCGGTTTTTTAAACCAGCAAAACCCCGAACACATCATGCGCTCCCTGCGCCGCATATTTTTCAGATCCGAACTGGACAGCCGTGAGATCATCATTCTGCGCGGGATTCTTTCCCAGATCGACTGGGCCGCGGCCGGTTTTGACGGCAGAAAACGATCATGATCGAAACCTGGATTGGCGTGATGGCCGGAACACTTACCAGCATTGCTGCTGTGCCGCAGGTGATCAAAACAGTGAAAAGCGGTCAGGCCCGGGACATATCGATCTGGCAGCCACTGCTGTTAACGGCGGGGGTTGCCTTATGGCTGATCTATGGCATACTGATTAAAGATACGCCGTTGATCGTAGCCAATATCATTCCGCTGGTGTGCAACATAACTCTGACCATGCTCAAAATCCGTTGCACCGCCCGCAGCTCAAAATCAATCAACGCTTCAAATCAACCAACACATCATGGAGGTACACACGCATGAAACGCATTATCCTGTATCTGATCATCAGCATTGCCTTACTTTCGCAACTATCCGGCTGTGGCTACAACAGTATGCAAGCCAACGAGGAAGCGGTCACCGCCGCCTGGGGAAATGTGGAGTCCTCCTATCAACGCCGGGCTGACCTGATTCCCAATCTGGTTGAAGTTGTCAAAGGGTATGCCAAGCATGAAGCCGATACACTTAAGGCAGTCACCGAAGCACGAGCCAAAGTCGGCAGCATGCAGATCACCAAAGATGTGATCAACAACCCGCAAAGTCTGGCCAAGTTCCAGCAAAGCCAGGGGGAACTGTCCGGCGCCTTGTCCCGATTGATGGTGGTGGCGGAAAAATACCCCGACCTGAAGGCAAACCAGAACTTCATGGATTTGCAGAAACAGCTGGAAGGAACCGAGAACCGTATCAACGTGGCACGGGAGCGCTATAACAAATCGGTGCAAATATTTAACACCAGTATTCGCACCTTCCCCAACTCTTTGACCAACTCGTTGATGCTCCACTTGCAGAGGAAAGAAGCATTCAAGGCAGAAGAAGGAGCCAAAGTTGCCCCCAAGGTCAAATTTTAATCAGTTGCGTCAACAGCGACAGGTATAAGCGATGAAAAGACTACTCCCCCCTATCGTGCGGATACTGATTCTGCTCTGCATCCTGCTGCCGGCACTCGCCAGTGCGCTGGAGATCCCCCCTCTCAGGGGGCGGGTCAACGATATGGCCGGCTTACTCTCGCCGCAAGCTGTCACGCGCCTCGAACAGCAACTCGCGGCATTTGAACGGGAAACATCAAATCAGGTGGCTGTGCTCACCATCCCGACCCTGGCTGGTGAGGAGATCGACCAGTTTTCCATCCATGTGGCCGAGGCATGGAAATTGGGACAGCAGGGGAAAGACAACGGTGTTGTGTTGATTCTCGCCAAGGCTGAACGCAAGGTGCGCATCGAAGTCGGCAATGGTCTGCAGGGGGTGCTGCCGGATGTAACTGCCAGCAAAATCATTCGGGAGACCATGCGCCCCTATCTCAAGAACAATGATTTTGATCACGGGGTCGCAGTGGGGGTGGAGAGTATTATTGCCGCCACCAAGGGGGAATTCAAAGCAGCTCCGGCCGAACGGAAAAGCGGCAAGAAGCAATCTTCAGGCGGGATTGGTATATTCCTGTTCGGACTGCTGATAACCGGCGCCATCGCACTGTTTATCGGCACTAAATCGCGGTTTCTCTCTACCGCCATTGGCGGCGCAGGCCTACCGCTGGCAGGCACCCTGGCCTTCAGCAGCCTCGGATTGATGTCCCTGGCTCTGCTGCTCATCGCCGGTCTGGTGGCCGGCTACCTGATCAGCCTGCTCTCCTCCGGCATCAACTTTGGCGGAGGGGGTGGAGGGTATGGTGGTGGCTACGGCGGTTTTGGCGGCGGGTTCGGAGGGGGCTTCGGCGGTGGTTCATCGGGAGGAGATGACAGTTTTTCCGGCGGTGGTGGTGATTTTGATGGTGGCGGTTCATCCGATGACTACTAATGATAGTTGATAAATTTTAAAGCTGTTTACAATTTATAAAACCATGGTACTATTTCCCATGAATGTGCGTATGTATCTGTTATGAGGCTGTTGCAGGCTATTTTCAATGGATATTGATCTACTACAATCACGAGGGGAAAACCGATGTTTCAGAGCCTTTGCCGACTTATTACAGGCTGCAGTGCAATAGTTATTCTGGCGTCCCCCTGCCTGGCTGCGCCCTCTTCCAAAGCGTTCAATGAAAGAATCCTGCTGATCCACCCTGCTTCATCCCCCACAAAACCTGACCCCGAACAACAGCCACGCCTCAGCGTTTACGAAGGAATAGTTGAACATCTTGCCGACAACGGATACCGCGTCGTCGACAAGGCCTCCGCCGAGCAATGCTCACTGCAAATCGCCGCAACCCATGACATTGACCCCGACCTGAACAAAGCCGCTGCCTTTGGCCTGAAATACTTTGCCGAATATACGGTCTATTTCAAGACAACAACCATCACCAACGAACGTGACGACAGTAAAGGTGCGCTGGTCAAGGCAAACGCCAAAATTATCGATAACACTTCCTGCCAGGTGCTGGCAGCCAAGTCAGCCGAAGCGTCATCAGCCGGCTTGACACTGGGTGATGCCATTGATAAGGCCGGGAGAACCGCCGGCAAGAAACTGGCAACTGTCCTGGCAGCTGCCATGGAGAAAAACATCGCCTCACCGGGTAGTGGTGGACGGATCTATACGATCATCGTGGAGAACAGCCGGGGTGACTCAAATCTGTTAGCACTCCTGACCAAGCTGGAAAATACCCCTGCGGTGATTGCCATCCGCGAGAGTGAATCCGGTGGCGGTAAAGCAACCTTTGAAATCATCTACAAAGGAAAACGAGACCAACTGGATCGTGAGGTACTTCGCTCGGCGGCTGAACTCGGCTGGACCTTACGTAAAATTCGTTCGGAAGGAAATCGCAGTACCTGGAAAATAAACTAAAAGGAGAAGACTGATGAAAAAGATTCTACTGATTATGCTGACCTGGATGTTGGCAACCGCTTCACTCTGCTTTGCCAATGTTGAGGCTACCGGCGAAGGTCCAAGCAAGGAACAGGCACTGGCAACCGCCATGCGCCGTGCAGTTGAGCAAGGGATCGGGACATACGTGAGCGGCAGTACCACCGTGATCGATTCCGCTCTGGCTGACGACAAGATTCTTTCCCACAGCAAGGGATATGTCACCAGCTACAACATCATCAAAGAAGGGAAAACCGACGACGGTTACAGCATCACCATTTCTGCCAAGGTCGATAATAAAACCTTGAAGGATGATATTGATGCCTTGACCATTCTGCGTAAAAACGTCGGCAATCCCCGCATTTTAGTTGCCTACAGCAAAAAAGGTGAAGGGGCTAAAATTTTCAAGGACAAGGATTTTATCGAGGAAATTTACAATGGCATCGTGGAAACCTTGACCGACAAGCAGTTCCGGGTGGTGGACAAATCATCGGCTGAAAAATTTTCGGCCCAGGTTGCTGCGACACATGACATCGACGTTGATCTGAACAAGGCAGCGGCAGCCGGTTTGAAATACAATGCCGAATATACCCTGCTCTACAGTGTCAGCGGCACCGTCAAGGAAGGCGCTGTCAACAAGCAGGTGCAACTGCGCATCAAAACCCAGTTGATCGACAATACCCGTTCACAGGTTGTAACCAGCAAGATGGTTGAACAGACCGAGAGTGGCGCCACAATTGATCAGGCCATGGAAAAATCAGCCCGCAACGGCGGCAAAAAAATCGTCAACCCGATGATCGATGTCATCCAGAAAAACTGGATCGATATGCAACAGAACGGTTCACTCTACACGGTGATCATCGATGGCGTTGAAGATCCGGAAGAAATTGCAAAATTCACCGGAATGTTTGAGAAGTTCCCGCTGGTTAACGATGCCAAAGAGGTGGAATCAGGTGGTGGCAAGACCACTTTTGAAGCCACCTATAAAGGGAAGCGCGACCAACTTGATCGCGACGTTGTTCGCGCAGCCAAAGAGCTGGGATGGACAGTCAAGAAGATCCGGGCCGAAGGTGCCCGGAGCAGCTGGAAAAAGCAATAACATTACAACTACCTGAAATCAGGAGGGGACAATGAAAAAGTTAATTATTACCATCATGGTGTGCGCCCTGACCAGCATGTTAAGCGGCATCGCCTCTGCCGATACGTTCAAAGGAACCGGTCGTGGCACTAGTGAAGAAAAAGCGACGGCAAGTGCTGTCACCAATGCCGTCGATCTGGCTGTCCGCCAGATGCTGGACGACACCAGCTACAAAAAGCATCAAAAGAAAATCGAAGCGGCGTTGAAAGGCAAAAACAAGAAACTAGTCAGTAAATATCACCAGGTCGGTGACATTGAATTCACCGGCGCCAGCTATGAAGCGGTTGTGTCGGCAGAGGTCAACATGAAGGCGGTTGAAGCTGAAATCAACGCGCTCGGTATTCTCCAGGAAGCGATGGGAAACCCGCGCATCATGATTCTCTATAATCCCAAGCTTCCCCAGGGAGGAACACTGGGGCTGACCTACCGTGATCTGGAAGCGTTTTTCGATAATTCCTACGGTTCCATGGTCGATGTATTTGTGGAACGCGGCTTTGACGTAATCGACAAGAAATCAGCAGAAGCATTCGCCATCCAGGTCGCCGATACCCACGAAATTGATGTTGATGTTAACAAGGCTGCTGCTTACGGCCTTAAATATAACGCTGACCTGATAGTCTTCTACCAGACCGTCGGTATCGGCAAGGAAGGACACACCGGCGGCGGCGCAAAAATGTTCCTGCGGGCACAGTTGATCAATCCAACCACCTCACGCATCATTTCCAGCAAGGATGTGGAATCACAGGCCTATGCCGGCAGTCTGCAGGAAGCGCTCTATCGCGCAGCCAAGGATGTGGGTGGCAAAATTTCCAACGTCATGATCGACTCTATCAAGAAGAACTGGAAACGGGAAAAATCGGGTGGTGGAACCTTCATCGTTGTACTTGATGGAGTTGACGATGCCGAAGAAGCGGTTGCCTTCCGAGACAAGCTCAAAAGCTACCCTGACATGGACAATACTCGCGATCGCGAATCAGGCGGCGGCAAAACCACCATCGAGATCAAATTTGGCGGATCAGCCGACGATGTTAAATCAGCCGTACTCAAGGCATCCAAAGAGCTCGGCTGGAAACTGAAACTGATCCGCGCCGAAGGAAGCCGCAGCACCTGGAAGCGGCAACCGTAACAGACTATAAATAGTCGCCTTTTCACCAATTAATTACATTTTTTGCTAAAGGAGCTTGGTATGAAAAAAATTATCACCCTCGGTTCAGTTATGCTGGCAACAGCACTGCTTTTCTCCGGATGCGTCAGCACCGGTGGAACCGCTATGGAAACCCACAAAAAAGGGATGGAAAGCGTTACCGAAGAAGAATATGTGGTTCCCAAAAAACCGGTTGACCGGCATTTTATCGGTAGCGCCTGGTCAAAGCAATTCGGACCGGTAGAAGATCCGGGCGTAGCTGACATTCGGGTAAAAAAAGAAAAGTCGTTCAGTGGCGTTCAGCAGGACTTCGCCTATAACCGGGGGATTGCCCTGGGTGGCACACCTGCGGCCGCACCGGTACAGGGAGAAATCGGCTTGCAAGGTGGCAGCATTGAAAAGTCAAAACTCGGAGGACTTGAAATCATCACCCCGGTAAACATCGGAGATGTGCCATTTGAACCGGAAATACCATACATCACCGAAGCGCTACGGCTGGCGAACTTTAAAATCAGTGACGAAAAGTCGAACAAAGCCCAAATCAATGCCGGGGTTGGATCGGTTGTCGGTAATGCGGTTGCTACCGCTGAAGTCGGTTCCCAGGCGCGGCGCGGGACAGAGGGTGACGGCCTGGTGGTCGCCTATAAACTGCATAAAATTGATATGGACACCTACACCAAAAAAGATACCGGTAACTTGAAACTGGCTCTTGATAAAACTGAAGAACAATCGGGAATGATTGTTAAAGCCAAATACAAAACAATTGAACCGGGCGCCAGCAAATCACTCCCCCGTAATCTGGTCTGGGCCTGTGCCCGGGCTGATGCCATGAGCCGTGATATGGTCGCTGCCTGGCTGATTGAACTGAAATCAACCGACCCGAAACGCAAATCATTGACCATCGCCTTCCCGGCCTTCCCCAAGGTTGAAGATTGTGCCAACTACAGTAGTGTTATTTTCTCTAAAATTAATCCGGTAACCGACAAAATCGAGCGGCAAAGAATCAACATTACCGTTGTTGATGCCGAAGTTACCGACAACCTGAAGCCCAAGGTCTGGGATGCCCGCGCTGCCCTGATTGATGAATCATTCAAGATCAAACCGGTCAAACCGATTGACGCGCAATAAGCCGGTACGGGGTTGAACACGACACAATAAGGAGGGAATATGTATAAAACTACTGTTATATCGGTGCTGTCCATCATAACGGCCCTATTGATATGCTGTGTAGCCTTTGCTGCCGGCAAGCCGGAGATCACCAGCCATACCGTCCAATATCTTGACCGTGCCTTGAGCGTCAATGTTCAATGGCAATCGGAAAACCCGGTTACCATGGTGAAAGTGATTGCCGGAAAAGGTGAAAAAGAACTCAAGATTGACGAGTACGATAATCGTCGTAACCCCTCCGGTTACGAGGGGGAAGTCAGCGTCGTCATCCCGCTGGAGCCGAACATCCTGCAAAGCAGCATTCCCTACCAGATTCAACTTGAAGATGACCTGCGCCAGAAGAGCGCACTCTTTTCAGGCCAGACAACTCCACCAGCCGGCGCTATTGCCGGTACTACAACCGGCATGCCGGGTGGTATCGGGGTCGGCATCGGAGTTGGTGTCGGCGGTGGAATGGGGGTCGGGGGTGGAGTAGGTGGCGTCGGTATCGCCCCCGGCATGGTTCCACAACAACCAATGGGCAGTGACGATGGTTGGGGGAAAGACAATATCCGCGCCGGCAAAGGACAGGGTGAAACCCGCGACGGCAAATCCAATGACATGATCGACAAGATGCTGAAAGTTGCCGAACGGTTTGACACACCACCAGCACTGGATGTGATCAAGGTTAATATCACCGGCCCCGAGAATGTCACCTTCTCTTCCAAGGCAAATGATGACAAAGGATTGCGTGACATTACCTTCCGGGTCTATGACGGAGCAGGAAATAAAGCCGGCGAGCAGGTTTTAAGCAACCTCGGTAAAAAGTGGGAAGGCTCAACCCAGCCGATCAAGCTGACCAACGGCGGCAGCTACCGTGTCGTAGCCCAAGCAGTTGACAGCGCCGGCAACACCTCAAAAGAACAGTCGGCAACCTTCGTTGTCAAAGGGACTCCCCCGCCAACAACACTCGTTGTTACTCTTGCACCTCAGGAAGCATTGACAGCCGGCGCGCTGTGGCAGCTTGACGGCGGAGAATGGAAATCCAGCGCCGCCACCATAGACACAACCCCTGGCAAACATAAAGTCGTTTTTAAGGATTCAACCGGGTGGGTAGCACCGGCTGCACTGGAGCTGGATATCAAGGAAGGCCCCAACACGGCAGTTGGCACCTATGCGGTGCCACCCCCCAAAGAAGCGAAACTGACCGTTACCCTGCTTCCGGCTGATGCCGTCAAGGCAGGTGCTCAATGGCAGGTTGACGGTGGAGCATGGCAGGTCAGCGCTGCTTCCGTCGCTCTGAAAATCGGCAAGCACAGCGTCAACTTCAAAGACGCTGCCGGGTGGATCAATCCACAACCTCAGGAGATTGAGATTAAAGAAGGTGGCGCGACTGCCACCGGAACCTACACCCTGGTTCCTCCCAAAACCGGTAAACTCGTCGTTACGCTTCTTCCTGACACTGCCGGAGCAGCCGGGGCACAATGGCAGCTGGACGGCGGTGTCTGGCAGGCCGGCGGCACCGGAGTAACCGTCACGGCAGGCAAACATTCTGTTACCTTCAAGGATATAGCCGGATGGACAACACCTGCGGTTCAACAATTGGAAATCAAGGAAGGGGACAATAGGGCAACGGGAAGCTATGTTCAGAAAACCGGATCCTTGACCGTCACCATCCTGCCAGCCGAGATTGCCAAAACGGCACAATGGAGCGTCGATGGCGGCGCAGTTCAAAACAATGACGCCAGCATTACCCTTCCCCTCGGCTCTCATACCGTTAACTTCAAGGATGTAGCCGGTTGGACCGCGCCGGCAGCACAAAAAATCGAAATCAAAGAGGGACCAAACAGTGCCACCGGCACCTATACGGCACAAAACGGTACTCTGATCGTCAACATTACTCCGGCTGCAGCAGTGACCGTTGGTGCACAGTGGCGAGTCGGCAGCGGTGCCTGGCAGAACAGTGGCGCCTCCCTCCCGACTCCGGCGGGCAATCTCACGGTGGAGTTCAAGGATATTGCCGGCTGGCTAAAGCCGGCCAGCATTACGGCAACGGTTACGGCAGCCAAAACGACCACCACGGGAGCCGGTTACGGGAAAGTTTTCACCATCAATGCCGATTTTGAAGCAGGGCAACTGGTCGGGCTGGAAGACCAGACCATTAAAGACCAACTGCAGTTAAGCAAGTCATCTTCGACGCTCCCCTTTATCTGGGTCCCGAATTCGGATAATGGCACCATCTCCAAAATCAATTCGTCAACCGGTGAGGAGCTTGGCAGGTATTTTACCGGCTCAACAACGTGGGGCAGTCCTTCACGTACAACTGTTGATCTTAAGGGGAACGCCTGGGTCGGTAACCGCAATACCGGCACGGTTGTAAAAGTTGGACTGTCTGAAAATGGTCAATGTGTTGACCGCAACAAAAATGGCAAAATTGAAACATCGAGCGGCGCAACCGCATTACCGTGGGGAACTGATGAATGCGTACTCTTTGAAGTAGCGCTGGGCGACAATTCCGGTCCCCGGGGAATTGCCATCGACAAGAACAACAACGTCTGGGCAGGAACCTATAGTTCCCGCAAATTCTATTACATCGACGGCAGCAGCGGAACGATTCTCAAAACCATTGACACTTCTCCCTCCAATCACGGTTCGTATGGCGCTGTCATCGACCAGAACGGACTGGTCTGGTCCGCTGACATCAGCAACGGTAATGTCCTGCGCCTTGACCCGGCAACAGGTTCAGTATCAACAGTCGCATTGGGGCATATGGCCTACGGCATCGGTCTGGACAAGGCAGGACATCTGTTTGTTGCCGGCTGGACCGACAACAAGCTGACCCGCATCAATACACTCACCGGCCAGAAAGAATGGACTAAAACCAGTGATGCCTACGGATTGCGCGGTGTAGCGGTTACCAATGATGGCGATGTGTGGGTTGCCAATTCATACACCGACTCCGTTACCCGCTGGTCAAACGATGGTGTGATCAAGGCATCCATCGGTGGCTTCAGTCACCCGACCGGCGTTGCCGTTGATGCCGATGGCAAGGTATGGTGTGTCGACTACGGTTCACAAAACATTCATCGCATAAACCCTGCCACCAATACGGTTGAACTGACTAAAACCGTTGGCGGGAGTGGTCACTACGGTTACAGCGATATGACCGGTATCGTCGCTCGTTCCATGACCACCAAACTCGGTACCTGGACAGTCAACCTGGACGGTGGCGCTGCCACAAACTGGGGTGCTGTCTCATGGAACGGCCAGGATTCGGCTGAGGCCGTCATCAAAGTACGTGCGCGGGTTTCTGCTGATAACAAATCATGGTCAAACTGGGAGGACGCGGTCAAGAGCTCAGCGCTAAAATCTGCCGTTACCGGACGATACATCCAGCTTGAAACCACCATGCAACTGCTATCAGGAGAGAAATCCCCTGTTTTGAACGATCTGACCATCACAACCAAACCTTAATCATGAAGCGGAGGAATCACATTATGAAAGCATACATTTTAGCACTTGCCGTAGCACTGCTACTCTCTGTAAGCAGCTCATCCCAGGCAGCAGAACTGCAACCGGGAACTTATATCATGCAGTCCGAAGCGATGCAGATGAAGATAACCTTAATGCAGCTTCCCAACGGTAAGCTGGCAGTAAACGGCGAGGGTAAATCAGCAACCGGCTCCAGTTGCCGGATCGGAAACCTGGGAACCCTGCAAGGGAACAATCTGATACTCGGGGCATGCAGCATACCTGTCGCGCTAACAGCGGAAGGCTTTGAAATCCAGGCATCCCCGGCCTGTATTCAGTGTCAGCCAGGCGCATCAATCCAGGGAAGCTATAAGAAACAATAACTTTCGCAAAGGAAACCACGAGCCATGAAAAAACTAAGAACGTTACTTTGCACCCTCGTAATCTCAGCCGGTTTATGCGCCTATTCAGCCCAGGCAGCCGACGACTTCAGCAAGGGGAGCGTCAACTGGACAGAAGGGTATATTGAAGCCATCGGGTATGGCACAGCCAACGTGAGCGGTAACAAGGGGAAGGATCGCATCAATGCCCGCCGTGCAGCGGAAGTATCGGCACAACGGGCACTGCTTGAAGTCATCAAGGGGGTCCACATCACCTCCCTGACAACGGTTGAGGAATCAATCCTTAAAGACGATCATATCCGTACCAGGGTGGACGGCATCATCAAGGGTGCGCAAATCATTGATGATAAGGTTGATTGGGAAGGAAATTCCCCGATTGCC
>DAINBV010000046.1:0-44556 GCA_036732725.1 Geobacteraceae bacterium | reverse complement strand
ATGTGTTTTTGGTCGGCACGAGAGGATTTGAACCTCCGACCCCCGACACCCCATGTCACTGCGATAAATCCGCTGTAACCCTTGTAAATACTGGTGCTGAGACACATTCGACTGTATATGCAAACAGTGCATTTTTTGCAAAATCCGCACTATACACATCAATGGGTTACAGCTGGTTTTTCCCCATACTTCTTCACACAACCTACGTCTCAATCAACACGAGACTGAAGATTCGTAAACGAATCGACATGAAAGAAATCAACAAAATTCTGTTGATTTTCTGTCTGGAGCCTGTTAACTTAATATGAGACCCAAGAGTAATGGGGGTCTTGGACACACTGGAGATACAACTATGTTAACGCCGTTTGGTAAGACAGTAAGAAAAATGCGCATAGACCTGGGGCTTACGCTTAAAAGCATGGCTGAGGCTATGGGTATGACCTCGTCTTATCTTTCAGCAATCGAAACTGGTAAAAGGGCGGTCACTAAACCCGTGCTTGATAGCATCATTGGCTATCTGAATGCGGATGAAAAACAAAAAGAAAAGCTTATCAGTGCAGCTCGTGACTCTCAGCAATCAGTAGAGATCAGCTTGTCAGGTAAGAACGACCATGCTCGTGAAGTCGCAATTGCGTTCGCTCGTAGTTTTGATGAGTTAAATGAAGAAGACTTCCGGAATTTACGACAGATTTTGAATCGAAAACAGCAGTAGGAGGCATTTTGAGCGGACAAGATTATCGTGTACCCCCGCAGAACCGCGAATCAATACGTTCTATCGTCAGATCTCTGCGGAGCACCTTCGGTATTACAGGCCTGATGTTTCCTGTTATGGAGGTGATTGAGTTCGCATTGCCTCAGTTGATCCCAGATTTTGAACTCCATATCGGTGGGATGAAGGAAATGGGGGAGACGCACGGTCTCACCTACCCACAGGAACATTTATTGATTCTTCGTGAAGACATTTACGAGGGTGCTTTGAATGGGGTAGGGCGTGACAGGATGACTGCCGCACATGAACTGGGTCATCTTCTCATGCACAGGAACATTGCTTTCGCGCGTTCTGCTCCAGGGGTAAAAATCCGCCCTTTTGAGAGTAGTGAGTGGCAAGCCAAATGTTTCAGTGGTGAGCTATTAGTACCAGCTATTCATGCCAATGTTCTGAAAGGTATGAGTGCTGAAAATGTAGCTGAGGCATGCGGAGTATCATTAGTGGCCGCACGATATCAGTTAGACAAAATGTAAAAACCCCCTGCTTGGCGCCAACCAATGCAAGGGGTCTTAAGGTGATGAATCCGAGAGGCGTCACCACCGTGAACAGCTTCAATAGACAGCCTGAAACTAACACCTTCAGGGAAGATGTTCAAGGGAAAAATCTCTCTTGGTAAGGAGGTGTTACATGAATGAGTTTGAAATCTATCGCTTCGAAAGCGGCACCAAAAGGGTTCCGTTGGGTTTTCTGCCGTTACCGCAAGGTACGTGGGAAATCCGCAAAAGTCCTTGATGCTCATGATTATGGGTATGAGGCGTGGGCGTTCTTAGTTCGTTGCTAAGAGAACCACTTAAGGCACCTTCGGGTGTCTTATTCAAGACTTTATTCAAGGCACCATCAGGTGCCTTTTTTTATGCCATTTTTATTTCTGCATGCGGTACTTCAACCCATTCAACATGATTCTGGGTATAAATTTTTGTCGATTTAGCATCACTATGGGCCATCCTTGCCTGCGGATCGATACCTTGTCTTTCGAAAATATGAGCCGCCAGCGCTCTAATCTCGTGGAAAGTTGGCCTTTCTTTGATAGGTAATTCTGCCGCTACACCTATCCGGTCCCGCAGCTCTGAAAATGCCCTGCTCAAATAATCAGGGGCCACCTGTGTTGGGTGGTTAACTTCCTTGCTTATCGGATTGCTTCTCTTTTCCAGAAGCCGGTGAACAACATAAGGACTGGCCACATTGTCTCTGCTGTTGTCGATGATCTCTTTCAGGGCCCTGCCGATCGGAATTGCAACGTGTGAGGCCTCTTTGTGCTGCACTTTTTGCCGATGAATGTAAAGCGTTCCGAATATGCCAGCCTCCTCCTGATCGAACCATACACAGCCGCAAACCCCTTCTTGAGGTTCCTTGATCGAGTACCGGATCCGGGAAACTTCCAGGCGCGCTTGCGTAGTTTGTATGGCAAGGTCCATTGCAGTCTTCAGCCAAGGTTCAGCAGCTGCATGTATGGCCAAGAACTGTTCCAAAGTGAGTCGCCGGCGGACCTTTTTATCGACACGCCGCATTTTTTTCCGTGTTGCAGGGTTATCCATCATTAGCGATTCATCAACAGCATAAGAGAATAGCTTTTTCAGGAAGCTAACTTTTCGGTTCTGAACATTGGCCGACGATTCAGAATGGTAATTTCGTATGTAGGCATTTACGTGCTCAAGCTCAATATCGCATGCGGGTATGTTATTAAAAAATTCTTTAACCCTGATGGCATCATTATTCCAATCGTCAAGTGTGCTTTTAGACGGCTGCTCATCTTTGATCGCTCTCTCCATAATGCGATCAACATGTTCAGAAAACGGGTGGGCTTCACCATTGAACCCTCCCGATTCCCGAATTAATGAATCTATCGATGGTGTATTTTCAGGGCGCATCCTCAGGTTATATTCTCGGGCGATGGCGATAGCCATTACTCGATCCGAACCGAGAGTTTTCTTTTTCCCAGTTATAAGCGTGAACTTATACACGCCACGATCTTTATCAAAAAAAAGATAATCAGGAAGGTGGCGGTATTCTTTTTTTCGTGGCCTTGCTGCCATGGTCAACCCTCAATTATTAACTGACGTACCGCCTGATTAACAATTGAGTCAACTCCCCACTTTTCGGTTTCATAGACAAAAACTGAACCATCTACAATCCTTCCCATGAGTAATCCGTTTTCGACCCAACGTTTAATTGTACGGTTGTCAGGAATGGAGTCTTTGGTAAATTCGCGCTTACTCCAGAGACTCGCTTTCATTAGCTTTGCCATGGTTTCCTTCTCCATAAAGCCCGGCTGCACCCGGGCTGAGTGGTTTACTCGTTGGTGCTGGTGGCAGGGATAATTTTCTGCCAAATTGCTGACACATATTTTGCCTGATGGCGCGCATCAGCCAGGGCGTTGTGAACATCGCCAATGAATGGCATGTCACGCTTCGGATCGAAACCAACACTGCGACCGAGGGTAACAATCGTGCGTACATCATGATCGTTCCAAAATTCCCACGGGCAAATGCGTCCGGCGCGTTCGTAAGCTCCGCGCAGAATCACATTGTCAAAGGTGGCCCCGTTACCCCAGACCTTCATGTATTTGAGATTATATGCATGCCGGTGAATGAAATGGCTAAGTTCCGACAGTGCATCAGTGATAGGCATCGCATCATCAACGCAAATAGCTGAGCGCGCTTCAGGGCTTTGTTTTAGCCACCAAAGAATTGTATCTCCATCCGGTACCGCGCCTTGAGCCATTGCGCTTTCAAGCGAGACGGCCGTGTAAAATTCTTGGCCAAGTTCACCTGTTTGGGGGTTAAAAAAGACGGCACCAATTGAGACGATCGGCGCGTTTGGCTTTTTCCCCATTGATTCGAGGTCAATCATTAAGTCGTTCAACTGCTTTCTCCATTGCTAATTCTGCGATTAAAGCCGAGGGGACAACCACCGGCATTGGTACTCTGACTATTTGGGCTCGTACTCTGTCGATTTCCCCTGCCAGCTCCAGCAGGCGGGAGCGGCAATCCTCTGCCTCTTCTCGCCACCAGGCCAGGTCGGCCTTAAGGCGGCGCAGGCGCCGCTGTTTGAGTTTGCTGGGCATCAGGCCTCCGGCTTGGGGGCTGCTGTGAGCATTGCCGACCAGCATAGTTTTGCCCGGTGCGCCGCTTGCTGGCATCCACTCATGGCTTCGTATGCTTCCCATTCCTTCTCATCGCTAAAGCTCTCATTTGGCTCTGATTCAAAACCATTGACGATCATGTCTTCTGTCGGCTCAACCGGCACCATCACCCACCCATCCGGAACAGCAGGGGAGTTGCCATAGGTACCTTTAAGCAATGCGGCGCGGCAGGCGTTCCATATCACCTGCGCGTCTTCATCGTCGAAGAGGGCATCAGAATACGACGCCATCAGCTCGCGAATTTCTGCCGGGCATTCATTCGGCACTGTCGGAGCTGGCGGGGTGGTGTAAAGCATCACTTGGCGGCGCGGATCAGCAAATTTATTGGCCTCACCACCTATCGCGAACAGATAGCCGTTGCCTCCATTTTTTACATCACGCAATTCATCCGTATCAGTCCACGCCACAGGCTCCAGGTCAAGTGACGCCAGCACACGCTTAGCCAGCCAGCATTTCTCTTCGTCACCGTATGGATTGTCCGCTATTTCTTTGAGGCGGCCAGTGCTTAAATCGCTGCCGTCAGCGCGAAAAGGTTTAGGTGTTGATGGGCAGTTAGTCATTCCAGGCCTCCAGCTCGTTCTGAATCTCTTCGTCTATTTCGTCGTTGCTGGCCTCTTCATTGAGGTAGCTCAGTGCTTCTTTCCTGTACTGCTCACGACGGCTGCTGTCGTACCAAACTGTGAATTCTGGAGACCAGCCACGGTCATCGCCGTTTTCAGCAAAAAAATCATGCATTGCGTTGTTATAGGCCAGGCTCTCTACCATGCATTCAGCAGTTGTCAGGGCGCATTCACGGATATAGCCGCGGAGATCGCGCTTATTCCACCACGGACTCACCTTCGAATCACAAAGGCCTTTGAACTCAACTTCCCAGCGGCGGATACAGCGTGCATTTAATGATTTGCTCATGCTGCACCACCTTCGATCGGCTTTATGCTGCTCAGGATCAGACGGCGTGATGTCAGCGGTGCGCCGCTACGGCGGCCATCTTCTTTCCGGTAAGTTTCAGTGCGACCAACACACCAGGTCGTTGGAGTCTCGCGCAACTGCACGGTTTTCTCGCCATCTTTGGTGATGATGGTTCCGGTATGGGTTTTTATTTTCTGGTTTATTGCCATTGTCGATTACCCCTTACGCTGCTTTATCATGAGCTCTAAAACTTCCTGGCAACTGGCGCATGTTTTGCAGCCAGGCATTGCAACCCGGCGCGCCTCAGGAATGTCCTCTTCGCATTCTGAACAGTGCTCTGCAGAGACTGCATTCTGATCAATACGGTGTTTTTGTATGGCCAGCTGCAGGCGGTGCTCTACCAGCTCGTTTGCCTGATCGATGATGTCTGAACTCATACGGCACGCTCCTGGCGAAGTAACGCATCATGCAGTGCCATAGCACCCGCTTCACGGAGTGCAGCATCTTCATAACTGATGCCATTCGAATCCATGATGCAGTCTCTATCGAGGCACTCCGAACAAGCGTTGAGGGCGGATTTGATAGCGTCGGCACGCATTTCATCTAGGAAAGCGTCGGTTGCAGGGGTATCAGGCATACCAAGCCCGGCGCATTTTTTTGCACCAGTTTTGATGTTCTCGACGTAGCACTCATCGCAGATGTACTTTTTCAGCCCCGCATTCTCTGAAGCCAGCGCCGCTATCTGCTTTTCAGCATTTGACAGCTGATCGAGGACCTCTTCAGCTAACGTCACGCGCATCACTACCTTCTGACAGTCGTGGCGTTTGGCTCTGGCGATTGTGCCGCGCAGAGTCGCATATTTGTTGGTGGTCATTGGACGGACTCCTGACGAAGATGGTTAATTTCGGCGTCAAGGCTCATTCGCTGGTCCATCGATTCCGTCAAGGCGGCAAATGTAACGTCCAGGCGAGTGGCTACCTCACGCATCAGAGAGGCTTCTGCTGGTGGCAGTTTCCCCGCCGCAGCATGGGCTGCGGCTACCAGTTCTTTTATCTTCATGCGAGGCATGCGCGTGATTCCGTAAGCTCATTGAAACGGTTAATGAACAAGCCATATGCCTGGCCTGGGCGAAGAGGAACGATCTGGATAATGTCGCTGGCCGGAATACCTTCGAGGCAAGGCCAGAGTGAGCCGTCGTCGATATCCAGATCGCGGCGTTCCGTGGCAAGCATCACCAGATCGGCGTATTTCACTACCGCTGACATATCAGGGGTGATGCTGAATTTGGCCCGGATCAGCTGTTCTACCCGCTCTTCAATGCGACGGTAATCTGGAAGCAATGCTTTCAGGGGGGCAGGGATGTCCTGGCAATAGGCTTCAGCTGCGTCATGCATCAGAGCTTCAAAGGCAAACTCTGGCGGCACAATTTGGCTGCACAGTACCGAGTGCTGGGCCACGCTGTAAAATTCCGGCAGATGACCACTGAAGCGGCAGATGTGGGAAAGTGCGGTCGCAATATCCTCGATCTCAACGTCGTCAGTGGTTGAATTGAGGTAATCGAATTTCTTACCTGAAAGTGTCTGGATATAACTCATCGTATTTTCTTCTCCATATTTGGCAGCTGCACCTGCGCCAGTTTTTGGTTGTACGAATCCCTCGCCATTGGCGATTAATAAAGGGAATTACGCTTCAATAAATCCCCGCGGCGCCGGGGATTTAATGCAGAGAAATTACGCTTTAAAGTTACCGATAAAGGTTTCAACCGGCTTGTCGGTGAACTTCTCGATCAGCAGGTCACGGAACTCGTTGGCGATAGCTTCTTCCTGGGCTTCCAGTTGAACGATGCGGAGTACAAACACAGGCTCCCCGCTTTTAAGCAGGCTGTTGCGCAGGCTAAAGCGGCGTTCGCCTAGGCCTTCATATGGGACGCATTTGAACTCAAAGGCCACCGGCATGACGTCTTTACTGCTGGCTTCAACGCTCTGCATCAGGGACTTTCTGCCGCCAAAATCTTCGTCTTCATGAGCTGCTTCCGAGACTTGTTTGATATTGACGCGACGAACGGCACTAGCTGCCTGCGCGATGGACAACACATTCCCGTCGGCATCAAATGCGGTCAGGAAGTCGGCCCAGTCCTCCAGCCATTCAGCAATTTCTTTCTGGCCCAGACGATTGCCGTTTACCTGAAGCAAGGCTCGGAATGGTGCTGTCTTTTTGAGGGTGATAGAGGCGACGTTATCAGCATGGCCAGGGTTAGCCAACGTACCGATGTTGAAGACAGAGCGTGCGGTCATGTTGTCAGCATCGATAAAGCAGCGCGCTGGTTCGGCTTCGTTGGCGTAGCCTGCTGCGTAACGCACAAAATCAGGAATACTGGTTGTGGTCATGGCGCCACGGAAGCGAAAACGCTCCAGTTCGAAACGCTCGAGGCTTTCAACGTTAACACCTTCAGGAAGCAGGGCAGTCGGGCATGCCGTAACTTTTGCTGCATCCAGGTGGTAACCGGAAAGAACCAGGTCTTTCACTTGCTGCAGGGCATTGCCGTCTAAAATCTGGGACATAAAATTTCCTTAATATGTGGTCAATCGGATGTCAGTGATTTGTCTGCTGCGGATCACTGTGCCGCTTTAAGCTTTCCGTCAACGCCGCCGTTGATCCCGAACAGCTGCCCCTGATCTTCCTGCAGGATGGTCAGCTTGCCGCCTTTGTTAACCCACATTGGTGTTTCGGTGGTGTCTTCTTCGGAGGCTTTACCGCGCGGGGTTGGGGTGACGTAGTTCAGCTTGTGCTTGATCTTGACGCGCTTTTCTTCGACGGAGTTACCCATACGCTCAATATCAAAGGTGAGGACTACTTTGCCTTTGGTACCGTTGTTCAGAACGCCAAGCGCGGTAGTGTTTAAAGCTGCCGCGATCTTATTCATGAACACGCCGGCATCCAGTTCGCCCAGGAAATCGGGCACTACGGTCATGCGGTCATTACTCATGGTTTAACCCTCAGTGAGGCGGCTGCCACCGCCAGTGGAACTTCTCCATACACAACAGAAAAGGGCACCTGCGTAGCACTGACGGCTGCAACCACCATTTCTGCGCCCGGGTGGATTGGGGAATGAGCCCGTCGCCCGGTGATGCCCTTGTCTCTTGTGTAAAAAAGGTGCCCACCGATGTGATGGGCAAAGACTACACACAGCAATGATTTTGTTGTGGCGGTGGTGCCTCCACCTGCCGGACCGGCCAGAACCGGCGACGCTACACCTCAAGAAACGTATTCATTTCAAAAGTTGAAATAAAAACTTGTTGGCCTCGTCACGTGCGCAGAGCCGCATTACCACAACTGGAAGCGCACTCCGCCTGTTTGCTTACCTGTCATCCACAACCGATAGTTGATGGAGTGCGCTTTCATGTTGTGTGCCTGTCTTTTCACCACTTCAGGCTCGGTGGTATCCTTCTCAGCTCGCATAACCAGGAAGGAAATCAATATGACTAAAGAAGAATTTGTCACTTATGTTTTTGATAAAGCGGTTGAAATGTATGCCGCTACACACCAGTCCTGTAATCCCCTTGATAAACCAGAAGGTAAAGATGATTTCGACAAAATTTACCGCTTCCTGGAGGACCGCTATATCAAAAGGCTAGAGGACGCAGGGATCAAATCCCCAGTGAAGTCACCATTGTCCTGAGAACTTGCAGGACGTCATGATCGTAACTTCCATCCAAACCGCGACGGCGAATTGTTTCTCGTATTACCGGGAGAAGTTCGCTGGCAATCTCGATGCTTACCTCGCCTGATAGTGCTTCTGGTTTCAGCGTGAATGCTGGCGAATATACGGTCTTGGTCTCGATAGTTTCAGAGCCAGTACCCACCTGATAAAGCTCAATGAAAGCTGTCTTGATGTTCCGGGCCAGATCTTTTGCTGGCTCGGTTTCTATATCTTTCCCGATGTCTCTCAGCACAGAATGCAGTGTGTGAGCTGCTGTTTTCTGAACGTCTGTCGGTAACTCTTTAAATTCCATAACTTCCCCGTCATCTAACGTGATTGCGCGAATCATCCCGGTCTTCATCTGCCCCGGGCGGCTACTTCGTGGTCGTCCTGCCAGTTCGCTGTTTCTTATTGGTACATTATGTACCGCAAGGGTACATTGTCAAGTATAAAAAAACCTGCCGAAGCAGGTTCATTAGGAAACCATTAAGGTTTTGTTCTATATCTTCTTGGTTTTCCGGAAAATATCACGGTACCTATTATTGAGCAGTTACCATTGATTTTGACGTAAGGCTCTGGCCAGTTCGGATTTAGAGCCTTAAGAAACTTTTGACCCCCATCCTCAATTAGACGCTTGAAGGTTGTTTCTCCCGTCTCATGCATCAAAGCGATCACGTCATCGCCATGAACGGCTGCAATCTCTGGATCAACAAAAATCATATCCCCAGGGCGATATTCCGAGATCATGGAATCGCCGATAACTCTGAGAATATATGTCATCGGGCCACAAGGAACAGGGCAAGGGTAAGTCTCTGTACTATTCAAATCTACCTCAGCATAGCCAACTTCGGTCCATGCTCCTGCCTGCACCCAGGATATAACCGGAACCATAGTAATATTTCTATTAGTGTCGGAAACATCAGGATTTTTTGCAACATTAGTAGTTTGATGTTCCTTATCTAGCCATCCTTGCGGGAGATCGAAACACTTTTCGATATGGCGTGCCATTGCGTCACCAATATTTTTGGTAGCACCTTCCCCCATAAACCTGCTCGTTTGGGTCGGTTCGCGATCAATCATGTTGGCAAAATACGAATTTCCACCAACACCATCTCGCAATTTTCTGGCGTTTAAGCGCCGTATCTCTTGGATAGTTTTCATTCTGAAATTACACAGCTTGTACCGGAAAGGTACAAGTACCTTGATGGTTCATTTTATTCGTGTAATATGTACACAGGAGGTACATATTATGAAAGAGTATTGGGACTCTTTAACCAAAGAGCAGCAGAGCAAGCTGGCAGGTAGTGTTGGTTCTACCCCTGGCTACCTGCGTTTGGTGTTCAACGGGTACAAAAAAGCGGGTTTCTCCTTGGCTAAGAAGTTGGAGTCAGCCACTGCTCGGGCTATCACCAAATCAGATCTTCGACCGGATATTTATCCGAAACAGTAACAGGGTATTCCAGTTTTAGTACCACAGAAGTAGGGGATTAACCGTGGGTATAGAGCCTGAATGGAAAGTCGATAAGCAACCATCCTGGCTGGTGGCCGCTATCAAAAAGACCATCACTGAGCTTCCTGGTGGATATGGCGAAGCGGCGGAATGGCTGGGAGTCACTGAAAACGCATTGTTCAACCGCCTGCGTACTGAAGGGGATCAGATTTTCCCACTTGGGTGGGCGATGGTGCTGCAGAGTGCTGGTGGATCAAACCATATCGCTGACGCAGTAGCACGGCATTCGCACGGTGTATTCGTGCCGCTGGCAGAAGTGGAAGAGATTGATAACGGTGATATTCACCAGCGCTTAATGGAATCCATTGAGTGGATCGGCAAGCACTCGCATTACATCCGTAAAGCGACAGCAGACGGCATCATCGATGCGACTGAACGGGCACAGATAGAGGAGAACAGCTATCAGGTTATGACTAAGTGGCAGGAACATTTGACGCTGCTTTTCCGTGTGTTTTGCGCGCCGGAAAAGAGTGACGCCCGCGAGTGTGCAGCTCCGGGCGTCGTGGCAGATAAATCTTGTATGGAGAAGTAATCCGCATGACCAGTTTAACGGCTTTTAACCGTTTACCGCAACTCAGGATGATCCCGGTACCGGGCGCTCCGTTGTTTCGGTATGAACGCAGAATAGCAAACCGCTGGGTGCCATGTAACCACAGTCGGGCGGTCGCAATTGTGGGGGTTTACTACAGGAAGGCGAAACGCTTATGCGCGAAGTTAACCGAAGGTTCAAAGACCACAGAGGTATCCCCGTTCGGGTTATCCGGTGGGAGCCTGAAACGCGGCGTGTTATCTACCTGCGAGCAGGGTATGAGCACGAATGCTTCAGCCCGCTTGAGTTATTCAGGCAGAAATTCAGGGAGATAACGAACGAACATGAGCCAGATATTCGAAATCGTTCAATCGCTATCGGGACAACGGAACTGCATCACCATTCCGGTGCCTTACCTCGATTTTTTCTCAGGTGACCAGCAGGCGCATGCCTTAGGTGCTGTTCTAAACCAACTTGTGTTCTGGTCAGGTAAATCCGACTTGAATGATGGCTGGTTCTACAAAGAACACAGTGAGCTTGCCGCTGAGATTCGAGGGGTAAGTGAAGATCAGGTACAGCGCCTGGTAAACAAGATTTGCACTCGTTGGCTTCCTGACGTAGTTCAAAAGACCCAGCGCCAGGTAAATGGTACAAAAAAAACGCATTACCGCATTAACGGCGAAGCGCTAATTAACGTTTTATTCCCTGTAACACTGGATTCCGCAGAATCGCGGAACGGGAAACGCGAAGTCGCGGAACCTATTCCGCAAAATCACGGAACCGAAAACGCAGAACCGCAGAACCCTAACCGCGAAGTCGCGGAACCTATTCTCTATACAGATCATTACTCAGATCATCACAAACAGATCATTAACCCCTCTTGTCCGGTTGCGCCGCAACCAGACCCTGAAGTGTTGATCACTGATAACGCCATCCTGGTTTTAACTCATTTGAACCAGGTTAGCGGCTCCCGGTACAAGAAATCTAAAACCTCTCTGGAGAACATACGTGCCCGTCTGCGTGAAGGTTATACCGTCAGCGACTTAACGCTGGTGATTGACCTTAAGCATGAACACTGGAACGGCAACGACGCGCAGTATCAGTACATGCGGCCTGAAACTCTGTTTGGGCCGAAAAAATTTGAGGGTTATCTGCAAAGCGGGATCCGCTGGGATAAGAAAGGCCGTCCCCCGCGTGAAAGCTGGGGCGAGAAGAAACATGACCCGATGAAGTTCGGCCCGGTAGATACCAAAATTCCAGAGGGGTTCAGAGGATGATTGAAAGCAAATACTGCCGCGCGCTGGCTGAACTGCGTTCAAAACCAGCCCATGAGTTGAAAGAGGTCGGCGATCAATGGCGCACTCCGGATCTGTTGTTTTGGGGTATCAATGCGATGTTCGGCCCTCTGGTGTTGGACCTTTTTGCCGACGACAGCAACGCGAAGTGCCCAACCTGGTACACGGCTGAAGATAATGCCCTGACGCAGGATTGGTCAGAGCGTCTGGCAGAACTCGGTGGTGCCGGGTTTGGCAACCCGCCTTACAGCCGCTCTCAGTACCACGACAAGCAGGCCGTTACCGGAATGACCCACATCATTAACCACGCTATGGCAATGCGAGAAAAGGGTGGACGGTACGTTTTTCTCATTAAGTCTGCGACGAGTGAGACGTGGTGGCCGGAAGAGGCAGATCACGTCACATTCATCCGTGGCCGAATTGGTTTCGATCTTCCTACATGGTTCGTGCCGAAAGACGGAAAGCAGCAGCCCACCAGCGCATTTTTTGCTGGCGCTATCGTGGTATTCGACAAAACATGGCGGGGAGAGCGTTTCAGTTACATCAACCGCACCGATCTGGAGGCCAAAGGCCGCGCTTCGATGTCGCTGGCCCAGTTTGCAGTGGGAAGAACGCAAACTGATGCGGCGCCGGAGCTGGACGCTGAGGTAGTGCCGGAGAAATCAGAGGCAGAACTGCCATTAACCCAAAAAGCCATTCTTGAAACCAGTGGTGTAGAGGCTTGGGCCTGTGTTGTCGCGGCGTTCGGCGAGAAAGGTGAGTACACCTTCAGCGAGTCAAAGTTTGGTCATACTTGGGCTGCCGACTCTTTGGAAACCCCTGAATTTACCAATGTTTCACCGCTGACGATCGACAGAGCGAAAAAGCTGATCAGCGAGAGCATCCTGGTGGGTGTTAATGCATGGCTGGAAACATTGCGCTTTGATAGCGATGACGTGAAACAAGACATGTCAGAGCGGTTACGCACGGTTGCCGTTGAGTCTGCGAAAGAATACGGCATTAACCACAGTGAATTCATCGCGACCATGGAAAGCCTGGATAAAGCCAAATGGTCAAATATTCGGGGGATCCGCGCCCATGTCCGTGAGACGCAGGAATCAAAGGACAAGGCGTTAAACGAATCGCGCGTTTGGCCTCTTGAGGTTGGACTGGTGTTTAACCAGATTGAAGGGGCTGACGCTCTACCTGTTTCACAGCAGAACAAGCTGAAAGCCAATATCAACCAGCTGTGGCTCGAACGTATGCCGACGAGTGAAATTATCACGACCGCTGGTGGTCTCTTCAACAGCATGCAGGGGGCCGTCAATGCGTGAAATTATCGTTGATAACTTTGCTGGTGGCGGCGGCGCGAGTACCGGCATTGAACTGGCGATCGGGCGTAGCGTGGATATCGCTATCAACCACGACGAAAACGCTATTGCTATGCATAAGACGAATCACCCTGACACGCTGCATTATTGCGAGTCGGTGTTTGACGTTGACCCAAGCGCAGCCACCAGCGGTAAACATGTCGGCCTGGCCTGGTTTAGCCCTGACTGCCGCCACTTTTCCAAAGCGAAGGGCGCTAAGCCAGTTAAGAAAGAGATTCGCGGGCTGGCGTGGATTGTCCTGCGCTGGGCGCTGGCAGTACGTCCCCGAGTCATGATGCTGGAGAACGTCGAAGAATTTAAGACATGGGGCCCGCTGCTGGATGAAGAATTACGCCCGGATCCTGAGCGTGCTGGTGAAACATTCGAGGCATTTGTCGGCATGCTGTCGACTGGTGTCGCGGCGAATCACCCAGCACTGGCTGAGGTTTGCGAATTTCTTGCCATTGAGCCGCACGGCCAGCAGGCGCAACAGTTGATCGCCGGGCTTGGCTATGAGGTCGATTATCGTGAGCTGCGCGCTTGTGACTACGGCGCGCCGACGATAAGAAAGCGTTTCTTCATGGTCATGCGCTGTGACGGCCGCAAGATTCATTGGCCTGAAGCGACTCACGGGGATCCAAAATCACTGGAAGTACAAAGCGGCAAGCTGGCGCCATGGCGTACCGCGGCGGAGTGCATTGACTGGAATATCCCGGCCCGGTCCATCTTCGACCGCAAAAAGCCGCTGGCGGAAAATACGCTCAAACGTATAGCCCGCGGCATCCAGCGTTTCGTTATCGAGAATGCTTCGCCGTTTATCGTTAAGTGCAACCACACCACCTCACACGGCAAATATGATTGTTTCCGTGGGCAGGAGATTGAGGCTCCTTTACAGACCATCACGAAAACCCACGGCTATGCGCTGGCGGTACCGCACCTGACTAAATTCCGCACCGGGGCCACCGGGCAGCCAGTGACCGAGCCGGTTTCAACTGTCACCGCTGGTACGTCGGCGCGCCCGGGCGGGAATGGGCATGCGCTTGGCGTAGTTGAGTCCGCCCTGACACCGTTCCTGGCTGGCAATGGCGGCAGTGAGTACCAGGCAAAGCCGCGCCCGCTGGATAAACCCGCTCATACAATCCTCAAGCAGTCCCGCGCGTGTCTGGTTGCGCCGGTCATCGCCCGCCAGTTTGGCGCCAGTGTTGGGCACAGGGCTGACGAACCGAGCGCGACGATTACTGCAGGTGGTGGAGGTAAATCGCAGCTGATAACCCCAACACTGATCCAGATGGGGTACGGCGAACGGCCAGGGCAAGAACCGCGAGTTCTTCAACTGAATAACCCGCTTGGCACGGTCACTGCTGGTGGTAATAAGTTTGCAACGGTGAGCGCGTTCCTGGCTAAGCACTATGGTGGAAATTACACGGGGCCGGGTGTTGGTATGGATGAGCCTGCCCACTCAGTCACTACTGTTGATCATCACGCGGTAGTTGCGTCTCACCTGGTGAAGCTGCGCGGAACCTGCCGCGACGGTCAGACCATGGATACACCTATGCCGACGATTACCGCTGGTGGTCAGCACGTTGGCGAGGTCCGTACATTCCTCGAAACCTACTGCGGTGATAGCGAGGATGAATGGCTGGTGACGATCGAGGGGGTTAAGTACCAGATCGTCGATATCGGAATGCGAATGCTGCAACCGCATGAGCTTTATAAGGCGCAGGGCTTCCCTGACGGCTACGTTATCGATCAGGACTATCGCGGCAATCGTTACGCCAAAGACAAGCAGGTAGCGCGCTGCGGTAACGCAGTACCGCCGCCGTTCGCTCGTGCGCTTGTAGAAGCAAATCTTCCTGAATTATGTGCAAATCAAAAGGCGGGTGCAGCCGCCTGATATGGAGAAATAGCATGAATCAGTTAACCGCAAAGGGTGTTGTGACGATGTCCAGCCGTGAAATTGCCAGGCTGGTGCAGAGCAAACATGGTGATGTGAAGCGCTCAGCTGAGCGCCTTGCATCTGCTGGTATTTTAACCGCGCCGTTGGCGCACACCCCCTACACACACCCGCAAAACGGGCAAACATACGAGGAGTATTGGTTCAACAAACGTGATTCTCTGGTGATCGTCGCCCGGCTGTCGCCAGAATTTACCGCCGCTGTTGTCGATCGCTGGCAAGAGCTGGAGAACAGTCAGGCCGTAAGTGTCCCGCAAACATTGCCGGAGGCATTACGCCTCGCCGCGGATCTGGCCGAGCAGAGAGAACAACTGGCCCAGCAGTTAGCCGCTGCCGCGCCGAAAGTTGAGTTTGTCGATCGGTATTGTACTGCTAAAGGCTCAATGTCTTTCCGCCAGGTGGCAAAGCTGTTGCAGGCCAAAGAGACCGATTTTCGCTTGTTCCTCATTGAGAGCGACATTATGTACCGGCTTGGCGGAGTGCTGACACCGCGGCACCAGCACATTGCCGCCGGGCGGTTTGAAGTTAAAACTGGCACTTCGAGCGAAACTAACTACGCCTTTAGCCAGGCACGTTTTACACCCAAAGGCATCGAGTGGATCGGTGGCCTGTGGACGGCACACATCGCTAAGGGGCATGCCGCGTGAGAGGACTGTTTACAGCCGAGACTGTTCCGCGCCTGGGGCTTGTGGTGTTAAAGCCGGGTAGCGAACTGATGTCTCTGTTTCAACAGGGGCGTGTGCTGGTGGAGCCTCAGCCAAAAAGCATGGCTGGACTTCCGTCGGGGCTCGTCCCTGATGCCAGGCAGCCGCTGGCAGAAGATGAGTCCCTCGAGGGATTCTTCACCGACGAGAGAGTTATCCGTGCAGCAGGCGGTTTGAACGCGTTGGAATCCTGGTTAGAGCGTAACGTGAAGGAATGCCAGTACCCGCACACTGATTATCACCATCATGAGCTGGTAACGATGCGACATCCCCCTGGATCAATGTTGCTCTGTTGGCATTGCGATAACCAGCTGCGCGATCAAACCACCTCGGCGCTGGCAGAGCTGGCCCGGCGTAATCTCATTAACTGGCTGATCAGTTCCATCCTGTCATCGCTTGGCTATAACAACGAGCGTGAATTATCCCTCGGTGAATTGTGCTGGTGGGCCGTTTATTCAGGCATTGCTGATGCAATCACGGAAAGGATGGCCCTGCGTGCGCTTCGCTTACCGGACGAGCCGTTTTTATCCGTATATCGAGAAAGTGACATTGTGCCGATGCCCCCCGCAAAAAGCATTTTGCAGAAGAAGGTCACCCCTGCAGTCACGGCTGCGAAATTAAAGCATGGAGCAAATCAGGAAGTGGCCTATGACCAGCCAAAGGTTCTGGCTCTGCATGCGGATCCTGAATCTCCTGAATCATTCATGTTGCGCCCAAAACACCGCAGGTGGGTGAATGAGGACTATACCCGGTGGGTTAAAACCCAGCCCTGTGAAGCTTGCCGGCGGCCAGCGGATGATCCACACCATGTCATTGGTCACGGCATGGGCGGTACCTCCACTAAAGCCCACGATTTGTTTGTGATCCCTCTGTGCAGAGAGTGTCACGACAAATTACATGCTGATGTTGCAGCGTTCGAGAAAAAGCACGGTACCCAGCTGGAGCTGCTATTCCGGTTTATGAATCGAGCGTTGGCGATCGGCGTAATAACAAAAGCGTAATTGTATGGAGCGCTGAGCATAATGAATTTACAAGAACTGGAATATACGCGGATTGAACTGCGCCGCGCGCTGGCGGATTTATCAGGATCGACAAAAGGACAGCTGCAGGCGTTCAGTGAGCATCCACCAGCAGATAAGAATAAATACCCCCGGCACCATCCTGAAATCGTCATGGAGGGTGGGGAAGGTAGTGGATCGAAGGTTGTAAAAACTCTGGCCACTCCGCTTTATGTTATTGAGACAAGGAGCCGTCGCCGACCTTTACCGCCTATTAAGGATGCGGAGTTCGCTTGTTCAGCATGGCGTCGTTCGGTCAATGGTCTGGGGGAGCATTTGCAGGCATGGGTGCGGTACTGCTATGGGCATGACCTCGCTTTCCGGTACCAGAGGTTAATGTGCCAGCACGTATGGGAAGAGTTCCAGCGTCAGCATAGCGGCAAAAAAATCCAGGACCGTGTCACTAAAAAACTGGTTGGGCTTGTTTGGCTGGCGGCGCAAGAAGTTGCTGCCTCGCGTAATAACGATACCTATCAAGAGTATGCTGGTGCAGCTCTGGCGCGCATGGTCAGCGTTGAGCGTTCCACCTGGCTTAGAGTGTATTCAGGCCACTGGGCGGCTTTCAAAGCGTCGTTTGCTGAAATGGACAGCCAGGCACTAAGCGAAATTTTGTCACGGTACGAAGAGTACCAAGAACTGAAAGTGGCGGAAATGTGAGGTAACTTTCACTAACTCCCTCAATTGGGCTTGCAAAATGCAACAAAATAAGCGATATTTGAAGCTAATTTGATATCTTGCCAAAAGTATATAAACCCGCCACTGAGCGGGTTTTGTATTTTAAAAAAGACCGATAGCGCCACCGGCTATGGCCGTAATAAGTGGATGCTCGGCCAGCTTGCGCAGCAGCCCCTTTGCTTCTTCCTTTTGCTCGGTAGTAGCCTGAGAACTATTAATGAGATTGTTCAAGGTTTCGATGCTAGTGGTAATCTCTTGGCGGTTATGATCTCCGATCTGAACATTGCCACCATGAATATTGATTTGCTGTGATGAAAAGGCAGGGACCGTTTTTTTAGGACCGACCTTAAGCTGAAAATGAGGGCCAAATCCAGCAATACCACGGTCGTGGAAGTTAGCTTTGTAAATTTCTTTATGCTCTTCTTTTCCATTCGGCAAGATACGCATGACAGTATCACCATCATCGATGTCTGCCATTGGGTCATTCACAATGACCGTATCACCTGCAAACTTAGCTTTATAGGGACCAAGTTTTGACCCATCTGATTTTAAAATGAATGCATCATCTTTAGCTGATAACATTTTTCCTCCATTGAATGTTTAAGCCAGCAATAACTGGCAATTAACATTTATCGCTAAACCTATACGGATGTAAGAGACTTCGATCAATAAATTAGGATATATGCGAGGAAACGAAAAAAAAGCTGATGGTTAGAGTTATCAGTGATTCTGATCTGTTTTATTAAACGCCTCCGGACTGGAGGGAATCTGCTGTGGAAATGGGCGGCTGGAGGGTGTTGTAGCACCCGGCCAGCCATCAGCTCATGCTTTCAGGTCACAAGCTAACCAAGGCCCATTGCTTTAGCGCAAAAGCAAAGAGAGCCTATCAGAGTTACGCTTATTGATCTATGAAAAGTACTGTAAATATAAACAGTGTTGAGTTAGCCAACGCTGATAGCCTGGAATACATCGCCACTCTCCCTGACAACTCCATTGACCTAATAGTCACGGATCCCCCGTACTTCAAAGTGAAACCCAACGGCTGGGACAATCAATGGAAAGGGGATGAGGATTATCTTCGCTGGCTTGATATGTGCCTCGCACAATTCTGGCGAGTGCTTAAACCTGCTGGCAGTCTTTATCTTTTCTCCGGTCACCGCCTGGCGGCAGACATTGAGATCATGATGCGTGAGCGGTTCAACATCCTGAACCACATCATCTGGGCTAAACCGTCGGGCCGCTGGAATGGCTGTAATAAAGAGAGCCTGCGCTCTTACTTTCCTGCAACAGAGCGCATCCTGTTCGCTGAGCATTACAAGGGTCCGTATAAACCAAAGAGCGACGGGTACGCTGAGAAGGGAAGCGAGCTGAAGCAGCATGTAATGACTCCCCTAATTTCTTATTTCCGGGATGCACGTGAAGCGCTTGGCATATCCTCAAAACAAATAGCCGATGCGACTGGAAAGAAGAACATGGTGTCTCACTGGTTCAGCGGTAGCCAGTGGCAATTACCGAATGAATCAGATTACCGGAAACTTCAGTCCCTTTTCACGCAGGTAGCCATCGAAAAGCACCAGAACGGCGAACTGGCAACACCACACCACCAGCTGGTGGCTCTGTGGCATTCGTTGAATCGCAAATATTCAGAGCTGCTCGAAGAGTACAAATCACTTCGGCGGCATTTCTCTGTGACAGCTGCCGTGCCATATACGGACGTATGGACCCATAAACCAGTCCAGTTCTATCCAGGTAAACACCCGTGCGAAAAACCCGCTGATATGTTGCGGCAAATTATCAACGCCAGCAGCCGGCCCGGCGATGTGGTAGCTGATTTCTTTATGGGCTCGGGATCAACTGTTAAAGCAGCCATTGAACTGGGCCGCCAGGCCATCGGAGTAGAACTGGAAGAGGATAGATTTAGCCAAACAGCTAATGAAATAAAGGGCCTTATAGATCAACCTGTACCCCGCTAGGAATTGGCATCAGAACGGATATATTTGTCTGATTGCATTGTGTATTCTCCAACTCATGCATATGCTTCTAAAGCATCCTGCGGAATGGATGTTTCTGAAAGCGATTTTGTGGTGGATCCCCCTAAGCGGAGGGGCGATTCAGCAGGACATTTCTCCAGAGTGTCCAACCAGCGCGCGGAAATTAATGCTGTAAACATTTCCACCGGGAGGCACCCGGCACCACACCCTGAGTTTTTGCCAACTTAGCTTCTTATGCCTGCTTGTCCGAGCAGGCATTTTTTTGCAACGAAAATCACTCATTGACCGAATGAATGCATCTTGATTAAGTTATGCATGTGATGAATCCCCCTAAGCGGTGGGGCGCCTGGTTAACTGCTATCTGCAGGTATGCGCGCGACTTTGATAACCAGAGATAAGTCACCGGGAGGCACCCGGCATCACATCCTCAAAAAAACGTTTTGTCGACCGCCAGGTTCTGCATCGTCATATACACTTCTAAATGAAACAATTTGAGAGGTGAATTATGAAAGAGGGATATTATTGGATTAGACACAATGACTGTGTCCAGATTGCTTACTTTTCGCATGGTCAAACCGAAGACATGCTGACTGGTAAGATCGTCAGTGGAGTTTGGCACCTAACACAAGGCTTCGATCTTTGCCATAACGGTGAAGCCGTCGTTCTAAAAGGTCCAATACCACCACCTCTCTGAATCCTATTCAAACATAACAGGCTGCCTTAAGGCGGCCTTTTTTATTCCCTAAATTCAACACCCGCAAGCTCGCGAGGTGAGAGCATGTATCGAATGGAAAAAATTACAACGGGTATTGCATACGGCGCATCTGGAGGGGGCACCGGGTACTGGTTACTTCAGCTCCTCGATAAAGTCTCCCCATCACAATGGGCGGCCATTGGTGTGCTCGGTAGCCTTATGTTTGGCTTGCTGACGTGGTTAACGAGTTTGTACTTCCAAATCAAAGCGGATCGCCGCAAAGCTGCGCGGGGTGAATGATGTCGAACAAAGCAAAGCTCAGTGCAGCAGTGCTGGCGCTAATCGCGTCAGGGGCATCTGCTCCACTCATTTTCGACCAATTCATCAGCGAGAAAGAAGGCAATGCGCTGGTGGCCGTTGTTGATCCGGGTGGGGTCTGGTCTTTATGTCACGGCGTGACCGTTATCGATGGCAGGCGTGTTGTTAAAGGCATGACGGCCACAGAGGAACAATGCCGGAAGGTTAACGCTATTGAACGCGATAAGGCATTAGCCTGGGTTGATCGCAATATCAAAGTGCCTCTGACAGAACCGCAGAAGGCCGGGATCGCATCTTTCTGCCCGTACAACATCGGGCCGGGTAAGTGCTTCCCTTCCACGTTCTACAAGCGCATCAATGCCGGTGACCGCCACGGGGCATGCGAGGCGATTCGCTGGTGGATTAAGGACGGTGGACGTGATTGCCGCCTGACAAAAGGCCAGAAGAATGGCTGTTATGGGCAGGTCGAGCGGCGCGATCAGGAAAGTGCGCTGGCGTGCTGGGGGATAGACCAATGAGCCCAAGCAGCATTTGTTTCATTGTGGCGGGAATACTGACGTGTCTCGGTATGTCTGGTTGGGGATGGTTTGTCTTTGTTGGAGTAATCCTCCTATGAGTCGAATTGTTGGAGTTACCTGTGCGGTAACTATCGTGGTAATCAGCGCTATGGGTTGGGCCATCAACCACTATCGCGACAACGCCATCACCTACAAAGACCAGCGCGATAATGCCACCAAGAATCTCAACCTGGCTAACGCCACCATTAAAGATATGCAGGTGCGCCAGCGCGATGTTGCCTCACTCGATGCCAAATACACAAAGGAACTCGCAGATGCAAAAGCTCAAAATGATGCTCTGCAGCGCAAGCTTGATAATGGTGGCCGGGTGCTCGTCAAAGGCCGCTGTCCAGTGTCAGCCTCAACCCAAGCCGCCGGCGCCGCCAGCATGGGCGATGATGCCACCGTCGAACTCTCTGCAGTTGCTGGACGAAACGTTCTTGGTATCCGATCCGGAATCATCAGCGACCAAAAATCCCTGAGTGTCCTACAGGACTACATCCGCACGCAGTGCCTGAAATAGTGAATAAACCAATGCCTTAAGCACGAGCTAAAGAAACCCGCTTTTCTTCAGTTTTTTAGCCAATAAGTAATTAGTGATTGCTGCAAGAGAAATTCCAACAATCCACGGCACAGCTGAATCAAGCATTAGCGAGTTGTTCACATTAATGCTGGCGGTAATGCAGGCAAAGGTATTTGTTAAAACAAACCACGCAAAAAGAATCTGCTTCATTTGGTCATCTCCATGTGTTCCATACCAGCAATATCCATTTACAAGCCAGCAAAAGCAAGTTGGCACATTACCGAAAAGGGTATTCGAGCAGCTACTGGAAGCCAGCCTGGCTCAACAGGCGGAGGCACTTGCTGCCGCAGTTAGAGATGAGATCGTGCGCTAGTGCCAGCCTGGTGAGGTGCGTCAGTACCAGCATTTCTGATGGGTCCTCCCGGCGGGGTGGCCTGCCACGGGGCGGCGCGCTCGCGGGAAACGGCTAGTTTTTCGGATCCAGGGTCATCATCATCATGTGCGCAGGTCTCTGATTTAATTAGAGGCCTTTGTCGCAAGATGTCGAATCGTTCAAAAAGTGTTCACCATCATGGACCAGGAAATTGCCACTTTAAAACTCAATATCAACCAGCTGGCAGGGATAACCGGCGTACACCGTCAGACGGTTGCCGCTCGACTGAAAAATGTTGAACCTGCTCCGGGCAGCAACAGCAAGTTAAAGCTCTATCTGGTGACCGACATTCTGACCGAACTGATGATCCCTACCGTTTCGGCCAACATCGATGATATGCCCCCCTCTGACAGGCTGTCCCACTGGAAAGCAGAGAATGAGAGGCTGAAGTTCGAACAGGATACGGGGCAGTTAATTCCCGCAGATGAAGTGGCGCGAGAATTCTCATTGATGGCGAAAGCCGTCGTCATGGTACTTGAAACCCTCCCGGATGTGCTCGAGCGCGACTGTGCTTTAACGCCTGCTGCGGTAGTTCGTGTGCAAAGCGTTATCGATGATCTGCGCGACCAGATGGCGGAGAGGGTGCAGGACGCTGAAAAAGAGGAGGAAGAGCCTGAGGAGGACTGATGGCAAAGCGGGCATCCGCCAGGGACATCCGCCGCGATGTTTCCGGTATTTTACGAGCCCCGCGTCGTATGCCGGTGGCCGATGCGGTCAGTACTTATATGCGCGTGCCAATGGGGGCGGGAAACTCAGTTCCATGGGATCCGGATCTGGCACCCTATGTGATTGAGCCGATGAACTGCCTGGCATCGCGTGAATACGATGCGGTGGTGTTTGTGGGCCCGGCGCGAACGGGTAAAACCATCGGGCTGATTGACGGCTGGATTGTTTATAACATTGTCTGCGATCCGGCAGATATGCTTGTGATTCAGGTATCTGAGGAAAAAGCGCGCGAGCATTCCAAAAAACGCCTGGACCGTACTTTTCGCTGTAGCCCTGAAGTTAAAACCCGGCTAAGTCCAAGACGTAACGATAACAACGTCTACGACCGTACATTCCGCGCCGGTAACTATCTGAAGCTGGGCTGGCCATCCGTCAATATCATGTCGTCCTCGGACTATAAGAGTGTGGCGCTGACGGATTATGACCGCTTTCCGGAAGACATCGACGGGGAGGGGGATGCCTTTTCACTGGCATCGAAGCGTACCACGACATTCATGTCCTCCGGGATGACGCTGGTTGAGAGCTCGCCCGGGAGGGATATCAGAGACACAAAATGGCGGCGCTCCACGCCCCATGAAGCCCCTCCGACCACCGGAATTTTATCGCTCTATAACCGTGGTGACCGCCGTCGTCTTTACTGGCCATGCCCACATTGCGGCGAATTTTTCCAGCCGGAAATGGACAATATGACCGGATACCGCGACAGCAGCGATCCTGTGCTTGCCAGCGAAGCGGCGTTTCTTCAGTGCCCTGCCTGTAAAGGCAGGATAACGCCGGACATGAAGCGTGCGCTGAACATGAAATGTGTCTGGCTCCGGGACGGGCAAACCATCGACAGTAAAGGCCAGGTTAGCGGTGATGGCCGTCGTTCCCGTATTGCCTCCTTCTGGATGGAAGGTCCGGCAGCTGCTTACCAGACCTGGGCGCAGCTTATTTATAAGTTCCTGACCGCCGAGCAGGAATATGAATCCACGCGCAGCGAAGAGACCCTCAAGACGGTGATCAACACCGATTTCGGCAGGCCCTATTTGCCGCGGGCCAGCATGGAGCAGCGTAAAAGTGAATTGCTTGAGCAGCGTGCCGAAGAAGTCCCAAAACGTTCGGTACCGGACGGCGTGCAGTTTCTCACTGCGACCGTGGACGTGCAGGCCGGGCGCAACCGGCGCTTTGTTGTGCAGATTACGGGTTATGGAAGTATGGGTGAGCGCTGGATAGTTGACCGTTACAACATCCGGCATTCGCTGCGCTGCGACGGCAACGGGGAAAGCTTACAGGTGGATCCGGCGAGCTACCCGGAGGATTGGGATCTTTTACTCACCGATGTCTTTGATAAAACGTGGCCACTCGCAGCTGACCCGTCAAAGGGCATGCGGCTGATGTCGATGGCCGTGGACTCAGGGGGTGAAGATGGCGTGACGGATAATGCCTACAAATTCTGGCGCAGATGTCGTCGTGAAGGGCTGGGTAAACGTATCTACCTCTTCAAGGGGGACAGCGTCAGGCGCAGCAAACTTATCCAGCGAACGTTTCCCGACAACACGGGCAGATCAACGCGCCGCGCACAGGCGGCGGGTGATGTGCCTCTTTATCTTCTCCAGACCGATGCCCTTAAAGACCGGGTGAATAATGCGCTGTGGCGTGATTCACCCGGCCCTGGCTATGTGCATTTCCCCGCCTGGCTGGGCAGCTGGTTCTATGACGAACTGACGTATGAGGAACGCTCGAATGAAGGTAAATGGAGTAAGCCCGGCCGGGGCGCAAACGAAGCATTTGACCTGCTCGTTTATGCCGACGCGCTCGCCATCCTTAGTGGTTACGAAAAAATCAAATGGCCGTCAGCTCCTGAGTGGGCACGGCGGGAAACGTGGATCGAGGACACGCAGACGGAAGCTGGCGAAATGCCATCCCCGCCGCCTGCGCCGAAATCTAAATCAAAACCAAAACGTGAGAAGCCTGTAACCGAGCAGGCTAATCCGTGGTCTTCGTCAGGAGGTTGGGTGTGAATCCAGCAGATATTCAAAACATGATCGACCGCTACGCTGCAGCCGAGCTGTCTGTTCTGGAGGGGAAATCAATCACTTTCAACGGGCAGCAGATGACGCTCGAAAACCTGTCGGAAATCAGAAAAGGCCGTCAGGAATGGGAGCGACGACTGGCAACGCTCAATAACAAACGCCGCGGGCGACCCGGCTACAGGCTGGCGAGGTTTGGATGAGTTTTTTAGATGATGCGATTGGCCTGTTTTCACCAGGCTGGAAAGCCTCACGCCTGCGTGCCCGCGCGGTTATTAAGGCGTATGAGGCGGTAAAGCAAACGCGTACCCACAAAGCCCAGAAGGAAAATCGTTCAGCCGATCAGCTCAGCCAGATGGGGGCGGTTTCACTGAGGCAGCAGGCGCGCTGGCTGGACAACAACCACGATCTGGTGATTGGCGTTTTCGACAAGCTGGAAGAAAGGGTGGTGGGTGCGAAGGGCATCATAGTTGAACCGCATCCGATGCTGACTAACGGGAAGATAGCTAAAAAGCTGGCCACTGATATCCGCAGAAAGTGGGGCGAATGGTCCGTAAGACCCGATGTGACAACCCAGTTTACCCGCCCCATGCTGGAGCGGCTGATGCTGCGAACGTGGCTCCGGGACGGTGAGGTATTTGCTCAGCTGGTTCGCGGTACCGGAAATGGTCTTCAGCCGGTTGCTGGCGTGCCGTTCTGGCTGGAAGCGCTGGAGCCGGACTTCGTGCCGATGAACAGCGATGCCGCCACCCAGCTCAATCAGGGCGTTTTTGTCGATAACTGGGGGCGCCCGAAAAAATATCAGGTCTATAAAAGCCTGCCAGTATCCGGGCGTCAGTTCGATACCAAAGAGATAGATGCAGAAAACATGCTTCATCTCAAATTCACGCGACGCCTGCACCAGACCCGTGGAACGTCTCTTTTGTCAGGTGTTTTGATGCGTCTGAGCGCGCTGAAAGAGTACGAGGACTCGGAGCTTACCGCTGCCAGAATTGCTGCCGCACTCGGCATGTATATCAAAAAAGGTGACGGACAGAGCTTCGATTCTGATTCCGGCAGCGATGACCGCGAGCTGATGATTCAGCCCGGTATGCTCTATGACGAGCTGCAGGCCGGGGAGGAAATCGGGATGATTAAATCCGATCGCCCGAATCCTAACCTCGAGTCGTTTCGTAACGGACAGCTGCGTGCAGTGTCCGCCGGCAGTCGCCTCAGCTTTTCCAGCACATCCAGAAACTACAACGGAACGTACAGTGCCCAGCGGCAGGAGCTTGTCGAGTCAACCGACGGATATCTGATTCTTCAGGACTGGTTCATCGGTTCAGTGACCCGGCCCATGTACCGGGCCTGGCTGAAGATGGCTATTGCTGCCGGAGAAATCAAGTTGCCGAGAGGCATCGATATGGACTCGCTTTATAACGCGGTTTATTCGGGGCCCGTTATGCCGTGGATTGATCCCGTTAAAGAAGCGAATGCCTGGAAAACACAGATCCGCGGCGGTGCTGCTACTGAATCCGACTGGATACGTGCCAGCGGTCGCAACCCGGATGATGTTAAGTCACGCCGTAAAGCGGAGGTTGACGAGAACCGTGAACAGGGCCTGGTGTTTGACACCGACCCCGCCAATGATAAAGGAGGCACCAGTGCCGAAGCCAAAGAACCGGGCGCGCCACCGTCCGAAAGCCAGCGCAAAAAGTAATTCGTGGTTCCGCATGCAGGCCAGCAATAACAGCGAGGCCGACATTTTTATTTATGACGAAATCGGGTACTGGGGCGTAACGGCGAAACAGTTCGTCAATGATCTCCGGGCACTTGGGGACGTCACCCACATCAACCTTTATATCAACTCGCCCGGTGGTGATGTCTTCGACGGTATTGCTATTTATAACGCGCTGAAGCATCACGGCGCGGCGATTACCGTGCATATCGACGGTCTGGCGGCCTCCATGGCCTCGGTGATTGCGATGGTAGGCAATCCGGTCATCATGCCTGAAAACACGATGATGATGATCCATAAGCCCTGGGGGTTTGCTGGTGGTGACGCGAGCGATATGCGCGACTATGCGGATCTTCTCGACAAGGTTGAATCCGTTCTTATCCCGGCTTATGCGCAGAAAACCGGAAAATCCACCGAAGAAATTGCGGCAATGCTGGAGGACGAAACCTGGATGAATGGCCGCGAGTGCCTTGAACTGGGTTTTGCCGACCAGGTGACACCATCCCTTCAGGCTATGGCCTGTATTCATTCAAAACGTATTGAGGAATTTGAAAAAATGCCAAAAAGCATTCGCAACATGATCACCCCGCCGCGCAACACTACCCAGCGTGACCCGGTTATTACCCAGCCTCAGGCACCGCAGGCAAAAACAGACCCGGCACCGGATGAAAATGCGATCCGCGCGCAGGTGTTGGCTGAGCAGAAAGCTCGTGTTAACGCTATCGGCGATCTCTTTGCCATGTTCGGCAATAAGCACATGGAACTGCAGAACCAGTGTGTAGCCGACCCTGATTGTTCCGTCGATAAGGCGAAAGATTTGCTGCTGGCAGAACTCGGTAAAACGGCCACGCCGTCCAATAAAACCACCCAGCCGCATATTCATGCGGGCAACGGTAACTTCGTTGCGGATGGTATTCGCCAGGCACTGATGGCGCGTGCGGGGTTCGAAGGTCAGGAGCGGGATAACGTTTATAACGGTATGACGCTGCGCGAGTATGCGCGTATGGCCCTGACAGAAAAAGGTATCGGCGTGGCCAGCTACAACCCGATGCAGATGGTTGGCCTGGCGCTGACCCACAGCACCTCTGACTTTGGCAACATTCTGCTTGATGTTGCGAACAAAGCGCTGATTCAGGGCTGGGACGAGGCGCAGGAAACCTTCGAGCAGTGGACCAAAAAAGGCCAGCTGTCGGACTTCAAAACGGCGCATCGTGTCGGTATGGGTGGTTTCCCTTCTCTGCGACAGGTTCGCGAAGGGGCTGAGTACAAGTACATCACTACCAGTGATAAAGGCGAAACCATCGCGCTTGCCACGTATGGTGAAATCTTCTCAGTAACCCGCCAGGCGATCATCAACGACGATCTGAACCAGCTTACCGACGTACCGATGAAGATGGGGCGCGCGGCGAAAGCAACGATTGGCGATCTGGTTTACGCCATTCTGACCAAAAACCCGAAACTCTCAGACGGAAAGGCGCTGTTCCATGCCGATCACAAAAACCTGAGCTCGGGCGCAATTTCTGTGGCCAGCCTGGACGAATCCCGCAAGCTGATGCGTCTGCAGAAGGAGGGGGAGCGAACCCTGAATATCCGTCCGGCCTACATGCTGGTGCCCGTCGCCCTGGAAACTCTGGCAAATCAGACCATCAAATCGGCCAGTGTTAAAGGTGCAGACATCAATGCCGGGATCGTTAACCCTATCCAGAACTTTGCAGAAGTCATTGCCGAACCCCGCCTGGATGAAGCTGATGCGAAAGCCTGGTATCTGGCTGCCGCGAAGGGCACCGACACCATTGAGGTCGCTTATCTCAATGGCGTCGACACGCCGTACATCGATCAGCAGGAAGGCTTCACCACTGATGGTATCGCCACGAAAGTGCGTATTGATGCCGGTGTTGCACCGCTGGACTATCGCGGCATGACCAAATCCTCTGGTCAGTAAAAAAACAGTCCTGACAAACAGATGCCCGTAAGGGCTTTTTTTATACCTGAAACCGGCCCCGCGAGGGGCTGAATGGAGAAGTTATGGCTAAGAACTATGCGCAGGACGGGAAAACGATCCCTCTGGTAAACAGTGGTGCAACCGATGTTCACAGCGGCGACCCGGTTGTTATTGGAAAACTTATCGCGGTTGCAATTACCGATATCCCGGCTGGCGATACCGGGGACGGTTTTACTGAGGGGGTTTTCCTCCTGCCAAAATTATCCGCAGATGCGGTTACTGCCGGGGCGCAGGTGTATTTGAAGGACGGCAAAATCACGATCGAAGAAACGGACGCCGTTGCCGCGGGCATCGCCTGGGAAGATGCAGCGGCAAACACCACCGTTGTTGAAGTTAAGATCAATGCCTAACCCCTTTGACCGGATGGCGGCGCGCATGGACGCGGCCACCATAAAAAAGATGGGAAAGACAGCGATCATCAATGGCAGCAGCTATGACGTTGTTCCAGCCGAGCAACTCGAGGAAATGGGGCCATTGTCGGGAACGGGTACTTCGCTGGTGGTTTTCTCTGAGCTTTACCAGCCACGCCGAAACGACAGCGTCGACTACGACGGTAAGAACCTGACCGTTACCCGCTATGACATGTTCAATGGAAAACCCCGCATCCATCTCGAATGAGGAGGCGCTATGTCTGTGAAAGGACTGGAAAGGGCTATTCAGAACCTGAACAGCCTCAGCAGGTTAATCGTTCCTGAGGCAACCGCAAAAGCACTTAATCGGGTGGCCAGCAGAACGATAAGCAAGGGGAGCAAAGCTGTAGCGAAAGAAGCAACAGTTGATGATAACCGGAAAAAGGGGCTTCCGGTTCGTCTGGTCCGCCAGCGTTCCCGACTGCGCAAGGCCCGTCACGATCGCCCGGTCGCGTCGATAAAAATCAACCGCGGTAATCTTCCTGCGATAAAGCTCGGCACGGCGCGCGTCCGGCTCTCGCGTAAAAAAGGGGCCAGATACGGAGCGGGCAGTGTCCTTAAAATCGGGCCCTATACCTTTCGTAACGCTTTTATCCAACAGCTTGCGAACGGGCGCTGGCAGGTCATGCGGCGCGTAGGTCAGGCCCGTTATCCGATTGATGTGGTCAAAGTTCCTCTTGAGACACCGCTCACCGTGGCATTCACCGCTATTTCAAAGCGCCTTATTGAAAGCGATATGCCCAAAGAACTTTCCGCAGCCCTGAAAAACCAACTGAGGATCCACCTGAAGCGATGAACAGACACAGCGCAATTCGTGCAGCCATTCTGGCAAAACTGAAAGCCGAGATCACCGACACGGTAACCTGGTTTGACGGGCGCCCTGTTTTTCTTGAAGAGCAGGATCTCCCTGCCGTGGCTGTATACCTTTCTGACGCGGAGTACACCGGCGATTCGCTTGACGAAGATTCGTGGCAGGCGGTTGTTCACATCGAGGTATTTCTTAAAGCCTCCAGCCCCGACAGCGCGCTTGATTCCTGGATGGAAGAGAAAGTGTATCCGGCAATGGCCTTCATCCCGGGTCTTACCGAACTGGTCGAGACGTTCATCCCGCAGGGTTATGACTATCAGCGGGATGATGAAATGGCCACCTGGGGTTCAGTCGATTTCACGTACTTAATCACCTATTCAATTTAAGAGGTACTTATGCCTACTCCAAACCCACTGGCCCCCGTAAAAGGTGCCGGTACCACCCTCTGGCTTTACACCGGAACGGGCAACGCTTTCGCTAACCCACTCTCGGATATCGACTGGAACCGTCTGGCGAAAATTAAAGACCTGACGCCGGGCGAAATGACCGCCGAATCGTATGACGACACTTACCTCGACGACGAGGATGCCGACTGGAACGCGACGGCCCAGGGGGCAAAATCTGCTGGCGATACCTCGTTCACCCTCGCCTGGAAGCCGGGCGAAGAAGGGCAAAAAGACCTTGTCGCATGGTTTATTGATGGCTCAGTACGCTATTACAAAATCAAATACCCGAACGGTACCGTCGACGTTTTCCGCGGCTGGTGCAGCAGCCTGGGTAAAGCCATTCCGGCAAAAGAGGTCATTACCCGTACAGCGAAAATCACCAATACCGGCAAGCCGGAGCTGGCAGAAGAAAGCGGGACCCCGAATATCCCCGTGACCGGCGTTATGCTCGATAAAGCCACGGCAAGCGTGGCCGTCGGCGCAACCACAACGCTCAATGTGACGGTTAACCCTGCCAGTGCCTCAGATACCTCGTTCCGCGTGGCAACCTCCGACGGGGCAAAAGCAACGGTCACCGTTAGCGGCAACGCGATCACCGTCACCGGCGTGGCGGCAGGCACCGCTGACGTTATTGTTATGACCAGCGACGGTAATTTCGTTGCGGTCTGCAAAGTCACCGTAACTGCAGCGTAAGGAAGGACGCATGTTTCTGAAAAAAGATAAGTTCACCTGGCAAACAGAATCCCTGACCATCTTCGAGCTGTCGGCGCTGCAGCGTATTGAGTACATCACGTTTATGGCCGCAGAGGAAAAGGCCGTCAGCGCTGACAGCGACGGCATCAGCGATCAGGAAATGACGGCCAGGCTGATAGGCTCAAATATTCGCTGCGGTGCGCGTTTGATCGCGATGTCTTTGTGGCATAACGATCCGGCTGGCACGGATGTGGAAACGCTTTTTCAGCAGGTGCTTAGCGGCTGGCCGCCGGAGGCGATCGGTAAAGCAGAAATGGAAATAAAGCTGCTCTCCGGCATGCTCGTTCCTGTTGAGGATGACAACGTTGCCGATCCGGATGTCTCAGTGGAGGCCGAAAGCGCTGAACCCGTTACGGCGGAAAAGCCCTTGCCAGCGAGCTGAAGTTTGTCCTGAATCTGGCGCGCGAGTTCGGGCGACCCGACTGGCGCGCCATGCTGGCTGGAATGACTTCCAGTGAGCTGGGCGACTGGCACCAGTTCTACCGGGAGCATTATTTTCAGGACGCGCAGCTCGATGCGCATTTCTCAGAGCTGCTTTATTCCATCTCCACTCTTTTCTTCCGCGACCCGGAACTTACCCCCGCACATTTCAGCCTGCTTTCTCCTTCCGGTATCGTCATCAGCGATGACGAGCCGGATGATGATGCGCTTATGGCCGCAGCTGAGGGGATAACAGGAGGTATCCGATATGGCCCAGCAGATTAGCGATCTGGTCATCAACCTTGACGTCGACAGCGCCACGTTTAGTGAGCAGGTTGCCCGCATAAAGGGCCAGCTAACCGGGATGGCTGAGGACTCTGAAAAAGTCCAGACGCGAATGCAGCGCGTTTCCGAGCGGCAGGCGGCTGCGTTTAAAACCGTGGGCGACGCTGGCGCGGCGGCTGCCGCAGATATGAAATCCCGCCAGTCGGCCGCAACGGAAGGGCTGACCAAAGATTGGCAGAACGTTTCCAGGTCCGTTGATGAAACTCACCGCCGCGTGACCGAGCTTAATCAGCGCATGCGTGAGAATGACGGGCAGGCCGCAGCGCTTGCCCGTCGACAGGATGAACTGGCGGCATCATTTTTCCGCCAGATTGACGGCGTTCGCCAGCTCAATGGTGAAACACAGTCGCTTGCGAACGTGCAGGCGCGCTTTCGCGCAGCCAGGGCACAGGGCAATATCACCCAGCAGGATTATCTCGCCCTTATTTCCCGCACCACGGCCCGGCAAAAAGAACTGCAGATCGTGGAGGAAAAATCGGCTGCAGCGCGCACGCGATTCCTCGCCCAGCTGAAGCAACAGGTTGCAGAGCAAAAGCTCTCCGGTACCGAGCTGCTGCGCATGAAGGCGGCGCAGGTCGGTGCCAGCGATGCGGCTGAGGTCTATATCCGCAAGCTTGAAGCTGCCAAAGTGGCCACGCACGGTCTGGGGCTGCAAAGTGCTGCTGCCCGGCAGGAGCTGGGGGTACTTATCGGCGAGGTCATGCGCGGTAACTTCGGTGCGCTGCGCGGCTCCGGGATCACGCTGGCGAACCGGGCAGGATGGATAGACCAGCTGCTGTCGCTGCGCGGCCTGGGGATCGCTGGCATGGTTGGTGGGATTGCCGCGGCGGTATTCGGGCTGGGTAAGGCCTGGTATGACGGCAGCAAAGAGTCTGAGGAATTTAACAGGCAGCTGATCCTGACCGGGAACTACGCGGGGAAAACGTCAGGGCAGCTTCAGGCGCTGGCGCGCTCGCTGGCCGGTAATGGCATCACGCAGCATGCCGCTGCAGGCGTGCTGGCGCAGGTCGTTGGCAGCGGCGCGTTCAGCGGCAATGACGTCAGCATGGTCAGCAATGTTGCCGCCAGGCTGCAGCAGGCTACCGGGCAGGCCGTCGACGAAACCATAAATCAGTTTAAACGCCTGAAGGATGATCCGGTTAATGCGGTCGCTACGCTTAACGATTCCCTTCACTTTCTGACAGCCACCCAGTATGAACAGATAGCTTCTGCTCAGGCGCTGGGGGATTCTCAGAAGGCCGCCGAGCTGGCCATGCGGGCATATTCCGACGCGGTCATTCAGCGCGCCGGGGCGGTCGAGGATAATCTGGGATCCCTCGAAAAAGCCTGGAACTGGGTGAAGAATGCCGCCTCCGGTGCGTGGGATGCGATGCTGGGCGTCGGGCGGAATCCTGACACCGCGATGAAGCGCCAGGACTCTTTTGCTGAATGGCAGGCAGCAGAGAAAGAGTACCGCGCGCTGTCCAGCAATCTTAAGGTCGACCCGGATTATGCCGGTAACAACGTTCTGCAGAAAGCTGATGCGGAAAGGTTGAGAAACGCGCGCCAGCAGGTGGAGCTGAAAAAGCAGGCTTACGATCTTGCCGATCAGCAATACGCCCAGGAAGGGCTGGCAGCCGCGCGGGAAAAAATGCGGACGGACCAGCAGGCTCAGGCAATCCGCAACCAGCAGCAGTTTAACCAACTGGTGGAGTCCGGCGCGACGGCGGCAGAAAAGCGGGCTTCTGCAGAGAAAAAGCTCAGCCAGCTTATTGAGAAAAACCGCCAGGATGCGAAAGACGGTGTCGCCACGCTGTGGACTGAAAAGGACATTGCCGCAGCCCGCGCCGGGATTGAAAAGCAGTGGAAGGATCCCAAAACGCCGAAAGGCAAAAGCTACTCAACGCCCGCCGGAGACAAGGCCGAGGAAAAGGCGCAGGCCGAACTTCTCACCCTTCAGGCCCAGCTTAAAACGCTCGAGCAGCATACCAGCGTGAACGACGTCATAAGCAAACAGCGTCAGGATCTCTGGCAGACTGAAAATCAGTTCACCGTTCTGCAGGAGGCCGCGGGGCGTCGTCAGCTTACGGTACAGGAAAAATCTCTGCTGGCGCACAAGGAAGAAACGCTCGAGTACAAGCGGCAGCTGGCCGACCTGGGCGATAAGGTTGTTCAACAACAAAAGCTCAACCAGCTTGCGGATCAGGCGGCTAAATTCCATCAGCAGCAGAGTGCGGCGAGGGCCGGTATTCAGGCTCAGTCAGAAGGTGTATCCAGCCGACAGGCAGGGAGAGAATCAACCCTCAAGCGTCTCAGCGAAGCGTATTCCTACAATCCGGCAGAGCAGCGAAAGGTTCTTGAAGATCAACGAGCGACCTTTGCGGAGGAAGATGCGCTGCGCGCAAACTGGCTGGCTGGTGCGAAACAGGGCTGGGCTGAGTATCAGGATTCAGCGACAAACGTTTTCAGCTCTGTTCAGCAGATTTCGCAGGCTACGTTCAGCGGGCTGGCGGGCCAGCTTACCAGCCTGACGACAACCGGGAAGGCGAGCTTCAGGGACTTCACCAGTTCGATCCTTAAAATGATTGTGTCCGTTATCAACCAGCTGCTGGTGGCTTACACCATCCAGAGTGCAATGGGCTGGGTTAGCGGCGGGGCGAAAACCTCCTCTGCAGGTCAGTCATTCGCGGTCCCGTCATACCGGCCACAGGGTTTTGACGTGGGCGGTTTTACCGGGCACGGCGGCAAGTACGAGCCAGCCGGTATCGTTCACCGCGGGGAATTCGTCTTCACCAAAGAATCAACCAGCCGCATCGGCGTGGCTAATCTCTATCGCCTGATGCGCGGGTATGCCTCGGGTGGTCTGGTCGGCGGCGGTAGCGCAGCCGGTGCTGGCATGGGCGGGATCAGTGTTTATGCCCCAGTCAGCATCAGCCAGCAGGGGAGTGACGGGAGCATAAATCAGGCGAACGCCACGGGGACGGCGAAACAGCTGCAGGCGATTGTTCAGCAGACAATCACCGAGCGACTGAAAAAAGAAATGTCCGCAGGCGGCGTGCTTTATTCGAGGAGGACACGGTGACGGACACGTTTACCTGGCGCACGCGAAAAACAGCGCAGGGTACTGAAACAGCCCGAACGCTGCAGGCCCAGTTCGGGGATGGCTACAAACAGATAGCGGGGATGGGGATCAACGACAAACAGGAAACGTGGAACCTGGACTGGACGGGCACCAGACAGGAGGCGGCTGCGCTGCGCGCTTTTCTGATGTCTCACGTTACTACATCGTTCTGGTGGACCACGCCATGGGGTGAAAAAAAGCTGTTCAGAATGAAGGCCGATTCGTTCAGCGTTTCTTTCCCTACCGGGAAAAAAGCCACTGTGGCCTTCACTTTTGAACAGGCGTTCGCGCCCTGATTTTCTCGACAAACACTGAAAGCTGCCTCCGGGCGGCTTTTTTTATGGGGGGAGTATGAGTTTTACGGCAGACATCCAACAGCTTGAGCCCGGCAGCGTTATTCAGCTGATTGAGATCGACGGCACTGAATTCGGTATGGATCAGGTGCTGCGTTTTCATGCGCACAATATTCAGGAAGAGGGGTGGGCAGCCTTCGCCGCAGCAAATCTGCCCGCCATTATCTGGCAGGGAAACCAGTACGATCCCCATCCCTACGAACTGAAGGGGATGGAGTTATCGAGTACAGGTTCCCAGCCAACGCCCACGCTGTCCGTCGGGAACGTCGGAAACTATGTCACCGCGCTGTGTCTTGAATATGACGATATGGTCAGGGCTAAGGTCAAAATCCATACCACGCTTTCGAAGTATCTCGATGCCGCCAACTGGAAAAACGGTAATCCGGGTGCCAGCCCGGCCGATGAGCGCGTTCAGCTCTTTTACGTCAATGCTAAAACCGCAGAGACGCGGGTACAGGTTGATTTCGAGCTGTGTTCTCCTTTCGATATTCAGAGCCTGCAGCTGCCGACACGGCAGATTACGCCTGTCTGCACCTGGTGTATGCGGGGCTGGTACCGAAGCGGGACCGGATGCGATTACAACGGCACGAAATACTTTACCAAAGACGGTACGCCGACCGATGACCCGTCGAAAGATGTTTGTGGCGGCCGGCGGCAGGATTGTCAGGAGCGTCACGGCCCGGACGCGCCGCTGCCGTTCGGCGGTTTTCCGGCTGCAAACCTGCAGGGGAAATAAAAATGCGTGAAAAATTGCTGGATGCTATCCGTCAGCACGTCGCTGCTGAATACCCCAAAGAAGCCTGCGGCCTGATTGTTCAGTCAGGCCAGCAGCAAATCTATATTCCCTGCCGCAACATTGCCGATAAACCCGAGGAGACATTCACGCTCTCCCCGGAAGACCAGCTCGCTGCCCGCGCGCGCGGTGAGATCATCATGCTCATTCATTCCCATCCGGATGTGGTTCGGCTGGTGCCCTCAGAACTGGACCGGATCCAGTGCGACTGGTCAGGTATTGAGTGGGGGATCATGTCCTGGCCGGACGGGGACTTTTGTACGATCTCCCCGCGTGAAGACCGGGATTATGCCGGGCGGCAGTGGGTGCTGGGTTACGCGGACTGCTGGTCGTTAATCCGTGAATATTATCTGCGCGAATACGGCATTGTTCTCGGGGACTATTCGGTACCCTACGAATGGTGGGAGAGCGGCAAGGAGCGGCTCTACGACGACAACTGGGAGCGCGAGGAATTCGTTGAGATTGCCGCCGGTGCAATGCAGCCCGGTGACATCATCATGATGAGTGTGCAGGCATCGGTGACTAATCACGCCGCGGTATATGTAGGTGACAACATCATTCTCCATCATCTGTTCGGGCATCTTTCTTCGCGAACGCCTTATGGAAAATATTATCGCGACAGAACGGTCCGGGTGGTCAGGCATAAGGACCGAATGCATGGTTAAGACGCTTATTCTCGAAGGGAAAATGGCTAAAAAATTCGGTAAACGCGTTCAGTTTGATGTTGCCGATCTGCGCGAAATGCTCAGGGCCATGTGTTCTCAGGTTCCCGGATTCAAAAAATATATGTCGGAAGCTCATATGAAGGGGATCCGTTTCGCCTTTTTTAACGGTGACAACAATATCGGGCTGGAAGAGTTTGATATGACCCGCGGTGGAAGCGTGTACCGGATCGTGCCCGTTTATGAGGGGGCCAAAAATTCAGGCGTCCTGCAGATAGTTGTCGGTGCCGTTGCGCTGGTCGCTGCATTCTTTACCGCCGGTGCGAGTATGGCAGCCTGGGGGGCTGCGATGAGTGCAACAGCCATCAGCGCCACGTCAATTTTGACCGGGGTCGGGGTGTCAATGATGCTGGGTGGCGTTGTCCAGATGCTCACGCCCCAGCCATCCTTCGGCGCGGGTAAATCCTCCAGCACGGACAATACGCCTAACTACGCCTTCGGGGCGCCGGTCAATACGGTCGCTATGGGGCATCCTGTCCCCCTGGCCTACGGTCTGATCGAGGCAGGGGGAGCGATAGTCAGCGCCGGTATGTACTCGAGCGATCAGCAGTAGGCCAGCGGCCACTAACTTAAAGGTGCTTCGGCATCTTTTTTTATGGGTGAAAAAATGCAGCTTCTTAAACAAGAAACCATCCTGCAGGGTGCCAAAGGGGGAGGTGGCAGTTCACATACTCCGGTTGAGCAACCTGACGATCTGCTGTCGGTCGCAAAATTAAAAATGCTCATTGCCGTTTCTGAGGGAGAAATACAGGGCGACCTGACCGCTCAGAATATTTTTCTCAACGATACGCCGCTGGCAAACGACAGCGGGGAATACAACTTCAGCGGCGTGAAATGGGAGTTCCGTAAGGGCACACAGGACCAGACCTATATTGCCGGGATGCCCCAGGTCGATAACGAGCTGGCGGTGGGCACAACTGTCACCACCACCGCGCCCTGGACACGCCAGTTTACCAACCTTTCCCTGGATGCCATCCGCATCAAGCTCAGCCTTCCGGTCCAGTATCTCTATAAAGATAATGGCGATATGGTGGGCACGGTTACCGAGTATGCGATCGATTTATCAACGGACGGCGGCGCCTGGAAAACGGTTGTAAACGGCAAGTTTGACGGAAAGACCACGACGGAATATCAGCGTGACCACCGTATCGATCTGCCAAAATCCACGTCCGGCTGGTCTGTCAGGGTCAGACGTATTACGGCTGATGCCAGCGGATCAAATTCGAAACTGGTCAACGCCTTCAAGGTGTTTTCGTATGCGGAAGTCATCGACAGCAAGCTTCGTTATCCTCTGACCGCGCTACTGTATGTCGAAGTGGACAGCAGCCAGTTCAACGGCAGCGCGCCGAAGGTGACCTGTAAGATAAAGGGCAAGCTGATAAAGGTTCCGGATAACTATGATCCGACAACCCGAACCTATTCTGGCTCATGGTCCGGCGGGTTTAAAATGGCCTGGTCCAATAACCCCGCCTGGATATTTTACGATCTGGTTCTGGATGAAATTTACGGCATGGGCACGCGCGCGGATGCATCCATGGTGGATAAGTGGTCGCTGTACTCAATCGCCCAATATTGCGACGAAATGGTTTCCGACGGCGCCGGTGGCACCGAACCGCGTTTCACCTGCAACGTTTTCATTCAGGCCCAGGAGGACGCCTGGCAGGTACTTAACGATCTCGCCGCGGTATTTCGTGGAATAACGTTCTGGGGCAACGATCAGATTTATGTCCAGGCAGACGTCCCGCAGGACGATGTTGACTGGGTTTATAACGCCTCAAACGTTATCGATGGGCTGTTTACTTATGCGGGCGGCTCATACAAGAATCGCTACAGCTCCTGCCTGGTGTCCTGGTCCGATCCGCAGAACCATTACAGCGATACCGTTGAGGGGGTCTACGATTCTGCGCTGGTAGAGCGTTACGACGTCCGGCAGACGTCCCTGACCGCAATCGGCTGCACCTCGCAAAGTGAAGCGCACCGGCGCGGTCGCTGGGTATTACTCTCCAATGCCAAAGACGGCACTGTATCGTTTGGCGTGGGGCTGGACGGTTATATCCCTTTGCCCGCTGAAATTATCGGTGTCGCCGATCCTTTCCGCTCCGGCAAGGAGAATGGTGGCCGCATAGTGGCGGTCAACGGCCGCCAGATTACGCTGGATCGAGAAATAGACTACGCGGCGAAAGACCGGCTGGTGGTTAACCTGCCAGATGGAAAAGCCCAGACGCGGACAATCAGCGCTGTGAGCGCCGATAAAATAACGGTGACGGTGGCTACGGCCTTCAGTCAGGCACCTGCCGCCGGTGCTGTGTGGGCGATAGACAGTGATAACCTCGCGATACAGTACTTCAGGGTCACTTCAATCGCGGCTAATGACGACAGCACAGGCGGTTTCACTATTACGGCCGTTCAGCACGATCCAAACAAATATCGTTACATCGATGACGGTGTTCGGGTCGAGTCGCCCCCGATCACTGTCACGCCGATAAGCGTCCTGTCTGCTCCGAAGAATATCGTGGTGACTGAGAGCGATCATGTGTCTCAGGGGCTGACTGTAGCAAGCCTGGACGTGTCATGGGATAAGGTAGAGGGCGCAATCCGGTATGTTGCCCAGTGGCGTAAGGACAACGGGGACTGGATAAACGTTCCGGTTACCAGCGCGCAGGGTTTCTCGGTTCAGGGCATTTATTCGGGCAGCTATGACGTGCGCGTCCGGGCGCTGAATGCGCAGGATACGTCGTCACCATGGGGATACGGTGAAACAACTTATCTCTCCGGTAAAACGGGAAAACCGGGTACTCCGCTCAACTTCCTGGCGACCGAAGATGTGGTCTGGCATATCGACCTGACCTGGAAATTTCCGGATGGCTCAGGTGACACGGCCTATACAGAGATTCAGCGCGCCACAACTGCCGACTACGCCAATCCTGAACTGCTGGTCCTGGTGCCGTACCCGGCTGCAGATTATCAGCATGGCCCCATGCCTGCCGGCGTTCGCCAGTGGTACCGCGCGCGCCTGATTGACCGTATCGGTAACGCCGGGGACTGGACCGACTGGGTCATGGGTACGTCCTCGATAGATGTCAGCGAAATAACCAATGACATTCTGAAGGATATGAATGAGTCGGAAACGTTCAAAGACCTGATCGAGAATGCAGTGGACAGCAATGAAAAAATTGCTGGCATGGCTAACGATATCAAACAGGCCAACGACGAACTGGAGCAGCAGGCGAAGGATATCGCCAAAAATGCCCAGGACGTCGGGAAGGTTCAGACCAGCGTTAATGAGCTTTCCAGCACGGTCGGGAATGTTTCGTCTTCACTCAGTCAGCTTGAGCAGACCGTTGCGACGGCTGATACCGCCCTGGGCCAGCGAGTCGACAATATCAGCGTTTCTATGGACGGCATGACGGGCGGGTTGAAGAACTCAGCCATTGCTATTATCCAGAACGGGCTGGCGCAGGTGGCTGCGCGTAAAACCCTGTCTGCATCGGTCGCCGGTAACAGTTCGCAGCTGGATCGTATTGATGAGGTAATCGTTAACGAGAAGGAGGCAACGGCGCGCGCTCTGCTGAGCTTGCAGACGGACGTCAACGGCAACAAGGCATCCATCAACAGCCTGAATCAGACGTTCTCCGACTATCAGCAGGCTACGGCCACGCAGATAAACGGCATAACGGCGACGGTGAACGGGCATACCTCAGCCATCACAACTAACGCTCAGGCGATAGCGAACGTTAATGGCGACCTCAGCGCGATGTATAACATCAAGGTTGGAGTTTCCAGCAACGGGCAGTATTACGCCGCAGGGATGGGGATCGGCGTGGAGAATACGCCATCCGGCATGCAGTCGCAGGTTATCTTCCTGGCTGATCGCTTCGCCGTGACAACTATGGCCGGAGGGACCGTAACTTTACCGTTCGTTATTCAGAACGGGCAAACCATAATCCGCGACACGGTCATTGGTGACGGGACAATCAGCAACCTCAAACTCGGCAACTACATCCAGTCGACAACTTGGGACGGCACCGGGAATGTTGGCTGGCACATCAACAAATCCGGTTATGCCGTTTTCAATAACGTAACCGTGCGAGGAACGGTTTACGCCACGAACGGCGAATTCAGGGGGACTGTATATGCTACAGACGGAGATTTTCAGGGTACCGTTTATGCAAACAAAATTGTCGGTAATATCTCAGAGTCCAAAATGTATTCTGCCTTTAGTAAAGAAGCAGGCGCAAACCGAAGCTTTAATATTAATTATGGAGGAAACTCAAGACTGCCAGTCAGGCTATCAATATTTTTCAATATAAATGAGTACACAGCGGGCTGTCGTTTCTTTGTTAACGGTGAGGAACAAGCAGACCGTACTGCGGGAAAATCGTTTGGTTACTCTTACGACCTTGCAGCGGGTGAGGCAAAAACGATCACTCTCAGCGCTTCGGGGAGCGGGAGAATATTGACAAGTCCTATAATTGCGATCGTTACGCCACAGGGTACGTCATTAAGTTAAGCCTGAATCCTTCCTCCCATCTGTTCCGCGATAAATACACTCGTCAAAATCAGTCGACTATTTTGAATATCAACCCTGCCCCGGCGGGGTTTTTTATTGCCTGGAGAAAATATGCTTTATAACACTGGCACCATCGCCGTTAACGGAAACACCGCAACTGGCACCGGCACGAACTGGACGGCGCCTGCCAGCCAGGTTCGCGCTGGACAGACGATTATCGTCATGTCGAACCCGGTTCAAATTTTCCAGATTTCAAGCGTGGACAGCTCCACATCGATGACGGTTACACCTGCTGCCTCTCCGGCACTGAGTGGTCAGAAGTATGGAATCCTGGTGTCCGACAATATCTCTGTCGACGGGCTGGCACAGGCGATGTCGCAGCTCATCAAAGAGTATGACGAAAACATTGGCGCGTGGGAGACGTTCGCCACCACCTCAGCCAATCAGAGCATCACTGTAACCATCAACGGCACCTCCGTAACCATCCCTGGCATCGGTAAGCTGGCACAGAAAGGGAGCAACGGAGCAATTCCGATTGCCCAGGGTGGCACAGGACAAACGAGCGCTGAGGCTGCCTTGAGTGCGCTTGGGGGGCTGTCTAAATCCGGTGGTACCATGTTGGGCGGCATAACTCTAAAAAACGCACCGATTGCTGCTGACGCTAACTCTGTTATTTCCGCCAATGGTGGGCTTGATGTTGATCTCTCCAAGGGATTCGTATTAAAGGGAAAGGTGCAACAGGGGGCAGGCAGAGATAACAATATACTTACAATCTCGGGTGATGGAGATACACCGTCAACAGGATATGTAGGCGCATTTCAGTACAAATGGTACAGCGATAGCTGGGTTGCAGGAATTACTCGCGGGTCAGGAACGGACACTCTGGCTTATACAATTTACTACTATGGACCAGCCACACAAAAATACTGGGCATTCAATTTCGATGGATCAGCTACTTCGCAAGGACCCTGGGTTAATGGTTCTGACGAGCGCCACAAGTCGAATATTGAGGCTGTAGCCAAGCCTCTTCCCGCAGTACTCGCTATGCGTGGCGTGACTTACGATATTAAGGATGGCGGACGAGGCGTTGGCCTTATAGCCCAGGATGTTGAAAAGTGGTGTCCGGATGCTGTCAAATCATATGGAGACCGCAAGTTTAGCGACGGTGCGGTGATTGAGAATTTTAAATTTCTTGATACATCAGGCGTGGCTGCCGCCTACCATACTGAAGCAATCAAAGAACTCTTCAATCTGGTGGAACTGGCGCTTAACGATCCGGACAAGGCTCGTGATGTTATTAAAGCGGTGAAAGCTGCCTCTGAGCTTAGCAAGTCAGGTTCGTAAATAATTTACGCAGGCACCAGGTGAGGAAGCCGCCTCCCATTGTATGCAAGAATGGGCGGCGGCTGATTGCTCAGTGTTCATGCCCGAGCAAACGTCGGGAATATTACCCGAACAATATCTACCGGCCAACCTGGCGAACGGTCGGGAACTCAGAAACCAGCCACATATCAGATTCTTCAAACATTTCCTCCAGCATGCGGTTCAGTTTTTCCCGATCGCTTTTGCTGGCGTCGCTATTCAGGCCGTTTGCCTGCATCGGCTTCACCTTCACTTCGGCATCAGGGAAAATCTGGTGCACCCGCTTCGTCAGCTCGGCCAGTATGATCTCTCTGGCCCCTTGGAGCCCTTCAACATTTCGCTTGTCATAAACCAGTTCAACAAACATACCGATCCTCTTATAAGTGAAAAATTGCCTGTGCTTGATCTGTTTTTATAAAAATACTACTGTATATGCATACAGTCAATAAGTGAGTGAGGGTGTGTTCATGCCTCGTCAACCGGATATTCGTGCTGCTTTTATTGCGGCCATACAGCAAAACCCCAAGGGCTATCTCTGCCTGCATACAGACAAATTCATCGATGAACTGCAGGAGAGGCACTGGCATTTCAGCCAGGCGGATGCAAATTCATGGATCGAGCGATACCAGCCGGACTTCGCCGATAAGACCACGAACGGAAGTGAGAACCGATACTGGATCCTGCGTAACATGGGGAGGGTTTTCTAATGGGATTTCCATCGCCAGCCATGGATTACCAGGAGCAGCGCATGACGATAGATGTTATCTGCGGTGTAGATAACAACTGCCGGGTTATTGAAACTTCATGCGGCTGGGCCGTTATTAACGTCAGTCTGAAGCCAGAAGGAGGGGATACGTTGCTGGTTAGCATGGACGGGAGAAACCAGTTCGTGAAGCTAATGGGCCGCGCGCTGGTCACTCAAGATGGTGAAGCGATAGAAGGGGAAGCTCTGAATGACGTAACAGTACACGGCGTTCTTACACATACACTTAACCAAGTAAAAGACGATAAATCGCCTGTAATGTAGCGTGTAAATGTCGGGGGTTTTTCCCCCATTTTTCCCCAATGATTCCCCGTACAAATTTTAAACATGAAAAAACCAGCCGTAAGAAGCTGGTTTTCAATGTGTTTTTGGTCGGCACGAGAGGATTTGAACCTCCGACCCCCGACACCCCATGACGGTGCGCTACCAGGCTGCGCTACGTGCCGACGCATAAAAAGAATACTACTCGATTCCGTTTTGAATGCAAGGGAATCTGTCGCTAACTGGTTTATTATTAATCAGTTAGCGATGAAGCGCTTCTCATCCGTCAGGACCTGAAGCAGCAGGCTCAGCTGCGGTTTCTGATCTTTCAGCCGTTCACCCTGCAGATTATACGTCTGATAATTCCCGTTGCTGTTCAGCACCAGCGTCAGCTTCGGCGTGGTCACCACCAGCGTATTATTCCCCGCTGCCGTCACCCAGCTGTGGCGGCGCGCGGCGCTGAAGAGATCCTGCCCCTGCGAATACTCGTTTGCTGGCGTGCTGACGTGCAGCAGGCGTTGCATCAGGGTTGTCATCACATCTTTATGCTCGGTGAGCATATTGATGCGCTGCGCCGGTGTGCCTGGCCAGTGGATCACCAGCGGAACCTGCAGATTCGGGCGAGACCAGCTCATACTCTTCGTCTCGTCACCTAAAGGCACGCCATGGCCCGCGGTCACGATCACCACGGTATTGTCCAGCTTGCCCGACTCGCGAAGCGCATCAAGCACGCGGCCTATCTGAGCATCAACATCGCCAGCCGCGCGACCGTAGCGGCGCGCAAAGTCACTCTTATTGCTGTCAGCAAGCGTTGTGCCGTTAAAGGCAACCCATGAGAACCAGCGGTTATCTTCCTGGGCGTAGCGCTGCAGCCAGTTTATCCATTGGCTGGCGGTCTGCGCATCGGACTGTTTTTGCGCCGTCGGCAATGAGAAATCGGACA